>NZ_AP025627.1:1280644-1914716 GCF_022846435.1 Parageobacillus sp. KH3-4
GTGATTGGGCAAGCTGCGGTCCAAGCAGGTCTTGCTTCTTCTCCTCTGATCATGGTGGTCGCATTAACGGGGATTGCCTCCTTTACCATTCCCCGCTATCCGGTTGGATTCGCACTAAGGATGCTGCGCTTTCCCATGATCTTATTGGCAGGGACGTTAGGGCTTCTCGGGATTATGTTTGGGCTGCTCATGATTCTTACTCATATGGCGACGCTTCGTTCTTTCGGTGTTCCCTATTTATCTCCCTTAGCTCCAATGCAAGGAGGAGAAATGAAAGACGTATTGCTGCGCGCGCCTTGGTGGAAGCTCGATACACGCCCCAGTTTAACAGGAACGGATAACATCCTTCGGCAAGGTCCGGATCAGAAACCGGGCCCTGATTACGGAAATGATAAGACGAGTAGAGGCAAAGGAGGATCATGATAATGATTGAGAAAGGAAAAATATCTGCCGCCCAAATGGGGATAATGATGTATCCGACGATCATCGCAACAGCCATTCTCTTAGTCCCTGCAATCACCGCCCGACACGCGAAGCAGGATATGTGGCTTTCTCCTTTCTGGGCTTCACTCATCGGATTTCTGACCGTTTATATTGCCGTTCAGTTACATCAGCTCTATCCCCAAAAAACCCTCATTGAGTACAGCGAGGAGATTCTCGGCAAGTTTCTAGGGAAAGCGGTTGGGTTGGTCTTTTTATTTTTCTATTTGCATGCAAATGGAATTATTATCCGAGAGTATGGCGAATTTGTTGTAGGCAACTTTCTTATTCATACTCCATTAGTTTTTGTAATGGGAAGTATGATTCTAGTGTGCTCCTTTGCCGTTCGCGGCGGTGTGGAAGTGGTCGCCCGGCTTGCGCAAATGATTGTGCCTGTTGTGATTATCCTGATATTGGCCAATATTATCCTGTTGATTCCGGATATGGAAGTAGAGAATATGTTTCCAATCATGGAAAAGGGAATAATGCCTTCGCTCATAGGGGCGATCATCCCGCAAGGCTGGTTTACTGAATTCCTCCTCATCGCTTTTCTGCTTCCTTACGTAGCCGATCACCATAAAGAAAAGAGATGGGGCATGATCTCAGTCACCGCCGTCATGTTGACTTTATCTTTCATCAATATTGCCGTTCTTTTCGTCCTAGGAGGGATCACATCCCGTTTTATCTATCCCGCGTTTAGCGCTGTCCGTTACATTAGCATCGCGGATTTTCTAGAACATATTGAAGCCATCGTAATGTCCCTTTGGGTAGCAGGGGTTTTTGTGAAGATTGCTGTCTTTTATTATGCTTTAGTGTTGGGAACGGCTCAATGGCTGAATTTGTCAGATTATCGCCCGATCGTTTTTCCTATCGGATTTTTACTGCTGTTATTTGCCGTCTGGTCGGCGCCGAATTTAATGGAATTGACCCATTTTCTAGGAAGCTCTTCTCCGTTTTACCGAATTTCGATTCAATTAGGAATTCCTCTTATTCTGCTATTTGTCGCAAAATGGCGCAAAAGAACCAACAGCCAAAAGTTAACACAACAAGGATAAGGACAGCAACGAAACAAGAGGTAAAAAGGAGATAAACGAGGATGGGCATCTTACAAAAAGCAGCAAAAATTCTTTTCGTGTCCGTTCATCTTGTTTTGCTGAGCGGCTGTTGGGACCGAACGGAAGTAAACGATTTAGCGTTAATCGTAGGGTTAGGAATTGATCAAAAAAAAGATGGGCGAATCATGCTTACAACGGAACTAATCGTCCCGCAAGCAGTCGGTGGAGGTCAGATGATGGGCGGCGGCGGTGGCGGTGGTGGAGGGGTTCAAACTTTAGCAAGATCGGGAACGGGTGCCACCGTCGCTGATGCGATCTCGAACCTGCAAGAAAAGCTTCCCCGCCGTGTCTTCTGGGGGCACACCAAGGTGATCGTGTTCGGGGAGAGAGCGGCAAAAGCAGGGATTCGCCAGCATCTGGACTTTCTGAGCCGCAATCCGCAAATTCGCCTTCGTTCCAATGTATTAGTCAGTAAAGGAACTGCGAAAAGTGTGTTCGAACTGCTCCCCCCGATCGAACAAAGCTCAGCAGAGGTGCTGCGGGAATTGTCAGAATCAAAACTTTTAATGCAGGTAACGATCAAAGACATTCTGCAAATGCTAAGCAGCGATGCCGGTGCGGCGGCTCTTCCCATGGTGAAGATCTTGCCTCCGGAAAAAGGGAAAAAAGATCGGCAGACCATTGCGTTTATTCAACGTACCGCCATTTTTAAGAAGGATAAAATGATCGGGGATATTGATGATAAGTTGACTCGGGGCGTACTTTGGCTCAGAAATGAGATCAAACGGGCAAATATCACGGTTACGCTTACAGGAGAAAAGGGAAATATCACGTCCACAATGTTAAGAGCGCATACGGAATTCATCCCCAAATATGATAAAGGCAAGTGGAAGATGATCGTGAAAGCGACCACGGAAGACGATATTATATTAAACGGAACGAAACTGGACTTGTTAAACCCTAAGTATACGAAAATGATCGAAAAAGAATTGGAAAAGGAGGCGAATAAGCGCATTCAAGCCGCATTGAAAAAAGTGCAAAAAGAGATGAAAGCCGATATTTTTGGATTTGCAGATATTTTCCACCGAAAATATCCAAGAGAATGGAACAGGGTAAAAAATCGTTGGGAGCAAATCTTCCCTGACGTTGAAGTGATCGTGAAGACGAAGGCGTACGTCCGCAGACCGGGAGTAAACTCTGCTCCGCAAGGATTGCCAGAACAAGAGGTGAAACAATAATGAAAGTTGGTTTTATGCTAGGTACTCTTGTTCTGGTTGCGTTTATTTTTCTATACGAGTGGCCGCGAATCCATCAGACACAGAAAAAAGAAAAAGTGGTTTTTATTGTGCTGCTGAGTTTGGGAACGATTCTTGCGATGGTGTTAATATGGAACCCCGATCTTCCGGGTCCGACGCAGATGATTGACTATATTTATGAACCTCTCGGACGAATGCTTGAAAAATAAAAGGGAAGTTTCCGATTCGATTCTGCCTTATGTATTTTTATCTTGAGGTACAAAAACAGTATTATCTGAAACGTTCTCTTTGCCATGGAGAAGATGGATGAAACATAGAAATACAGAACAAGATGGTGGGTGAAGCTGATCGGGGTTCATAAGAGAGCTGAACACTAAATACATGGATCCATTTCAACAATTGGAGAAAAAGTTCATGTGGTGCGTTTAATATTTTAAAAGCTGACTCGATTTGTCACCATTGAGTCAGCTTTTTTGATGCTATTCTTCCGAGCCTCTCCAGCTCGTATTGCAGATAAACGCGCCGCTTCCGCTTTTCTTAGTGCATGTTTCGTTCTCTTGCTGCGTTTTGGTCTTCGAGTCTTGCCGCGCCTTTGTGTTCGAGTGATTGATCACGGTCAGATTCAACGCGGTGTGATTGTTTTAACTTTTTTTCTTGACGGTCTCTGCCCATTAGTCCAGCTCCTTTCTCCATTTGTCATTCTTACTATGACTATTTTTTGTTTTACTTATGCACGAATCAATCTTCATAAAAGATGAAATAATGAACATAGTAGGGAGGTAGAAAAGAAGGTATGGAAGGAATTTATTTTTACTTCTTTTTTTGGATGTTATGGGTAATATCGACCTTTTTTATGCAAAAAACGCGCCAACGGACAATGCTGGCTGCGGCCGCACTAATAGCGATCATTCTCTCATCTGTTTCGCTGCATATAGGTAGTTTTCACGTAACGCTTTCTTTTTTGTTTCTTTTTTTCTTATCTTGTTATTTCGTAGCAAAACAAACTTGTTGGAAGCTTCTATATATGGTGATCGCCGCATTGACCATCGCTTTTGCCTATACATCTTTCCAACTGCTCTCTCTTTTTGACCCGGTCTGGATATGGATGGATCGTACATGGATGCTTGCCATGGTGTTAGTCGTAATATGTCTTTTATTTTATGAGAATATCCAATCGCGTTTATTATGCCTGATCATCGGAGCTTGTCAAGGTGAAACGCTGTACTCCATTATTTCGAAAAAAGTATCGTTTTCGTATGTCATCGGTTCTTTTTCTTTTTTGGACACGGTATCTGTTAGTGCGGCTTGTTTGCTTATTTGGGCGCTATTCGAGCAGATCGCAGTGCATGTTAGCGGCAAAAAACAAATAAAGGGGACAAAACAGTCATGAATGAGTATACGTTTCCGATTTTATATGGCGTTGTTGTCGGAGTGATGACACGGTTATATTTATTGCGGACAGATTATCGTCAATATCCGACATATTTGCATGGAAGAACGATTCACATCGCCCTTAGCGTTATTGCCGCTGGCCTCGGTACGGTCGCCGTTCCAGCCATTATGGAAAAAGAATTTACAGCTATCACTTTTTTGGCGCTTGCCGCGTCACAGTTTCGCGATGTGCGCAATATGGAACGAAATACACTGAACGAACTTGACCAATATGAGCTTGTGCCGCGCGGAAAGACGTATATTGAAGGAATTGCTATTGTTTTTGAAGGAAGAAACTATTTAGTCATTTTCACTTCTTTTTTTTCCACGCTTGCCTATTTAGTGTGGAATGCTTGGATTGCCATCATTGTTAGCATCATTTGCCTGTTTGTCGCGCGCCGGTTTATGGACGGCAATCGCTTAAAGGATATTGTCGATGTGGAATATGTGAAGCCGCATTTTGAAGGAGCGGGGTTATACGTTGATAACATTTACATAATGAATATCGGGCTGCAAGCGCGCCGCGAAGAGATTTTGCAATATGGAATGGGGTTTATTTTAAAGCCTAAAAATTTTAATGCGCGCTTAACAATTGCCAACTTAGGACAGCGTCAGGCGATTTTGTACGACGTATCTACTGCGCTTGGAGTATATCGCGACTCAGGAACGCCGGCGCTTGTGCCGATGGCAAAGCGCGATTTAGATGATGGGCGTGTCGGCATTTTTATTTTGCCGCAAATCAATGACATAGAAAAGGCAAAAAAATTATTGAGAACGTGCCGATATTGGAGAATGCCATTCGTATGCCAAAAAAGCGGAAGTTCATGAAAAGGGGAGAATAGCCCATGACGCATGAGAAAGTGATTTTAGCCGTCGTTACAACGAATGAACAAAAAGTGGCGGGAGGGGCGCCGATTTTTACATGTGAAACAAAAGAAGAAATGGAGCGGATCGCCGCTAATTTAGAGGCGATTCTAGATGGCATCGCCCATGAGCTGACAGAACAATTGTTCATCATTGTCAAGCATTAGCTTATTGTTGACGAATGACGTTTTTGATAAAATAAAACAGCTGTACCCTTCCTTGAAAGGGTGCTTTTTCACAGTCGCGATACGTAAAGAAAGGGTGATAGCATGGCTAATCCAGTCGTGGCAATTGTCGGTCGTCCGAACGTTGGAAAGTCAACGATTTTTAACCGAATTGTCGGCGAACGTATTTCCATTGTTGAGGATGTTCCGGGAGTAACTCGCGACAGAATTTACAGCAGCGCTGAATGGTTGAACCATAAGTTTTACTTAATTGATACCGGCGGGATCGATATCGGCGATGAGCCGCTTTTAGTGCAAATTCGTCAACAGGCGGAAATTGCTATTGATGAGGCGGACGTGATCATTTTTATGACGAACGGCCGCGATGGAGTGACAGCGGCCGATGAGGAAGTGGCAAAGATTTTGCACCGTTCAAACAAGCCTGTCGTGCTTGCAGTGAATAAAATTGACAATCCGGAAATGCGCGATCTCATTTACGATTTTTATGCGCTCGGATTTGGTGATCCGTATCCGATTTCCGGCGCGCACGGAACAGGACTCGGCGATTTGTTGGATGCGGTCGTCCGCCATTTTCCAAAACGCGGTCAGGAAGAATATGAAGAAGATGTGATTAAGTTCTGTTTAATCGGTCGTCCAAACGTTGGCAAATCCTCTCTTGTTAACGCCATTTTAGGGGAAGAACGCGTCATTGTCAGCGATATTGCCGGAACGACGCGCGATGCCGTCGATACGACGTTTGTGCGGGAAGGACAGGAATATGTTATTATTGACACAGCGGGAATGAGAAAAAGAGGGAAAATTTACGAAAGTACTGAAAAATATAGCGTGTTGCGCGCGCTGAAAGCGATTGAGCGCTCTGATGTCGTCCTTGTTGTGTTAAACGCGGAAGAAGGAATTATCGAACAAGACAAAAAAATTGCCGGATATGCCCATGAAGCGGGGCGGGGTGTGATTATTGTCGTAAACAAATGGGATGCGATTGAAAAAGATGACAAAACATTGATCGAATTTGAGCGGAAAATCCGCAATCATTTTCCGTTTCTTGATTATGCGCCGATGATCTTTGTTTCGGCAAAAACAAAGCAACGGTTACATAAGCTGTTGCCGCTTGTTCGCATGGTAAGCGAAAATCATGCAATGCGCGTGCAAACAAACGTGCTGAATGAAGTGATGATGGATGCGGTAGCAATGAATCCGACGCCAACGCATAATGGCCGGCGCTTAAAAATTTATTATATGACGCAAGTAGCGGTAAAACCGCCGACTTTTGTCGCATTTGTCAACGACCCGGAGCTAATGCACTTTTCTTACGAGCGCTTTTTGGAAAATCGCATCCGCGACGCGTTCGGCTTTGAAGGAACACCGATAAAAATCATCGCTAGACCGAGAAAATGATAAAAGCGTAGTAGGACGTCTCCAATTTGCCTAAAGTCCGTTTACGTTCTGAGGATAACGGCGCCATCCTGGCCTACGTGCTGAAAGGCCTGCGGGGAGGCTCAGGCAAAACAAAGTTTGGTCTTGCGTGAGTTGCTCAGAAAAGTTAACTCAATCCTGTTGCCGCTGCAGGTGGGCCGAAGCGACGCGAGCTGATGGCGCCCGAAGCTAGACAAAAAAGAACGAGGAGCGACAGGCAATTCATAAATAAGGAAGTGAGAAACGGTGGAACAAATTACAGTGTTAGGTGCAGGAAGCTGGGGGACAGCGCTTGCGCTAGTCCTCGCTGATAACAGGCATCAAGTACGGCTTTGGGGGCACCGTGCGGAGCAAATCGAGGAAATCAATACAAAACGAACGAATGAAAAATATTTGCCTAATGTTCGCTTGCCTGAAAAGATTGTCGGCTATGCCGACCTTTGCCAAGCGCTTGACGGCGTCCGGACGGTGGTGCTGGCTGTACCGACAAAAGCGATTCGCGAAGTGCTGCGGAAAGTCTGCGCTTGCATTCGCGAACCGATCACCATTGTAGCGGTAAGCAAGGGAATTGAGCCAGACACGCATAAGCGTGTTTCTGAAGTCATTGAGGAAGAAATGGGAGAGCTTTTGCGCGATGTCGTCGTCCTGTCTGGTCCGAGCCATGCAGAAGAAGTGAGCTTGCGCCATCCGACGACCGTGACCGTTTCGTCAAAAAACATGGAAGCGGCGGAGCACATTCAAGATTTGTTTATGAACCACCAATACTTTCGCGTTTATACCAATCCGGATTTAATTGGGGTGGAGCTCGGCGGGGCGTTGAAAAACATCATTGCTTTAGCTGCGGGCATTACCGATGGATTAGGATATGGGGATAATGCGAAAGCGGCGCTAATGACAAGAGGGCTCGCTGAAATTGCCCGGTTAGGCTGTGCGCTTGGCGCCAATCCGCTAACGTTCGCGGGATTGACGGGGGTTGGCGATTTAATTGTCACATGCACAAGCGTTCATTCGCGAAATTGGCGTGCTGGCCACATGTTGGGAAAAGGGAAAAAGCTCGAGGAAGTGCTTGACAGCATGGGAATGGTTGTAGAAGGGGTAAGAACAACGAAGGCCGCTTATCAGCTTTCCAAAAAGCTTGGAGTAAAAATGCCGATTACGAAAGTGCTTTATGAAGTGTTATTTGACGGAAAAGATCCAAAGGATGCGGCTGATTCGTTAATGTCGCGCGTAAAAACGCAAGAGATGGACGATTTAGTGAATATTCTTACAGAACCGCAGCGGTAAAAACGAGGAAAATAGGCGTTCGAGGATACAAGGCGTCTGCGCTTCGCATACAATACTACGAACAATTATAGACTTGAGCTTCCGGATCAAGGGTATTGTTGTTAAACTGAAGTAAAGAAAAGCCCCGCTTTACTTCAGTTTTTTTGTTCATGCATAAAGTCCGCGTCTACATGAAACAAAATATATTTATTTGTTATAATAGTGTCGAAAAAAAGGAGGAAAAGCGATGTCACCGGCGTTGGCGAAAATGTGGATTGCCATTGCGTCCATGGTATTCATGTTTATCTCGGTATTTTCGATTTATATCAGCCGCTATAAAGCAAAAAACAAGATTATTCGCTTTATTTTTGCATTGATCGCCTATGTTCTTATGATTTTAGCAGGGATTATCATTATTTTTGTCGTGTTTAGCGGGCCTACGCCAGAATAGTAGACGAGGTTAAAGGATGGATTTCGATGAGATGGATCGTTCGTTGTATGATATCATGCGTGATTGTATTATCTCTTTCCGGCTGTTTATACCCAAAGGAACGGCTGAAGCAAAATCAAATCCCGTATGAAGACCAAGTCGCTGCGGTGCAATCGGCGGTGAATCAATACCGCAAAGCAACGGGAGGGCTTTTGCCGATTAAAACGCGCGACATGAAAACTCCTATTTATCAAAAATATCCTATTGATTTTAATAAGTTAGTGCCGCGCTATATGCAGGAACCACCAGGAAACGCTTATGAAAGCGGCGGAGTTTTCCAATATGTCATCGTCGACGCAGAAAAAAACCCAACTGTGAAATTGCTCGACTTGCGTCTGGCCGAACGGATTCGTGATTTAAAGCTGCGCTTGCAAATGTATCGGGATGACCACCGCTATCCGCCGTTTAAGGAAATGATCGCGCCGGGAGTGTTTACTTTAGATTATAAAAAGCTCGGATATAAAGAACCGCCGCATGTCGTCAGCCCGTTTTCCGGCAACAATTTGCCGCTTGTCATCGATGGGAACGGGAAAATTTATATCGATTACCGCATCGACTTATATAACGCGTTAAAAAAAGAGAAACACCATTACCGCCCTGGCGATGACATTCGCGACATATTGGTGAAACATTCGCTATTTGTGCCCGCCTACTCCCTTCCGTATACGATTGACGCCAAAACAAATGAACCGGTTTTTTTAACAAAATGAGTCATGAACCCTTCTCTAGGAAAATACATTCTAGAGAAGGGATTTTTTATACATTTTTAGTCATAAACAAATAGGACAACATCATATTCATATAGTGTCCTACGATACTAGCGAATTCGGTTGTTAACTATAACGGCCCAAAAGACTGGAGGGGAGTCATTTGGAAAAAGTCGATATTTTCAAGGATATCGCCGAACGAACTGGTGGCGATATTTATTTAGGAGTAGTCGGTGCGGTCCGAACAGGAAAATCGACTTTCATAAAAAGGTTTATGGAGCTTGTCGTCATCCCGAATATTAAAAATGAAGCAGATAAAGCGCGCACGCAAGACGAATTGCCGCAAAGCGCCGCCGGAAAAACGATTATGACCACCGAGCCGAAATTCGTGCCAAATCAAGCGGTTACCGTAAAAGTCGACGAAGGGCTAGAAGTAAATATTCGCCTTGTTGATTGTGTAGGTTATGCCGTCCCCGGTGCAAAAGGGTATGAAGATGAGAACGGCCCGCGCATGATTCATACGCCGTGGTACGAGGAACCGATTCCGTTTCACGAAGCGGCGGAGATCGGAACAAGAAAAGTGATCCAAGAACATTCGACGATCGGCGTGGTCATTACGACGGACGGCACGATCGGCGAAATTCCGCGTCAAGATTATGTCGAAGCCGAGGAGCGCGTCATTCACGAGCTAAAAGAAGTCGGCAAGCCGTTTATTATGATCGTCAACACCGTTCGTCCGCATCATCCGGATACGGAAGCGCTCCGCCGCGAGCTCGCCGAAAAATATGATATTCCAGTGTTAGCCATCAGCGTCGAAAGCATGAGAGAAGCCGATGTGTATAACGTGCTTCGTGAAGCATTATATGAATTTCCGGTATTAGAAGTGAATGTAAATTTACCAAGCTGGGTCATGGTGCTCCGCGAAGATCATTGGCTTCGCGAAAGCTATCAAGATGCTGTCCGCGATACAGTTAAAGATATTAAGCGGCTGCGCGATGTGGATCGCGTTGTCCAGCAATTTAGCGAATATGATTTCATTGAAAAGGCGAGTCTTGCCGGCATTGAAATGGGGCGGGGAATTGCCGAAATTGACTTGTACGCGCCGGACGATTTGTATGACCAAATTTTAAAAGAAGTTGTTGGCGTGGAAATTCGCGGAAAAGATCATTTGCTGCAGCTTATGCAAGATTTTGCTCACGCAAAAGCAGAATATGACCAAATCGCCGATGCGTTAAAAATGGTGAAACAAACCGGTTATGGCATCGCGGCGCCGGCGCTTTCCGACATGAGCCTCGATGAGCCGGAAATCATTCGTCAAGGATCGCGCTTCGGCGTGCGGTTAAAAGCGGTAGCTCCATCCATTCATATGATTAAAGTGGACGTTGAATCGGAATTTGCGCCAATTATCGGCACGGAAAAACAAAGCGAAGAGCTTGTCCGTTATTTAATGCAAGATTTTGAAGATGATCCTCTCTCAATCTGGAATTCCGATATTTTTGGCCGTTCGCTTAGCTCGATTGTCCGCGAGGGCATTCAAGCAAAGCTTGCCCTTATGCCGGAAAACGCACGTTACAAGCTAAAAGAAACGCTTGAACGCATTATTAACGAAGGATCCGGCGGATTAATCGCCATTATTTTATAAGAGAAGGCTCCAAGATTGGAGTCTTTTTTATTTTTACTATGCGAGAAAATTAATAGAAACCCTTAGAAAACAAGGATTTTATCTTGATAACGCATAGGACATATGATAATCTTTTATCAGAAAAAGTTACTTTCTTTGGTGAAATGTGCCTAAATTTTATTGTTTTGTTGAAAATGTGTTGAATTATAGTGATAAATTGTTTAATATTAGGCATGTCACCGCATTTTATACGTATAGAAATATAAGAAAATGTGAAGAAATGGTATTACAAGCAATTTTGACAACCCTCTTGGGAGGAGGTGAATCGCATGAATAAGACAGAATTAGTTAACGCAGTGGCTGAAATTAGCGGCCTTTCCAAAAAAGACGCAACAAAAGCGGTGGACGCTGTATTTGAATCTATTACAGAAGCGCTGAAAAAAGGCGATAAAGTCCAATTAATTGGCTTTGGGAACTTTGAAGTGCGCGAGCGCGCGGCGCGCAAAGGGCGCAACCCGCAAACAGGGGAAGAAATGGAAATCCCTGCGAGCAAAGTTCCTGCATTCAAACCAGGAAAAGCTCTTAAAGATGCTGTGAAATAAGTTTACATATAAAAGCAATTAAGAGCTTGCAAAGGAAGGGTAAGCGATACGCTGCCCTTCTTTTTTGCTTTTTTTTCGTTACATATGCTAGAATCGGATTACATTCAGCTTTTATGATGCAGGAGGATGTTGCTTGTATGTCACACGTGAATTATGAACAAATTGAATATGCCGTTCGCTTAATTTTAGAGGCAATTGGCGAAGATCCGAACCGTGAAGGATTAGTCGACACACCAAAACGAGTCGCAAAGATGTACGCGGAAGTATTTTCCGGGTTACATGAAGATCCGAAGCAGTATTTTCAAACTGTGTTCAATGAAGACCATGAGGAGTTAGTGCTTGTCAAAGATATTCCGTTTTACTCTATGTGCGAGCATCATTTGGTCCCGTTTTTCGGCGTCGCGCATGTTGCCTATATTCCTCGTGGCGGAAAAGTTACAGGATTAAGTAAGCTGGCACGAGCGGTGGAGGCGGTGGCCCGCCGTCCGCAATTGCAGGAGCGCATTACGGCGACCGTTGCCGATTCGATTATGGAAACGTTAGATCCATATGGGGTAATGGTAGTGGTCGAAGCAGAACATATGTGCATGACGATGCGCGGCGTGAAAAAGCCGGGAGCCAAAACGGTGACAACAGCGGTGAGAGGGTCGTTTGAAACCGACCAAACTGCCCGCGCGGAAGTGCTTTCCCTCATAAAAGGATAAAATATGCGAATAACGAAATGAGGAGGAGAGAGGTTATGCATATCAACAGCGATTATGTCGTCATTAAAGCGCTGGAAGATGGTGTGAACGTCATTGGGTTAACGAGAGGAGCGGATACACGTTTTCATCATTCGGAAAAGCTGGATAAAGGGGAAGTGTTAATCGCTCAATTCACCGAACATACATCGGCGATTAAGGTAAGAGGAAAAGCGCATATTCAGACGAGACATGGCGAAATCGAATCGGAAGGAAAAAAGTAATGAACGATTTTCTATGAAACTAGAGCGCTTCAAAAAAAATTATGTTATAATTACTCCGTTATATTTTGTGCGAATTTTTGGGGACAAGGGTGATTATATTGAAAAACATCATGAAAAAAATTACGACGCTAAAAGAACAAATCGAACGATTTCTTCACCATTCCTATTTGTTTCAGCATATATCAACAAGGCCGATCGATGAAGATCGCATTTTGCTGTCGTTATCCATGTTAGAAGATGTGAAAATTTCCCCAGAGAAAGCGGACAATTATATTATCCCGATGATGCTTGTGCAAATCGCCCTTGATACCCATGACGAAGTGACGAATTCTGCTTCCAGCCGCGAAGATGATGATTTAAAAACGCGGCAATTAGTTGTGCTTGCAGGGGATTTATATAGTGGCTTATATTACGATTACTTAGCAAAGCGGAATGAAATTTCGATGATCCGTCTGTTTGCGGAAGCGATTAAAGAGATTAATGAGCACAAAATTCGATTGTATCAAAAAGATGTGGAGCGAATTGAAACGTTGTTTGACAGCGTTGGAACGATTGAGTCAGCATTGATTTGCAAAATGGGGGAATATTTTTCTGCCCCGTTATGGGCAAGCTTTTCGCATGATTATTTGCTGTTGAAACGGTTAAACATGGAAAAAGAAGCGTTCATCCATTCCGGTTCTTCTGCTTTGTTTGAGCAGATGGCAAATATCGTATTTCCAAAAACAAAAGCGGTGACGAAGGAGCAGAAACATTATTTGCTCCACATTTGCAATCGGTATATTGACCATTGCAAAGAAAAATTGCTAAAAATGAAATTGGAAGTCAATGAGATGTTGCAAGTCCGCATTTCCGAGTTAACTGGCGGTTTTTCAGCCGTCGCAAAAAAGACGGTGGAAGAAGGGTAGAAGCATGTATCAATCAAAAGAAGAACGGGTCCATCATGTGTTTGAGAAAATTTACAAACATTACGACCGCATGAATTCGGTCATTAGTTTCCGGCGCCACTTGAAATGGCGCAAAGATACGATGAAGCGAATGAATGTACAGCAAGGAAGAAAGGCGCTTGACGTTTGCTGTGGCACGGCCGATTGGACGATTGCGCTTGCGGAGGCCGTCGGTCCAAGCGGCGAAGTATACGGACTTGATTTCAGCAAAAATATGCTGCGAGTTGGAGAACAAAAAATAAAAGAACGCCAGTTGACAAATGTAAAACTGATTCATGGCAATGCAATGAACTTGCCGTTTCCCGACAATACGTTTGATTATGTGACGATTGGCTTCGGTTTGCGCAATGTGCCTGACTATATGGCAGTGCTAAAAGAAATGCACCGCGTCGTAAAACCAGGCGGCAAAGTCGTTTGTCTTGAAACATCGCAGCCGACATTAATTGGATTTCGCCAGTTGTACTATTTTTACTTTCGCTTTATTATGCCTTTGTTTGGAAAATTGTTTGCGAAAAGTTATGAAGAATATTCGTGGCTTCAAGAATCGGCGCGTGATTTTCCTGGAAGGGATGAACTTGCAGAGATGTTCCGCGCTGCCGGCTTTGTCGATATTGAAGTGAAGCCGTACACATTTGGAGTTGCTGCGATGCACTTAGGCTATAAACGATAATAAAGGTGAACATCATGAAATTAAAAGCGATGTATTCGTTTTTGAATGCGGATTTACGTGCTGTGGAAAAAGAATTAGAAGAAACGGTCCGATCCGATTATGCGCAGTTGAGCGAAGCTGCGTTACATTTGTTACAAGCGGGCGGAAAGCGGATCCGTCCCGTTTTTGTATTGCTTGCCGCGAAATTCGGCACGTATGATATTGAACGGGTTAAACATGTGGCGGTGGCGTTAGAGTTAATCCATATGGCTTCTCTCGTTCATGATGACGTGATCGATGATGCAGAGCTGCGGAGAGGAAGAAAAACGATTAAGGCAAAATGGAGCAATCGGTTTGCCATGTATGCCGGCGACTATATGTTTGCCCGCTCTCTTGAATTGATGACGCGCCTTGAAAATCCGCTTGCCCACCGCATTTTGGCGAATACAATTGTCGAGGTATGCCGCGGTGAAATTGAACAAATTAAAGATAAATATCGTTTTGATCAAAGTCTTCGTTGTTACTTGCGGCGCATCAAACGAAAAACCGCGCTGTTGATCGCGGCAAGCTGCCAGCTCGGAGCAATTGCCGCAAACGCGGCAAAGGAGGTGGCGGATCGCCTCTATTTGTTCGGGTATTATGTTGGCATGTCGTTTCAAATTACGGATGATATTCTCGATTTTACCGGTACAGAAGCGCAGCTTGGCAAACCGGCGGGGAGCGATCTATTGCAAGGAAATGTCACGCTCCCTGTGTTATTCGCAATGGAGGATGAAAGGGCAAGAGAGAGGATTACCGCTGTCCATCCGAAGACGACGCCGGACGAAATGAAGGAAATTATTGCGTTGATCAAACAAACTGATGCGATTGAAAAATCGTACGCGCTTAGCGATCGGTATTTGCAAAAAGCGTTTCGTGTATTAGAAACGTTGCCGAAAAATAAAGCGCGTTCTACATTGTATGACATCGCAAAATATATCGGAAAAAGGGATTCTTAACGCTTTCAAGGGCAATATTGCTAATAAGCGAAAACAGTGATACTATTTTGGTGGGAATTCAGTTTCCTAGTACATACTTATAGGGGTGGAGAATAGATGATGGAAAGAACGTTTATCATGGTCAAGCCTGACGGGGTTCAGCGCAACTTGATCGGCGAGATTGTTGCTCGTTTTGAGAAAAAAGGTTTTCAGCTTGTTGGTGCAAAACTAATGCAAGTATCCCGTGAATTGGCTGAACAGCATTACGCGGAACATAAGGAACGCCCGTTTTTCGGGGAGCTTGTGGACTTTATTACGTCAGGTCCGGTGTTTGCCATGGTGTGGGAAGGCGAAAACGTGATTGCGACGGCCAGACAAATGATGGGAAAAACAAACCCGCAGGAAGCGGCGCCTGGTACGATTCGCGGCGATTATGGCTTGACTGTCGGGAAAAACGTCATTCACGGTTCGGACTCCCCGGAAAGCGCTGAACGGGAAATTCGTTTATTTTTCAAAGAAGAGGAGCTTGTCGATTATTCGAAATTAATGAACCAATGGATATATTAAAAAAGACGACGACCGGTCAGCGAAATGGCCGGTTTTTTATTCTCTTTTCCATCTGTTTTGCGCTATACTAAAACATAGGTATTCGGTTGGAAATGAGAAAAAGAGAGGAAAAACGGGAATGAACGATTACCAACAGTTTATTGAGAATATCAAGCGAAAAACAGGCATTGATCTTTCGCAATATAAAGAGGCGCAAATGAAAAGGCGCTTAACGTCGCTCTATGAAAAAAGAGGGCTAAAAAACTTTCAGCAATTTTTTCAAGCAATGGAAAAAGATGAAGCACTATTTCATGAATTTCTTGACCGAATGACGATTAACGTGTCGGAATTTTATCGAAATGCAAAACGGTGGGAAGTGCTTGAAAAAAAAATTTTGCCGAAACTTCTCGAGCAGAACCGCCGTTTAAAAATATGGAGCGCCGCATGCTCTACCGGGGAAGAGCCTTATACGTTGGCGATGATTGTATCGAAATTGGTGCCGCTCGCCCATGTTTCGATTTTAGCGACTGATATCGATGAAAACGCGATCGCCCGTGCGAAAATAGGGATGTATACGGAACGGTCGCTGCAAGAAATGCCGGAAGAAATGAAAAAGAAGTTTTTTACGAAAGAAGGGATGCATTATAAAATCGACGAAAAGATAAAAAGAGCGGTGACGTTTAAAAAGCACAACTTGCTCGCCGATCCGTTTGAACGCCAATTCGATTTGATTGTCTGTCGCAACGTGCTTATTTATTTTACAGAAGAGGCGAAAGCACGGCTTTACTATAAATTTAACCAAGCGCTGCGGCCAGGCGGAATCCTATTTGTCGGCAGCACGGAACAAATTTTTAACCCGGGCTTGTACGGTTTTGAAATGGAAGACACGTTTTTTTACCGCAAAATCAATTAGCCTATCGAAGAGTTCATCGGCAAGATGAATTCTTTTTTTGTAGGAAACTATTTTCATTTTTCAAATTTATGATATATTGTTACTTAAACGCGTTAAAGAGTTGAAGGGAGAGAAAAAGAGATGAGATATTTAACAGCAGGTGAATCACACGGACCGCAGTTAACGACGATTTTGGAGGGGGTGCCGGCAGGGCTGACGCTGCTTGCCGAACATATTAATAAAGAGCTGGCAAGAAGGCAAAAAGGATACGGCCGCGGCCGGCGGATGCAAATTGAAAAAGATGAAGTGAAGATTTTCAGCGGCGTCCGCCATGGAAAAACGTTAGGTTCCCCGATTACGCTTGTCGTCGAAAACCGCGATTGGAAACATTGGAAGAACATTATGTCGATTGAGCCAATCGATCAGACCGAAGAAGTAAAACGGAAAGTGACGCGGCCTCGCCCAGGCCATGCCGATTTAAACGGCGCGTTAAAATACGGGCACCGTGACATGCGCAACGTATTAGAACGTTCATCAGCGCGGGAAACGACGGTACGAGTCGCGGCCGGAGCGGTGGCAAAACGAATTTTAGAAGAGCTTGGCATTCGCGTTGCCGGACATGTGATAGAAATTGGCGGGGTCCGCGCGGAGCGCCTTGATTATCATTCGCTTGAGGAATTGCAGCAAGTGACGGAAGAGTCGCCGGTGCGCTGTTTTGACGAAAAAGCAGCGGTCAAAATGATGGAAGCGATTGACGAAGCGAAGAAAAACGGTGACTCGATCGGCGGCATTGTCGAGGTGATTGTGGAAGGCGTCCCTGCCGGGGTTGGCAGCCATGTTCATTACGATCGGAAACTTGATGCGAAAATTGCCGCGGCGATTGTTAGCATTAATGCGTTTAAGGGCGTCGAATTTGGCATCGGCTTTGAAGCGGCGCGGCGTCCGGGAAGCGAAGTGCATGATGAAATTATTTGGAGCGAAGAAACAGGATTTATGCGGCGGACAAACCGCGCCGGTGGATTTGAAGGCGGAATGACAACTGGGATGCCGATTGTCGTGCGCGGGGTGATGAAGCCGATTCCGACGTTGTACAAACCGCTGCAAAGCGTGGATATTGAAACGAAAGAGCCGTTTACGGCAAGCATCGAGCGTTCTGACAGCTGCGCAGTACCGGCGGCAAGCGTTGTTGCGGAAGCGGTCGTTGCCTGGGAAGTTGCTTCGGCAATCGTCGATCAGTTCGGCCAAGACCGAATGGATCTCATTAAAGAAAATGTCGAAAAAATGCGCCGTTACGCAAAGGGGTTTTAACAATGGAACGAATTTGGATCGAGACGAAAACAAAACAATATCCGTTGTTTCTCGGCGAAGGAGTCATTGAATCTTTACCGGATATTCTCCGCCAACTGTCCTTTTCCAAAGGGACGAAAGTGCTTATTATTACCGATCAAACGTTAGAGCGTTTGTATTTGTCGAGGCTTCGCGCGTTGCTCGACGATGACTATGATGTGTATACGCATGTCATACCGGGCGGGGAAGAAGCGAAATCGTTTGAACAATATTACGCGTGCCAAACGACTGCGCTTCAACGCGGGCTTGACCGCAAGTCGCTTATTCTTGCCTTCGGCGGCGGCGTCGTTGGCGATTTAGCTGGATTTGTAGCCGCCACGTATATGCGCGGCATTCGATATATTCAAATACCGACGACGCTTCTCGCGCATGACAGCGCCGTCGGCGGCAAAGTAGCGATTAATCATCCGCTCGGCAAAAACATGATTGGAGCGTTTTATCAACCGGAGGCGGTTGTTTATGACATCGCTTTTTTGCGTTCTCTGCCGGAAAAAGAACTGCGCTCCGGTTTTGCCGAAGTCATCAAGCACGCGCTCATTCGCGACCGCGGCTTTTATGAATGGCTTCGGCAAGAAGTTCGCGAGCTTGCCGACTTAAAAGGAGAACGATTGCAATATTGCATTAAGAAAGGAATCGAAGTGAAAGCGAGCATTGTGCGGGAAGACGAAAAAGAGGCAGGAGTTCGCGCGCATTTAAATTTTGGGCATACGCTTGGGCACGCGATTGAAAACGAGCTTGGCTATGGAGCGATAACGCATGGCGATGCCGTAGCAATTGGGATGCTGTTTGCAATTTTTGTCAGCGAACGAGTATATGGAGTGTCGTTTGACGACTATCGTTTTTCTTCTTGGTTCCGTACATACGGATTTCCTGTTTCTATTCCGCAACAACTGCAAGTAAATCGCCTCCTTTCAAAAATGAAAGGAGACAAAAAAGCAAGAGCGGGAACCGTCCGTATGGTGCTTTTGAAAGACATTGGCGCGGTGGAAGTAACGTCGCTTGACGATGAAACGCTGCTCGCGCTGCTTGGCGAATTTTCGCAGCGGGAGGAGGGGAAAAATGACGGAGAGAATGATCCGCGGGATTCGTGGTGCCATTACCGTTGAGCGCAATGAAGCGGAGGAAATTGTCAATGCAACGGAAACATTGCTGAAGGAAATGATCCGTGCCAATGGTGTAGCGGCAAGCGATGTATCGTTCGTTCTTATTTCCGTTACCGAGGATATTACGGCGGCGTTTCCGGCGCAAGCGCTGCGCCGCTTAGAAGGATGGACGTACGTTCCGGTTATGTGCATGCGGGAAATTCCTGTTCCTCATTCACTGCCGCGTTGCATACGCGTGATGATGACCGTCCATACAGCGAAAAAGCAAGAAGAAATTTCTCATATTTATTTGCGGGATGCTGTTGCATTGCGCCCGGATTTGTTGACAAAAAAAACAGAAATATAATATGATAAAAAACAAAGCGATAAGTGAACAGTGGAAGAGCAGAGCGAGATGAGGGTAGATGAGAATGAGTGAGTTTAGCTGAGGTGAGCTTTTGCGCAAGCGAGGAGAAGTCTACCCAAAGACATTTGTCTTTGGGTTTTTTCATTTCCTCATTTTTCGCCTCATAAACCCTCATTCTCCATCCGAACGAACGGAGGGGAGAATCATTGAAAAACTGCACGATCACCACTTTTTTAAAAGACGCGACTCATTTCCAGACGATTCCGATTGTGCGCCGCTTTTTTGCGGATGTGTTCGAGCCGCTGAAGATCTTTGAAAATTTGCAAGACGAAGCAGTATTTTTGCTCGAAAGCAAAGATGATTCATCGCCGTGGGCGCGCTATTCCTTTATTGGCTTATCACCTTTTTTGACGATTGAAAGCGAAACAGGCCGTTCATTTTCGGTGATGGATGAGCATGGCAAAGAAATCATGAAAGCTTCTTCGCTCAAGGATGCGTTTTTGTTTATCGAAAAACAGCTTCGCGTCAAGCGGCTTACCGATGAAATTCCATTTGTTGGCGGCGCGGTCGGTTTTTTAGGATACGATTTTATTTCCGCAATCGAAAAAGTCCCAATGCATCCCAATCGCGATATTCCGATGAAAACAGGCTATTTTACGATTTGCGAATCACTGATCGCGTTTGACCATCATAAGCGGGAAATGGTGTTTATTCATTATGTCCGCTTGTCCGATAAGGACCAAGAGGAAACGAAAAAGAAAAAATACGAAGAAGGGGTCAAGCGGATGGAAGCGTTAATGAAAAAGGCGGCGAGCGGACGGGCAGAGCCGTTGTTATTGCTTCGCGGCGACGACGAGGAAACGAATGTTTCCTTTCAGGGCGTTATATCCAATTATGACAAAGCGTCATTTATGAGGGATGTCGAAAAAATCAAAGACTATATCGTTAGCGGCGATATTTTTCAGGCAGTATTATCGCAGCGGTTTGCCGTCCCGGTCCAAGTGAACGGTTTTCAAATATATCGCATGTTGCGCCATATTAATCCGTCACCATATATGTTTTATTTTCGCGTCGATAATGTAGAAATTGTCGGAAGTTCTCCGGAAAAACTCATTCAAGTTTATGACCGCCATGTGGAAATTCATCCGATCGCCGGGACGAGAAGAAGGGGGCGGTCGGCGGAAGAAGATGATCGTCTGCAAAAGGAGCTTTACGATGATCCGAAAGAGAGAGCGGAACATTACATGTTGGTAGATTTAGCCCGCAACGACATCGGAAAAGTCGCGGAATATGGCACTGTCGAAACGCCGGTGTTAATGGAAATCGGGAAATTTTCTCATGTTATGCATCTAATTTCGAAAGTAACCGGCGTGTTAAAAACAGGGGTTCATCCGATTGATGCGCTGCTGGCGGCGTTCCCGGCAGGAACGGTAAGCGGGGCGCCAAAAGTGAGAGCGATGCAAATTTTGCAAGAGCTGGAGCCGACGGCGAGAAATTTATACGCCGGCACAATCGCCTATATCGGTTTTGATGGCAATATTGATTCATGCATCGCGATTCGGACGGCGATTGTCAAAGACGGTTATGCTTATGTGCAAGCGGGCGCGGGGATTGTCGCCGATTCCGTTCCTGAATTGGAATGGAAGGAAACGCGCAATAAAGCGAGCGCCTTAATTAAAGCGATTGAACGTGCCGAGCAACTGTTTGTGAAGGGGGAGAATATATATGTTTAAACAACTTCTTGCCAAATGTGTCGAAGGATATACATTGACGGAAGAAGAGGCGTATGAGGCGATGACGGCGATTATGTCGGGAGAAGCAACGGCCAGTCAAATTGCCAGCTTCTTGTCGATTTTGCGGTTGCGCGGGGAAACGGTTGACGAACTAACAGGATTGGTGAAAGCGATGCGCAATCAGATGATGACGCTCGATTATGAAGAAGAAGTGATCGACACGTGCGGAACGGGCGGAGACGAAGCAGCGACGTTCAACATTTCTACTGCGGCGGCGATCGTCGTATCATCGCTTGGCGTCAAAGTAGCTAAACACGGCAATCGCGCGGTTTCCTCGAAAAGCGGAAGCGCGGACGTGTTAGAGGCGCTTCACATCGATATTCAAGCGACGCCGGAAGAAGCGAAACAAGCGTTAAAAACAAAAGGATTGGCTTTTTTATTCGCGCCGCTTTACCATTCAGCGATGAAATATGCCGCATTGCCGCGCAAAGAAATTGGTTTTCGCACCGTTTTCAATTTAATTGGCCCGCTGGCGAACCCGGCGCGGTGCAAGCGGCAAGTAATCGGCGTTTATTCTACAAGCTACGCGGAAAAGCTCGCGGAAACTCTTCACCGGCTCGGTTCGGAACACGTTTTATTTGTCACTGGAAAAGATGGGCTGGATGAATGCAGCATTTCGGCAGAAACGGACGTTGTCGAGTTGAAAAATGGGGAAATTCGCCGTTTTGTTCTCGCGCCGGAACAATATGGGCTCAAGCGCGGGAAATTAGAACATATTCAAGTCCGCACGGTGCAACAAAGCGCCGAACTGCTAAAGGCGGTCATGGAAGGAAAAGCGAATGAAAGCGCGACTAACATCGTCATCTTTAACGCCGGCGTAGCGCTATATGTGGCAGGAAAAGCGGCGACGATTCGCGAAGGGGTCGAAATGGCAAAAGAAGCGGTGATGACAAAGAAAGCTTATGAACAATTCGAACGGTTGCGGATGAAAGAGGTAGAGAAATATGCTTGAACAAATTATCGCGACGAAACGAAAAGAAGTGGAAGCACTGACATTGCCGGAGCCGTTGCGGAACGTAAAGCGCCGTTCGCTATCGGGGGCGCTGAAAAAGCCAAACCGCTCCATCGGTCTTATCGCTGAAGTGAAAAAGGCTTCCCCATCTAAAGGGGTGATTCGTCCGGATTTTCATCCTGTGGCGATCGCGAAAGCGTACGAAAAAGCGGGAGCGGATGCGATCAGCGTATTGACGGATGAACGGTATTTCCAAGGGCATCGCAGTTATTTGAGCGATGTGAAACAAGCGGTGCAGCTTCCGATTTTGCGCAAAGATTTTATTATCGATCGGATGCAAATTGAGGAGAGCGTGCGAATCGGAGCGGATGCGATTTTATTAATCGGCGAAGCGCTGCCGGCAAAAACGTTGTATGAGCTATATCAGGAGGCGTACGACAAAGGTTTGGAGTGTTTAGTCGAAGTGCACCAGCGCAAAACGTTGGAAAGCATTTTAGAGATTTTTACGCCGGAAATTATCGGCATTAACAACCGCGATTTGCATACGTTTGTCACCGCGTTGGAAACGACAGGCAAGGTCATCCCTTTCGTGCCGGCTGGGAGCGTGGTAGTCAGCGAAAGCGGTATCGCTACTTCTTCCGATTTGAGAACGGTGAAAACGTACGGCGCAAACGCGGTGCTTGTTGGGGAATCGCTGATGCGAAAAGACGATGTCGAAGCCGCGGTTTACGAACTATTCCAGGAGGTCGATACGATTGGCCGTCCGTCTTAAATATTGTGGCAACCGCACCGCTTCCGATTTGCAAAAAAGCGTCCAAAGCAAAGCGGATTACGTTGGGTTGATTTTTGCAGAAAGCAAGCGAAAAGTGGAAGTGGAAGCGGCAAAGCAATGGCTGAAATGTATTTCCCTTGGTGATAAACAGCTTGTCGGCGTGTTTGTCAACGCGCCGATTGATAAAATCATCGGCGCGGCGTCGCAGCTTCCGCTCGCGGTGATCCAATGCCACGGCGATGAAACGGTCGAGTATATCGCAAAAATAAAAGAAGCGACGGGCCTTGCCGTGTGGAAAGCGATTCATCATGATGGGAACGCGCTTGCGAAGATGAAGCAATACGCTGGCATCGCCGACGGATATGTGGTGGATAGCCGAGTAAGCGGAGCGTGGGGCGGAACGGGAATTTCATTCGACTGGAAGAATGTCCCGTTTTATTTGGAAGAAGCAGCGCGTCAAGCGGCGCCTTGTTTTATCGCCGGCGGAATCATGCCGGAAAACGTGGAAAAGCTGCTTTCGTACCGCCCTTACGGCATCGACATTAGCAGCGGCATTGAAGAAAACGGGGAAAAAAGCGTTAAAAAAATGAAAGAAATCGAGAAGAAGGTGGCGAACTATGTATAAGTATAACGTTCCAAACGAAAATGGTAGATTTGGCGATTTTGGCGGAAAATTCGTTCCCGAAACGCTAATGATTCCGCTCGAAGAAATAGAGGAAGAGCTTGCCAAAGCGCTCGCCGATGAAGAGTTTAAAGCGGAATATATACGAATTTTGCAAGAGTATTCCGGTCGTCCGACGCCGCTTACGTTTGCGCCTAATTTAACGAAAAAACTAAACGGCGCAAAAATTTACTTGAAACGAGAAGATTTAAACCACACCGGCGCCCATAAAATCAATAATGCGATTGGACAGGCATTGCTCGCCAAGCGAATGGGAAAGAAAAAAATCATTGCCGAAACGGGGGCAGGTCAGCACGGCGTTGCCGCGGCGACGGTGGCGGCCCATTTTGGAATGGAATGCATCGTATTTATGGGGGAAGAAGATATAAAACGGCAGGAATTGAACGTATTCCGGATGAAATTGTTAGGTGCCGAAGTTGTTCCCGTTTACAGCGGCAACCGTACGTTAAAAGACGCAACGAACGAAGCGATTCGCTATTGGGTGCAACATTGCGACGACCATTTTTATATGATCGGTTCTGTTGTCGGCCCGCATCCGTATCCGAAAATGGTGCGCGAATTTCAGCGCATTATCGGTGATGAGGCGAAACGCCAATTCCTCGAGCGGGAAGGAAAGCTTCCGGATGCGATCGTTGCGTGTGTGGGCGGCGGAAGCAATGCGATTGGCATGTTTTATCCGTTTTTGGAAGATAACGTGGTGCTCGTTGGCGTGGAAGCGGCCGGAAAAGGCATCGACACGCCGTATCATGCCGCAACGATCACAAAAGGAACAAAAGGCGTCATTCATGGGGCGATGACGTATTTATTGCAAGATGAGCACGGGCAAATTATGGAGCCGTATTCCGTTTCTGCAGGCCTTGATTATCCTGGGGTTGGACCGGAGCACGCTTATTTGGCCAGCATCGGCCGCGTTCGTTACGAAAGCGTTACGGATGACGAAGCGATCAAGGCGTTCCAACTGCTGTCTAGGGAAGAAGGGATTATTCCGGCGATTGAGTCGGCGCATGCTTTGGCGAAGGCAGTTCAGCTTGCGAAAACGATGCGAAGTGATCAAACGGTGCTCGTTTGTTTATCTGGCCGCGGCGATAAGGATGTGCAGACAATGATGAATCACTTAAAAGGGGGGAAACGACGTTGCAATTGCTAACCGTAACTAAGCCAATGTTTATCCCGTTTATTGTCGCCGGGGATCCCCGACCGGATATAACGATTGAACTGGCCTTGGCGCTTCAAGAGGCGGGAGCCGATATTTTGGAACTAGGCGTTCCGTACTCCGATCCGTTGGCGGATGGCCCGGTTATTCAACGGGCAGCGGCAAGAGCGCTGCGCCAGCAGATGACACTGCAAAAAGCGATCGAATTAATCCCTGAAATGAGAAAAAAAGGCGTAAAAATTCCGATTATTATCTTTACGTATTACAATCCTGTGTTACAATTAGGAGAAGAATCCTTTTTTGCTTTAGCGCAAAAAAATGGAGCGAACGGCGTTTTAATTCCGGATTTGCCTTTTGAAGAAAGCGAGCCGGTTCGCAAGCTTGGCGAGGCGGCGGGAATCCCGCTGATTTCGCTCGTGGCGCCGACATCGAAAAAGCGAATTGAAATGATCGCTTCCAATGCGCAAGGATTTTTATATTGCGTTTCATCCCTCGGTGTGACCGGCGTGCGTGATACGTTACCGGAAACATTAAACGAATTTTTGGCAGAAGTAAAACGGCATAGCCATGTTCCTGTCGTCGTTGGATTTGGCATTTCGAAAAGCGAACAAGTGAGCATGCTAAAAAGCTATTGTGACGGTGTCGTCATCGGCAGCGCGCTTGTCCAAAAAATTGAACAGCTTAGCGACCGCTTGCAAACACCGGGAAAAAAAGAGGAGGCGCTCGCTGAGTTTCGCCGTTACGCTCGCTCGCTGACAGCGCCGCTTGATGAAACGGTGCAATAACAGAAATGATAGGGAGTGTCATCATGGAAATTAAAACACAGTTGCGGGGGCTTCCCCCTTACCAACCGGGAAAATCCGTTGAAGAAGTGAAACGGCAGTATGGGCTTACGGATATTATCAAACTAGCGTCCAACGAAAATCCATACGGATGTTCGCCTGCAGCGAAGGAAGCCATCATGAAACAATTGGACCGTCTCGCCATTTATCCGGACGGATATGCACGCCTGCTGCGCGAAAAAGTTGCTGCGCATCTTGGAGTAAAGGAAACACAGCTTATTTTCGGCAACGGTTCCGATGAAGTCGTGCAAATTATTTGCCGCGCGTTTTTGTCGCCGAATACGAACACGGTGATGGCGGCGCCGACGTTTCCGCAATATCGCCATAACGCGGTGATTGAAGGGGCGGAAGTTCGTGAAATTCCGCTTGTGGATGGGCGCCATGATTTGGAAGCGATGCTGAATGCGATCGATGAGCAAACGCGCGTCGTTTGGATATGCAATCCGAACAACCCGACGGGGACGTATGTGAATAAACGGGAGCTTACTTCCTTCCTTGAGCGTGTTCCTAGCCATGTCCTTGTCGTTTTGGATGAAGCGTATTACGAATATGCGACGGCGGATGATTATCCGCAAACCATTCCGCTTCTCCGCCAATATAAAAATTTGATGATTTTACGCACGTTTTCGAAAGCGTACGGTTTAGCAGCGCTCCGGGTTGGATACGGCATTGCCAGCGAAACGATCGTTCGCGATATCGAGCCGGCGCGCGAACCGTTTAATACATCAAGCATTGCGCAAGCGGCCGCCGTTGCTGCGTTGGACGATCAAGCTTTTATTCGCGACTGTGTAGAAAAAAATAAGCAAGGATTACAAACGTTTTATCGCTTTTGCGAGGAAAACGGGTTGCGCTATTATCCGTCGCAAACTAATTTCGTGTTGATCGATTTTGGCATTGAAGGGAATGAAGTTTTTCAATATTTGCTAGAACGCGGAATTATCGTTCGCTCTGGGAACGCGCTCGGTTTTCCAACGGCGGTACGCATTACGGTCGGTACGCGCGAGCAAAACGAACGGGTTATTGCTGCATTGACGCAGATGTTGAAAGCAAAGCAACTTGTATAGCAATCTATCATTCGCCCCGTTGCTTGCAAAAGCAGCGGGTGCATTTTCTAGAGAAGGTGAAGCAGTTGGAAGGAAACGTTTTTATCGTTGGGCTTGGCTTAATCGGCGGCTCGATGGCGCTGGCGATTAAAAGAGCGCATCCGAATGCCGTCATTATTGGATATGATGTAAACGAAAATGAGATGAAACTTGCGCGCACATTGAAAGTGATTGATGAAATGGCTTCTTCCCTTGAACAAGGGATGAGGCAGGCGGATTTGGTCATTTTAGCCACCCCTGTCATGCAGACGGAGAAAATTTTGGCGGAAATGCGCGCCGATGTTTTAAAGGGAAACGTGATTGTAACGGATGTTGGAAGCACAAAGCAGCGGATTGTCAAGCATGCGGAGCAGTTAGGAAAGCAAGGAATAACGTTTATCGGCGGCCATCCGATGGCAGGTTCGCATAAAAGCGGTGTTGCTGCGGCGCGGGCGCATTTGTTTGAAAACGCCTTTTACGTATTGACGCCGACGAATGGCGTGGCGGCGGAGGAGGTTGAACGATTAAAGGAGTGGCTAAAAGGAACGAAAGCGCAGTTTGTCGTGCTGTCGCCAAAAGAGCATGATCGCATCACCGGAGTGATTAGCCATTTCCCGCATATTATCGCGGCAAGCCTTGTCCACCAAGCAGAGCGGTACGAAAAAGAAAATCCGCTTGTCAGCCGCCTTGCCGCAGGGGGATTTCGCGATATTACGCGCATCGCCTCAAGCAACCCGGAAATGTGGCGCGATATTTTTATACATAATAAGGAGGAGCTGTTGGCGCTATTTGATAGCTGGATTTCGGAGATGCAGAAGCTCCGTTCGATTGTGGAAGCGGAAAACAGCGAAGCGATTTATCGCTATTTTTTGCAAGCAAAACAGTTTCGCGACGGACTTCCAGCGCGAACGAAAGGGGCTATTCCATCTTTTTACGACTTATATGTCGATGTTCCTGATTACCCTGGGGTGATTTCCGAAATTACCGGCTATCTTGCGAAAGAACAAATTAGCATTACAAACATCCGGATTATCGAAACGAGAGAAGAAATTTATGGTGTGCTTCGCCTCAGCTTTCAAAGCGAGGAAGACCGGGCAAAAGCGAAAGCGTGCATTCAAAAACATACGAATTATAATACATATGAAGGATAGACGGAGGGGAAACGACGTGCAGAAGTTGCGAACGAATGTTTCGTCATTGCAAGGAACGATCGATGTTCCAGGCGACAAATCGATTTCCCATCGCGCTGTAATGCTTGGGGCGATCGCCAATGGAACGACAACGATTGCCAATTTTTTGCCAGGAGAAGATTGTTTAAGTACGATTGACTGTTTTCGCAAAATGGGAGTATTGATCGAGCAAAACGGAAGCGATGTTGTTGTGGAAGGAAAAGGACTAAAAGAGCTTAAGGAGCCAACTGATATTTTGCATGTCGGTAATTCCGGGACAACGGCACGGTTGTTGCTGGGAATTTTAGCGGGCTGCCCGTTTCATTCTTGCCTGATTGGCGATGAATCGATCGCCAAGCGGCCGATGGGTAGGGTGACAAAGCCGCTGAAAATGATGGGCGCACATATTGACGGCCGCGAGCATGGAAACTATACTCCGCTATCGATTCGCGGCGGCGAACTTCGGCCGATTCATTATGAATCTCCTGTCGCAAGCGCGCAAGTGAAATCGGCAATTTTGCTGGCGGGATTGGCGACAGATGGCACTACGACCGTAACGGAACCGCACCGTTCCCGCGATCATACTGAGCGGATGATTCGGTTGTTTGGCGGGAACGTCACCGTGGACGGCCGCACGGTTTCCGTGACCGGGCCACAGCAGCTAACAGGCACAAAGATATACGTTCCGGGAGATATTTCATCGGCAGCCTTTTTCTTAGTGGCTGGAGCGATTGTACCAAACAGTGAAATTACATTAAAAAACGTCGGCCTCAATCCGACAAGAACAGGGATTATCGATGTATTGCAGCAAATGGGCGCGGACATAACGATCGAGAACGTCCGCAATGAAGAGACGGAACCGTTTGGCGATATTACCGTCCGCACCTCGAATTTAACAGCGGTGGAAATTGGCGGCGCGCTTATTCCGCGGCTAATTGACGAAATTCCGATCATTGCCTTGCTTGCAACGCAGGCGGAAGGCACGACCGTTATTAAGGATGCAAGCGAATTGAAAGTGAAGGAAACGAACCGAATTGATACGGTCGTGACCGAATTGCGGAAACTTGGCGCAAATATTGAAGCGACAGGCGATGGCATGATCATTCATGGAAAAGCAGCGTTAACGGCAAAGGAAGCGGTCGTTGACAGCCATGGTGATCACCGAATTGGCATGATGCTAGCGATTGCTGCTTGCATTACGCAAGGGACTGTCCATTTAAAGCACCCGGAAGCGGTCGCTGTTTCTTATCCATCGTTTTTTGATCATCTTCATTCCTTAATGTAAATAAAAAAGCAAGAAACCAATGCGCGTTTCTTGCTTTTTTATTCATATGTCTTTTCATTCCTTCATAGCTTTGTCGTAAAGGAGGAATGAAGACATGCCATATGTGATTGAAGGAGCGTACGTGATTCGCCACGGACAGCTTCAGCGTTGTTCGCTTGTGATTGATCGTAATCGCATTGATTATATAAGCGAACAAGCAAAGCAATATACATGGATGCGAATGGAAATTGGGGAAATGGTCGTGGTGCCTGGACATGTGATGGTGGATTTTTCGTTTCAGCAGCCGCGGTCGTTTTTCCAATTCAAGCAATACGTCAAGCAGCATCTGATTGCGCAAGGCTGCACAACATTGCTCGCTGTTGGTGATGTTTCTTCGGAAAAACAGCTTGTTCCCGCGCTGCAAGCCTTGCGCCAGCATTTATTAAATAGCCCCATCGATTATTTCATCAGTGTGAAAGTTCCGCTTCATACGCTCACTCCGTCATTAATAATCGCTTGCAGGCGATGGAAAATTCCCGTCATTTTTGTCGAAATCAAAGAAAATGATGCGCTCCATTCTGTCCCATGGCATTGGATCGCAGAGGTGTTAAAAACACATCCGCTTACATTTGTTCCGCATTGGCCGCAGGAAAGACGGATGAAAAAACAAAAGGCAGCATGGCGGAAGCTGCTTGCTATGCATCATATTCCATTTGTTCCGTTTCCATTGCAGGAACGGAAGCCGCTTTCACTGGATGTGCTAAAGAAAATTGGAATTTATCCGCAAAAAGGAGATCTCCGCATCGGTGGAGAAGTAGATTATAATTTATATAAAAAAGAGTCTTTGAGCCGTTTAGTTGCCGAAACGCCTATTGTCGATTATGATAATCATGTTCCGGTGGTTACCGTTCATAAAGGAAGATTGCTTAAAGCAGAAAATCAATTATACTTTTATCCCGGATTTGGTACAGAGCGGATTGTTCGCGCACCGGGAATGTTTGCCGCACATTTTCAGTAGGAAAGGGTTTATGCGTATGAAACGAATCGAAGAAATTGTTCGCCTTGTAGAAAGCGGAGAGGTGCAAAAAGCGTTAGCGCTTGTGCCTGACATCAAAAAAAATGGCAGCGATGAAGAAAAATACGAACTTGCCGATCATTTATATTCATGGGGAATGCTGGAAGAAGCGAAAGAGCTGCTGGAAGAGCTAGCGCTTCGTTATCCTGATGAAGGGGAAATCCGTTTGTTTTTAGCTGAAGTATACACAGAGCTGGAGGAAGAAGAAAACGCGCTTGAAATTTTAGAACAAATCGATGAAGAAGATCCTCTTTTTGCTCGTGCATGTCTCATTGCCGCTGATTTGTATCAAATGCAAGGGCTGGAGGAAGTGAGCGAGCGAAAGCTTCAGCAAGCGTACGAAAAAATGCCGGATGAGCCGATTATTCAATTTGCATTGGCGGAGCTATATTTTTCGATGGGACAATATTCCAAAAGCATATCATTTTATGAGAAAGTATTGAAAAAAGAAAAGACGATTGCCGGTACACACATTCCAGAACGGCTCGCCGAAGCGCTTAGCTTATGCGGCGAATTTGAGCAGGCGCTGCCATATTACGATGAGGCGCTGCAGGAAAAAATCGATAGCCGAACATTATTTGGCTATGGAGTGACGGCGTTTCAAGCGGAGTACTATCAGACGGCAATTGAAAAATTAAGCGAGCTAAAAGCGCTTGATCCTGAATTTGTGCCGCTTTATCTCTATTTGGCAAAAGCGTATGAGCATGAAGGGCAGCTGGAAAAAAGCTATGAAATTGCGAAAGAAGGAATTCACGTTGATGAGTGGAATAAAGAATTATTGCTATATGCCGGGAAAGCCGCTTTAAAACTTGGAAAACCGGATGAAGCGGAGTCGTGGCTGAAAAAAGCGATCGAAATTGACCAAGGATATATCGAGGCGTTGACGACGTTAAGCTCGCTCCTATTGCATCAAGAGCGGTATGAAGAAGTCGTTTCCTGCTTGGAAGAAGTGATGGCACAAGGAGAGTATGATCCTCAGTTTGAATGGGATTTAGCGCGCGCGAAACATAAGCTGGAGATGTATTCCGATGCATTAAAACATTATCAAGAGGCATATACTTTCTTTAAGAATAATATTGATTTTCTCGAAGAATATGGTTATTTTCTGATCGAAGAAGGAGATAGGGAGCGAGCGAAAGAAATATTCCAACAAATCGTACGCCTCGATCCGGGACATATAGAAGCAGCAGACATGTTGCTACAATTGGAGGAATAAAGATTGCGGTGAACGTTACCTCTTTCTTGGAAAACGATAGAGGGGGAGCGCATAATGACGCACGTATCTGTAAATGAGAAAAAAGAGTTTATTCGTTGGTTTTTAAATCATTACCAGTTAAAGCGCCGGGAATGTGTTTGGATTTTAAACTATTTAATGAGCCATGATCAATTGATGCAAAAGGTCCATTTTGTAGAAAACGCCCAATATTGCCCGCGCGGCATCATCATGTCCACCCATTGCGTCGACGACGTACCGTTCCGCTTTTATAAAGGCAACGTCATGACGACAGATGCCGAAAAATCGTTCCATGATATCCGGTTAAACCGAGAGGAAGATATTTATATTCAGCTGAATTTCCGTGCTTCTTTCCACTCGCCGCAATATGTCGCCGTACTGGAAGAAAATCCGTATGCTCCAAAACAAGTGCAAGTAGACGAAAACGATCGGCGGCTGGCTGAGCAGTTTCTAGAAAAATCGCTTTACGAATTTCAACGGGAACGGTTAATGAAGCTGATTGATGACGCGCTAGACCGTCAAGATGCGGAAGCATTCCGCCGCCTTACCGATCAGCTGAAACAGTTGTGAAGCCTTGCAGAATGCAAGGTTTTTCTTTTTGCGAAAATATGGTATTGTTGATAAAGAAAATAATGCTTTTAAAGAAGGGGAATGTGCATGAAATGGATAGCAGCGGATGTGGAGATATACGCGAAAGAAAAAGATTATATCGACACCGCCTTAATTTCGCTTATTCCGATTACGATTGCGGATGGCGCCAGGGCGGCCGCATCAGGAGGGGAGCTTGTGCAGCTAATTGCCAACGAGGCGGAACGGCAGCTAAAGGGAAGGGTGTTTTTATTTCCGCCATTTGCATATTTTGCGAACGAACAACGTGAAGGAATCGTTCAGCGGCTTGGACATTGGACAAGGCAACTAATGGAAGACGGGATGAAGCATGTTTTTTATGTGACATGTGACCATGCATGGAAAGAGTATGAAACGCAGCTTTCTGGCAGGCTGTGGATAGTGCCGGCGGTTCCGTTACAAAATATGGATGAATCGTATAAGCATGAAATCGTCCGTGAACAAACATCTCGATTGCTGAACTTTTTCATATCACAATGGTCATAAAGCGGCGACATGATTAGGAAGTTGGAAGGTTAAAGCGACGATGATATTGACCTTGTCCGCCGATTGAGCTATCATTAGAATGTCCTAGTTTTATATTGTGTTATACGATACCGTCCGGATGGACTTCATTTTATATAGAGGGGGGAAGACGATGAGCGACAAACATCGCGTAACAAGACGCCAATTTTTAAACTACGCGCTGACTGGCGTAGGCGGTTTCATGGCTGCCGGAACTTTAATGCCGATGCTCCGTTTCGCGTTTGATCCGATTTTAAAAGAAGAAAAGGGAACGGACATGGTCGCGGTAGCGGATGTCAAGGACATTACGACGGAGCCAAAGCGTTTTGACTTCAAAGTCAAAGTGAAAGACGCTTGGTACGAGTCGGAAGAGCCGAGATCCGCGTGGGTGTATAAAAACGAAAAAGGAGAAATTGTAGCGCTTTCTCCAATTTGTAAACATCTTGGCTGTACGGTGGACTGGAACACGGATAAAGAGCATCCGAACCAATTTTTCTGCCCTTGCCATTACGGGCGCTACACGAAAGACGGCACGAATGTACCGGGAACGCCGCCACAAGCTCCGTTAGACCGTTACGAGTACAAAGTGAAAGATGGAAAATTATACTTAGGAAAAGCGAAACCACGAGGGGAGGCGTAATACGTCGTGTTAAATAAGCTTTATGACTGGATTGACGAACGTTTGGATATTACGCCTTTGTGGCGGGATATCGCTGACCATGAAGTTCCAGAACATGTAAACCCAGCTCATCACTTTTCTGCGTTCGTTTATTGTTTTGGTGGATTAACGTTTTTTGTTACCGTCATTCAAATTTTATCTGGGATGTTTTTGACGATGTATTACGTTCCAGATATTAAAAACGCGTGGGAGTCGGTTTACTATTTGCAAAACGAAGTGGCGTTCGGACAGATCGTCCGCGGTATGCATCACTGGGGAGCGAGCCTTGTTATCGTCATGATGTTTTTACATACGCTGCGCGTCTTTTTCCAAGGAGCATACAAAAAGCCGCGGGAGTTAAACTGGATCGTCGGCGTGCTTATTTTCATGGTCATGATGGGGCTTGGCTTTACCGGCTACTTGTTGCCTTGGGATATGAAAGCGCTATTTGCGACGAAAGTAGGTTTGCAAATTGCGGAGGCAACACCGATTATCGGCCCAGCCATTAAAACGTTGCTCGCCGGAGACCCAGAAATTGTCGGTGCGCAAACATTAACGAGATTCTTTGCCATTCACGTCTTCTTCTTGCCTGGCATTTTGCTTGGTTTGATGGCGGCACACTTCTTAATGATTCGTAGACAAGGTATTTCTGGTCCGCTATGATTCGCACGAGTGCTATTTAGTGATTTAAGATAAAGGAGGGGATACGTAATGCATCGCGGAAAAGGAATGAAATTTGTCGGCGATTCCCGCGTTCCCGCTGTGAGAAAGCCGAATATTCCCAAAGATTATTCGGAATATCCCGGGAAAACGGAAGCGTTTTGGCCAAACTTCTTATTAAAAGAATGGCTTGTCGGCTCCGTCTTTTTAGTCGGCTTTTTATGTTTAACAGTCGCCCATCCGTCTCCATTGGAACGCATTGCTGATCCGACGGATACGGCGTATATTCCGCTCCCGGACTGGTACTTCTTGTTCTTATATCAGCTGCTCAAATATTCGTATGCATCAGGTCCTTATACGGTGATCGGAGCAATTGTGATACCGGGGTTGGCATTTGGCGCGTTATTGTTGGCGCCGTTTTTGGATCGCGGTCCGGAACGACGTCCATGGAAGCGCCCTGTTGCTACCGGAATGATGCTTTTAACGCTTGCGGCAATGGTGTATTTAACTTGGGAAGCCGTTGTCACGCATGACTGGAAAAAAGCGGCAGAACAAGGAAAAATCCGTGCGGAAGTGGAAATTGATAAAAATGCGGAAGGATATAAAATCGCCCAAGCGAATACATGCACGTCATGTCACGGTGAAAACTTATCCGGCGGTGCCGCTGCGCCATCGCTTATTGGCACTGGCTTGAAGCCGGAAGAAATCGCGAAAATCGCGAAACAAGGTAAAGGCAGCATGCCTCCGGGCGTTTTCAAAGGCACGGATGAAGAGTTGAAAAAGCTCTCTGAATTTATTGCAGGATTAAAAGAGAAATAAACGCTTACCGAAGGAAAAGCTGACTATAATTAGTCAGCTTTTTTCATTACAGCAATCGCAGGAAGAAGGGTGTGTATTTCATGAAATGGTTTTATCCGCTGCTGGCCCACCGTTCTATTTTATGGTTTTTGCTTATCGTCAATGTGATCGGAACGATTTACGGATATATATGGTACCGTTATCAGCTGGCGGAAACTCCGGCGATTTTTTTACCGTTTGTCCCGGACAGCCCGACTGCAAGTCTATTTTTTGCGCTCGTTCTGATCGCGTTTTTGCTTCGCCGTCATTTTCCGCTATTGGAAGCATTAGCGATCGTGACATTAGTAAAGTATGGCGTTTGGGCAGTTGTAATGAATTTGTTAGTATGGAAAGTGACAGGAGCGCTTGAAATCGCAGGATGGATGTTGATCATTTCGCACGGGGCAATGGCGATCGAAGGGATATTATACGCCCCGTTTTATCGGTTTCGCTGGCCGCATTTATTGTTCGCCGCGGTTTGGACGTTGCATAATGACATCATCGACTATGTTTTTGGAATGATGCCGCGCTACAGCGTTTTAAATGAATATATTTCGCCGATCGGCTATTTTACATTTTGGCTTAGCATCGCTTCGATTGCGATTAGTTATTTGTTATGTTTGCGAAAAAACCGGCTTGTTCTTTCATTAAATTGATGGTCTACTCTTGTCCACTCCTTCATACATTGTAGTAGTGAATGGAGGAGGGACAAGAATGAAGCGAATATGGCTGCTTGCTTGTATCGCGCTCATTTGTGCATTTCCACTGCTTGCTTACGCCGCTGAAAATAATGTTGATTGGAAAAAATTAGATCAAATTTCAGATCAAGCGTTACAATTGGCGAAAAACGGACGGTTTGAAGAAGCAAAAGAAGTATTGACCTATTTCTGGAACCAATTTTTTCAAATAAACGCGCGGGATCGGCTGCAATCAGCGGATGAACTTCGAGCGATTACCGTCACTCATGAAAATGCGCTGAAAACGATAACAGCATCTTCATTGCCCGAAGAGGAAAGGATTGATAAAGTAACGCAGTTTCGCCTCGTTGTTGATGCGATTCATTCGCGGCACCAGCCGCTTTGGACGGAGATGGAAACAACGATAATGGGAGCGTTTGATCAGCTCGAGAGAACGGCAGGTCAAGGAAAAGAAGACGCATTTGCCGCTTCTCTTCGTGAATTTTTGAATCGTTATGAGCTGGTGGAGCCGAGCGTCAAAATTGATGTGCCGCCAGAGGTGGCGAAAAAAATCGATGAAGAGATGGAAATGCTGCAAACACCGGCGTTTCAACAATTAAACGAAGAAGAACAGCATAAACATTTAAAAAATATGCGTGCGGACTTGCAATCATTGTTTGAAGGAGCAAAAAAGGATGAAGCCGACTCTTCGCTAATATGGGTGATGATTTCCATTGGGGGAATCATCGTGCTGACGCTATCTTATGTCGGATGGCGGAAATACCGCGGGGAAAAAGAAAAAGATCGCACACATCAAAACGAATAAGAAAAAGGGGCCAATGGCGCCCTTTTTATTGTTTCAACGTTCAAGCGGCTGTTTCCGTTCATCAAGCGTAAAGCCTTCTCCAAGTACGTCATGAACGTCCGTAACCGCGACAAATGCGTGGGGATCGACGGAAATAATGACGCTTTTCAAACGCGGCAGTTCGTTTTTCGCGACAACGCAATACAATACATCGCGATCGCGTTTCGTATAAGAGCCTCGCCCCTTTAAAACCGTTACGCCGCGATCCATTTCCGTTAAAATTTTGTTGGCAATTTCTTCGCTTTTTTCGGAAATAATCATCGCCCCTTTTGCTGCATAGCCGCCTTCCTGCATAAAATCGATGACGCGAGCGGCGATAAACACCGCAACAAGCGTATACATCGCCTCGCGATAAGAGAGGTAAAGCAAAGAAAGTGTAATGACAACCGCGTCAAATGTAAACATCGTTTTTCCCATGCTGATTCCTTTATATTTATAGACGAGTCTAGCGATAATATCGACGCCGCCCGTTGTTCCGCCATAGCGGAAAATAATGCCGAGGCCGACGCCGATAAAGACGCCGGCGAACAATGCGGCCAACGTCATATCGTGTTTCAGCGGCATATGAATGGTGTAACGTTGAAAAATCCAAAGAAAGAGAGAAACGGCAACGGTTCCAATCATTGTGTATAAAAACGTGTGGCGGCCAAGCAATTTCCAGCCGATAAAAAAGAGAGGAATGTTCAATGCCAAGTTTGTATAGGACGGGTCAATGCCAAACAAAAAGTAAAGCAGCAGCGTAATTCCGGTAAAGCCGCCTTCTGCCAAGTTGTTTTGCATGTTAAAATGGACAATTCCAAATGCGAAAATGGCGGCACCGAACAAAATGAAAATGATATTTTTTATTTTTAATCCAAAGACCATAGGCTACCTCCGTTTTTATAATGTCGGCGCCCTTAATTATAGACGAAGTTGTACACACAAGCAACGCGCAGGCGCAGTACGCAAAAATATTTGTCAAAAACGTTGCTTTTCGCTAACATGAAAACATGAGAGGTGACATTTATGCAAGAAAAGACGATAAAGCAACTGCAACAAGAAGTCGATGAATATATTAGCCAATTTAAAGAAGGGTATTTCAGCCCGCTTGCCATGCTGGCAAGACTGACGGAAGAGCTTGGCGAGCTGGCGCGGGAAATCAACCATTATTATGGCGAAAAACCGAAAAAACAGACGGAAAAAGAAAAAACGATCGAAGAAGAGCTTGGTGATTTGTTATTTGTCCTTATTTGCTTTGCCAATTCCCTCCATATCGACTTGCAACAAGCGCATGATATGGTGATGGAAAAGTTTCGCACGCGCGATAAAGACCGTTGGACGCGAAAAGAAAAGGAGGAAGCATAATGGAAACGATTCGCATCGTCATTGCTGGTCCGCGCGGCCGAATGGGACGTGAAGCGGTTTCGCTTGTACAAAAAACCGAACATTTTCAACTTGTCGGCGTCATTGACCGGAAAAACGACGGAGGAGATTTAGCGGATGTGGAAGGATTTTCTGGTGTCCACGCTCCGATTTATACCGATGCAGCCCGCTGCTTTCAAGAAGTGAAGCCGGACGTACTCATTGATTTAACAACGCCGGAAGCTGGAAAAAGGCATACGGAAATCGCGCTTCAATACGGAGTCCGTCCTGTTGTCGGCACGACCGGCTTTACGAATGAAGATATTCAACGCCTAACCAAGTTAGCAGAAGAAAAAGAAATTGGGGCGATCATTGCGCCAAACTTTGCGCTCGGCGCCATTTTAATGATGAAATTTGCGCAAATGGCGGCAAAATATTTTCCAGATGTCGAAATTATCGAATTGCATCACGATCAAAAACTGGATGCTCCATCTGGAACGGCTGTGAAGACAGCCCAGCTTATTTCGATGGTGCGCCCATCGAAAAAACAAGGACATCCGGATGAAAAGGAGACGCTCGCCGGAGCCCGCGGCGCGACATATGACGGCATACCAATTCATAGCGTTCGCCTTCCGGGGCTTATCGCCCATCAAGAAGTGATTTTTGGTGGGAACGGACAAGCGTTAACAATTCGCCATGATTCATTCAACCGAGCCTCTTTCATGTCTGGAGTAAAATTGTCAGTGGAAACGGTCGTGAAGTTACATACGCTCGTATACGGCTTGGAACATATTATCGAGTAAAGCAGCGGCAAGAAGTGTGAAGAAATAAGCGGGGGTGCTATTGTGAAAATCGCGTTGATCGCGCATGACAAAAAGAAGGCGGAGATGATTGAATTTGTGACTGCCTATCAGCCGATTTTAGAACGACATGAACTGTATGCGACGGGCACGACCGGATTGCGCATTCAAGAAGCGACAGGGCTACCGGTGCATCGCTTTCAATCGGGACCGTATGGCGGCGATCAAGAAATTGGTGCAATGATTGCCCGCAACGAAATGGATATGGTGATATTTTTCCGCGATCCGTTGACGGCGCAGCCGCATGAGCCGGATGTCAGCGCGCTCATTCGTTTATGCGATGTCTATTCCGTGCCGCTTGCGACCAATATGGGGACGGCAGAAATTTTAATTAAAGGGCTAGAGCGCGGCGATTTTGCGTGGAGGAATATTGTTCGCGGAAGAAAAGGTGAGGCAAATGGAATATGAGCAGCTACATATGTTGGCGTTCGGTGCCCACCCGGATGATGTGGAGATCGGGATGGGGGGAACGATTGCAAAATATGCGAAAAAAGGGTATCGCATTGGCATTTGCGATTTAACGCTGGCCGAGCTATCATCGAACGGAACGGTGGAATTGCGGCAAAAAGAAGCAACGGATGCCGCGAATATATTAGGAGTTGCCACAAGAATAAACCTCGGGCTTCCGGACCGCGGTTTGCATCCGACTGAGGAAGCGGTTCGAAGCATCGCTTCTGTCATTCGCCGATACCGCCCGCGCGTTGTGTTTGCCCCTTATTGGGTGGACCGGCATCCAGATCATGGACATTGCGCTCGTCTTGTTGAAGAGGCGGTGTTTTCCGCCGGCATCCGCCGCTACAAAACGGAACCGGACTTGCCAGCGCACCGCGTGCCATCTGTTTATTATTACATGATTAACGCGTGGGAACGTCCGCAGTTTGTCATCGACATTAGCGATACGATTGACAAAAAAATAGCTAGTTTACGCGCTTATGAAAGCCAGTTTACAAAAACGGCGGGATCTGTCGACACACCGCTTACAGACGGCTATATCGACATGGTGGAAAGCCGCGAGCGGTTATTCGGAAAAGAAGTTGGCGTTACGTTTGCCGAAGGATTTTTTGCGAAAAAACCGCTCAAAATTTCCAATGATTTGCTGGGAGTGTGACAATGAGGCTGAAAATAGGAATCGTTTGTTATCCGACGGTAGGAGGCTCTGGCGTCGTCGCTACCGAATTAGGAAAATTGCTGGCGGAAAAAGGGCATGAAATTCATTTTATTTCTTCAAGCATGCCGTTTCGCCTCAATAAAGTGTATGGCAACATTTATTATCATGAAGTAAGCGTCAATCCATATTCCGTGTTTCAATATCCGCCGTACGATTTAGCGCTGGCGAGCAAAATTGCCGAAGTGGCGAAGCGGGAGCGGCTTGACGTACTGCACGCCCACTACGCCGTTCCGCACGCTGTTTGCGCTGTGTTAGCGCGGCAAATGGTAGGCGGAAAGTTAAAGATTGTTACGACATTGCACGGAACGGACATTACTGTGCTCGGCTATGACCCGTCGTTAAGCGATATGATTAAATTTGGCATTGAACAATCGGATGCCGTCACTGCTGTTTCGAATGCGCTCGTTCGCCAGACGCATGAGCTTCTTGACGTGCAAAAGCCGATCCAAACCGTCTATAACTTTGTGGATGAGCGTGTATACCGCAAAAAAAACGTCGATTATTTAAAGAGGGAATACGGCATTAATGAAAACGAAAAAGTTGTCATTCACGTATCCAACTTTCGAAACGTCAAACGTGTTCCTGATGTCGTACGCGTATTTTCTCTCATTCGCAAGAGGTTGCCGGCAAAGCTGCTGCTTGTCGGCGACGGCCCGGAAATGACGGTCGTCTGCCGCCTTGTGAAAGAGCTTGGGCTTGGCGATGACGTCCGTTTTTTAGGAAAACAAGATAAACTCGATGAATTATATTCGATTAGCGATATAAAATTGCTATTATCCGAAAAAGAAAGCTTTGGACTCGTGCTCTTAGAAGCGATGGCCTGCGGCGTTCCTTGCATCGGCACAGCGATCGGTGGCATTCCGGAAGTGATTGCGGACGGTAAAACAGGATTTTTATGCGAGCTCGGAAATGTGGAAGAAGCTGCTGATAAGGCGCTTCGCATTTTAACGGATAAACGCCTTCATACATGGATGGCAACGCAGGCAGTGCAAACCGTATATGAAAAATTTCATTCCGAGCACATCGTCAAGCAATATGAAGATATTTATTTTTCGCTCGCAAAGGGGTGAGGCCATGAAAGAACCGTTTCAAAAAGCGCTTGGCATTATCCAGCAGCTAAAGAAGCACGGATATGAAGCGTATTTTGTCGGCGGGGCGGTGCGCGATCTTTTATTAAAGCGGAACATTGGCGATGTCGATATCGCGACAAGCGCACTGCCGCACGAAGTAATGCAATTGTTCCCGAAAACGATTGATATCGGCTCACAGCATGGTACCGTTGTCGTCATTCATGACGGAATTCCGTATGAAGTGACGACGTTCCGCACCGATGGCAACTATGAAGACCACCGCCGTCCGGAATCGGTGACGTTCGTCCGTTCTCTTTACGAAGATTTAAAACGCCGCGATTTCACGATGAACGCGATCGCGATGGATGAAGCCGGAAAGCTGATCGATCCATTTGACGGACAAGACGCGATCACCAATCGCGTGATTCGCACGGTCGGCGATCCAAAAGAGCGATTTTCCGAAGATGCGTTAAGAATGATGCGTGCGATCCGGTTTGTCAGTCAGCTTGGATTTTCCCTTGATGAAGAAACAAAGCAGGCAATTATAGAAAACGCCGCGCTTCTTGCCCACATTTCGGTGGAGCGGATGACGATGGAATTTGAAAAGCTGTTGGAAGGCCCGTTTGCAAGCCGGGCATTGTCCTTGTTGGTAGAAACGCGGTTGTTTTTCTATTTGCCGATGCTTCGTGAGAAAGAAAGGGAACTGCAAACGGCTGCCCGTTATGATTGGGGGCTGCTTGATTCGCGCGGGCAGCGGTGGGGATTTTTATGCTACATTCTTCGCGTCGATTCGCCTGTTAGCTTTTTACGGGCGTGGAAATTGCCCAATCGTATTATTAAAGAAGTGGAGACGGTTTTACGGATTGTGCAAACGACGCATTCCGATAGCGACTGGACGAAAGAGCGATTATTTGCGTTTGGGCTGGAGCATGCGATTGCCGCAGAAACGGTTCGTTCGGTGGCAAACGGTGAAAACGTGGACGAGCGTCGCAAAAAGTTGCGCGAATTGTTTATGTCTCTTCCAATTAAAACAAAAAGCGAATTAGCGGTGCGCGGACATGACATCATGAAATGGTTTGGCAAACCGGGAGGACCTTGGGTAAAAGAGATGTTGGCGCTCATCGAGCGAGCGGTGATTTATGGGGAAGTAGAAAACCATAAGGAGCGGATTCACGAATGGCTCATTCATCGCAATCTGATACGCGAAGAAAATTGTTAGAGCTGTTTTCCGAAGCAAATGGAGATTTTATTTCTGGACAAAAAATTAGCGAAATGCTCGGTTGTTCGCGGACGGCTGTTTGGAAACATATCGAAGAGCTGCGGAAGGAAGGGTTTGAATTAGAAGCGGTGCGCCGTCTCGGCTACCGCATCGTAAAAACTCCCGATAAAGTGACAGCGAATGAAATTCAGCTTGGTTTAAAGACAAAAACATTTGGCCGCCATATTCATTTTGAAGAAGAGGTAGCATCGACGCAGCAGATTGCTTTAAAACTCGCATATGAAGGTGCGAAAGAAGGAACGCTGGTGATCGCTGAACAGCAAACGGCTGGACGCGGGCGGATGGACCGCAAATGGTTTTCTCCGAAAGGAACGGGAATATGGATGAGTCTCATTTTACGTCCGCCGATTCCGCCACAGAAAGCCCCGCAGCTTACGTTGCTGACCGCCGTTGCGATTGCGCAGGCGATCCAGGAAGTGACGAATATCGTTCCAGATATTAAATGGCCGAACGATATTTTAATTGACGGAAAAAAATGTGTCGGCATTTTAACGGAATTGCAAGCAGAGCCTGACCGGATTCATTCGGTCATTATCGGCATTGGCATTAACGTCAACCAAACGATCGAGCAATTTCCGGAAGAAATCCGTGCCATTGCCACGTCGCTTTCGATCGAAAAAGGAGAGCGCATTCAACGGGCAAAGCTTATCCAAGAAATTTTATTGCGGCTCGAAAAATTATATGAACAATATTTGCAATATGGATTCCGCCCGATTAAACTATTATGGGAAGGATATGCCGTCAGCATCGGAAAAGAAATTGTCGCCCGAACGTTAACCGGGACGATGAAAGGAATTGCGCTTGGCATTACTGATGAAGGCGTGCTTATGTTGGAAGACGAAGACAAACAGATCCATTATATTCACTCCGCTGATATTCAATTATAGGCATCCGTCTAGAAAAATTGTGACAATTTTGTTAAAATACAAACGTACAAGGAGAAGGGCAGTATCTTCTACGAAAGAACTGCACCGAAACAAGTAAGTGACAATTCAATAAAAAAACGCGATCTGCCTTGATCCTTAGAAGGACTTGGACAGAGGGATGAACTCGACCGATTGTGGCTATAAGTGTCCTTCTTTCTCAAGGTAGAGAAAGAAGGTTTTTTTGTTCGGTGATTCATCTCCTCTGCGACAAAAGAGGAGGGATAAGTAATGAAAACGAAAACCGACTTTTTGCGAATGAAGCAAGAAAATGAGCCGATTGTCATGCTGACTGCTTACGATTTCCCGTCGGCGAAACTGGCGGAAGCAGCGGGAGTGGATATGATTTTAGTCGGCGATTCGCTTGGGATGGTCGTTTTAGGGTATGATTCAACGATACCCGTTACCGTTGAAGAGATGATTCATCATACGAAAGCGGTACGCCGCGGAGCGCCAAACACGTTTATCGTAACCGACATGCCGTTTATGTCTTATCATTTGTCCATGGAAGAAGCGCTCCGCAATGCGCAACGCATCATGCAACAATCAGGGGCAAACGCGGTGAAAGTGGAAGGCGCCGATGACGTTGTCAACGTTATTCGCGCGCTTACAAAAGCGGGAGTTCCTGTCGTGGCACATCTTGGGCTTACTCCGCAGTCTGTTGGGGTGCTTGGCGGCTATAAAGTGCAGGGCAAAGACGCGGAAAGCGCCCGGAAGCTGATGGAAGACGCTAAGTTGTGCGAAAAAGCTGGCGCGATCGCTCTCGTTTTGGAATGTGTGCCGAAACAAATTGCCGCGGAAATTACAAAACAGTTGACGATCCCGACCATCGGCATCGGCGCTGGCAACGAAGTGGATGGTCAAGTACTCGTATATCATGATGTGCTTGGATATGGAGTGGACCGTGTTCCGAAATTCGTGAAAAAATACGCCAATATTCAAGAAACGATTACCCACGCGCTTGCCAATTACGTTGCTGATGTGAAGCTGCGGCGGTTTCCGGAAGCAGCTCATATGTTTACGATGAAGGAAGAAGAATGGGTTGCCCTATACGGAGGAAAACAATTATGATAGTGACAACGAAAGTACAAGACATGCAAACGATGATGCAACAATATCGCCTTGAGGGAAAAACGATCGGTTTTGTGCCGACGATGGGATATTTGCACGAAGGGCACGTTGCTCTCATTAGAAAAGCGCGTGAGGAAAACGATATCGTCGCATTAAGCGTTTTTGTCAATCCGCTTCAGTTCGGTCCAAATGAAGATTTTGAGCGATACCCGCGCGATATCGAGCGCGATGAGCGCATTGCGAAAGAAAACGGTGTCGACGTTTTCTTTTGCCCAAGTGTAGAGGAAATGTATCCGCGCCCATTAAGCGTGCAAGTGGTCGTGAAAGAGCGCGTCGACGTGCTTTGCGGAAAATCAAGACCTGGCCATTTCGACGGCGTTGCTACCGTCTTGACGAAATTGTTTCACATTGTCATGCCGACGCGTGCTTATTTCGGGATGAAAGACGCGCAGCAAGTCGCGGTGGTTGACGGACTTATTCGCGATTTTCATTTCCCAATCGAATTAGTCGCTGTACCGACCGTTCGCGAAGAAGACGGCCTTGCCAAAAGTTCCCGCAACGTTTACTTATCGCCGGAAGAACGAAAAGAGGCACCGGCGCTCTACCAAGCGCTGCAACAGGCAAAACAGGCAATCGAGAACGGAGAGCGCCATCCGGAGACGGTTCGCGCATTAGTAAAAAACTATATTCAAGCGCACACAAGCGCGGAGATCGATTATGTGGAAATATACTCTTACCCGGAGTTAAAATCGCTTGAAAAGCTATGCGGAAAAGTGATTGTCGCTGTTGCCGTTCGTTTTGCTAATGCCCGTCTCATCGATAATATCGTAATGGATATAAAGTGACGCTATTGGGGGGATTTCTTTATGTTTCGCACATTAATGAACGCGAAAATTCACCGCGCTCGTGTAACGGAGGCAAATTTGAACTATGTTGGCAGCATTACGATCGATGCTGACATTTTGGATGCGGTCGGCATGGTTGCTAATGAAAAAGTGCAAATTGTCAACAATAATAATGGAGCGCGTTTTGAAACATATATTATTCCTGGTGAGCGCGGCAGCGGGGTATTTTGTTTGAATGGCGCCGCTGCCCGGCTTGTGCAAAAGGGGGATGTCATTATTGTAATTTCCTATGCGATCGTTCCTGAGGAAAAAATCGCCCAACATCGCCCGAAAATCGCGATTATGGACGAGAACAATCGCATTCAGCAGCTCATTGTCGAAGAACCAGCACATACGGTTTTATAATAAAAGAAAGAATAGGGGGCTATTTCGCGAGCGAAAAGGCCCCTTTCGTTACGCTTTTTTATTTTGAGGTGACGATATGAAAGACCGGTTTGTAATCATGGATTTAGAAACAACGGGGAATGTTCCGAAAAAAGGCGACCGCATTATTCAGCTTGGCATGGTAGTCGTAGAAAACGGGCAGATTGTCGATCGTTTCTCGAGTTTTTTCAATCCAGAGAGGGATATTCCTCCATTTGTTCAGCAGTTAACGAACATTAATGAACAAATGGTCGCTGATGCGCCTATTTTTGCTGAGGAAGCGGCGAAAGTCGCCGACATGCTGCAGCAATCTTATTTCGTCGCCCATAACGTCTCGTTTGATTTGCAGTTTTTACAGGAAGAATTACAGATGGCAGGATTTCCCCCATTTTCAGGGCCGACGATCGATACGGTCGAACTTGCCCGCATCGTTTTTCCAGATGCTGAAAGTTATAAATTAACAGATTTGGCAAAACTTCTATGTATTACCCATAACCAGCCACATCACGCTGACAGCGATGCGGAAGTCACCGCTAAATTATTCATCGCGTTACTGGACCGCTTGCGCCAGCTGCCGCTTGCGACGCTGCAACATTTAAAGCGCTTGTCGCCCTATTTGAAAAGCGATTTATATTCGTTGCTGGACAATATGATGATAGAAAAGATGACATCTTTAGCCGATGAGAAGTCATATATATTTTACCATGGCGTTGCGCTAAAAAAACCTGCTCCCATGCAGAAAAAAGACAAAGGCGGCAACAAGCAAGCTTCGTTTGCCGAATTTTTTGCCGGTCCGCATACGCTTCCGCTTGATCATTATGAAAGACGAGATGGGCAATGGGAAATGATGAAGCTCGTTTATGAGGCGCTCGACACGTCGCAGCACGCTTTAGTCGAAGCGGGGACAGGCATTGGCAAATCGCTGGCGTATTTAATTCCAAGCGCCTTTTTTGCGTATGAGCGGCAAAAGCGCGTCGTGATTAGCACGCATACGCTCCAGCTGCAACAGCAGCTGCTTGAGCGCGACATCCCTTTCGTAAAAACGATTGTTCCGTTTCCGCTTCGCGTAGCAGTGCTGAAAGGGAAGCGCAATTATCTTTCATTGGATAAGTTTGTCGCTTTTTTGCGGGAGCATCATCAAAACTATGATGTTGTATTGTTGAAATGCCAGCTTCTTGTTTGGTTGACGAAAACGGAAACAGGAGATATAGACGAATTAAACGTCTCATCTGGAGCACGTTTATTTTTGCCATTTCTGTTTATGGATGAGGAAGATAACGGCGGCAAATATAATTTCTTTTTACGAGCGAAACAGCGTGCTGAAGAAGCCGATATTGTGATCACCAATCACGCTTTTTTATTGCATGACGTTACTGCTTCTACACCGCTTTTGCCTGATTATGAACATATAGTCATTGATGAGGCGCACCATCTGGAAGATGTGGCGTCCCGTTATTTCGGGCAACAAGTCGATTATGTGTCTATTCGTTTGCTATTAACAAGAATTGGTAAAATAAGTGAAAATGGTTCGCTTGCGAAGTTGATGAAATTATTTGAACGGCATCATCTAAATGCGGAGGATCGTTTTTTGCGTTGTGAGCGGCTTGTGGAAGAGCTTCAGTTTGAGTGTGACGAGCTGTTTCGCATGATGCGCCGTTATGCATTAGACCGAAAGCCGCCGGAATCGGGGCGCTGCCGCTATCGCATTGCGCCAAAAAAAGAAAGCGGCCGCCAATGGAGCGCAATGAAAGAACTGCTATGGCGGGTACGTGATCATATTGCCCAGCTTGTTGACGAAACAAAGCGGTTGCAGGCGATTTTCATACAAAACGAAATGGAAACATCCATATCCAATAAGTCATGTTCGTATTTTTCCGACGTTTCCTCCTTGAGCCACATTGTCGATGCATTGTTCGATTTAATGGAAAGCGATGATCCAATGATGGTGCGGTGGATCGAAGCGGAGGAAAAGGGAGCGGCAAACGCTACTGCGATTTATTCGCAGCCGATTCAGCTCGATGAATTTTTTGCCGAACGGCTGTTTATGCGAAAAAAAAGCGTTGTGCTTACATCGGCGACATTAACGATGAATGGCAGTTTCGCATATATGATATCCCGTCTCGGATTAAGTGACTTTTATCCAATTTGCCAAACGATTCCGTCCCCGTTTTCGTATAAAGAACAAGCGATCCTAATGATTCCGAGCGATTTTCCATCCATTTCTTCTGTATCATTAGAAGAATATGCTTCCGCTGTGGCTGAAGGGATAGCACAAATTGCTGAACGAATCAAAGGGAAAATGCTCGTACTTTTTACTTCTTACGAGCTGCTGCGATTGACTGCCGCCGCGATGAATATGGATGAACGAAGCGGAGAACATGTATTGATCGCCCAGGGAGTACAAAGCGGCAGTGCAGCAAAACTGACAAGAGCGTTTCAACAGTTTGAACAAGCGATTTTGTTTGGAACAAGCAATTTTTGGGAAGGAGTCGATTTGCCTGGTGACGAGCTGTCGGTGGTAGTGATCGTCCGCTTACCGTTTGCGCCACCAGATGACCCGGTCATCGCGGCAAAGAGCGAGCATATTCGCGCCAAAGGAGGGAATCCTTTTTACGAGCTGTCTCTTCCGGAAGCGGTACTCCGCTTTAAGCAAGGGTTCGGAAGGCTGATTCGCACGAAAAAGGATAAAGGGGCGGTGTTTGTACTTGATCGCCGTCTTACGTCTGCTTCATACGGAAAATATTTCTTAAATTCATTGCCGCCGCTCAACGTCTATGAACAATCGCTTGATCAACTTTTACAAAAACTGGAAAAATGGCTATGATAAATGGATGGAAAACGGCGTAAGCTATAGCTAGATTGGATTAGCCGTCAATCCGCTTGGCGAATTGCAGCAAAAAAGCGCCTTGCTTATGCGTGTGTAGAAGCAAGGCGCCTGTGAAAAATGGTGTAGGCGGGAAATTTTTTATGAAATAAACAGGCGAACCTGTTATAATAATAAGAAAACACAACATGTCATATTGCTGTTGTATTTGTATTGTTGCCGTTGTATCTTGTTCGTATAAGTAACAAAATTTGTGTCACACAGGAGGAAGCGACGTAAATGGAAAGTAAAATCGAGGTGCTTGCTACTGTAAAAATCCAACATTCCGATGACTTATACAAAATCGTCGATTGCCTGAACCGGACGTTGAAGCGAGACAATCTTATGTTCGGGCTCGCTTTAGATGAAAAGGATAAAAAGCAGGCGATTTTTACTATTTATCGTACGTAAAGATGTGATGGAAATGAAAAAGTGGATCGTTTTAGTGCTCGTTTTTTTATGTCTTGGAGTTTGGCAGGCGATCTCCGTTTACCGGGATGCTTTGCAGCCAAAACAGTCGCTGGTGGAAAAGGCGTTAGAGCGAGCAAAAGAAAAAATTGCTTTCACGCGTATTGAGCGCACTTATACATACTATGGAGACCGCACTTATACCGTTTTTATCGGCGAGAATAAACAGGGAAAAAAATATATCGTCTGGGTTCCAGAAAAGAAGGGAAAAATTGTTGTCAAACGAGCGGAAAGCGGCATTACAGAAACAGAAGCGATCGCGAAATTAAAAGCGGAGCGCCATCCGAAAAAACTTATTTCCGCCAAGCTTGGCATGGAAAAGGGCGTACCTCTTTGGGAGTTAACATACATTGATCAACATGATCGCTATTCGTTTTATTACTTAAGCTTTACTGACGGAACATTTCTAAAGAGGTACAGTTTTCAACAATGACATAATTAGGGGGAAGAAACGATGAAACTTGCGAAACGAGTTGCTTCACTCACACCATCCACCACGCTAGCGATCACGGCAAAAGCAAAAGAGTTAAAAGCAGCAGGTTATGACGTGATTGGATTGGGAGCAGGCGAACCGGATTTTAACACGCCGCAGCATATTATTGACGCAGCTGTCAAAGCGATGAATGAAGGGCATACGAAATACACGCCGTCGGGCGGCCTGCCGGCTCTAAAAGCCGAGATTGTTAAGAAATTTGAAAAAGACCAGCAACTTCATTACGAGCCGTCGGAAATCATCGTTTGTGTCGGGGCCAAACACGCGTTATATACGTTATTTCAAGTTATTTTAGACGAAGGGGATGAAGTGATCATCCCGACTCCGTATTGGGTCAGCTATCCGGAGCAAGTGAAGCTTGCCGGCGGCGTTCCTGTTTATGTCAAAGGTTTGGAGGAAAACGAGTTTAAAATCACGCCGGAGCAGCTAAAAGCAGCGATTACGGAGCGGACAAAGGCGGTGATTATCAATTCGCCAAGCAATCCGACGGGAATGATTTATACGGAAGAGGAGTTAAAAGCGCTTGGTGAAGTTTGCTTGGAGCATGACATTTTGATCGTTTCCGATGAAATTTATGAAAAATTGGTGTACGGAAACGCCAAACACGTATCGATCGCGCAATTGTCGCCAGAGCTAAAAGCGCAAACGATCGTCATTAATGGCTTGTCCAAATCGCATTCGATGACGGGATGGCGGATTGGCTATGCGGCCGGAAACAAAGAAATTATTAAGGCGATGACCGATCTTGCCAGCCACAGCACCTCCAATCCGACATCGATCGCGCAATACGCAGCGATTGCTGCATACAGCGGTCCGCAAGAGCCGGTGGAAGAAATGCGCAAAGCATTTGAAGAACGGTTGGATATTATTTATGAAAAACTCGTGCAAATTCCAGGATTTACTTGCGTGAAGCCGCAAGGAGCGTTTTATTTGTTCCCAAACGCGCGTGAAGCGGCGAAAATGGCCGGTTATGATACGGTGGACGAATTGGTTAAAGCGCTGTTGGAAGAGGCGAACGTTGCGCTTGTGCCGGGATCCGGATTCGGCGCGCCGGACAATGTCCGCTTGTCATACGCCACGTCGCTTGATGTGTTGGAAAAAGCGGTGGAACGCATCAAACAATTTATGGAAAACAAACTGCAGCATGCGTAAACAAAAGCGGCTTTGCTTTGGCAAAGCCGCTTTTTGGTTGCCACTCTTTTTGGCGAAATGTATAATATTGTAGGATATACTACATTGTGTTCGAACAGATGTTGGAGGGAAAACGTACGTGAAAACGACGATTGCAGAAGTAAAAAATTACGTAGGACAAGAAGTAACGATCGGCGCTTGGCTTGCAAACAAGCGTTCAAGCGGAAAGATCGCCTTTTTGCAATTGCGTGACGGAACGGGTTTTATTCAAGGTGTTGTCGAAAAATCGAAAGTGACAGAAGATGTTTTTCAAATCGCTAAATCGATCTCACAAGAAACGTCGCTATACGTGACGGGAACGGTGCGCATCGATGAACGTTCTCCGTTCGGATATGAACTTTCCGTAACAAATTTAGAAATTATTCATGAAGCGGTTGACTATCCGATTACGCCGAAAGAACACGGAGTCGAATTTTTAATGGATCATCGCCACCTTTGGTTGCGGTCGCGCCGTCAGCATGCGATTATGAAAATTCGCAATGAAGTGATTCGCGCGACGTATGAATTTTTCAACGATCACGGTTTTGTGAAAGTCGATCCGCCGATTTTGACCGGTAGCGCGCCTGAAGGAACGACGGAATTATTTCATACAAAATATTTTGATGAGGATGCATATTTATCGCAAAGCGGGCAATTATATATGGAAGCAGCGGCGATGGCGCTCGGTAAAGTATTTTCCTTTGGTCCAACGTTCCGTGCCGAAAAATCAAAAACGCGCCGCCATTTAATTGAATTTTGGATGATTGAGCCGGAAATGGCGTTTTATGAATTCGAAGATAATTTAAAGCTTCAGGAACAATACGTTTCACATATTGTCCAATCGGTATTGAAAAATTGCCAGTTAGAGTTAAAAACGTTAGGGCGCGACACGACAAAGCTCGAGCTTGTGAAGCCTCCATTTCCGCGCATTACATATGATGAGGCGATTCAGCTTCTGCATGATAAAGGGCTTAACGACATCCAATGGGGCGACGATTTTGGCGCTCCACACGAAACAGCGATTGCCGAAAGTTTTGACAAACCTGTCTTTATTACGCATTATCCGGCAACGCTGAAGCCGTTTTATATGCAGCCGGACCCGAACCGTCCAGATGTTGTGCTGTGCGCCGACTTGATCGCGCCGGAAGGCTATGGCGAAATTATTGGCGGTTCGGAGCGGATTCATGATTATGAACTGCTGAAGAAGCGGTTAGAAGAGCATCATTTGCCGCTTGATGCGTATAAATGGTACTTAGAATTGCGGCAATACGGCTCTGTGCCGCACTCTGGGTTCGGGCTTGGGCTGGAGCGCACCGTTGCTTGGATTTGCGGCGTCGACCACGTTCGCGAAACGATTCCGTTCCCGCGTTTGCTTAACCGTCTTTATCCGTAAAAAATCCCCCCAAAAAAGGGGGATTTTTTGTCCGGTTATGTTATACTATAGTTTGAGGTGTATCCGTATGGATAAAAAGAAATTGGCCGAATGGCTGTCCCAAGGAAGCATTGCCATTCCGAAGCTATTATTGTATCATTATAAACATCTCGGTTTGTCGGAAGCAGAATTCGTGCTGCTATTGCATATACACTCTTTTATTGAAGAGGGAATTTTATTCCCTACTCCGGCTGAGTTGGCTGCAAAAATGACGATCACTCCTTCCGAGTGCATGGAAATGCTTCGGAAATTGGTGCAAAAAGGGTTTATTTCGATTGAAGAGAACGTTGATGAGCAAGAAATTCGTAGCGAAAAATATTCGCTGCAGCCGCTCTGGGAAAAGCTTGTCCATTATTTATACGCCGAGTTGCTAAAAGAGGAAAAACGCGAGCAGCAAGAAGAAGAACAAAGCTTGTATACGGTGTTTGAACAAGAGTTTGGCCGACCGCTGTCTCCGTTTGAATGTGAAACATTATCGATGTGGATTGACCAAGACGGACATAGTCCGCTTCTCATCAAAGCGGCGCTTCGTGAAGCGGTGTTGTCAGGCAAGTTGAATTTCCGCTACATTGATCGCATTTTATTTGAATGGAAAAAGAACGGAATTCGTACGATCGAGCAGGCGCAAAATTACGGGAGAAGATTTCGCAAATATCAGCAGTCTTCCAAGTCTACACAGCCTGCGCAAAGTGAGTATAAACAAACGATTCCATTTTTTAACTGGCTGGAGTCATAAGCGAGAGGCGTTGTCTCTCGTTTTTCTTTGCAAAAAGAAAGGAGAAGGTGAATGCTTACAAAACAACAGATTCGCTATTGTTTAGATAAAATGGGGGAAATGTTTCCGAATGCGCATTGCGAATTAGTGCATCGCAATCCGTTTGAATTATTAATCGCTGTCGTTCTATCCGCCCAATGTACAGATGCGTTGGTGAACAAAGTAACGAAACGGTTATTTGAAAAATATAAAACGCCGGAAGACTATGTGGCCGTCCCGCTGGAGGAGTTGCAGCAAGATATTCGTTCGATCGGCCTTTATCGCAATAAAGCAAAAAATATTCAAAAATTATGCGCGATGCTAATAGAAAAGTATGATGGACAAGTTCCACAAGATCGCGACGAGCTAATGAAACTGCCTGGAGTCGGGCGGAAAACGGCGAACGTCGTCGTTTCTGTCGCCTTTGGCATACCGGCAATCGCCGTCGATACGCATGTTGAGCGCGTCAGTAAACGCCTCGGTTTTTGTCGGTGGAATGATTCTGTATTGGAAGTCGAGAAAACATTGATGAAAAAAATTCCAAAAGAAGAATGGTCGATTACACATCACCGCATGATTTTTTTCGGCCGTTACCATTGCAAAGCGCAATCTCCGCAATGTCACGTTTGTCCGCTTCTTGATTTATGCCGGGAAGGAAAAAAGCGGATGAGCAAAAGGGGTTAAGTTCCGGGAATCGTGTAAAAAAAGAAAGCGAAAAAAAGCGATGGTGTTTTCCGATGGTCCAAGTTGACTAGACTGATGGCGGAATTTTACACGATCATTTGCGCTTGATAAGCAGAAGGGGTGCCAGTGATGCGCGTAGCAAATAAGTTTGCCCATCCATTGTTCTTTCGCGAAGGGGAAGTTATCGAAATAAAGGATGAGCAGCCTTTTCCGCATATGATGAAACGCGTTTATTTTTATTATGATATGATTGAACGTGAGCCGTTTCCTTGGTATGATATCGAGCGGTCGATTCCCGCGGTGCTGCAGTTGTGGAGCGAGGAAAAAGAACGGTTGGAAAGCTGCTTTGCTAGACGCGACCGCCGTTCCGCCCGTGCGCCAATGATTCGCGCGCTTTCTTATTTGCTTTCGTGTTTATTTTGGCTGAACGGAAAGAGAGTGACGAATGTGCGTCATTGGCAAGAAGAAATTGGTGCATTGCCGCTGAAACCGGTAAATTGTTCGGAACGGCTTCAGTTTATTTTCGATCGTTGCGATGTGTATCATTCGTTTATTCAGTTGTGTGAATTGTTTGAGGAAATGGCAAAATTAGCATACAAACAAATGGCAATAAACAAAAGGATGTCTCGGTAAGCGAGACATCCTTTTGTTGTTTAATTTTCATTTTGTTTTTGGATGAGATCGGAGCGCTGCCCTGCGTTTGTGCCAATGGAGTTATTGCGTTGCGTATTATTGTTGTTGTTTCCTATGTTGTTATGTTGGGTATTCCCGTTGGTTCCTCCATTATTGTTATTTTGCGATGGAGGAGTCGTCGGGTTGGTAGATGGTGGCGTTGGAGAAGTTGTTCCACCGGAGTTGTCACCACCGCTATTCCCATTGTTATCATTGTTGCCATTGTTTTCTCCGTTATTGCCATTGTTGCCATGATTATCATCATTGCCGTTATTCCCATTGTTTTCATTGTTGTTGCCGTTTGTTCCATTGCCGTTTTCATTTGGTTGTTGTTCGTTGTTTGTGCCTTGATTTGGTTGATCAGATGGAGGTGTTTGGCCTTGATTTTCATTTCCTTGTATATTTTCGCCTTCTCCTGGCACTCGAACGCTCGTCAACGCTGGCTTGCTTTGGCTTTCTCCTTCTTTCGCGTAAACGGCAAATGTGTAAACAGCGCCTGGCGATGGATTATTAACGATGATGGATTGTTCTCTCGTCATTACAACGTCTTGCTCGCCTTTATCATTTTTTATCCGAATTTCAAAGACGGTATCGCCGTTTGCGTTGCTATAGTTCCATGAAACAACGATGGAATTCGTTGCTTGGTTATATGCTGCTTGCAAGTTCGTTACCGACGGCAACGTTTCCGGGCCGTCGTCTTTTGCCACTTCTGTTGGTTCTGTTCCTCTGACGAAACATTCGTATGTGACTTCGCTTTCTGGCGTATATTTGCTTGCTAGTTTTGGAGGATTAGAACCTTTTTTAATCGGCAGTTTTACAACGCTTTTTGGCATTTTAAAATCGCTGCCGCCATCATCGATATGAGAAATGACACGCTTAAACAAAAGTCGTGAAATTTTTTGCTCGCGGTCTGTTAAATCAGCGGTGCTGCTGCGTTTGCTAAATCCGGTCCAAACCGCTGCTGTATAGTTTGGCGTATAGCCGACAAACCAGCTATCCGGTACGGCCCGTTCAGATAGACCGTATTTTCTCGCGATTTCGCTAGGATAGTTTGTCGTTCCCGTTTTGCCGGCGATATGGAGTCCCGGAACATTCGCAAGCGTACCCGTTCCGTATTGAACAACCGATTTTAACATATCAGTGATCATGTACGCTGTATAATCTTTCATCACTTTTTTCGGTTTCGGTTTTAAGTTCATCTCTGTGCCGTCCGGAAAGACGATTTTCGTGACGGCGTGTGGCTTAATATATACCCCGTTATTGCCAAAAGCGCTGTAAGCTCCAGCCATTTGTAATGGGGAAACGCGATTTTCCAAACCGCCGATCGCATACGCCTCGTGCACTTCGTCAAGCCCCATGCCGAGCCTGTTTGCGAATTCTTTTGCCCGCTCTTTTCCAACGGCTTGAAATGCTTTGAGCGCTGGAATGTTGCGGGATTTTGCCAACGCGTAGCGCATCGTAATCGGACCTAAATATCTTCTATCAGCATTTCGAATCGGTTTGCCGTTAGAGTAAGAATATGGTTCATCGACAATTTGGTGAGCAGTCGACCATTTTAAATATTCAATCGCCGGACCGTAATCCAAAATCGGCTTAATGGACGAGCCAGGCTGACCGACTGGCTGAATTGCATAGTTGAACCCAAACGTCACGTTTTCGCGGTGGCGTCCGCCGCCAAGCGCACGAATTTCACCTGTTTTGGTGTCAATAAGCGCGATTGCCGACTGCAAATCTTTTTTATTGGTAAACAACGTATCGGAATTTAATAAATCCTCCACATATTTTTGCGCATCTTGGTCTAGCGTCGTATAAATTTTTAATCCGTCTTCAAAGACGTTTACATTCGCTTGATCTGTCACTTCTTTAATGACTTCGTCGATAAACGAATCGTACGGAATGGAGTTATTGTGTTTTTTCCGTTCAACAAGCATCGATTTGATTGGCACTTGTTTTGCTTTTTCCGCTTCCTCTTTTGTGATAAATCCATGTTTTGCCATAAGCGACAACACAACATCCCGCCGTTTTTTCGCGGCCTCCGGATGGTCATACGGGTTATAGTTGTTTGGGCTTTGCGGCATTCCTGCGAGCAGCGCTGCTTCAGGAAGCGTTAAGTCTTTTAAATTTGTTTTTCCAAAGTAATATTCTGCCGCTTTCGCAACACCGTAAATGCCGTCTGAATAATAAATTTTGTTGAAATACATTTCCAAAATTTCATGTTTCGAATACTTTTGTTCCAAACGAAGCGCAAGCCATGCTTCTTGTGCTTTTCGTTTTAACGTTTTTTCCGAAGAAAGGAAAGTGAGTTTTACCACTTGTTGCGTAATCGTGCTTCCGCCTTCGGAACCGAACCCTTCTTTTACGTTGGCGACGACGGCGCCGGCAAGTCGGACAAAATCCACGCCGTGATGCTCATAAAAGCGGGCGTCTTCCGTTGCCAAGACAGCGTCTTCCAACACTTTTGGAATATCTTTATAGGAAATGTACGTTCGTTTATGACCGCCGAGCTCGGCGATTTTATGACCGTTCATGTCATAAACAGTGGACGATAAAGGATCTTTAATTTTTGCTTCATCAAGCGGCGGTGTATCTTTAATAAAATAAGCAAACGTCGCAATTCCGCCTACCATTCCTATGATCATAAACAGCAAAACAGCAGTAGCTAATTTTTTAAAAAGCGATGCGCTTTTTCGCTTTTTCGCTTTCTTTTGCTTTGTCCGCTTAGTTGCTTGTTTTCGTTCTACACGAGAACGATATTCACCAGACATAAACAAATCCTGCCTTTCTTATGAATTTGCAATCCGTTAATGAGAGAAATAAACTTTTTCTACTACACTAATATAATCAATTCTCGGTTGGTAGCCAAGTGCAATATAGTGACCGTGCCGTTCGATTTCCTGTTTTGGAATGGATTTTCTCCCTCCCGATTGTTGCCGTTCCCAAAACGTAATTAAATGATGCGCGTCAAGAAGATAAACTTCGTTCAGTGTGGTAAAACGCAAAATAACAAAACAAATTCCCCCGTGCTGCAATACTTGCTTCATATGATGAATTTGGTGTTCATGAAAATTTTTCAATGGAAACGATGTTTTATTTTTCGTTTCTTTCGCTTCAAAGTCAATATATTTGCCGCGATATACTCCATTGTAGTCCGTTGTCGACGCTTGTTTAAAATAGGCTTCTTTAATGACAGCAGCACTTCGTTTTGGATAGTCGACGCGGACGATTTGTACCGGCGTCGGCTTTTTATGAATGACGGCAATTCCGTGTTCGCGGTAATATTCGTTCGTTGCGTTCAAATCCTCTTCTAGCGTCATGCCGCGGTTGCCGTAATTTGGCTGAAATGGACGCACCGGTTCGCTCATCGGCCTTGCTTCGTACGTTTTGCCGCCGGGATATTTGAATGCCATCCTGTTCATCTCCTTTGAATGCTTTTTATTATACCACAGGAAATCGAGAAACGGGTGCAATAAGAATCGAATGGTCTTTCACATACATGATTACGCAGACGATTTTTTTTCTTGACCGTATTTTGCAGATGTCGAAATCGTTCGAAGCAATGACTGCTGGCACTTTCTTTGCCGAAATGGTTCTAGTTTTGTCATATCGGAAGGGAGTCAAGGTTTTACCGCGAATTGATTATCATCATTGCGAAAGATGGGGGAGATAACAGTGAGTCAGCGATGGATGAAAAAAAAGGAAGTGGAAAAACAACTATACGAAATTTTCCAACTAATCGAGCAAGTACATGAAAAAATGGAAAAAGTCATTGAGGATGCCATTGAGGAGCATTATGTACAAAACAAAAGGCAGTTGGAAAGGGTAGAGCGGCAATTTGATAATGTCGAACAGCAATTACGGGATGTTGCGGAAGAATCGGAACCGTCGCTTTCATTTGCTTCAAAGCTTTTCTTTGTGTAGCAAGTTTTTCCCTTCAACGTAAATGGTGTGGTATAGTAAAGAAGGACGTTTGGAGGGAAATCGCCATGGAGAAGCAGCTAAAAGCGTTAACAGAAAAATTGTTGGACTATAATAAGCAATTGGTATATATTTCGCAGCAAGCACAAAAGCGGCAAAAGGAGCCGGATTTTTTTGAAGAGGTAAAGCCGTTTGTCAATCAAGTAAAACGGGTTGTAGACGAATGGAAACAGATGGCGCTTCTCTGGATAAAAAAAGCGCAACCGAAGCATATTTACGAGATACAAATTGAAACTGCCGGGGACAATATCGAAAAAGTGGCGGTCGAAGCGTTTTATCCATCTGTCCCGCTGCGGCGCATTAAGCAATTTTGCCGATCGATTGAATACACGTTGTTGCTTGTGAAAGAACGCTTAGAAGAGAGCATGAAGCAATAATGAAAGAAAGCTGTCTTCGTTGTCGAAGACAGCTTTTCGTTCTTTTTTCACACCTTAAGCAAAATCATTTGCGACGAAGCATTCGCCTGTTTTGGCGGAACACGGTTTCTGCGCTGTCGTTTCCCATGGCCAAGTCGTGTCTTTTCCATGGTTGCTTCGGCCAAATGTGAAAGAAAGCGCTTTCTATTTATCTATTCCTTAACTGACATATTCATTTTTATGATCTGGTTTATAAGCGCCGGCAAGCTCCAGTTCACGGGCGAGATCACGGTACTGTGCGATCGTGATCTCGCCGCGTAAATACATTTGCCGCGTAAAATCAAGGAGTTCATTCACATCAGTCGGTTCATAGTTTTTTACAGCGATGAACTTGTTTTTTAATTCCGCCATGTTCATCCTTCATTCCCCCTTCCCCTTTTTATATATAGTACCATGAAATATGGGAATTACGTGAATTCGGAAAATTAAAACTTCCGACAATTCATGACATATTCTTTATCACCATCCTGCGCTTTTGCACATATACTAATGGCAGCTTAAAATTGGAGGAGTAGATGCATGATGTATCGATATCCACGTCCTTTTTCCACGCCATTTTCTGCTTATGTACCATATCATCACGTCTGGCATCCATACCAATATGCTCCGCCGTTTCCTAGCCATTGGTCCGCCGGGCAGCAAAAACCTACCGCAATATCTCCGTATCCGACGCCATATCCGAAGCCCGGACCTTTGTTGACAACGCAGCCGGCTCCTGGCATTCAGTCGCTAATGGCACAGTTTAAAACACAGGACGGTACGTATGACATTAATAAAATGATGAACACAATGGGGCAAATGATTAATACTGTTAATCAAGTAAACGGAATGCTCAAAGGATTGATGAACACATTCAAAAAATAGGCTCCTCCTCCACGCTGTTTGTGGAGGAGGTTATTTTTTAAATGAGCAGTTCATACACTTCATTTAATTGATACGCCCGCTCCAAATCGCGCTCATCCATCGCATAGCGAATTTCACGCGGTAAAATGCGGTCTAAAAAAGTCGCTTCTTTCTGTGACAGGTCGCGAACAAATTCTCCTTCGTTTTTATACGGTTTGCTGAGCAGTTTTTGGTAAATGCGGCGCGGTGTGTCATCATGGTATTCCGTATAGTTTGATAAAATTTCCCGTAAATAAGCTAGTGTCTTCTCCATTAGGGTTCCTCTCCTTGAAAAAACGCTTCGAATGTTTTGCTTATGGTCTTTTTTCCTTGCGCGTACGGGTTTCCCACGGTAGCTTGCTTTGGATCCAATTTTGTTTTTATAACTAACATTGGTTCATCTGCCGGCTCATTAATGATTCGGTCTGTTAATGAATCAAAACCAGGCAATGTCTTTTTCATTATCTGCCACCTCCTATAAGTAGAGTGAGTCACCTTTGACAAAAGTATGTATTGTGCATGAAACGATTAATCGAACGAGAAACGGCATAAGCTAAAATTAAATGGGAGGTGAACGGTCGTGACAAATCGCAATGATAACCGTGAACGAAAAAACAAATATCCGAACAGCCGTGAAGAAATGGGAAAAGAATGGGATATTCAAAAAGACCCGACTCCGGAAATCAATAATAAATATGGGAGTAAATCGCATAAAAATTCGTAACATACGAAAGGGCTGTCCATTGTTTTGGACATGCCCTTTTTTCTTATTCAATATCGATATATTTTCGTTTTTGCGGCAGACGAATGACAAGTTTGCCGTTTTGCCATGACGCTTTCACTTCTTTTTCACTAACGTGGTAAGGCAATGGGATCGTTCGGACAATATGCTGGCGTATTCGGCGTTGTTGATATAAATGATTTTGTTCATCCGTTGCTTCGATCGTTTCATTATTTTGAATGACTAGTTGCAGATGGTCATCGGCAAATTGCAATTGGATTTGATTCCGCTTTACATCAGGAAGATGAACGATCATCGCAAATTCGTCTTTCGTTTCGCGAATATCAACTGGGATATAGGCATGGGAAAACGTTTGTTGGAAGTATTCATCTAGCGTTTCCATCATGTTTTTTAACGGCCGTTCGTCAAAAAAATGGTCGACCATCTCCCATAAATGTTGGAACGGGTTATGATTCCCCTCTTTTTTCATCGGCGGCTGAAACTGATCGCTCATTTCTCCATAGCCCTCCTTTTGCGCATTATTCTTTAGTTCCAATGTATGTACAGCAATAAAAAAAGTCACTCTTATTTTTTAAGGAATTTTAATGTGTTTTTAACGTTTATCGCATATGATGGCGTTACAAAGAAAAAAGATCGCGCCTATTTTGCTCGCGGCACGATCGCAAGAAACCGCTAGCAAACAAAAGGAGGAGGCGCAATGCATATTTTTCATTGGTTAGTTACGTTGTTTTTTTCTGGCACAGCTGTATCACTCCTTTCTTATCAAGCGTTCGAAATCGTTCAAGCGTTTATCGATTTTTTAGTCGACCGTCATTCGTAAGCGCCGCAAAATAAAACAAGGAATGTATCATTGCTAATCGCATGAGGCGGTTGGCTTTTCTTTTTGGTATGATAAAAGTAAAACGAAACGGGAATAAAGCGAGGGAGACAGATGAATCATCGCGTTTTAATCATTGAAGATGAAGCGAATTTAGCGCGATTTATTGAGCTTGATTTAACCCATGAAGGATATGAAGTGCGTGTAAGCCATGATGGCAGGGAAGGTCTTGAATTGGCGCTGTCGGAAGAGTGGGGGCTTATTTTATTGGATGTCATGCTTCCAAGTCTTAACGGGATGGAAGTATGTCGCCGCATCCGTGCGGTAAAACAAACTCCGATCATTATGATTACGGCAAGAGACAGCGTTTTTGACCGTGTCATGGGGTTGGATAACGGCGCGGATGACTATATAGTGAAGCCATTTGCCATCGAGGAGCTGCTTGCTCGCATCCGCGCGCTGTTTCGACGCGTTCACGCTTCCACGGAAGAACGTTTACTGACGTTTAAAGATTTAACGGTGGACTTGAACGCTCGCACTGTAAAAAAAGGAGATCAATTCATCGAATTAACCAAACGGGAATACGATTTGTTAGTGACGTTTTTACAAAATACGAATATTGTTCTAACTCGTGACACGTTATTAAATAAAGTATGGGGATTTGACACCGAGGTGGAAACGAACGTCGTTGATGTATATGTCCGCTATTTGCGCCATAAACTTGATGAAACAGATAAAGAGCGTTATATCCAAACGGTGCGGGGCGCTGGATATGTGATGCGGTCATGAAACTTTTTCGGATGGAAAACGTCTCATTAAAATGGAAACTTACGTTTCTTTCTGCCATCGCCATTTTTATTACTTACTTTGTTTTTACGTTTTTGCAATATCATGTTGTGAAGCAATGGCTGCTGAACGAAGAAGAGAAAGCGATGAAAAAAACGGTTGAAGAAATTGAAACTTATTATGCTGAAAAACGTAATTTATCATGGAAAGATATTCGTCAAAGCGAACAGTTGCTGGAAAAATTAAACGAAAAGTATCAAATGATTCGGGTGCTTGACGGCAAAGGAAACGTTGTTGTTTCTGTTTCCAACGGCGCTTCCGTCTCTTTGTCGCCAAGCGGCGCTCCAAAAGAGATGCAGATGGATTATCATTTTGTAAACGATGAACGTTTCATTATTTTGCGGGAACCTTTACATACTTCGACGGTAAATGGAACGATCGAAATCGCGCGCCGCCTTGTGAAATTTCAACAAGTGATCAATACGTTGTTTATTATCATGACCGTAATCGGGATCGCGGCGATGATTACGAGTGCTTTTGCCGGCAGGCTTGTTGCCCAAAGTTTTGTTGGGCGTCTAAAAACGTTGACGGAAACAATGATGGATATCAAAAATAAAGGAATGCAAAAGCGGATCGACGTTCCGGCTTCCAATGACGAAATGTCAGAGCTAATGATGATGTTCAATGAAATGATGGATGAGATCGAACATTCGTTTGAACAGCAAAAACAATTTGTAGAAGATGCTTCCCATGAACTGCGGACGCCGATCGCTATTTTAGAAGGCCATCTTTCTCTATTGGAACGGTGGGGAAAACATAATCCCGACATTTTAGAAGAGTCGTTGAAAGCGGCAACGCAAGAGGTGGGGCGTTTAAGAAAATTAGTGCTTGAGCTATTGGATTTATCGCGTGCGGAAGCGATCACGATTCCGAATGATATCGCGCCGATTGACCCGACACAAACAATCGAACAAGTAGTGAAAAATTTCCATGTTCTTTATCCTGATTTTCAATTTGTCGTTCACAATTCGTTGAATCGAGCGGTGCGGATTCGAATGGCAAAATATCATTTAGAACAATTGCTGTTGATTTTGTTAGATAATGCGGTAAAATATTCGCAACAAGCGAAACAAGTGACGATCTCTATAAAAGAAGAAAAGCGGTTTGTTACGATTGCGGTAAGGGACTGCGGCATTGGAATACCACGAGACGAATTGGAAAAAGTGTTTTTGCGGTTTTATCGCGTGGACAAAGCGCGAAGCCGCGAAAAAGGTGGCGTCGGCCTTGGATTAGCGATCGCGAAAGAAATTATCGATAAATACGACGGGCAGATTACGATTGACAGCGAAGTCGGCAAAGGAACGACTGTCGAGTTGTCGGTCCCGAAAGCAAAATAAAGAAAGGTGAGATGAATGGAACATCTTCACGAAGGAACAATAATGCGCAAGAAAAATATTCAGCACGTTGTGGAAAAGTTTCGCAAACGCGGAGTAAAAATTGCGACTTGCAAGCCGCGGACAATGATGTCATTGTCTTGCTTGGAAGAAATCGAGGCGGAACGAAATAGATGATGAAAAAGGGGAGAAGCAATGGATATTCATTGTCAGAAAATCATCCCTGCGATGAAGACGATGAAGGATTTTGAGAAATTTTTAAATAGCTGCTATACGTATGGAGTGTTATTGGAAATACATATTTCGCAACTGAAAAGCGTGTTTCATTACGCACGCCAGCACGGAAAAAAACTGATCGTTCATGCGGATTTAATTCAAGGGTTAAGCCACGATGAGCATGGAGCGGAATATTTATGTCAGGAATTTCGTCCGCATGGGCTGATTTCCACAAGGGGAAATGTCATCATAAAGGCAAAGCAAAAAAAGGTGCTTGCGATTCAGCGCGTTTTTTTGCTTGATTCCCACGCGCTTGAAAAAAGTTATCAGCTGATTGAAAAAACGCAGCCCGACTGCATTGAAGTGATTCCAGGAGCAATGCCCCATATGATTCGTGAAGTGAAGGAACGGACGGGAAAGCCGATTTATGCCGGCGGATTGATCCGCACCGTGGATGACGTCGAGCGCGCCCTTACAGCGGGAGCGGTTGCGGTGACTACTTCCAATAAAGAGCTGTGGAAACATTATGAGAGCCGTTAATGTTTTCTATACGGGAAGGACAAGAGAAAAGCCACGCCGGCGGGGAAAGTTTCTTGCCTAAGAAACTTTCCGCATTTTACTAGCCAACCAAGCTGTTTTTCGCTATAATAAAAATAAGTTAATAATCAGTCAGGAGACAAGGAGAGACCATGCATGCATGATAGGCGGAAGCTTATCGTGTTTGCAGGGGTCTCTTTTTGTTTTTAATAAAGGGGGAATTTTTCATGACATCGGCATTGTTTTCAAGTAAACAACGCCGCCAGCGTTTGGAAGAAATGAGCAAAGAACATTACGATATATTAGTGGTAGGAGGTGGCATTACCGGTTGCGGCATTGCGTTAGATGCCGTCTCGCGCGGTATGAAAACGGCGCTGGTGGAAATGCAAGATTTTGCGGCGGGGACGTCGAGCCGCTCGACAAAGCTCGTTCACGGCGGGCTTCGTTATCTGAAGCAACTGGAAGTGAAAATGGTTGCCGAAGTCGGCAGAGAGCGGGCGATCGTCTATGAAAACGGGCCGCACGTGACGACGCCGGAGTGGATGCTTTTGCCGATTCATAAAGGTGGAACGTTCGGCAAATGGAGCACATCGCTCGGCCTGTGGGTGTACGACCATTTAGCCGGCGTGAAGCGAAGCGAGCGGCGCAAGATGCTAAGCGCCAAAGAGACGATGCAAAAAGAGCCGCTATTGAAACGGGAAGGATTGCGCGGCGGCGGCTATTACGTCGAATACCGCACCGACGATGCCCGTTTGACGATCGAAGTGATCAAAAAAGCGGTGGAATTAGGGGCTGATGCCGTCAACTATACGAAAGTAGAACAATTTCTGTACAATGAAAGCGGCAAAATCATTGGCGCCCGCTGCCGCGATCAGCTTAGCGGCCGCACGTATGAAATCCGCGCGAAAAAAGTGATCAACGCCGCCGGACCGTGGGTCGACACGTTGCGCGAAAAAGACCATTCAAAAACGGGAAAACGACTGCAGCTGACAAAAGGGGTTCATATCGTCATCGACCAAAAACGGTTTCCGTTAAAGCAAGCGATTTATTTTGATACACCGGACGGCCGCATGGTATTTGCGATTCCGCGCGACGGGAAAACGTACGTCGGCACAACTGATACGTTTTACAATGAAGATATTGCCAACCCGACGATGACGGAAGAAGACCGTGACTATTTATTGCGCGCTATTCATTATATGTTCCCGTCCGTCCGCATCACTGCCGCTGATGTGGAATCGAGCTGGGCAGGTGTCCGACCGCTCATCTACGAAGAAGGAAAAGATCCGTCGGAAATTTCTCGCAAAGACGAAATTTGGCAATCGCCGACCGGATTAATTACGATCGCCGGCGGCAAACTAACTGGTTACCGGAAAATGGCGGAAACGGTCGTCGACTTAGTGGCAAAGCTATTGGCGAAAGAAGAAGGAAGAACGTTCCGTCCATGCCAAACGAAACAATTGCCGATCTCCGGCGGGGATGTCGGCGGCTCTCAGCAATTGCCGGCCTTTATCGCGAAAAAAGCCGAAGAAGCGGTGCGATACGGATTGACGAAAGAAGAGGGGGAACGTTTAGCGAAAATATACGGCACCAACGTCGATCAATTATTCGAACTAAGCAAACAATACGATGCTTCCTGCGCCCTTTCCCGCGAGCAGTTTGTCCGCCTTGTATATGCTATGGATTACGAAATGGCGGCAAAGCCGATCGACTACTTTATCCGCCGCACCGGCGCGCTCTTGTTTGACATCGCTTCCGTCCGCCGTCAGAAAGACCGCGTTGTCGCCTTTATGGCCGATTATTTGCAATGGACAGAAGAACAAAGGGCGGCTTATACAAAGGAACTGGAAAAAGCGCTAAGGGAGGCGGTGCTGGCGTAAATGCAATCATGCGTCATCATGGCGCCCACTCATTTGGGCGCCGTTTTTTTGAGAAAACAGGTTGTTTTATACTTAATTTTTACTTAAAATAGGTAAAAATATAATAAGTGCTTGCTGCTGACCAGTATCGATAGGGGGATGAGAATGGGGATTACCTATGATCCAATCATAAAAATGTTCCATCTGCAAGCAAACGATATGAGTTACATGATGCAACTTGTTGGCCGCGGATATTTGACCCACTTTTACTGGGGAAAAAGAATTCGAAAAGCGAATGGCTCTCGAAAACTCCGGTTTCTCGCCCGCCCGTTCTCCCCTAATCCCAATCCATCCGCCCGCGCGTTTTCTTTAGATACACTGCCGCAAGAATACCCGGCGTACGGCAACACGGATTTTCGCGCACCGGCATATCAAGTGCAATTGGAAAACGGAGCGACGATCTCGGATTTGCGCTACACAACGCATCGCATTTATAAAGGAAAGCCGAAGTTAGAAGGGCTGCCGGCTACTTATGTGGAAAACGAAAACGAGGCGGAAACGTTAGAAATCGTATTGGAAGACCGCGTGATCGGATTACACGTCACGTTGCTTTATACGGTGTATGAGCGATGGAATGTGATGACGCGTTCTGCCCGCTTTGACAACCGCGGCGCGGAACGGGTCAGGCTGTTGCGGGCGTTAAGCATGAATGTAGATTTCCCGCATGCTGACTATGAATGGCTGCATCTTCCGGGAGCGTGGGCGCGGGAGAGAGCGGTGGAAAGGCGGCCGCTTGTCACCGGCATGCAGTCGGTTGAAAGCCGCCGCGGAGCCAGCAGCCACCAGCAAAATCCATTTATCGCCCTGCTGAGAAAAAATACTAATGAGGATGTAGGGGAAGTATACGGCTTTAGCCTTGTATACAGCGGCAATTTTCTCGCCCAAGTCGAAGTCGACCAATTCCAGACGACGCGCGTATCCATGGGAATCAACCCGTTTGATTTTACGTGGCTGTTAGAACCGGGCGAGTCGTTCCAGACGCCGGAAGTGGTGATGGTGTATTCCGATCAAGGATTAAATGGAATGTCGCAAACTTATCATCAGCTGTACCGCACCCGCTTAGCGCGCGGGGCGTTCCGCGACCGGGAGCGCCCAATTCTCATCAATAACTGGGAAGCGACATATTTTCATTTTAATGAAGAAAAAATTTTGCGCCTTGCGAAAACAGCGGCGGAATTAGGAATTGAACTATTTGTGCTCGATGACGGTTGGTTTGGCAAACGCGATGATGATCGCAGTTCATTAGGAGATTGGTTCGTCAATAAACAGAAGCTGCCAAATGGACTAGGAGGGCTGGCAAAAAACATTAACCAAATGGGAATGAAGTTTGGCCTATGGGTGGAACCAGAAATGGTTTCGGTTGACAGCGAGCTGTATCGGAAACATCCGGACTGGTGCCTCCATGTGCCGAACCGTCCGAGATCGGAAGGACGAAATCAGCTTGTATTAGACTATTCCCGCAAAGAAGTGTGCGACTATATCATTCAAGTCATTTCCGACGTGTTGGCGAGCGCGCCGATTTCGTATGTCAAATGGGATATGAACCGTCATATGACGGAAATCGGCTCTGCCGCCCTGCCGCCAGAGCGACAGCGCGAAACGGCTCACCGCTATATGTTAGGGTTGTACCGCGTCATGGAAGAAATAACGTCCCGTTTTCCGCATGTTTTGTTTGAGAGCTGTTCGGGCGGCGGAGGCCGGTTTGACCCAGGAATGCTGTATTACATGCCGCAAACGTGGACGAGCGACAATACGGACGCGGTTTCCCGCTTAAAAATCCAATACGGCACCAGCCTTGTTTATCCAATCAGCGCGATAGGCGCGCACGTGTCGGCGGTGCCGAACCACCAAGTTCATCGCATTACATCGTTGGAAATGCGCGGTCATGTGGCGATGTCGGGAAATTTTGGCTATGAGCTCGATTTAACGAAACTAAGCGAGGAAGAAAAACAAAAAGTAAAAGAACAAGTGGCATTTTACAAAGAAATCCGCCGTCTTGTCCAATTTGGGACGTTTTACCGGATGCTCAGCCCGTTTGAAGGCAATGAGGCGGCATGGATGTTCGTATCCGAGGACCAATCGGAAGCATTGGTCGCCTACTTCCGCGTGCTGGCGGAAGCGAATGCGCCGCTGTCGTTCATACGGTTAAAAGGGCTGGATCCTAAGAAAGATTACAAACTCGTCGGCAGCGGGGAAATATATGGCGGCGATGAACTGATGCATATAGGGTTAAATGTGCCGCAGCGGCGCGGCGACTTCGTTAGCATCATTTGGCGGTTAAAAGCAGCTCGTTAATGGACAAAAAGACCGGTGTCTAGCATGTGGCTAGGCACCGGCTTCTAGTTGGGTGAGTTTTTCCAAAATGCGCCGCTTCCGATAGAGCATTTTTCCTGTTTCGGCAATGTCCTCGATAAACGCTTTGTTAAACATTGCACCAAAAACAATACCAACGATCGGAACGAATTGAAACAGTTTTTTCCAACCGTATTGATCGCGAAACGTCATCATCACTTCGCGCCAGCCTTGAAGCTGGGAAAAGACTTGCTGGTGATGGTCGGAAAACGATGTGAGCTGATCGAGAATCGCCTTTTTGCCAACAATATCGGAGGAGACGAATTGCAAACATTTCACAATAAAAATTCTCTCTTTTTTCTCCTTCGGATTGTAACCGTAGACGATGGCGATTTCCTGCAGCGTTTTTAAAGCGAGGCCGAGAAGGGCGGGAATATCGATCGCCAGCGTCAACGCGCCGCCGACGCCTGTCGTTGCCCCTTGAATTTGAGCAAACGTCACGCGCGCGTCGATTAATTCATCACAAACGCGGTCCATGTGCGCAAGCGGCAACTGTGCCACTTGTTCTAACGACGGGACGCCAAGCCTCTCCAATATCTTTTCTTCTTTCACTAAATATTGCCCGCCGCTTTGGATATAGCTGCCAAGCTCATCAAGCAGCTGCCCGACTTTTTTATGTACGAAGTTTGGCGTAAGCTTATCGAGCACTTTAAACGGCAGCCGTCCAAGCTTTTCCCAAAACCATAAGTCTTTTTGCTCTTGTTCCCAGCGGGTAATGGCTTGCAGTTCTTGTTCGAGCGCTTGTTTCGTTTCCATTCCGCAACCTCCTTATATATAAAATGAATAAACGGGCAATCGATTATACGTGTGACAAGAAGAAATGTTTCATTATTATTGATTTTTACTAAATTTTTTACTAAAATATTTACTAAGCGATTTGCTTTTATTGGAAGGAGTAATGATGATGACAAACTGGAAAGAAGAATTTATACAGTTATTTGCCGGCACGAAGGAGGACATCCGCATCTTCTTCGCACCAGGCCGCGTCAACTTAATCGGCGAGCATACCGACTATAACGGCGGGCATGTGCTGCCATGTGCTTTGGAAATCGGCACGTATGCGCTCGTACGCAAAACAGCTAATCCGTTTATTCGCTTTTACTCAAAAAACTTTCCAGAAACCGGGATCATTACGGTATCTTATGATGATTTGTCTTACCAAGAACAACATGGATGGGCGAACTATCCGAAAGGAATTATTGCTGCGTTTCAGTTGTTTTGTCCGATCGAGACGGGACTCGATATTTTGTATTACGGGACGATCCCGAACGGAGCTGGATTATCATCGTCCGCTTCTATCGAGCTGGTGACGGCGGTCATGCTTAATGAGCTATTTGCGCAGCATATCGATATGCTTGAACTTGTGAAAATGAGTCAAAAAGTAGAAAATGAATATGTTGGCGTCAATTGCGGCATTATGGATCAGTTTGCCGTCGGAATGGGAAAGCGAAACCATGCAATGCTGCTAAACTGCCAAACATTGGAGTACCGCTATTTACCCGTTTCGATGAGCAATTGTTCGATTGTCATCGCCAACACAAACAAAAAGCGCGGCCTGGCCGATTCGGCATATAACGAACGGCGGGCGACATGCGAGGCAGTTTTGGTGAAATTGCAGAAACATATAAACATTGCTTCACTGGGTGATTTGACAAGCGAGCAGTTGGAAGAGTATAAGCATCTTCTTTCTCCGCTTGAACAACAGCGCGCCCGCCATGCCGTGACGGAAAACGAGCGGACGATAGAGGCAGCGGCCGCGTTGGAAAAGGGAGATTTGGCGCGCTTTGGCGAGTTAATGAAACAATCACACATTTCGCTGCGCGATGACTATGAAGTGACAGGGACCGAACTAGATACGCTTGTCGAAGCGGCGTGGAAGCACGAAGGGACGATCGGCGCCCGCATGACCGGCGCTGGTTTTGGCGGCTGCACGGTGAACATCGTGAAAGATGCGTACATTCCTGACTTTATCGAACGAGTCGGTAAAGAGTACGTCGAAAAAATCGGCTATGAAGCTAGTTTTTATGTCGTGAAAATCGGCGACGGAGCGAGAGAAATCACAGAAACAAAGGAGATGAGCGTATGATTCTTGTCTGCGGCGGCGCAGGCTACATCGGCAGTCATGCTGTATATCGCTTGATCGAAAAGGGAGAAAAAGTTATTGTTGTTGATAATTTGCAAACAGGGCATCGTGAAGCAGTTCATCGGGAAGCGGTCTTTTACCAAGGGGATATTCGCGACCGCGCGTTTTTGCGCGACGTATTTCGCAAGCATGAGATCGATACGGTGATTCATTTCGCCGCCAACTCCCTTGTCGGCGAAAGCATGCAAGAGCCGCTCAAATATTACGATAACAACGTGTACGGCACGCAAGTATTGCTGGAAATCATGAACGAGTTCGGTGTCAAGCAAATCGTGTTTTCTTCGACGGCGGCAGTGTATGGAGAACCAAAGCGAATTCCAATTGTAGAAACGGATCCGACGATGCCGACCAACACATATGGAGAAACGAAATTGGCAATGGAAAAAATGATGAAATGGGTCAACCGTGCCTACGGAATCCGCTATATTTCGCTGCGTTATTTTAACGTCGCCGGCGCTTACGGCACGTTGATTGGCGAAGATCATGACCCGGAAACACATCTTATTCCATTAATTTTAAAAGTGCCGCTTGGTCAACGTGAAGCAATTCATATTTTTGGTGATGATTACAATACCCATGACGGCACGTGCATTCGCGACTATATTCACGTGCTCGATCTAGTTGACGCGCACATTCTGGCGGTGGAAAAACTACGGAGCGGTGCGGAAAGCAACGTATACAATTTAGGAAACGGCAACGGCTTTACCGTTAAAGAAGTGATCGAAGCGGCGCGGAAAGTTACCGGCCATCCGATCCCAGCGCGTGTCATGGCGCGGCGCCCGGGCGATCCAGCGAAGCTTGTCGCATCCGCAGAAAAAGCAAAGCGCGAGCTAGGATGGGAACCAAAATACACATCCATTATCGATATTGTCGCTTCGGCATGGGAATGGCATCAGGCGAACCCATACGGATATCGAGGTGCATGACAGTGGCGGACATTTTGACGGCGATAGAACAGCTGATCCAATACGGGGTAAAAAGCGGCCTGCTTCCACGCGAAGATATTGTTTATGCGCGCAATCGCCTGCTAGCGGCGCTGCGGTTAGAGGAGTGGAAGCCAGCGGAGGTAAAGGACACGCCCTTTGCCTCCCTTTCTCCGATCTTAGAGACGATTTTAAATTGGGCGTATGAACGCGGTCTTTTGGAAACGAATACAACGACGGAGCGGGATATATGGGGCGCCAAGCTAATAAACTGTTTAATGCCGCGCCCATCCGAAGTGATCCGTGAATTTTATGCCAAATATCATAAAGAACCGAAACTGGCAACCGACTGGTTTTATTCCTTAAGCAAAGCCTCCAACTACATTCAAACAGCGCGGATTGCGAAAAATAGACAATGGAAAGTGAAAACAGCATACGGAGAGATTGATATTACCATCAATTTATCGAAACCAGAGAAAGATCCGAAAGAAATCGCGAAATTAAAAGATGCTCCACCATCTTCGTATCCGCGTTGCTTGTTATGCAAAGAAAATGAAGGATATGAAGGGACGTGGCACCATCCAGCACGCTCCAACCACCGCGTCATTCCGATAACGTTATTAGATGAGACGTGGTATTTTCAATATTCTCCGTATATGTATTACAATGAGCATTGCATCGTGTTCCACGAGGAGCATGTGCCGATGAAAATGGAACGGAAAACGTTCGCGCGCTTGCTTGATTTCATTGAAAAGTTTCCGCATTATTTCATCGGCTCGAATGCCGATTTGCCAATTGTCGGCGGTTCGATTTTGGCTCATGATCATTTTCAAGGCGGAAACTATACGTTTGCGATGGAAAAAGCGGAAATCGAAGAGTACATTTTGTTTCCGTCTTTTCCATCATTGACAGCAGGAATCGTGCGCTGGCCGATGTCAGTAATCCGCCTGCGCGGCAAAAAAGAAGAAGTACTCGAAGCAGCGGATTGCATTTACGAAACATGGCGGACGTATAGCGACCCGAGCGTCGACATCTATTCCAACAGCGGAGATGTTCCGCATAACACCGTCACGCCAATCGCGAGACGCCGTGGCGATTTGTTTGAAATGGATATCGTGTTGCGTAACAATCGAACATCTGAGGAACATCCATACGGCATTTTTCACCCTCATGAAGAATTGCATCATATTAAAAAAGAAAATATCGGCTTAATTGAAGTGATGGGTCTTGCCGTGCTTCCAGGAAGACTAGCAAGCGAATTAGATACACTGGCAACATATCTTGTCCAGAATACGCAAAAAGATGAGTGGGACGAAACGCTTTTAAAACACCGGGATTGGTACGAGCAAATTCGTGCCACTTACTCGAATATTACGGAAGAAAATGTATTGGGCATTTTGCGTCACGAAGTAGGACAGCGCTTTATTACCGTCCTAGAGCATGCGGGCGTGTTTAAACGCAATGAGAAAGGGAAACAGGCATTTCACACCTTCTTGCAGAAAGTGCGGAAGAAGTTGTCATGATTTGGAGGGAACGTTCAAAGGATAAAAATATTATAAGGAAGGGATCTATTGGAAACAATGGCGACATTAAAAGAAATCGCGGAAAAAGTCGGAGTATCGGTGGCAACGGTGTCGCGCGTGCTTAATTATGACACCACTTTGTCAGTGTCGGATGAAACGAGAAAACGCATTTTCGAAGTGGCCCAGCAGCTAAACTATAAAACGCTGCGGGAACGCAGCCAACAAGCGAAAGAACGGTTTCGCTTCGGTCTTATTCATTGGTATTCGGAACGGCAAGAACTTGATGATCCGTATTATATGGCGATTCGTTTAGGGGTAGAAAAAGAATGTTTTGAACGACAGATCGAGTTGGTAAAGCTGTTTAAACAAAACGGTTCTTATCCAGAAGAACGGATGGAACATTTGGATGGTATCATTGCGGTAGGAAAATTTGGACCGAAAGATGTAAGTGCGTTTGTAGCAAGAACCGAGCATATTGTATTTGTTGATTGTTCGCCGGATGAGCAAAAGTTTGACTCCGTTGTCATTGATTTAAGGAAATCAACGATTATGGTGTTAGACCATCTTCTTCAGCTCGGTCATCAAAAAATCGGCTATATTGGCGGGCGCGAATATGTGGACGGACAAACACCTCTTCATGATGAGCGCGAAGCAACGTTTTACGAATATTTGTATTTGAAAGGAATATATGATTCACGATATGTATGGACAGGCAGCTTTACCGCCGAAGACGGTTATCGATTAATGAAACAAGCAATTTCTGCGAAAGATCTTCCGACCGCGTTTTTCATCGCCAGCGATTCGATGGCGATTGGGGCGCTGCGCGCACTTCATGAAGCGCAAATTCCGGTTCCTAATCATGTATCGATCGTCGGATTTAATGATCTTCCGACCGCAAAATTTGTCCACCCGCCATTAACAACGGTAAAAGTGTATACAGAGTTTATGGGAGAGACGGCAGTAGAACTGTTAGTAGAGAGGTTGACGACGAAACGAACTATTTGCAAAAAAGTGGTTGTGCCAACCAAACTTGTTGTTCGCGAAAGCAGTCAAGTATGTTTAAAAGGGAGCTGAATGCAGCAGCTCCCCTTTACTGGGTTAATGAAATTCGATATCGACGCGCTTTTTCGGACCGGATGTTGTTTTTGGGATATGAATATCGAGCACACCGTTTTTATATGTTGCTTTAATGTTGTCTGTAGCTGCATCTGATGGCAGCGTAATAGAACGTTGAAAACGGCCGAAAAAGCGTTCTCGGCGGTGCATTTGTTCTTCTTTCACGCTTTGGTGGCGTTGAATAGTTCCGCTAATAGTTAAAACATTGTTGTGTACGTCGATATGCACGTCTTCTTTTTTCTCCAGACCCGGAAGATCGCAGGAAACAACATATTCGGTTTCTGTTTCGTGCATATCCATGCGCGGCATTCCGATATGATCTTCCAAATGGGAAAAGAAAGATGGAAAATCCGTTGAGAAAAATCGGTTAAGATCTCTACGCATTGTTTCGAAATGGCGAAATGGATCGTAAGGAATTAAAGACATATAAAATAGCGCCTCCTTTGACGTGATTTATTTACCATCATGTAGTTTGTATTGGATGGCGCCGTTTTATACAAAGACTGTTGTGTAAAAAATGGGGACTCCTGTGGAAGCACTTTAATGTATCGGACTAGTGAAACGGTGCCCTTATTACCTTAAACGAATTGATCTTACTATAAAAAAGCTTATCGAGCTGAAAAGGACGATAAGAAATAAAGGCAGATCCCAAGTCCCGAAAGTGATATCGTGTCCATATGCGGCTTTTATATCTTTCCAAATACTGTAGGATATATAAATGAGTATTTCATTTTTTATAACGTTAATCATGATCCGGCCATTTTTGTATTGCTGTTCTATATTTTTTTCTGTTAGATTGATGATATAATTATAAACGTGAGGGAACTTTTCAAGAACGGTAAGACTAATCCATAAAACAGCTCCTATAATCGGATGTAAAACAATTATTCCTTTGCTTCCCCATTTATCTATTTCTCCGAAAAAGTTATAGTGCATTGGTACTCGGTTCGGCAAGGAAGACCATTCCATCAACAAGTACAGGATACTTCCAATGAAAAGTAGTAATGTGGCGATATTAAGAGCAGTTTCTAATGGTGTTTTCTTTATTTTTAATACTGGCCGTTTTTGAACTTCGATTATTCTCACCTCCTGTATTTTCATATAAAGCACGGGTTATCAACTATTATAAACGATCTTTCCACTTATTTGAATGAAATAAACATTTTTTATAATAAGTGGATATTAACATTATGTTGGTGTTACAAGTTATTCTTTTATTTGTTCCATCACGTTTATGTGAATGTGAATTAATGATAATTTTTCTTGTTCAGATAGGTCGGAATTCATGATTCTGTTAATGGCGTAATAAAACTTTATTTCGGGTAATTGGCGTGCACGAGGATGCGTCATTTCATCACGCAGTTCTTTTTCAATCGTTTCATAAAGAAGTGCTTGGCTTTCTTGTTCATTCAGCTTCTTTGTGGTTAAAGAGCGATTCGTCCATAAGTGGCGGTATGCTTCTAATAATGTAGAAAATGAATGTTCCATTGCAATACTCCCTTCTTTTTTTTATGTTGTTTGCAAAGAAGCCTGTTATTATTATATAAAAAAGCAGAAACAGTTGGAAAAATATATTGACAAAATAGAAATAAGTTTGTAACATATAAATCGTCTTTTCAAATAGATTGCTCAAATAAAAAATAATATTGACAACGTATGATAATTTGAATAAAATCAATAATTGCTCGAAGGAACAAAACTATTAAAAGTATTGACAATGTTTGATGTTTAGTTATAATATGTTGTCAGATAAATGGATGGTTTAATGTTCCTTGAAAACTGAACAAAACGAAGCGTCCACATAGAAAAGCGAAGGCGACTGATTAGCCCCGGCAGGCGCTGGAGGGCTCGCGAGGAGGCGGTTGCCGCCACAGCGAGACCGAAGCGTCCCGAGGGGCTAGGAGCCGGAGCTAGACAATAAGAAAAGCGAAGGCGACTGGCATCTTTTGGTGTCGGAGCCGAAATTGAAGATAAGCCAATCCACTTTCTATGGAGAGTTTGATCCTGGCTCAGGACGAACGCTGGCGGCGTGCCTAATACATGCAAGTCGAGCGGACCGGGCGGAAGCTTGCTTCCGCTTGGTTAGCGGCGGACGGGTGAGTAACACGTGGGTAACCTGCCCGTAAGACCGGGATAACTCCGGGAAACCGGAGCTAATACCGGATAACACCGAAGACCGCATGGTCTTCGGTTGAAAGGCGGCTTCGGCTGCCACTTGCGGATGGGCCCGCGGCGCATTAGCTAGTTGGTGAGGTAACGGCTCACCAAGGCGACGATGCGTAGCCGGCCTGAGAGGGTGACCGGCCACACTGGGACTGAGACACGGCCCAGACTCCTACGGGAGGCAGCAGTAGGGAATCTTCCGCAATGGACGAAAGTCTGACGGAGCGACGCCGCGTGAGCGAAGAAGGTCTTCGGATCGTAAAGCTCTGTTGTTAGGGAAGAAGAAGTGCCGTTCGAACAGGGCGGCACGGTGACGGTACCTAACGAGAAAGCCCCGGCTAACTACGTGCCAGCAGCCGCGGTAATACGTAGGGGGCGAGCGTTGTCCGGAATTATTGGGCGTAAAGCGCGCGCAGGCGGTCCCTTAAGTCTGATGTGAAAGCCCACGGCTTAACCGTGGAGGGTCATTGGAAACTGGGGGACTTGAGTGCAGAAGAGGAGAGCGGAATTCCACGTGTAGCGGTGAAATGCGTAGAGATGTGGAGGAACACCAGTGGCGAAGGCGGCTCTCTGGTCTGTAACTGACGCTGAGGCGCGAAAGCGTGGGGAGCAAACAGGATTAGATACCCTGGTAGTCCACGCCGTAAACGATGAGTGCTAAGTGTTAGAGGGGTTATCCCTTTAGTGCTGTAGCTAACGCGTTAAGCACTCCGCCTGGGGAGTACGGCCGCAAGGCTGAAACTCAAAGGAATTGACGGGGGCCCGCACAAGCGGTGGAGCATGTGGTTTAATTCGAAGCAACGCGAAGAACCTTACCAGGTCTTGACATCCCCTGACAACCCTGGAGACAGGGCGTTCCTCCCTTCGGGAGGACAGGGTGACAGGTGGTGCATGGTTGTCGTCAGCTCGTGTCGTGAGATGTTGGGTTAAGTCCCGCAACGAGCGCAACCCTCGCCCCTAGTTGCCAGCATTCAGTTGGGCACTCTAGGGGGACTGCCGGTGACAAACCGGAGGAAGGTGGGGATGACGTCAAATCATCATGCCCCTTATGACCTGGGCTACACACGTGCTACAATGGGCGGTACAAAGGGCTGCGAACCCGCGAGGGGGAGCGAATCCCAAAAAGCCGCTCTCAGTTCGGATTGCAGGCTGCAACTCGCCTGCATGAAGCCGGAATCGCTAGTAATCGCGGATCAGCATGCCGCGGTGAATACGTTCCCGGGCCTTGTACACACCGCCCGTCACACCACGAGAGCTTGCAACACCCGAAGTCGGTGAGGTAACCCGCAAGGGAGCCAGCCGCCGAAGGTGGGGCAAGTGATTGGGGTGAAGTCGTAACAAGGTAGCCGTACCGGAAGGTGCGGCTGGATCACCTCCTTTCTAAGGACATCATCGTGAAAATAAAGTGGACGCGGAGTTTTGTTCAGTTTTGAAGGAACATTGGTTGTTCCTTCAAATGCTTTGCGCCTGCGTCTATGAACGGATGCAGGACAAATCAATTGGTTCCTTGAAAACTAGATAACCGAAAGGAAGAAGCCGGGAAGCGAAGGCGGCGAAGATAAAGCCGGGTTTCGCATGGTTAAGTTAGAAAGGGCGCACGGTGGATGCCTTGGCACTAGGAGCCGATGAAGGACGGGGCAAACGCCGAAACGCTTCGGGGAGCTGTAAGCAAGCGTTGATCCGGAGATGTCCGAATGGGGGAACCCACTGCCCGTAATGGGGCAGTATCCATACCTGAATCCATAGGGTATGGAGGGCACACCCGGGGAACTGAAACATCTCAGTACCCGGAGGAGAAGAAAGCAACCGCGATTCCCTGAGTAGCGGCGAGCGAAACGGGAACAGCCCAAACCAAGAGGCTTGCCTCTTGGGGTTGTAGGACCACTCAGATGGGAGTGACAAAGGAACGGGGTAGACGAAGCGGTCTGGAAAGGCCCGCCAGAGAAGGTGACAGCCCTGTAGTCGAAACTTCGTTCCCTCCCGAGTGGCTCCTGAGTACGACGGGACACGGGGAATCCCGTCGGAAGCAGGGAGGACCATCTCCCAAGGCTAAATACTCCCTAGTGACCGATAGTGAACCAGTACCGTGAGGGAAAGGTGAAAAGCACCCCGGAAGGGGAGTGAAAGAGAACCTGAAACCGTGTGCCTACAAGTAGTCAGAGCCCGTTGATGGGTGATGGCGTGCCTTTTGTAGAATGAACCGGCGAGTTACGATGACGTGCGAGGTTAAGTCGAAAAGACGGAGCCGCAGCGAAAGCGAGTCTGAATAGGGCGCATAGTACGTCGTCGTAGACCCGAAACCAGGTGATCTACCCATGCCCAGGGTGAAGGTAGGGTAACACCTACTGGAGGCCCGAACCCACGCACGTTGAAAAGTGCGGGGATGAGGTGTGGGTAGGGGTGAAATGCCAATCGAACCTGGAGATAGCTGGTTCTCCCCGAAATAGCTTTAGGGCTAGCCTCAAGGGAAGAGTCTTGGAGGTAGAGCACTGATTGAGCTAGGGGCCCTCATCGGGTTACCGAACTCAGTCAAACTCCGAATGCCAACGACTTATCCTTGGGAGTCAGACTACGAGTGATAAGATCCGTAGTCGAGAGGGAAACAGCCCAGACCACCAGCTAAGGTCCCTAAGTGTACGTTAAGTGGAAAAGGATGTGGAGTTGCCCAGACAACCAGGATGTTGGCTTAGAAGCAGCCATCATTTAAAGAGTGCGTAATAGCTCACTGGTCGAGTGACTCTGCGCCGAAAATGTACCGGGGCTAAACGTACCACCGAAGCTGTGGGATGACCGATGGTCATCGGTAGGGGAGCGTTCTAAGTGCGCCGAAGCGAGACCGGAAGGACTCGTGGAGCGCTTAGAAGTGAGAATGCCGGTGTGAGTAGCGAAAACAGAGGTGAGAATCCTCTGCACCGAAAGCCTAAGGGTTCCTGAGGAAGGTTCGTCCGCTCAGGGTTAGTCGGGACCTAAGCCGAGGCCGAAAGGCGTAGGTGATGGGCAACAGGTCGAGATTCCTGTACCACCTCCTCACCGTTTGAGCGATGGGGGGACGCAGGAAGGTAGGGCGAGCAGGCTGCTGGAATAGCCTGTCCAAGCGGTTAGGCCGCCAGATAGGCAAATCCGTCTGGCAACAAGGCGGAGCCGTGATGGCGAAGGGACCTTTGGTCCCGAAGTCCCCGATCCTACACTGCCAAGAAAAGCCTCTAGCGAGGTGGGAGGTGCCCGTACCGCAAACCGACACAGGTAGGCGAGGAGAGAATCCCAAGGTGCGCGGGAGAACTCTCGTTAAGGAACTCGGCAAAATGACCCCGTAACTTCGGGAGAAGGGGTGCTCTCTTGGGTCTCAAGCCCGAGGGAGCCGCAGTGAAAAGGCCCAAGCGACTGTTTATCAAAAACACAGGTCTCTGCGAAGCCGAAAGGCGAAGTATAGGGGCTGACACCTGCCCGGTGCTGGAAGGTTAAGGGGAGCGCTTAAGCCGCAAGGCTGAAGGTGCGAACCGAAGCCCCAGTAAACGGCGGCCGTAACTATAACGGTCCTAAGGTAGCGAAATTCCTTGTCGGGTAAGTTCCGACCCGCACGAAAGGTGTAACGACTTGGGCACTGTCTCAACGAGAGACCCGGTGAAATCATACTACCTGTGAAGATGCAGGTTACCCGCGACAGGACGGAAAGACCCCGTGGAGCTTTACTGCAGCCTGATATGGAATTTTGGTATCGCTTGTACAGGATAGGTGGGAGCCTGGGAAGCCGGAGCGCCAGCTTCGGTGGAGGCGACGGTGGGATACCACCCTGGCGGTATTGAAATTCTAACCCGCACCCCTTATCGGGGTGGGAGACAGTGTCAGGTGGGCAGTTTGACTGGGGCGGTCGCCTCCCAAAAGGTAACGGAGGCGCCCAAAGGTTCCCTCAGAATGGTTGGAAATCATTCGGAGAGTGCAAAGGCAGAAGGGAGCTTGACTGCGAGACGGACAGGTCGAGCAGGGACGAAAGTCGGGCTTAGTGATCCGGTGGTTCCGTATGGAAGGGCCATCGCTCAACGGATAAAAGCTACCCCGGGGATAACAGGCTGATCTCCCCCAAGAGTCCACATCGACGGGGAGGTTTGGCACCTCGATGTCGGCTCATCGCATCCTGGGGCTGTAGTCGGTCCCAAGGGTTGGGCTGTTCGCCCATTAAAGCGGTACGCGAGCTGGGTTCAGAACGTCGTGAGACAGTTCGGTCCCTATCCGTCGCGGGCGCAGGAAATTTGAGAGGAGCTGTCCTTAGTACGAGAGGACCGGGATGGACGCACCGCTGGTGTACCAGTTGTCCCGCCAGGGGCACCGCTGGGTAGCTATGTGCGGAAGGGATAAGCGCTGAAAGCATCTAAGCGTGAAGCCCCCCTCAAGATGAGATTTCCCATCGCGAAAAGCGAGTAAGATCCCTCGAAGATGACGAGGTCGATAGGTCCGAGGTGGAAGCGTGGCGACACGTGGAGCTGACGGATACTAATCGATCGAGGACTTAACCAAGCGGAACGGAAAAGCAAAGGAAGCCGCCCAGCGAAACGGTTTCTTCCGAACGGACGGTTATCTAGTTTTGAAGGAATGAATGGATCCACGAACGAATAAGTTTAGTGTGCTAAGGTACGGATGCAATTTTTATCTTCCGGTGTTTTAAAAAACAATATGCGCTCGTAGCTCAACTGGATAGAGCATCTGACTACGGATCAGAAGGTTAGGGGTTCGAGTCCTCTCGAGCGCGCCATTTTAAGAAGTAGGCAGCATTTGTACATGGACATGGTGTGGATCATGAGAGCATAGCTTTAATTTTGCATTCTTAAGCCATGTGCTGGATTTTGTACATATGTGGCTTTTCATTTATGCATGTACATATACATTTACACTTAAATGGTGAAGGTTCAGAACATTTGTGTCTGTGAAATTTATTTTTTAAGAGAAGTTGTGAAGTGACTGAACACAGATGAAAAACCTGTTTCTTTTCGGTTAGGCGCTCTGAAGCCCATCCTCTCCGGTATATGGATATAGGAAGGCATATTTTAATGATAGAACAGAAGTCTCCAACATTTCCGGCGTAGGTTCAATTCCTACTGTCCCTGTTACTTGCACAAATATATCGTTGGGCTATAGCCAAGTGGTAAGGCAACGGACTTTGACTCCGTGATGCGCTGGTTCGAATCCAGCTAGCCCAGCCAATTGCGGAAGTAGTTCAGTGGTAGAACACCACCTTGCCAAGGTGGGGGTCGCGGGTTCGAGTCCCGTCTTCCGCTTGTTGTGGCGGCATAGCCAAGTGGTAAGGCAGAGGTCTGCAAAACCTTCATCCCCGGTTCGAATCCGGGTGCCGCCTTCTAGTTTCATCTATGCGGGTGTAGTTTAGTGGTAAAACTTCAGCTTCCCAAGCTGACGTCGTGGGTTCGATTCCCATCACCCGCTTTTTATGGGCCTATAGCTCAGCCGGTTAGAGCGCACGCCTGATAAGCGTGAGGTCGGTGGTTCAAGTCCACTTAGGCCCACTTTTTGCCTATTAGTGGCGATGAGCTCTGCATCTATGGATTCTTTTTGATTTGCCTCTACACATCCGCTTCTTTGAATCAGGTGGTAGGGGAAGAGGCAACAACAAGCATTACATCTATGAATCCTCTCCGAGTTGTCCCGACGCATCTTGTTTCTTTGAATCCACTAGCAGAGGAAGGGACAGCGAATCGGCGAAAATGTGGATTTGGATATAGTGTGAGATGTCATGTCCCAGTAGCTCAGCTGGATAGAGCAGCGGCCTTCTAAGCCGTCGGTCGGGAGTTCGAATCTCTCCTGGGACGCTATATAAAAGCCAGCCAATTTAGGCTGGCTTTTGTGTTGTAATAATTGCTATGGAACTTGAACCCGCAATGCCATTCGCAAAAACGACATCCGGTCGTGATCTTTCAAGATTTCAAGATCATGAAGGACGTGAAATCCATATGACAGATATGGATGCTGATATGCATGCAAACCAATGGCCCATTGTGTGTTTTTTGTCACCGTTGATTACGTATATGCAAGTGGCTGTTTGACTAAAAAGGACATTTGTTTCTTTCATGACGAGAAAAAAGAAAACTTTTATTATTTACGGCTTTATTCCTGAAGTGTTTATCAGTTCTGAAGGAATGACGCGAGTTGTGAAACATTACAGTACCGGACACCGGATTGATGATTGTGATAGATGTTACTTTATCAAAGGAACGAAAAAGAAAGAAGATTGAAGGGTGATCTTTCTACATGATTGGTGATTAGGTCTGAAAGAAAGTTTTTGGCAAGTCATTGACTTCATATGCAACACGTATTCCGGATTCGATTGCGCCTTGGATCCAACCGTGGGTAGTTGAGGCATGTTCGCCAGCAAAATGAACCCTTCCTTCGGGAGTGGAAATATAAGGAGATAGTTCTGTTGCTTGTTCTGGTTTAAACATTGTGAAAGCTCCAGCAGAATATGGATATCGAACCCAGCTGTGGCTCACTCCTGTTTCAAACTCACGATATACCTGTTTACCATGGATAGTGGCCAAGTTTTTTAATGCATATTCCAAGCGAAATTCACTGTCCAAGCTGTCCCAAGGTATAGCATCATCCTCCCATGTATAACTAGCCAAAATAACACCTGATCCTGATGTACCAAGGTCATGGCTCGGATACTGAGTATATGTAATAGGGAGATCAGAAACGTTTTTCCCGCCATACATGCCTTCCTTTTCCCAAAATCGGCTTTTAAATTGAATGCCGGTCTTCGTAGAGCCCACATAGTGAAGTTCCCGAATCGCTTTCCATTTGTTATACGAAAAAGAGTCACGTGGTTCAACCTCGACAAATTGTAAGACTGAAAAAGGAATGGTTACAATCGCAAGATCACCGGTGATTTGAAATGGCTCCAAGATTTTTGTATGGACAGAATGAACGGTTACTTGGTTGTTGTGCTGGACAATTTTCCTTACCTTTTGTCCAAACATGATATTATCTTTCAATTGAGGGACAAATGCTTTAGGAAGTTGATCGTTGCCGCCCGTAATTTCATAGAAGCGAATATTAGGGGTAAACAAGATCATTAGTTCGCGTAACATTTCTAGGAAAGAAAGTTCCAGTAATCCTTCCAGTGAAAGAATGACTTTGATCATGTCGATGGCACCTGTAGATAACGTGGTTCCAAACGGGTTATATCTCAAATAAGCATCCATCGAGTATTTATCCAATTCTTTTATGACCAAAGGCCAATTTCTTCGTGGGTTTTGGTTAATAAAATCGGTCACGGGTTTTATTGCCCATTGAAGCAACTCTGTAGCAGTTTTACCCCTTTCATGCGGGGCTACTGGAAAGCCCAAAATGTCAGGATTCCTTTCATATATCTTTAAACGAGTTTTGATTCCTCTAACATAAATAATGTCGTTAGGAGTCTCATTGATAAACCGATTAACAGGAAGGTGGAATTTTCTTATATATTCCAAAGTCAATAAATGAGTATCAGGGATACGCATCGCACCAGCTTCAAGATACTGCCCATCCATAAAATCGGCTCGCAGCGTATAGACCCGTCCTCCTACTCTGTCAGAAGCTTCAAGGATGGTAATATCATGTCCAGCTTGCTTAAGCAAAGAGGCTGCGACTAGTCCTGACATACCCGCGCCAACAATGATGATCTTCTTGGGAATTTTGGTTTTGGGAAGTCCATTTCTGATGATCGAAATCATTTGATCAGATGATAACTTAGGAAATACGTAATCTGACATGTTTTTCCTCCTCTACATGCTCATCAGACCATGAGCCGACAAGAAGATATCTTATTGTCATCTTATTCAGCTAGAGAGTACAGTTATGCAAAAAAGGAGCAGCATACATACATGCCGCTCCTTAGGTTCTTGCGCAAAAAATCTATTTGATATGCTGATACTCTAAAAAAGGTGTGTGATGGCATGGAAACGAAAAATTCGTTCAATGAAAGCATTATCAAATTTTGTTAACAGCAAGACGGTATTTTACATACAATCTGATCTTTTGTAACTTTCGAAAAATTGGTTTGCGTTTGCCGTCTTTGATGACACCGTCAATAGAATTCGCGGCTAACGCATCGGGCATGAATCGAAGCTGTGCTATTCCCCGAAGGATTATGCAGCTTTTTTACATTTCCATCCAATTAATAACATAATTTAGCTGAAATTTTACACGATGATAAAAATCTGTATTATAAATGAAAACAATTTGAAACTTTATTGCAAAAGCAAGTCTGCTAGAATATTGAAGATGGAAACAGGAAAGTTTTAATAACTATATAATACAGTATGTAAAATATACTGATTAATATATGGGTTGGGTGATAAACATGACGTTAGAGAATCAACTGATCAAAAAAACATTTTATGAAACATTGATGGAAGCGGATGAAAAAAATCCTGTCCGCGTGCTCGGAGAAGCTTTTCTTTCTGGGTATAAAGATGAGACAGCTGACATTTCCACCATCCGTTTTGCTCAAGGGGAAGTATATTTTCATAACAAAGATTATGAAGCAGCGATTTTCAAGTGGGAAAACGTCCATAATCATTTAGAACCGTGGGCGAAAAAAAATATAGCGGATTGTTATTATGAACTCGGGCAATTATCAACAGCTGAAGAGATTTATAAATCCATTGATACGGAAAGCAGTGTCTTACAATCAGAAGTTGCACTGCAATTATTTTCGCTTTATATAGATCAAGACAGGCTTGGAGAAGCCGATCAAGTCATTAAAAAAGCAGTATCCTTTAATCCAGATTATCCGAATGTGACTGACATTGCTCGTGCCTTTTTCGAAAAACACAAGGATTGGAAGAGCGCCATTGAACTGGCAGTAAATGAAGCGATCCGGACAGAGTCTCATCACTGGTTTGATATTTTAAAAACCTATGTAGAACAGGGATTAACAAAAATCCTAGAACCGCATTATTTTTCAAAATGCTTAGTCGTGTTATATCGAGTGGATCAGATAAGATTTGAACAGATGGTTCAGGCATTATGGAATGGTTACAAAAACGAGCCTTCCTATTTTGCATGGCTGCGGGAATTTAACCAACTTTTTTTAAATATGGATGCAAAACGGGAGCAGCCTTGGACAGATCTTCCGGCGCTTTATCAGGAAACTTATTTTGAATTGATCGATGGAAAATATTTAATAAAAGAACTGGAGGAGATTATTTCGATCCTCTTAACGAACTGGCTCAAAATAGCCGATGATTCTCATGCTTTATTTGCTTCTGCAGCAGTATTGGCATGGAGCGAGAAATTTCCATCCAGCATTAGTCCAGAAGTTGTCAATGATGCTGAAAATCTTATTTTCCGTTCCCGCGATGAGACAGATGGTTTGGAATACAGCCTTACATTATTCGATTCCATCGTAAAATGGGCGGAAGCGCAGCATGTTGACCCAGGTTACCGTTTCCGATGGATCATCCGAGAACTAGTTGATTTTCAAACACATCATTTATTGGTAGCTGGAACTTCCGGAAACGGAAAATCTGCTTTTATCAATTCGATCCTTGGAGAAAATATCCAAACTGCTCCGACATCTTCTGTTATTGTCTTTAAGGGGGATGATGAGACGGAGATTAGAAAGGTATCCGATGAAGAATTAACCACATTTTCAAGTTTTGATGAATTCCAAGAGGCAGTAGATAGACGGCTGAATAAGGGTGTTGACAATGCGATTATGGAGTTCTCCCTGCCAGCGCCAATTTTGCAGGAAAACAGGCTAGTGCTTATGGATACGCCGGGATTTAGCGACCGCAATGGCATTGAAGGTGAAGCGTTGAAATATCTGCATTTGGCCGACAGTTTATTATTTGTTCTTGATGCGAACGATCCTTTTACCGAAAAAGAACAAGAGATTTTAATGCAGATTCGCGAATATGCTCCTAATCTTCCAATCCATTTTCTGCTCAATAAAATCGATGAAATTTATGATGAACATGAAGCTGCCAGCATTGTTGAAGACACTCGTTCGAGAGTTCGGGCATATGTTCCTGAGGCTCGGGTGTTTGCCTATTCATCACGTTTAAGAAGCAGAAAACAACAAAATGATCTGACCGAGTTCTTGAAAAGCTTGAGCCGGCCGGTTGCTGAAGATGATCGAATGGAAAAAATATTAATCTGTATCCGTCAATTAATCAGCCATTTATTGGATAAACGGGCGGAAATGGAAAACAGCCTGGCTGATTCGATTAAATGGAATGAAGAGATGGTCACAAAACTGAGTGGTGCCATCCATCAATTAACGGATTTGAAAGAAGAAAAAGCGCGAATTATCACGAGAACGTTCCATAAAATTTTAGAAGAAATCAGGGCGGATCTATCGGAAAATATTCCGAAAATTTTACGGCAAACTTCCGATATGATTCAAGAAGACAGCGATTTCCGCAAAATTCACCTTGAACTAAATGATGAGATGAACCGGAGAGTATATGCTTATGTAAATGATAAAGTCTTGCCGAAGCTTTATCATTCTCTTCAGGAATGGATTTTAACAGCAAATGATGAACTTAACCACTGTCAATCATTCCTGAATGAAATAAGCGATGGGTTTAATGCGATGTATGGAGAAGAGCGGCTTAAGCTGAATTGCGACTTTAAAGTACTTGATGACTGGCGCAGAGATGCAGACCGGATGACGAGCGGCGTGCAAATGGATAAGGTGAATATTTTTCTCCGCCGCACACCATATCAAATTTTATTGAAAAGTGCCGGTAAGCTGTTTGGAACTTTCCAGCAAAACAATGCGTTGCTATATAACAAATACAAGCAGTTTGTTGAAAATCAGGATTATCTAGACGTTACTGAATCCATTGTGAACAAGCTGCTTCTACAATTCGAATTGTTTGAGAAATCACTGGAACGAGATATTTCGCTTTTCTTCCGAACCCCGTTTGCCGTATTGAATCAAACGGTGGAAGAAACGAAAAAAGAAATCAATGAAAAAGAAGAAGAGCTAGAGAAAATGAGATCGAATCCGGAAACGTACCGCGATCCGCTGACATTGTTTGAAGTAAAACTCCGCCAATACGAGTGGATTGCCATTTCCGCAAAACGAGTTTTTCAAGTATAACGAGATTAAACGAAAAAATCGGTCCATAAGACCGATTTTTTCGTTTTTTCAACCATTCAAAATGATTGCCCATAGCATGAAGCCAAATGTAGCCAAGTTCTCCTAAGAATGCCGAAAGACAGGAATAATACGTTAGACAAACTGTTTAAATGAGCGGTAGACTTTAGTTTTGTGACCAATACGTGATTACTAGCAGTGGATAAAAGTGAAAGTCAGTCTTACTTCCATTCCAACGCCCAGTTTCCGTTGCGGAAAATTGGTTCGCGTTTGCCGTCTTTTGTCACACCGTCGATGTTGAGTTCAGCAGAACCAATCATGAAATCCTCATGAATGAGGCTATCGTTTACACCGTGTTTGTCTAATTCTTCTTTGGACATTGTAGTTCCATTTTGAATGTTAGTCGGATATGCTTTTCCGAGCGCCAAGTGGCATGCGGCGTTTTCATCGAATAATGTGTTATAGAAAATTAAGTTCGACGTCGAGATCGGTGATTGATGTGGAACGAGCGCGACTTCCCCTAATCGGCGCGCACCTTCGTCCGTGTCTAATAAATGCTTTAATATTTCATATCCTTTTTCTGCAGTGAAGTCAACAACTTTTCCATCTTTAAACGTAAGAGCAAACCCATCTATCAGGTTGCCGTTATAATTAAGCGGTTTAGTATTGCGTACTATTCCATTTACTCCATCTTTGTGCGGCATCGTAAATACTTCTTCCGTCGGAATGTTCGGGTTAAAGCGAATTCCGCTTTGGCTGATAGATGCTCCGCCGTGCCATACATGGTTTTCTACGAGCTCGATGGTTAAGTTCGTTCCCGGTGCTTCATAGATGAGCTGTTTATATTGTTTATTGTTTAAATAATCAACGATTTTCGCGAGCTTGTCGTTATGCTGCTGCCATGCTTGAATCGGATCGCCCGTGTCGACGCGGGTGACGCGGAAAATCGCATTCCAAAGTTTGGAGATTGCCTCTTCTTCGCTTACGTCTGGAAATATTTTTTTCGCCCATGCTGGCGTTGGGACGGAGATTAGTGACCAACAGTTTTTATCAGCCATTAAAGCGCTACGATAATTGCTTAATGCTTTAGATGCAGTTTTATTGGCCGTTGCGACTCGTTTCGGATCAATATCTTTCAGTAAATCTGGATTTGGCGAATAAATAGATAAAAATGCTGCTCCTTCTTCCACAAGCTGTTCCATTCCTTTGGCCCGCCACATCGGATATTCCAAAAATGCTTCGTCTGGGGCATGCTTAAATTTAATGTATGTAAGATTTTCGTCATGCCATTCGACATATACGTGCTTCGCGCCGACTTCGTACGCTTTTCTAGCGATTTTTCGTACAAGCGGAGCGGCTTCCAGCGGAGCGTTGACAAAAAGCGTTTGCCCTTTTTGCACGTTGACTCCGACTTGAACAGCAAGCGCCGCGTATTTTTCCAGGTTTTGTTCCTGGTTGTTCATCATTTTCACTCCTTCGGCTTTTTGTTTTATGTACGTTCTTTATATTATAATATGAAAAGATTAGCCCATTCAAACATTTATTAAGAAAACCGGCATATGATGGGCAGCTGCTTGATATATAAACGCGTATCAGCGATGATGGCCCGGTATTGGAATGCTTGCAGTTGGATGGGGAGGAGCGGCGTCTATGGAATGCAGCGCCCAAGCATTCGATATTCCGTATAACGGCAAAAGAGAAGAGCATGTTTGGATTTGCGGCGTGATTTTAGAATTGAAAAAAGCGGTGACGATGGAATTTTAATTAGACAATAAAATTATTATGTTAACTAATAAGATCGCAATAACTAGCGTAAAATGCAGGGAGGTCTGTTTGCAACTTGATGTTGGGGTAAAAAGAAGCCAGAATTACATCTGGCTTTTTTGCGGATCGCTATTTTTTACATCGATCCATGTTTGTGCCCATTGTTCAATCGATTCGATGACCGTTTGCAAAGCGCGTCCCTTTTCGGTCAGCGTGTATTCAATACGCACTGGCACTTCAGGATACACGTTGCGGCGTACAATTCCTTCTTCCTCTAGTTCTTTTAATCGTTCCGAAAGCAAGCGTCCGCTGATTGGAATCGAAGCTTCAATCTCGGAGAAGCGCGTTTTTCCTTCTAATAGCTGGCTAATAATAAAACCGACCCACCGTTTGCTTAATAATTTCATTGCCGCTTCAAATTTAGGACATAAATTTGATGGGGGACAGGATGTTTGGATTTTTTTACTCATATTTCCCACCTTGTAAAACAGGATACAACCACTATTTCGTAATTCTATTTTACGATATATTGAAAAAAACGAAAAGACTGAAGCTGAAAACGTTATAATAACTGTTTTCCATCAACTCGTCCCTCTCTTCTCGTTTCCAATATTGTCACAACTTTATTAAAATATTGTGAAATGGTGAACAAAATAATTTCCTTTCCAATAAAAAATAGTACGATATAAGTGTAAGGAATACAAAACGGGAAGGGGATAAATCATGTTTGTCAAATGGCTGCGCGAACATGCAAGTTCTTCTGCAATACTCGCATTGTTTCGCTTATATCTCGGATATACTTGGGTCACAGCAGGATGGCATAAAATAGTGGATGGATTTGATGCAACAGGATTTTTAAAAGGTGCACTTGCAAACGCATCTGGAGAACATCCAGCCGTACAAAGCTGGTGGGCTGCATTTATTGAACATGTTGCATTGCCAAATGTCGGATTGTTCAATGTGTTAGTTCCTTGGGGTGAATTATTAGTAGGCATAGCACTTATTCTTGGTCTTTTTACAACGTTTGCCGCGCTGATGGGAGCGGTCATGAACTTCGCATTCATGTTCTCTGGAACAACTAGTACCAATCCGCAAATGATTTTATTAACTATGTTCATCCTTGTTGCTGGTGCGAATGCAGGAAGATATGGCCTCGATCGTTGGGCGATTCCTTACATTCGCAAGTTTGTAAACAAAACGTCTCGCCCACATCTCCCATCTGCGTTTCATCAATAGATTTTGTTTGATCAATAAACTTATTATTGTTTCATTTGCTAGTTTAAGAGCGAGAAAATCTCGCTCTTTTTTTCCTTTTATGGTATGATAAGGATGATAAAGCGATACTCATTGGCGGAAAAAGGCGATTTTGTGGTTTGAAGGGAGAGGATTGCGGAGAATCCATTAGTAATGCAGGGATTTGCGATGTGACATTTGCTTGTACGGTTGCTGTATGGAATTGTAGCTCGTTTATTACGGACGGAAGGATGCGTAAAAATGACAAACACAATGGCAATCACGGGCATGGTGACCCAGCTGGCCATTTCATTTATTGCGCCGCTCGGCTTGCTCATTTACTTTCGTAAAAGGAAATGGCTTTCGTGGAAGCCGTTTGGTATCGGCATGCTTATTTTTATACTGTTTTCTCAAGTGTTTGAAAAAACGCTACATATGATAATGATTGATTCGGACGGTGCGTCTTTAAAGTGGACGGACAATGCGGCGTTGTTCGTATTATATGCGGTGCTGGCGGCGGGGATTTTTGAAGAAGTCGGCCGTTACATTGGGTTTAAATGGATGTTAAAAAATCATCGTGATTATAAAGACGGCTTGTCGTTTGGGCTAGGGCACGGTGGCATCGAAGCGGTGTTGATCGGCGCATTTGGCGCTATTAATGCTATCGTTCTTGCAAGCATGATTCAATCCGGTACGTTCGATAAAATGATCGCGCCGACTCTCCCAAAAGAACAAGCGGTATTGTTAAAAGATATGGTGCTACATACACCGTTTTCCATGTATGTGCTGGCGGGTCTTGAACGGGTGTTTGCGATTGCGTTCCATATCGCGATGTCCCTGCTTGTATTGCTTGGCGTGCGCGAACAGAAATTTCGCTATATCATCTATGCGATTTTGTTGCATGCGTTGATGGATGCCGCGCCTGCGCTATATCAAGCGCGAGTGATGACAAATATTTGGCTGGTCGAAGCGATAGCCTTTTTATTCGCTGTTGCGGCGTTTTTATTTACGCGCCGCGTGAAAGATACATTGGAAGATGGGGGAGAAGGATGAAGATTCGCGTCAAACGAATAGATCATGTGCAAATTTGTATTCCTGTCGGCGCAGAAGATGAGGCGCGCGTGTTTTATACGGATCTGCTCGGCTTTACGGAAATAGAAAAGCCGGACTCTCTAAAAGCGAACGGCGGACTTTGGTACAAAGTCGGAGATGTCGAACTGCATATCGGTGTTGAAGACCGTGATGGCTACAACAGCAAAAGCCATCCAGCGTTCGAAGTGGAAAACATTGCTGAAGTGCGGCGTTATTTGGAGGAACATGGCGTCATGACGCAAGACGAAAAACCGATTCCAGGCGTCATCCGCTTTTCGTTCCGCGACCCGTTTCGCAATCGAATTGAGTTTTTGTCAAAAAGATAGACAAAAGGCAGTTCCACAGAAATGGAAAAAAAAGACAATAAACATTTGTTTTGCTAAAGTCTATCACACAAACCAAAGCAATGCTGTCCAAATAAAAATGACTCGTCTCCATGAATTGAAACGATGAGGCTTTTACACCTCGTCGTTTCTTTTTTTATCTAAAAGCGATCTATCAATTTTTTCATTATAATAGTTAGATCTATCAATTTTTTCATTATAATAGTTATCTAACATATATGAATAGCGGTGGATTTTTCGGAATTTGTGTGAATGGAGCGGTGCGGTTTTTCGCGTCGGCACGTATATATGAAGTACAAATGAATGATAGAGACACGTGAGGGGAGGAGATAAAAAGTAGTAGAAAAAAGGCGAACGATTAGCAGGATATGTGCATATCCGTGTGATATCGCGCTTCGAATGAGCCAAGCTCTGCCGTTTCTCGCTTTAATCGGGTTTTGGCCAAGCGCTTGGTTGCATTATGATTATTAAACAAAAGGGGTTTTTCAGCAATGGATCATATAATGACATGGCTCACCGCGTTTGCTTTTTTCTTTACATTACTGTTGATATATTGGCGACCGAAAGGATTGAACGAAGCGATTCCAGCTACCATTGGAGCTATGATCGTCATATTTTGCGGAACGGTGAGCATGGAAAATTTGCTTGATATTAGTTCAAAAGTGAGCGGTGCAGCGTTGACGATTATTTCTACCCTTATTATGGCGTTAGTACTGGAAAGCGTTGGCGTGTTTCACTGGGTAGCTACTTACATTTCCGAAAAAGCGAAAGGGTCTGGAATACGCCTTTTTTGTTATACCAACTTGCTTTGTTTTTTCATGACCATCTTTTTTAACAATGACGGAAGCATTATTATCACCACTCCGATTTTGTTATTAATCGTAAATTGTTTTCAGCTGAAAAGACATCAGAAGCTGCCATATTTAATCAGCGGCGCGTTAATTGCAACAGCGTCCAGCGCCCCGATCGGTGTAAGCAATATCGTCAATTTAATCGCTTTAAAAATCATCAATATGGATTTGTATATGCATACAGCGATGATGTTTATCCCTTCCATGATCGGGTTGCTTTTTTTGTTCGGGATGCTGCTTGCCGTTTTCTACAAAGATATTCCGAAAATGTTGCCTCCAGCCGCCATTTCCGTACATTATAACCGCTTTTCCCATCATTTAAAAACTACTTCTGATTGGAAGCCAAACAAAATCAACGCTCGGCAAATCAAATGGATTCTCGTTTTTGTGTTCCTCGTAAGAATGAGCATATTTATCGCTTCTTATTTAGGAATCCCGGAAGTAACAGTAGCGATTGCAGGCTCGGTCATTTTGCTCGGATGGAGATGGTATTACGCCAAAACGAAACCATACGATGTGCTGCTGAAAGCTCCTTGGCATATTCTCGTTTTTGCTACTGGTATGTATGTGGTTATCTATGGGCTAAACAATATCGGTTTCTCCGATTATCTCATTCGCCAGCTATCTCCTTATATTGGCGAAGATCTATTTCCATCGATTTTTGTCATGGGATCAGCCGTATCGATATTATCCAATGTGTTCAATAACCATCCTGCCTTAATGATTGGAACGATGGCGCTTACAAATCTCAATGTCGAGCCGATTATGTTAAAAGCGGCTTATCTGGCTAGCATCATTGGAAGCGATATCGGTTCTTTGTTGTTGCCGATCGGAACATTAGCGACGTTGTTATGGATGCACCTCCTTAAGAGACATCATGAGAAGATTTCATGGACGGATTATATGAAAATAACATTTGTGGTGATTCCGCCGACTGTCTTTGTTACCTTATTTGTTCTCTACTGTTGGATGATGTTGTTTTTTATTTAGGGAATGTCCATGATGTTTAAAAATCACTTCCCTCCTGTTCATGAGCTTTTAGCGTTACAGTGAGGGAAGTTTATTTGGAAAGGTTAAGGAAGATGAATCGTTTTTACGTGCATTAGTTTCCAAAATACGGATTCTCCACTGGCTGTTACAAGTTCAATGATGTTGTTTTGTACCTGCTTAAGCAATCCGACTTTCATTGGATGATCACCTAAATCAAAGACGGTTAACCTTCCCTCTAATCTTTTCAACTGTTCTTCTAACGTTCTTTGTAGAGGAATGTCCGTCGGTTTCACCGGCAACACTTCATTGCCTAACGTGTATGGAGTAATGTTTGTTTGATAGGGGGTCAGCCATTTCAAATGGTTTAGAGAAATAAACATCGTCTTATACACTGGTGAGTAGAAAGCGAAGTAGTCGTTTAAAATGGCCGTAATATAGCCATGAATCGATTTATTTCCTGTCACATAAATTTCGACAAACCGACCTTTCGCGTTGATTAATGTTTTCCGATAGGAAATCATGTCATCTTCATCATATAAAGGCAATTCAGTGGTTACATTCGATAATTCCGTACGCGGGTTGGCGCATAACTTGATGTTGTGAATGTGCAAATGAGGAATATATAAATATTCTTTTCCGTTATAAATCACAAGAATATCCAATCCCACGTCAACAAGTATTCCTTCCAACAACACTTTTCCGGAAACCTCTAATTCTACTTGCTTTCCGATCAAAGAATTTAAAGAATGCAAGTTATTCATTTTCTCCCTCCTTCTAGCAGAATAGAAACAAGTAGATGCACAATTATGTTGCGTTTGTGCATCTACTGCATTTCAACACCGGGGAATGGCTGGCAATTGACATAATGACGGTAATATTTAGATTAGATATGAAGAAAGGGGGACATTAGCTATTTTCAGATTTCTTGCTAATACTTAAGAAGCTATTTCAAAAGGGGCTGATGGTGCACAATGGTGATTTTTTATCATGAAAATTGTCAGTTTTAAAAGCAGGGAAACATGGAGTTCTTTACTACCTTGGATCCCAAACGTAATCAATTGTTTTCACGGTTCTTTCCTGTGAATAGCTTCTTCGATGCGAACGATGGCTTCTGCCGGAAGTTCTATGGCGCGAGCGATGGTCTCTGCCGGAGGTTCTATGGCGCGAACGATGGCTTCTGCCGGAAGTTCTATGGCGCGAGCGATGGTCTCTGCCGGAGGTTCTATGGCGCGAGCGGTGGCTTCTACCGGAAGTTCTATGGCGCGAGCGATGGTCTCTGCCGGAGGTTCTATGGCGCGAGCGGTGGCTTCTGCCGGAAGTTCTGTGACGTGAACGATAGTCTCTATCAGAGGCTCTATCATCTTCATATGTCATGTCTTCATCTTCGTCGCCCTCGTTCTCAGCAGTTTCATTATTATTTTGTTGTTGTTTGAGAGAGCCTTTTGAACCAATGCTAATGCTTTTAATGTGATAAGGGTAAACCCGAATGACTTCATTATTGTTCACTAACGTATAATGTTCCCCTTCTTCTTGCACAAGAACCCCTTCTAACGCTTCGGGGCCGCCGCGGTTAATCGAGATCCATTTATAAGCAAAATAATCGAATAAATCATAGAAATTTTTTGCGTCGATGTTGTCGAAATAATTGTAATCGATAAAGAAATCGTTCTCGGCGTCACTCTCGGAGTTGTTTTGCTCACTTACGCTTTTAACGTGGATGGTATTATAAAATACAATGCCATCGTCTTCTGTTAAAAGAATCATATAATCATCAGCGACATTAAGCACTATTCCCGTTTTAAACTCCGGGCCGCCTTGGTTCACATTGATCACGCTGCCAACCATTTTTTTTAATAATTCTGTGAAATCATTAGCTAACAATAATTCTGGATAGTCATCAAAAACGGTTGGCGATTCCATTGTGTTAGCGTTTAAATTTTCGCTAATGCTTTGGACCTGCCTTAAGTTAGATTCCACCGAATTGGCTTTTGAATTTTCGCTGATGCTTTGCACATGTCTTAAGTTATAATAAACAATCGAGTTGTTGGTTGCTGAATGATTGTTTGTTGAGTTGTTTGTTGCGCTGTTATCGGAGTTCTCTGGCATTAGCGCAACATAATCGGATTGCACATCTAAAAGCCTGCCTACGCGAGACTCTGGTCCACCTCTATATACTGTTACTCTTTTGCCTTTTAATGTTTCTAGATAGGCATTTGATTCTACTGAGTTACTATCCATTTGTTTTCTTATCATCCATTTGTTCCTCCTTGTTATTGATCTATTAGGGTTATTTATAATGCATATATACGTATCCTATGAATAAAAGTTATCCATCAATGGCCTAACCTTCAAAAATTCAACTTCAGCCTACTTATAATAGAGAAGACAAATTTTGCTTTAAGTAGGCGTTTCGTTTTTCGATAAACGCGCATATCCATTCAGGTTCTTCATCAAACTGCTGTATGCGGTCTTTGATGTACGGATCGTTGAAGACATGCGGCCGCAATTCGGCATAAAGCTTTTCTACTTTTGGCTTCATAAATTCGACCGTGAATTGATGATCCAGCGTCTGTTTCATGATGTGGTAATACATGTTGCGAAAGTGATCGATATCTAGCAACCGAGCGGTTAACGTATTAAATCCCTCGATTCGTACGTAATCGTAGCTCATTTCTTTTCCGTTAATATCTCTTCCCCAAGTGGCGTCAAAATCCCATGGAATGATCTCAAATAAACCTGAATCTGGATTGCGATATAGCGCGTAATTATGAACAAATCCGTCGAAATTTTGCGTGCAAACTACTCCCGCGAGCCAACGCAAGTATTTGTTTACGTCCAAAATCTGTGACATGACAGATTCGTACTCATGCTTCAGCGTTGTATTTAATTTGTAGATGAATTCCTCAAGATATCGATGATCCTCTTGGGTTCCCAGTTTTCTTTCATATCCCGCATCTAAAGCGGTTTTTGGTTTTTGGTCAAATGATCCAATTAGCGAAAAATTAGCGTCATCATCGATTGCATAAAAAATAGGGCCTAACGGTAAATTCCGTTTTTTCAAGAAAAACTCATCGACTGATTCTAATTGAAGGTAAATTCCCTCATGCTTTCCATTGATCGATAAAAGAACGTGCTGAGAGGAAGGAGAAAGCACACCAAGATCTGTGAAAAAGTCGAGGGAAAGTTTATTTCTTATGAGAGAAGGATCTTTATATTCCGCGTTCAAGTGAAGTTCATGAGCTCTGCGAAAGAAATAAGGTTTATAAAATGAGATAAAATAAGATTTTTTCTTAAATTTTCGGATGTGTGAACCGCGATAGCTTATATCGATGTGAAATCTTTTGTGTTGAAGATTAAGCGTGGCAGGAACAGGTTCATCGTTCCAAATGTCGCGGCGCAGCTCCCGTAAATCATTTGGGTGAATATAAATCGCGAACAAAGGCAAATGACTCGTTGACATCTATCATCTCTTCCTTTCTGGTCATGTTCAATAAATCCTATGTGGATGGTAAAGCTCTTGTTACTCTAGGCATTTATGTATTTTTACAAAACACAGACAAGTGTCTAAATCAAAATAAAGTCATACAACGTACATTATTATCAGGCAAAGATAGAAGAACACTAACTCCCCATTTTCTATCTTTCCAATAATGAACATATATTGGGAGGTTCAAAAATGAAAGCATTTACTCATGATGACATTCAAAACGCTGTAATTGAAATGGAAAGGGAGGGGCTAAAAGACTTTTTATATCAAGAACCGACAGGACGCAAAAGCCGGAGCCGGAAGCATCGTTCGCGCCGTTCGCACCGCAAGAGCCGCACAGGTCGGACACATCGTTCGCACCGTAAGAGCCGCACGGGTCGGACACACCGTTCGTGCCGTACGCACCGTTCGCACCGCAAGAGCCGCACAGGTCGGACACATCGTTCGCACCGCAAGAGCCGCACGGGTCGGACACACCGTTCGTGCCGTACGCACCGTTCGCACCGTAAGAGCCGTACCGGCCGGACAAAACGTTCGTGCCGTACGCACCGTTCGCACCGCAAGAGCCGCACGGGTCGGACAAAACGTTCGTGCCGTACGCACCGTTCGCACCGCAAGAGCCGTACCGGTCGGACAAAACGTTCGTGCCGTACGCACCGTTCGCACCGCAAGAGCCGTACCGGCCGGACAAAACGTTCGTGCCGTACGCACCGTTCGCACCGTAAGAGCCGTACCGGTCGGACAAAACGTTCGTGCCGTACGCACCGTTCGCACCGCAAGAGCCGTACCGGCCGGACAAAACGTTCGTGCCGTACGCACCGTTCACACCGCAAGAGCCGCACGGGTCGGACACACCGTTCGTGCCGTACGCACCGTTCGCACCGTAAGAGCCGTACCGGCCGGACAAAACGTTCGTGCCGTACGCACCGTTCGCACCGCAAGAGCCGCACGGGTCGGACAAAACGTTCGTGCCGTACGCACCGTTCGCACCGCAAAAGCCGTTCCCATCAAAAAAAAAGATATTGGGACAACGGCAATATGACAATGTTATGGATGGCCTAACTCTCCTCTTTTAAAATCCATACGACATGAGGCGATGGTGAAAACTCTCGCCTTATGTCGTTTTTCTATTTTAATGAAACATTGTTCTAAATAAACAAAAAATATCATACATTCCCAATTAATCAAGAAGAAATTGTGCGTATTGGCATTCTATTGTTATAATGTAAACAAAAATTTTTTTATAAGTTAACAATTGGGGGGATGAGGATGAAAAGACATATTCAATCCGTGCTTTGTCAATTAGAACAAAAGATGCAAAAGCGCAGCTTAAAAGATGTATCGTTTTGTAACAGTTCATGGATCGTGATGAATGGACGGAAGCTGTTGAATTTAGCGTCAAACGATTATTTAGGATTAGCGGGCGACGAACGATTAATCGAAGCAGGTTGCCAGGCAATGCGTACATACGGAGCCGGCGCCACCGCTTCCCGCCTCATCGTCGGCAATTACGAACTTTACGCGAAAGCCGAAGCGGCGTTAAAAAATTGGAAAAAGAAAGAAGCAGCGCTCATTTTCAATAGCGGGTATACGGCTAATCTTGGAATCATTGCGTCGCTTATCGGTCGCGGCGATATTGTATTTAGCGACTGGCTCAACCACGCGAGCATTATTGATGGCATCAGGCTAAGCGGGGCCGAACGGCATCGCTATTATCATAACGACCTCGATCATTTAGAATCATTGTTAAGGCAAGCCTCCCCGCATAAACGAAAGTTGATCGTCACCGATTCGATTTTTAGCATGGATGGAGATATGGCGCCGTTAGAAGGATTAGTGACGTTAAAGAAACGTTATAACGCCATCTTAATGGTGGATGAAGCGCATAGCAGCGGCCTTTATGGGGAAAGAGGCGAAGGGCTAGTCCATCACTGTCGCTTGCAAGATGAAGTGGACGTTCAAATGGGCACCTTCAGCAAAGCGTTAGGCAGCTTCGGCGCTTATGTGGTCGGCGAACAGTGGCTGATAGACTACTTGATAAACACGATGCGCAGCTTTATCTTTACTACCGCGTTACCGCCGGCCGTCCTTGGCACAATAGAAAAAGCGATTGAGATTGTCCAAAAAGAACAAGCAAAAAGACAAACGTTGCAAGCTCATAGCCATTATTTCCGCGATGAGCTGCAAAAGTTAGGATTTAACATCGGAAAAAGCGTGACACACATCGTTCCGATCATCATCGGCTCGAACGAGCAAACGGTGCAAATGAGCGAGCTGCTTCAAGAATACGGAATCGCCGCGGTAGCGATCCGGCCGCCAACCGTTCCCGAGGGCACCTCACGCATTCGCTTTTCGCTTACTGCCGCTTTGACGAAGGAAGAGATCGAGTGGGCGCTGGAGCGGATCGCGAGAGCGGGGAGGGAAATGGGATTGATAGCTTAACGTGATATGCTGGTTTTGCCCGATATAGTTAGATTATAGTTCCATTGGCTTTTCTTATTTTACGTGAATAAAACAACGGCGAGTGTGAAGATGCTTTCTATCAATGATGTAATTAATGGAAATAGAGATGTATTCCCATTCTAAGCGAAAAACCGCTGAATGTACAAAATTCAGCGGTTTTTTACATATTCATCATCTAGTTGGCCATACTAACAATAAGGTGGTGACGGATGTACACGAAATTAGAATTAGAACAATTTGTAAAACAAGCAAAACAATATGCGCGCTACGGCAAAGTCGCCGATTACATTCCCGCTCTTGGCAAGGCGAATCCAAACGATTTGTCGATTGCCATTTACACACCAGACGGCAGCGTCATCGATGCGGGAGACACAACCGACAAAGTGACGCTGCAAAGCATTTCGAAAATTATCGCGCTCGCGCTTGTTCTAACTGACCATGGGGAAAAAAAAGTGTTCCAAAAGGTTGGCATGGAGCCGACGGGAGATCCGTTTCACTCGATTGCGAAACTGGAAGAAGTACAACCAGCCAAACCGCTTAATCCAATGATTAATGCCGGAGCGTTAGCGGTCACGCACATGATTAACGGCGCTTCGGTCGAGGAGCGGTTTTGGCGCCTTTTGCAGTTTGTCCGAAAACTGGCGGGGAACCCGGAAATTTCGTATTCCAAGGAAGTCGCAAAATCGGAATTTGAAACAGCGTTTTTAAATCGTTCCTTATGTTATTTTTTGAAGCAGCATGGTATTATCAATGAAGATGTCGAAGAGCTGATGGACCTTTACACGAAACAATGCGCGATCGAAATGACGTGTGTCGATTTGGCGAGAATCGGCCTTGTGTTCGCGATGGATGGACGCGATCCGCTCGCTGGCGAACAGATTATGCCACCTGATGTCGCCCGCATTTGCAAAACGTTCATGGTCACATGCGGCATGTACAACGCGTCGGGCGAATTTGCGATCAAAATTGGCATTCCGGCGAAAAGCGGTGTCTCCGGCGGCATCCTCGCCTCTGTCCCGGGCCGGTTTGGCATCGGCATATTCGGTCCTGCGTTGGATGATAAAGGCAACAGCATCACCGGCATGAAGTTGTTAGAGTTGCTGTCCCAAACCTATTCTTTAAGCATTTTTTAAAACTGAGGAGGAAACATAGAATGAAATCATTTACCGTGCAATTTCACCGCGAAGACGAAATGGACACGATGACGATCCAAAAATTAAACGGACAAGATTTCGAAAAAGTGACAGAAGGCGGGACAAGGCATTTATTCGATTTAGATACAAACATCGGCTTTTTCGTCTTTTTTGATGCCGAAGACGCAAACGGAAAACCATCGTATCTTGTCTTGCAATATGAAGAAGACAACGAAGACCCAAGCGCGTGCTATTCGTTTGAGTTGAAAGATTTTTACGAATTCGCCGCTCTCTACTTAAATGACTTGGAATTCGGCGAAGAAGAAAGTATAGGGGAGGAAGAGGAATACGGCCCGATTCACCATTTAGCGCATCTTCTTTATCATATTGTGGAAGAAGGAAACGCAGTCGAAGTGTGACGAAACGGTCCCGGATCATGCGTGATCCGGGATGGATATTGCTTTATCTAATATTTTCCGTTTCTGTCTGTCACTATAGCATCTGAAGAAACGGATTTAAAAAAAGAATTTTGTAAAGAAGAAAATTTCCCAGAGGTTCGAGTTCGTGCAGAGTTTTGTCCGCCGGTTTCATATCAGGATCAAATTCTGCTTTCTTTCCATGGTATTAATTTGGAGACGATCCGCAAAGAGCGGCAAAAACATGGATAAATTCCAAAATACATTAAAAGTAGAGTGGGTTGTTTTGTTCCACTCTACTTTCTATATTTTCACTTAACCCTTACATGTTGTGACGAGTTTTCAAACACCGTTTTCAAGCAGAAGTACAGTTTCCAGCATTGCTTTGCAATCGAGCGTTTCGAGTTCGGTATATTCATGTTCGTAGCCGCCGGATAAGTTGACAGATGGAATCCCGAATTCGGCGAAGGTTTTGGCGTCGCTGAGACCGCCCACGGTGATTTTCCAGTCGGGAATATTGGCGAGCGCTCCGGCTGTTTCGAAAATGCGGCCGTATTCATCAGGGGAAAACGGCACGATGCCAGCGTAAGAAGTGACGATGTCGCCCGTTCCGCGGCGGTCCGCGACAATCGCGGCGTTGACGTCTTGCAAAAACGCCGGGTCGATATGGCACGAGCCGAGGCAGCCGATTTCTTCCTCGACGGTCAAAGCGATTTTCAATGTTCCTTAGAAGCGGGAATAATGAATGAAATCAATTATTTCCAAAATGACAGCGATTCCCGCCCGGTCGTCGGCGCCTAAGATGCCGCTGGAACTTTTTTGTTCCTTTTTCGGTCATCGTTCGGTAAGGATGAAAGGAATTTTACGGTATCCATATGGGCGGAAAATGCGATAACTGCTCCTTCTCCGCAATGGATCGCCGCGAGCAAGTTGCCATATTCATCCGTTTTGAGCCAAGCAGCACGTGATCGCAATAGCGGTGCAGCCATTGGCGAGTGACGCGTTTCCTCCCGCTTTTGCCTTGGATGTAAAGAAAAGGCATAAGCTGTGTACACTTTGAGCGTTTCTGGATTTCTCCATGCGTTATATAGCTGTTCGGCGATGGTGAGAAGATCGGCGCTTTGTCCTTTCTTATAGGAAAATGTCACCTTTCTTTTTTCTAGCTTTGCATGTACACTTTTCGGTGTGCAGGCGCGAATAATCGAAGCTTGTGTCGCGGACAAGTCGTTCAAAAAATCAATACTAGCTGGCTGGCGCCTTTCTTGCGTTGAGCGCGTTAAAGTAAAGCAAATGGAAAAGATGGAAACAAGACCATATGATGAAAAAACGGTCGATCGCTATCGCCAAGCGATTTTTCTTCATCGCATTGAAGATTTTCACCGCGAGTTTTATCGTATTCATTACGCTGGAAAACGACGAATTTATAACGGAGGAAATTAGTTACGAAAAACTGCCTTGTTTTGAAGGAAAAACAGCGATGCGGGCGTTTCATGAGGAGAACTGATTCGTTTGTTATTTGTTTTATCAAGAGAGGGAAGAAGCATATATGCTTATCAACGCCGAAAATTTGCGGATGGAAGATTTGCGGCGCGAGCATGATGTGTGTGTCGTCGACCCGAAATTTACGTGGACGTATGTACAGACTCATGAAGAGTATTTATCGCAAAAAGTGAATTTGTGTGGAAAGAAGCTCCGTTGTGTTCATCGTTTCTTTTGCTTATGTATTTAACAATTATATGAGTAAATGGTAGAATGAAAAATGCGACTGTTTATGTCTATGATGGGGATGATGAACCCCAAGATAGTAGCATATATGTTGAGGGAATCGAAAAGCTGCTTGAAAATATAAAAAAATAAGTGATTGATCGCGATGCATTGGAATTCATGAAGATGTATATCGAGGATTATTGGACTACTTTCAACGCGAACGTGCCATTCGGAAAGTGATTTTATTTGGTTCAAAGCCCAAACGTACGGCGCGCTATAATTCGGATATTGATTTGTGTATTGATTATGAAGGAGAACAAAAAGGAAAAATTGTTCAAGATATTGATGACATTGTTGGAATTTATTCTTATGATGTGCTGTTTGCCGATTCATTAAATGGAGAAATAAAACAGCAAATTGACCGTGATAGAGTAGTGATTTACAAACGCGCATAATAAGAAAGAGGGATGCAACAGTGTTAATCGCATTAGATATGGACGGGACGCTTCTCAATTCAAATGGACGGGTGAGCGAAAGAAATAAAGCGGCCATTGCAAAAGCGCGAAAGCATGGCCATATCGTGGCGATCGTAACAGGAAGGGCATATAAAGACGCGCGCGCGCCGCTTCAAGAAGCAGATATCGTTTGTCCGATTATGAGTTTAAACGGCGCGGTGATGACATTAGAAGATGGAAGGGTGCTTGGCGATGTGCCGCTTGACAAGGAAACGTTAATTTCGGCGCTTGAATGGGTGCGCGCGCAGCCCGATTTATATTGCGAAATTTATACGAGCGATGCCGTCTACGTCGGCCTTCATAACCGCGCCCACCTCGAAGAGATGGCGGAAAAGGCAAGCGATATCGTTCCTGAGTTAAAGCGCATCGTCGAAAAGCAATTCCAGCAAGCGCGCGTGACGTATGTCGATGATATCCGCCTCGTCTGGGAAAAACGAGGCATTGCGTTTTATAAAGTGCTCGTTTTCTCTCTTAATCAAGCGCGCTTACGGGAAGCGGCGGAACAATTTGCCGGTATTTCCGGCATCACCGTGACGTCGTCGCATCCGAACAACATTGAGATCAACCATGAACGGGCGACGAAAGGACAGGCGCTCATAAAACTGGCCGCCCATTACGGCATCGACATGAAAGATACGGTTGTTTTCGGCGACAGCCATAATGATTTATCAATGTTCGCCGTTGCCGGCTACCGCGTGGCGATGGGGAACGCCGCTCCCGAATTAAAAGAAGTCAGTGACATGGTCACCGCCTCTCATGAGGAAGACGGCGTAGCAGTCGCATTGGAAGAGCTGATCGTCAAGCAGAACCAGTAACGGTGGAAATCACGCCCTTCCTCCACTCCACTGTCGATGCTTGGTCTGGGGGAGGTATACATAAGGCTTTTGCTTTCATACACTAAAGTAAGATGTTAATATATCAACAGTTTGGACGTTTGACTTTTTTGTTCAAACCGTCTAGTTTGCATAATGACAATTTGCTTCAAAACCTTCACTTCAAACGAAGTTAAGTGGTGGGTAGTTTAAGAGGGTGCTGGCACAGGAAACTTCGCATAGTTCATAGAATTTTATAGGTGATGAATAAAGTTCGAACCGATCCATTTTTTGGTCGGTCCAAAAGGATAATCAAATCTTTTCTCTGTAAGTAAGATCCTCAAATGCTCTCTTTTTGCATTTGAGGATTTTTTATTGGGGTCGATTTTATCGTAATCGAACGAGAAGCCCCCCGCTTTCGCTAGAGGGGAGTGGGGGAGAAGGTTTTGTTGGCTTGCAAACGGCCACACCATTGCGAGTGTATGAACTGATGCTGGAAGCTTACTGCAACAAAGGGATAATGGAGGAACAACTTGATTATCTTCCATGGGAAAACGTTATATATTGTGTGCACGGTCCAACAGTTTCTTTACAAACGAGGTCGACTATATTTTTCATTATAGATCAGCTGGAAGGATTTTCAGTTTTCCTCATTTTGTTGTACTATCTATTTATGAAAATATGAAAAAGAATAGAAAGTGGGGGATTTCGTTGCGAGTTTTCATTTATACGTCTGTTGTTATGTTGTATGTCGTGTCGCAGTTTGTGTCTGGAAGTGTGATTCGTTATAGTATAGGGATAATGGCAATGGCTGCGCTCATTGTTTCGGCTTTCTATGCAAGAGGAGTGTATTCTATTTCAGGAGCTGTGTTTTTCGGGATTGGAACCATATTATTTTTTTATAATGATTATCCTTGGCATACGTTTATTTTGCATTTTGAACAAGTGCTCGGGCTGCTTTCTCTCTTTTTTGTGCTCCCGTTTATGAATTCTCTCATTCGCGTCGGGCGTTATGATCAAAATCTTAGTTTATGGTTGCAGCGTGGAGCAACGAATGCGAGTGCGTTATATCGGCGCAGCTTCAGTGTTTGCCACTTATTGGGGCTGTTTCTCAATATCGCGACAGTACCGCTATTGGTCAAATCGCTTCGCGTTGCATTACGGGAATTTCAGAAACAGATAGCTGATAAGTTTTATACGCAAAATTTATTGCGGGCATATGCGTTATGTTTGACATGGAGCCCAATGGAAGTGATGATCAGCACAACGATTGACATCACACATGTACGCTATTATATGATTTTGCCGATTTTACTTTTCATGGCGATAGTAATGGCTGGTGTCGATTGGATTTTTTCGTCTTATAAATACCGTTATCTCCCTGTAACATCGAGTGGTCCACATGTTGAATATCCCAAACAAGTGTATCAAAAAGTGATTCAATTGTTAGCAATGTTAGTGATTTTTATTTTCATCGTTTCATTGTTGCAGCATGTACTTCATAAAGGCTTTTTATTCTCCGTCGTGATTTCGCTCGTTCCTGTTTCGATATTATGGGCAATGCTCATGAGAAAAACAAAACGGTATATCGTTATTGCAGTGCAGCATTGGAAAGAGCGGACGAAAGGGCTTGCCAATTACTTTTTTATGTTTTTGAGCGCTGGTCTCTGTGTGGAAATGTTATCCCACTCCCGATTGCGGGATGCGTTGGAGGCAGTGTTTCAAATTGAAACCGAACAAACAATATGGCTGTATATCATGATAGGAGCCTATTTTCTTGTGACGTCTTTTTTCGGTTTTCATCCTTTAGTGGCATTGACGCTACTTGCTTCATTATTGCGGCCGATGTTGCCGATGATCCCAGCAATTCCCTTGTCGATCGTGTTAATATGCTGCAGCTTAGCGACGGTGATGTATAGCCCATATAATTTATCGGTGTCGATTTTAGCGGAAGAATTAAAAGCCAATCCATACCGTATTGGAATATGGAACATTTGGTTTGCAATCAGTTACATGGCGATCAGTATTTTCATCGCATTTATGATAGAGAAAATTTTGTATTGACAACGTTTACAAAAGAAAATATAATGTGCGTAGAACGATTGAATCTTGTGATAAATTTAATTATTTTGATAATTGCATATTAGATCGATCTAACACATTTATAATATTTTAGCTTAAGTGATGATTGGTATAGATATGAAAGGAGGAGAAAAGATAAGCAGCGGATCGTAAGAAGAAAATAGTTAGATCGATCTAATAAATCTGGATTTATTAGATCGATCTAACAAAATATAGAAATGAAAAATAATCACATCAATGTTTTGATGACATTGTATATTAGATCGATCTAATAAAAATAATGTAACAAATTACACAGATGTTTACCCCCAAGGAGAGAAAAGCGATGAAACAAAGAAGCGCATTGGATATGTATTCTGATGGGGCAGCATGGTGGGAGACAGCCATCAGTGATATTAAAAAAAACGAAATCATTATTAGAGGGTATCCAATTGAAGAACTGATCGGGAATGTATCATATACTCAAATGTTGTATCTGTTGTTATGTGGAGAGGTTCTGAGCGAAAAAAAAGCGAAGCTATGGGAAAGCGTTCTTGTCGCCGGAGCCGATCATGGTCCGCGCGCTCCTTCGATTGCGGCGGCGCGAATGGCAGCTACTTGCGGGATATCTTTTAATTCGTGCGTCGCAACAGGAATTAACGTGCTTGGCGATGTGCACGGGGGTGCGGTGGAAAAGGCGATGCATTTGTTTTACTCGACTGGCTCGCTCCTTGATGCACATCCAGAAAAAGGTCTTTCTTCCATTGTTGCCGAACAGTTTGAACGTTTTAAAAACAGAGGAGAAAAACTGCCGGGGTTTGGTCATCAATTGCATGATGATGATCCTCGGGTTCGTCGGCTTTATGAGTTAGCCCAATCCTTAATCGATGAAGGAGAAATAGAAGGAAAATATTTAAAAATTGCTGAGGAATATCGTCTGCATCTAGAACAATCGAAAAAGAAAAAAATTACCATGAATATTGATGGTGTTGCCGCTGCGATTCAATGTGAGTTATCGATTCCTGCGGAGGCAGCGAAAGGAATTTTTGCACTTTCACGAGGAATGGGAATTGTTGCTCATGCCTTCGAAGAGTTACAAAATGGTGCATTGATTAAAGGACCATGCCCGAATCGCGATGATTTAGTTCGCTATTCAGGACCAGCAAAACGTCATTTTAAAAAGTAGGTGATACAGTGAAAAAAGCGCAACCATATATTAACGGGAAATGGATCGATTCCAATCGACAAACGGTTCCTGTGAAAAGTCCATATTCTGGAGAAGTAATTGGAGAGCAGTTGCTTGCCACGGCGGAAGATGTGGAAAGCGCTTTAGCGTCCGCCTATGAGGCAAAAAAAGAGATTGCTCGCATTCCAGCGTACGAGCGCTCCAAAATTTTAAAAAAAGCGGCGATGTTGTTAGAACATAAAAAGGAAACATTTGCAAAGGCCATATCCCTTGAACTTGGAAAGCCATTGAAGAATACATTGGATGAAGTGTCGCGTGCAGTTGAAACATTAGAACAATCGGCTGAAGAAGCAAAACGCTTGATCGGCGAAACGATACCGGGAAATGCTTCGCAGAGGGGAACGAAAGCGCTTGCGATGACGTTTCGCGTTCCGGTTGGTGTGGTTGCTGCGATTACCCCGTTTAATGCGCCGTTAAATCTCATCTGCCATAAAATTGGTCCAGCGTTTGCCGCGGGCAATAGTATCATTTTGAAACCTGCTCCGCAGACTCCGCTGATTGCAGCAGAATTGCTGAACTTATTGCTGGAAGCGGGATTTCCTGAGCGCGGCATGAACATGGTGCTCGGCGGAGCAGAAGTTGGTCAGCAGATTGTCAAGGATGACCGCGTCAACGTAATTTCATTTACCGGTGGAGTCGTCGCAAGTAGAAGTATATGCAAGCTTGCTGGAATGAAAAAAGTGCTTCTTGAGTTGGGAGGAAATGCAGCGACCATTGTTCATGAAGATGCTGACTTAAAGCGTGCTGCATCGCTTTGCGCAAAAACAGGATATAGCAACTCCGGGCAAAGTTGTATTTCGGTTCAACGCATTTATGTTCACGAGTCTGTTGTCGAACCGTTTACTAAATTGTTAAAAGAAGAAGTAGAGAAGCTGAAAGTCGGTGATCCGTTATTGCCGGACACAGATGTTGGTTGTTTAGTGGACGAAAAAGCAGCGGAGCGCGTTATGAACTGGATTCAGGAAGCTGTTGATTCAGGGGCAACGCTTGTATGCGGAGGAAAGCAGTATGGCGCGACTGTAGAGCCTACCATTCTTCTCAATCCTCCGAAACGCAGCAAAGTTGTTTGCGAAGAAGTATTCGGTCCTGTTGTCAGCATCCTTCCTTATCGTACGATTGAAGAAGCCATTGCAGAGACGAACGATTCATCTTTTGGCCTGCAAGCCGGGCTGTTTACGAATCGCATGGATATCGCTTATCAAGTCGCACATGCGTTAGAAGTGGGCGGAGTTGTCATTAACGGAACATCGAATTTTCGGCTTGATCATTGGCCATATGGCGGAGTAAAAAACAGCGGAATTGGCCGCGAAGGTCCTCGCTATGCGATCGAGGAGATGACAGAATTAAAGATGATCGTCTTTCAGATTCCGGAATAGATATGCCGTTATCAGCAAAACAAACATGGTGGTGGACATATGATTGAACTATATGTGACGAAGCCAAATGAACTTGAATTGCGCCATGTAGCTCCTCTACGCGCTCCTAGGGATGATGAGGTGAAAATTCAGCTTATTTATGGAGGAATTTGCGGTTCTGATTTAAGCGTTTTCAAGGGAAAGCTTCCGCATGCAACATATCCTGTACGGCCCGGGCACGAACTGCTAGGAGTTATAGTCGAAAAAGGAGAAAACGTGGCGTATGACATAGGAACGCGCGTCGTTGTCCTTCCTAACACGTATTGCGGAACGTGTGACTTATGCGTAAAAGGCTATACGAATATATGCCGAAACAAAAAATCGTTAGGTGTTAATGTCGACGGAGGTTTTTCACAACAGTTTCTCATTTCTTCGAAGTATGTGTTGCCTGTCCCTGATGGCTTGCCAAATGAAAGAGCGGTATTAATTGAACCGTTCGCGGTCGTTGTACACGCATTTAAGAAAGTAAAAATTACGAAAGATACAACAGTCGCAGTTATCGGTTGTGGCAATGAAGGAATGTTGGCGATAGCATTAGCGCACCATTTGGGAGCAAAGGTTACAGCGATTGATATTAACACAAAAAAATTTGATTTAGTAAAAAAAATCGGGGATATCAGAACCAGATCCCCTTTAGAACTGCAGCACGAAAAGTTTGATATCGTATTTGAAGCGGCGGGAACAAAAAGCGCGGTGGAACAAGCGATTCGAATAACGAATCCTGGCGGTGATGTCGTTTTAATAGGATTAGCGACAGAAGCCATTTTCCCAGTAGTTCATATTGTACGCAGTGAATTGACGATCCATGGAACGATTATTTATCAGTTCCCAGATGATTATTTACAAGCTATCGAATATTTGCGAGATCCTTCCTTTTCTATTGATCCCGTTGTTTCAAAAATTTTGCCAGTCGCTGATTATCAACAAGCTTACAAACTAGCGGCTTCTGGAAATGTCGGCAAGGTCATTTTAAGTTTCAAGGAGGTATAACGGATGAAAGAACTTGTTTCCCATCAATTAGTCAAATATTTAGAAAATCGAGGTGTAGAACATATTTTTGGTCTTTGTGGCCATACGAACATCGCTGTATTAGCTGCTTTAGAGAAAAGCAAGATTAAGTTTGTAAACGTAAGACATGAACAAATTGCCGCTCATATGGCGGATGGATATGCGAGGGCGAAAAAGACAACATCAGTAGTGTTGTGCCATGTTGGTCCGGGATTAACAAATGCAGCGACTGGAGTTGCCAATGCGGCGCTTGATTCCATACCAATGGTTGTGATTGCCGGAGATGTACCAAGTCACTATTATGGGAAGCATCCGCACCAAGAAATCAATCTACATGCAGATGCGTCTCAATATGAGATTTATCGCCCGTTTGTGAAACGTGCTTGGAGAGTAGATAAGGCGGAATTATTTCCAGAAATTCTCGAAAAAGCGTTTCAATTGGCGGAAAGCGGCAGACCGGGACCGGTTTTAGTATCAGTGCCAATGGATGTTTTTTCAAAAGAAATTGATATTTCGCTATTTGAAAAACAATATCGCCATACAAAAGCGCTGCATAAACCTTCGATCGATGAAGAAACAGCAAAACAAATTGTAGAAAAATTGTTGAATGCAGAACGTCCACTGCTTTACGTCGGCGGCGGTATCATGCTGGCTGATGCTTCGAAAGAATTGAAAGAGTTTGTTGAACATCTGAGCATTCCGGTAGCTTACACGCTAATGGGGAAAGGAGCCATTTCTGATGATCATCCGTTAACGCTTGGAATGTCGGGCTTTTGGGGCACGAAATTCGTTAACGATACTTGCCGCAATGCCGATGTGATTTTAGCGTTGGGGACAAGATTCTCGGAAGCAGATTGTAGTTCTTGGGAGTCTGAGTATACATTTAATATTCCGGCGACAAAGTTAATTCATATTGATATTGATCCAAACGAAATCGGCAGAAATTATCCGACGGAAATCGGGGTAGTGGCTGACCTGAAGCAAGCTCTCACTGTTTTAAATCGCGTTGCCAAAGAAATGGTTCCACAAGGTAGACAAAATTATGAACTGAAACAACAGATTGCTCAGTATAAACAAGAATTTAGAAAAAGCAACGAAGAACATATTCGCAACGATAGTTATCCGATGCGGCCAGAACGCATCCTGCAAGAAGTGCGCGAGGTTGTACCGAGAGATGCCTATATCACGACAGACGTTGGCTGGAATAAAAATGGAGTCGGGCAGCAGTTTCCAGTATATGAAGCGGGGACGATTCTAACACCTGGCGGATATGCGACGATGGGGTTTGGTGCCCCTGCCGCGTTAGGTGTAAAAATTGCTCGTCCGGATAAAGTGGTCGTTTCGTTAGTTGGTGATGGAGGTTTTGGTCAAAATCCAGCCGTTCTTGCTACCGCTGCCGAAGAAAATATTGCTGTTGTATGGGTGATCATGAACAACTATGCATTTGGAACAATTGCAGGTCTGGAAAAAGCGCATTTTGGCACAACGCACGGAACCGTATTTCAGAAGGATGGAAAGCCATATTCACCGGATTATGCAGGCATTGCCAAAGCATATGGCATTGAAGGGATTAAAATTCAATCAGCGGAGGAATTTAAGCCAGCTTTAAAACACGCGATTGAGGCCAATAAACCGTTTGTCATTGATGTCGAAATGGTGAATGTCCCAACACCAACGTCCGGTCATTGGAACATTATGGATATTTACTCTCCTGGCAAGAAAGTGCATCATGTATCGGTTGATATCTGAAAATTAATTCTTAATATAATATTTAGAATATTGGAGGGTTTGGTGTGAAGATTAAAGTTCTTGATCCGTTCAAAGATGGAAAAGAGCTATGGTTAGGTCTAGATAAGCCTGAACTAAACCAAATTCGCAAAGTATTTCAGCTAATTACTCCTGAAACGGTAGGAGCAAAACATATTATGGCTGGGCTTACCATTTTTGCACCTGGGGAAGCAAGCTCTCTTCATAATCATCCGGGATCAGAAGAATTGGATGTTGTTATTAAAGGATCAGGGGAAGTTGTTGATGCAAACGGAAACCGACGGTCATTTAAAGAAGGGGATTATATGTTTATCCCGGATGGGGAATATCATCAGCATATAAACACGGGAAATGAACCGCTATGGTTATTATGGTGCTATAGTCCACAAGGTAATTTGCCTAAGGACTAAAGATGAACGGAGAATCACTTTCTCCGTTCATCACGCTCAAGAAGGAGGATATCAATTAAATCCATTATATACGTTACCGTGATATTGATCAAAAAATTATTTAACAATCAATATTGTGAATGCGTTTAAAAACGAAGGCATGTCACCACTTTCATTCATAAAGAAAGAGGGAGGAATATGGGCAGACTACCGCTCGAAGGGGTTAAAGTATTGGACGTATCGACAATGATCGCTGCGCCGTTTGGTGCTGTATTACTTGGGGATTTTGGCGCTGATGTCATTAAAATCGAGATGCCGGGGAAAGGAGATACATTGCGTCATGTAGGTCCTTTTCTTAATAACGAACCGTTACGCTGGCCCGGATTAGCACGAAACAAAAAATCGCTTACTCTCGATTTGCGCAAAGAAGAAGGAATGGAAATTTTTAAGAAGCTAGTAAGCAAAGTTGATGTTGTTATTGAAAATTTCCGACCAGGTACGTTAGAAAAATGGGGAGGAGGATACGATGAATTAAAGAAAATCAATCCGAATCTAGTAATGATTCGTGTATCAGGTTATGGGCAGACAGGTCCATTCCGCGAAAAAGCTGGATTTGGGACACCTGCTACTGCTTTCAGCGGATTTACGTATCTTCAAGGATTTCCAGATCGACCGCCTGTCAGCCCTCCTTTCTCGCTAACCGATTATATTACCGGTATTTATGTTGCGTTTGCGGCAGTGACCGCCCTCTATTATCGGGATGTAAATCCAAATGGCGAGGGGCAAATGGTTGATATTGCATTATATGAATCAGTATTTAGAATGTTGGAGTTTTTGATTGCTGAATATGATAAGCTGGGCAAGATCAGGGAACGTTCCCCGGGGTTGACAGGCCATTCTAGTCCAGCTGGAACATTTATGACAAAAGATGGTCACTGGGTAGTATTAGTTACAAGCACAGATTCTACATTTGAGCGGCTTGCAAAAGCAATGAACAGGGAGGATCTTTTAACAAACGAAAAGTTTTGTACAAATGAACGGAGATTGCAGCATAATGACGAAATAAACCAAATTGTCGCTGACTGGATTCGGACAATGCCACGAGAAGAACTTTTACAACTGCTAGATAAACATGGTGTCCCTGTCAGTCCAATCTTAAATATTAAAGATATTTTTGAGCATCCACATTACAAAGCACGTGAGAATATCATTGAAGTGAAGCATCCTCGTCTTGGAAAAATCAAAGTTCCGGGAATTATTCCAAAGTTTGAAAAGACACCAGGAACTGTTAGATATATTGCTCCTGATTTAGGAGAGCATAATCAGGAAATTCTCCAAGAGATGTTAGGGTTGTCACCAGAGGAAATACAGGATCTTCAAGAGAAAAACGTCATATAGTGAAATTTACTATTTTTAACAAAATACAGAATGGAGGGTGATAAAATGAAAAAGCTTCTTATGTTATTACTTATTTGTATGTTGCCAATGGTTGGTTGCTCGAATGATTCTAGTTCAGAAGAAAAAAGTGAGGGGAAAACAACAAACTCGAAAATAATAAAATTGGCAGTTGCTACATCCAAGGATCGTTCTCTTACAAAGGGATTGTATAAATTTGCAGAAATTGTAGAGAAAGAAACGGGTGGCTCAATTAAAGTAGAAGTGTATCCAGATGGACAGCTTGGAGGAGATTTGCAGGTTTTTGAAGGGTTAAAGATGGGCACTATTCAAGGAAGCACTATGTCGACAGGACCAATTTCATCGTTTGCTCCACGCTTTGCGGTACTGGATTTGCCATTTTTGTTTAAGGATGCAGAAACCGCTTACAAAGTTTTGGACGGGGAAATTGGAAAAGAATTGCTTGAGGATTTACCAAAAGTTGGAGTTATTGGCCTGAATTATTGGGAGAATGGCTTCCGCCACTTGACAAATAATGTACGAGAAGTAAAAAGTGTGGATGATATCAAAGGATTAAAAATTAGAACACTAGAAACTAAACTTCATATTGACTTATGGAAAGAACTGGGTGCCAATCCTGTACCGATGGCATATACAGAATTATTTACAGCATTAGAGCAACATGTTGTAGATGGACAGGAAAATCCAGTTGGAAACGTCGCGACAGGAAAGTTTTATGAAGTACAGAAATATTTAACAAAAACAGGTCATGTATACAATGCAAGTGTATTTTTGATTAGCAAAAAGTTTTGGGATACGCTTTCTGATAAAGAACGAGAAATTATCAGAAAAGCTGCAGAGGAAGTAAAAGATTATCAGCGAAAACTAAACCAAAAAGAAGATAAAGAAGCGTTTGACTATTTAAAACAACAAGGAATGGTAATCACTGAATTAACGCCAGAAGAAAAACAAAAATTTATTGAAAAAGTGCAACCAATTTACAAAAAATATACTCCACAGTTTGGAGAAGACCTTGTTAATCGTTTATTAGAAGCAGGAAAGTAACTGGTGCTTGATAACTCTTAAGAGGGAGTCTCCCTCTTAAGAGTTATTTTCCAATCATTATCGGTAAGGGAGGGAGTGCAAATGCAAAAAATCATTCTTATGATTGATAAGCTGTTGAATGTATTAATGGCGTTATGTTTAGCCTTCATGTCAATTCTTGTATTTGGTAATGTGGTATTACGTTATGTTTTTCATTCTGGAATTACGTGGTCGGAAGAAATGTCGCGTTTCCTATTTATTTGGATGGTATTTTTAGGAGCTATTGGTGCTTTGAAGGATAATGATCATTTAGGAGTAGACGTGCTGCTTAAGAAACTGCCGTCGGGTGTTAAACGAGTCACCTTTATTTTAAGCAATGCAATCGTTCTTTATGTATTATGGTTAGTTCTTGATGGTAGCTGGAAAGTAACTATGACTAATATGCACAGTACAGCACCTGCAACGGGTTTGCCACTGGCTTGTGTTTATGGAATTGGTGTTGTTATGAGTATAGGGATGGGGCTCATTATATTGTTTAATATTTATCGCGTCTTGTTTCAAATTGATGCCGTAGAAGAACTTACTCGAATGAAAGAATCGGAAGATGAAATTATGGAAGAGGTTCATGAGAAAATCATGGAATCGCATCATGTTCACAGGCAAGATGTTGCTGGAGGTGAAAGATAAGGTGGCATTTGCTGTTTTTGTTGGTTCGTTGATTGGTGCTATGGCACTAGGAATGCCCATTGCTTTTGCACTTTTATTAAGCGGTGTTGCCCTGATGTTTTATCTTAACATTTTTGATACTCAGATTATCGCACAAAATCTCATTAATGGGGCTGATAGTTTTTCCATGCTGGCGATCCCTTTCTTCATTCTTGCGGGAGAATTGATGAATGCAGGTGGAATTTCCAATAGAATTATTAACTTTGCCATGTCTCTCATTGGTCATATCCGTGGAGGATTGGGGTACGTAGCTATTATTGCCAGCATTCTTTTTGCAGGTTTATCTGGTTCAGCAGTAGCGGATACAGCGGCTCTCGGTGCGATTCTTATTCCGATGATGGTGAAGGCAGGTTATGACAGAAAACGGTCTACTGGTCTTATTGCGGCTGGCGGTATTATTGCACCGATCATTCCACCTAGTATACCGATGATTCTCTTTGGGGTAGCCAGTGGTGTATCGATTACTAAATTATTTATGGCAGGAATTGTCCCAGGACTTCTCATCGGCTTATGTTTGGTGATATGTTGGTGGTTTATGGTAAGAAAAGATCAGGTAGAAGTTTTTCCACGTAAATCTGTGAAAGAAATATTATCGGCTACTCGTCAAGCCATCTGGGCGCTTCTATTGCCTGCTATTATCGTTGGAGGGCTTCGTGGGGGAATCTTTACTCCTACAGAGGCAGCTGTCGTGGCCGTGTTTTATGCGCTATTTGTCGGTATGTTCATTTATCGTGAATTGAAAATACAAGATTTGTTTAAAGTGCTAGTAGCTTCAGCAAAAACAACAAGTGTGGTAATGTTTCTTGTTGCAGCAGCAATGGTATCGGCATGGTTGATAACGGTCGCGAATATTCCTGCAATCGTAACGGAAATGATTGAACCGTTCATAGAGAATAAACTCCTGCTTTTACTCGTGATTAATGCAATAGTTTTGATAGTTGGCACAGCTATGGATTTGACGCCTACTGTTCTAATTCTTACTCCTGTTTTAATGCCTGTTATTGAAAAAGCTGGAATTGATCCGGTGTACTTTGGTGTACTTTTTATACTCAATAATTGCATCGGATTGCTTACTCCTCCAGTTGGTAGTGTGTTGAATGTAGCCTGTGGGGTGGGGAAAATAGGAATGGAAGATATTATGAAAGGAGTATGGCCTTTCTTGCTAGCGGAAGTACTTGTTCTCATATTGCTCATTTTGTTCCCATCGATTGTTATAGTTCCTCTTCAATGGTTTACAGGCATGTAACATGTCTAGAAGTAGCACATTGTTTTCAACTAGACACCTAAACGAATAATTAAGTGTGAGTAAAATGTTTGTTGGAGAAATCCCTAGATTCCCCGATGAGGGGTAGGGAACCTTAAGGGTCTGGCACTCTTCACTGGGACCACCAAGCGAAAGCGCGGTAGGAACTATAAGCAAATGAATAAAAAGGGCTCTCTCCCTGTTTATGACGATGTTTGTGACTTAAAAATCCAAATAGGAGGGGAGAGTCCTATGAGTCACGATAACACAAACTCACTATCTTTAAGAGAGATTGGAGTGGGAGTTTTTTCGTGCTTGCAGGAACGTTTGCGGAGTTACTGGCTCACCTACTGGAGGACATCGACCAACAAGTTGGCCAACAGCTGGATAAACAGCGGTATCTTTTGAAAAACAAACGAAGCACAATCCTTCAAACGATGTTTGGGTAAAGTGGAGATTTGACGGAATTATTATTTCGATCACCGCGACGCTTACTTTGGTCATTCAGAAAATGGTTTATTTGCCTCTTATTCACTCATCAAATGAACAAATTCAAAAATTCCCACAAAGTCTTAATTGACTCGAGGAAATATATTATATTGACAATGTTTACAAAAAAACATATAATGTTCGTGAATGGTTGAACTTTCTAAATTTACTAGATCGATCTAACAAGATGTTGGAACGAAAAATAATCATATCCGTGATTTCTATCATTTATTATTGCTTGGCGATGTGCATGGAGGAGCGGTAGAAAAGGCGATGTATTGTTTTAAACAGGGTTGCTCTTTAATGCGCATCTAGAAATTGGTTCAGCGTTTGCCGCGGGCAATAGCGTCGTTTGGAAACCTGCTCCGCAGACTCCGTTGATCGCAGTTGAATTGCTGAAATTATTGCTGGAAGCGGGATTTCCTGAACGCGGCGTGAACATGGTGCTTGGCAGGGCAGAAGTTGGCCAGCAAATTCGAAAAGATGACCGCGTCAACGTAATTCGTTTACCAGCGGAGTTGTCGAAAGCCGAAACATATATAAGCTTGCTGGGCGGAATTAGCCGTGAAGGTTTTCGCTATGCGATCGAGAGATAACAGGAATTAAAGATGATTGTCTTTCAGATTCATATGTCTTGTCAAAACATGGTGGTGGACTTAATGATTGAACTATATGTAACGAAACCAAACGAACTCGAATTGCGTCATGTAGATTCTCTACGCGCTCCTAAGGATGATGAAGTGAAAATTCAGCTTATTTACGGCGGAATTTGCGGCTCTGATTTAAGTGTTTACAAAGGGAAGCTTCCGCACGCAACCTATCCTGTACGACCTGGTCATGAATTGTTAGGCGTTGTAGTCGAAAAGGGAGAAAACGCGGCGTATGACATAGGAACGCGCGTCGTTGTCCTTCCTAACACGTATTGCGGAACGTGTGACTTATGCGTAAAAGGCTATACGAATATATGCCGGAACAAAAAATCGTTGGGCGTTAATGTGGACGGTGTTTTTTCTCAAGAGTTTATCATTTCCTCTAAATATGTTTTATCGGTTCCTGATGATCTACCGGATGAAAAAGCAGTGTTAATTGAGCCGTTTGCCGTTGTTGTTCACGCTTTCAAAAAGGTAAATATTGCGAAGGATACGACAGTCGCAGTTGTTGGCTGTGGCAATGAGGGAATGCTAGCAGCGGCGTTGGCACATCATTTAGGCGCAAAAGTTACTGCGATTGATATTAACCCAAACAAATTTGAACTTATAAAAAAGGTCGGGAATATTCGCACACTTTACCCTTATGAACTACAACATGAAACGTTTGACGTCGTATTTGAAGCAGCGGGAACAAAAAGCGCGGTGGAACAAGCGATTCGAATAACGAATCCTGGCGGTGATGTCGTTTTAATAGGATTAGCGACAGAAGCTACTTTTCCGGTAATTCATATTGTGCGCAGCGAATTGACAATTCATGGAACGATTATTTATCAGTTCCCAGATGATTATTTACAAGCTATCGAATATTTGCGCGATCCTTCCTTTTCTATTGATCCTATTGTTTCAAAAATTTTGCCAGTCGCTGATTATCAACAAGCTTACGAACTAGCGGCTTCGGGAAATGTCGGCAAGGTCATTCTAAGTTTTAAGAAGGTATGACGGATGAAAGAACTTGTTTCCTATAAATTAGTAAAATGTTTAAAATTTAGAAAATTGAGGTGTAAAAGATAATTTTAGGATTTGTGGTCATACGAACATCGCTGTATTAGCAGCTTTAGAGAGAAATGTGAAAGTGTTAAGGAAAAATTAGGCATTAACCGAACAACGTTATGAAACAAGAATGTAATAGGATTGAGGCAATCATAAAATATGGCCGGCTTTACATATCTTTCAACGAAAAAGCCGACCTTCATTAATGTCATTTGTATTTTTTATTGAGTACTTATGTTTTTCTTGTCATATCTCGTAGAATTCTCCAACATAGGTTCGATTGGCTCAAGATCAGTAAGCAAAAATACGTAGCTGAAAATACCAATAATCAAAATTACCGCTGCTACTAGAAAAGCGTACATAAATGATCCAGTTGCCTGCACAATAAATCCAGTGATAATAGGAGCAAGAATGGCCATAGAGTTATTTCCAAACGTTAAAATTCCTACCAGTGTTCCTACCGTTCCCTGTGGAGCAATGAAGGTTGGAATACTGTAAGCGATCGATGAAGTAATGACAAGACCGCCAAGAGCAATGGAAATACAGAGTATCGCAATGTTTGGATTACTTGTAAATGCTGCTCCGATGACAGACATACCAAGAAGCATGCCGATTACAAGGAATGTTTTACGTACACGTGTCGGATTATAGCCTTTGTTTACTAAACGGTCAATTAGCCATCCTCCTATCACAAGTTCTGAAATAGTTCCTACAATCCAAGGAATTGACGAATACCATCCAGATTTTAATATGGACATATGCATTTCCGTGACAAGATAACCAGGAAGCCACGTGAGAAAAAGAAACCATGAGTAACCGTACGCGGCAAAACCAATGAGCGCCCCCCAAACTTTCCGCTTTGTCAATAAGTATCGAAGATTTTCCCATACATTTCCTGGTGGTTCACCGATTTTTTGAGAGCCGCCCTCTACAATATATGTGTACTCTTCTTTCGAAAGTCGCTTGTCTTCATGCGGATCCCGATATGAAATCCAAAACGCAACGGCATAAATCAGACTGAGAATCGCAGTGGCATAAAAACCTGTCCTCCATCCCCATTCGGATACAACCCAAGCGATAATAGGGGTACCGATTGCGTTGGACAGTTTGGATTGGGCATCAAAAAGTGCAATGGCTGTTCCTCGTTCGTTACGGGGAAACCAGTAACCAATCGCTTTTGTAGCAGCTGGAAAATATGGGGCTTCCCCGATTCCTAGTAAAATTCGCGATAAAATGACAAGTCCCTGACCGCTGGCGATCGCGGTGAGAAAACAAGCGGCTGACCAAATAATGGTACCAATTCGCGCCACCCATTTGACACCAATTTTATCTAGCAAAGTGCCCGCAGGAATTTGAAGAATGGCATAAGACCATGCGAAGGCGGATAAAAGAATCCCAAGTTGTCCAGGAGTTAAATGGAATTCTTCTGACAATGGCTTTAACGCAACAGACATATTGATGCGATCAAAATAATTGACAATGACCCCAACCGCAATTAAACAAGCTATGGCCCAGCGTCGTTTTTTCACTGCGTATTCACCATCCATAATATTTATGGTTATTTGTAAGCGTATGTATTTATGAATCTATACTTTTATGGCACCTCCTATACGTAAATGTCTAAGAAAGATCATCAGTATATTCCGTTATATGTAACTATATTCCGTTATACGGAACAACTTTTGACTGAATTATAGCAATTTTTTTGCCATCTGTCTAGATATAAACAAGAATTTTTCAACTTTTCTAAATCAATTCCGTGCTTATGCATATTTGTTGGATTTGCATGGCATTGCGAGATCTTCCACAACGATAACAGCATTATTTCAATTGGTAAAACGGGAAGTTCCTGTTTGCGTCTTTCTAACGGAATAATGAAGAATACGATAATGTTTCGGCACTCCAACTTTATTAAGTTTAGGCCAAGGGAAATATCTGAAAGCTCTTGATAAACAAAAAAGAACGAATGTAAAATGTACTTGAATAGTTCCATATAAAGGAATTTATTTTCGGTTAATGGAACAAAAAGGAGGAACTTTGTCGAAAAACATTTTTTGACACCCATGAAACGGCTACAATCGTTGATATATCAACCTTTATAAAGGGAGGTTTTTTATGATAAAAGATTCTAATGAGCAAGATAGTAAAAAAACAGAAACAGGGTTACGTACCGTACAAAGGGCGATCGATATCTTGTACTGCTTTACTTTAGAAGAACAGGAACTGTCCTTAACAGAAATCGCTAATAAAATTTCGCTTGCGAAATCTACTACTACCAGATTGTTATCTACTTTGGAACAAAATAATCTAGTGGTCAAAGATCCGCTTACCTTAAAGTACCGTCTTGGCGAAGGAATATACTACCTTGGATATGTTGCTGGAAAGTCGATTAAAATCAGAGAAATTGCCAGACCAATCATGGAAGAAATACGGGATAAGACTCGCGAAACGGTAAATTTGTATGTTTTGGAGGAAAATTCACGAGTTTGTGTCGAACAATGCGAAGGACTTCAGTCCATTCGACATATCGTTAAAATTGGAGAACAATTGCCATTGTGGACAGGTGCTGAAGGAAAGGTGATTTTGGCTTATCAATCCCTTTCTTTTCAACAGAAAATTTTTGAGCAAGTTCCATCTAAAGAACGATTAAATTGTTTAAAAGAAGAAATTGAAAAGATTAAGTTACAACGTTGTGCTTTAAGTATAGATGAACGAGAAGTTGGTTCTGCAGCGGTTGCAGCGCCTATTTTCAATATCAATGGAGAAGTTAGGGCATGTTTATCTGTTTCAGGCCCTACTAATCGATTCACTCCTGAAGTAGTAGAAAAATATAAGCTATTGGTCAAAGAAGGAGCTAAAGTGATTTCAGAAAAGTTAGGATATCGAGAATAGGGAGAGAATATCCTGCCAGTCCGATTCGAATATTAAAGGTATTTTTGAATATCCCCCCTTATCAGGATCGTGAGAATAACATCAAGGTAAAACACCCGAGACTTAGGGAAATAAAAGTTCCTAGATTGTTCCGAAATTTGGAAAAACACCATGGACTATTCGTTATATTGGCCCAGATTTAGGAGAGCACAATCAAGAAATGATGGGATTGTCACAGGAAGAAATACAAAAACTTGAGAAAAGAACGTAATATAGTTGTTTTATAGCACATTGTATATTAGCCCACCTGGCAAGTTGGCACTCGATCAAATGCGTCTTTAGAAATTGGAGTGACCAAATAGAAGGGGCTTGTTTTATGAATGAAATGAACTTAGTTCGTTTTCATTCACTACTAATTGACAACGTTTGTCAATAAAGTTTATACTCTTATTTGACTAATTTATACATAAGGAGTAGATTGTGAAGCAAGAAAGATAATGACGCATCTAATTGGCAAGCAGGTGTTGATGGATGACAAAAAAAAAGCGCTCTCGCGTTACTTTGCAACAAGTAGCCAAGCATGCCGGTGTGTCGCGGGCGACAGCTTCCCTTGTTGTTCGTGGGAGTACAGCTATTTCCAAAGAAACACGGGAAAAAGTATTAAAGGCAATGAAAGAATTAGGGTATGTGTATGATCGGGTGGCTGCAAATTTACGGTCGCAGCGTTCTTCTACGGTGGGATTGATTATTACGGAAATCGGCAACCCATTTTTTTCTGAATTGTTAGTCGGTGTCCATGAGGCGCTAGATAAAGAAGGATATACTGTCATTTTGGGAACGACGTTTGATTCTCCAGAGAAACAAGATGCACTTTTGTCAACAATGCTTGAACATCGGGTGGGTGGTGTCATCATAAGTCCAGTGCCTGGCTGTTCGGTGGACATGGTCGAGCGACTAAAACAGTGGGAAATTCCAGTTGTATTAATAGCGAGGGAATTGCCATCTGGGGAACAATTTGATTATATTGGAGTTGATAATGTAGAAGGCGGTAGGTTAGCCACGGAACATTTAATTCAGCAAGGACATCGTCGCGTCGCTTTTCTAGGCGGTTTTTCGAATTCATCCGTATGGAGAGATCGAAAAAAAGGATATTGCGAAGCCTTGGAACAAGCAGGCATCGAAATAGATGAGTCACTGTTCATACAGACGTTTGCGACAAGGCAAGGAGGAATGGAGGCAATCAAACGGGTTTTGCAACATCCCGATCCGCCAACGGCAGTGTTTTGCTATAACGATGTGGTTGCGTTTGGTGCATTGCTCGGTTTAAAGGAAGCGGGAATGATTCCGGGGCGCGATATAGCGGTTGTCGGTTTTGATAATATTCAAGAGTCCGCCCTGTTTCACCCGCCTTTAACGACGGTCTCGGCGTTTCCGGAACAGATTGGTATTCATGCGGCGGATATTTTGCATCGGCGCATAACCGGTGACACAAGTGAACCGAAACGCCTTATTTTAAAACCGGAACTTGTCGTACGAGAATCAAGTTCATTGAATTTTTAGATTGCTTTAAAAGGAAGGACACTAATATGGGGGCATATTCGAACATTCCTCTGCGCGAAAGAAATATCGTGCTAATCGGTTTTATGGGAGTAGGGAAGACAACGATCGGTCAGCTTGTAGCGAAAAAGTTGTATCGTGATTTTATTGATGTAGACCAAGAGATAGAAAAGCGGCATCATATGTCGATTCCAGACATTTTCGAACAAATGGGCGAAAATTATTTTCGCAAAATAGAGAGAGAATTGATTGTGGATCTTTGCACTAACACTCGATTAAAGATTATTTCCCTTGGGGGAGGCGCGTACTTGCAAGAAGAAGTTAGAAATGTTTGTTTGTCCCACTGCATCGTCTTTTTCCTAGATTTATCGTGGGAGTGTTGGAAAGAGCGCCTTCCATTAATTGTTGATAATCGTCCTGTGCTAAAGAATAAAACATTAGAAGAAGTCGAACAATTATTTTTCCAGCGGAGAAATGTCTATTCCATCCATAATTCTCGTGTGTTAACCAACAATCTTGATCCGGAAACAGCCGCAAATGAAATTGTCGAGTCGATCAAGTGGACATGGGAAGTGTACGAACCGAATGAGTAAAGCAAGCTTTGTTTCAACCACGATCTGAATGTGGGGAGCTATTGTTCAGACAACCGGCTGATCGCTTATTTATGATGCAAAATGAGATAGCGAGTCTGCGATGGCAGGCTTGCTTTTTTATATGGCAGACAACGGGAGAGGAAGTAAGAAGATTATTGCTGCCGGTACAACTCGCGGATTTTCCGTTCATGCTGGAGCGTTTTGCTTGAGAGGAAATCGACCGTTTCCTGTGTTTCTGACAGTTCGATGCGCAGGTTGTCCACTTTTGTTTCCAAACGATTAAATCGCTCATCCATTTTTTCTTCTAGTTTTCCGACCATCTCTTGCATTTCTGTTCTCAGTTGGTTTCCCATCTCTTTCATTTCTGTTCTCAGTTGGTTTCCCATCTCTTTCATTTCTGTTCTCAGTTGATTTCCCATCTCTTTCATTTCCGCTCTAAGCTGGCTACTTATTTTTTGCATTTCTACATGAATATGGTCAGAATGTAATTCCAATGCCTTCAAAATTTCTTTTAACATAGTTTCTTGTTCCATTCTCTCACCTCCTTCAATTCCCATTATAAAAAAAGAAAGTAGAAAAGGAAAATCTATTTTTATGTGATGTTAGTTGCAACTCGAATCACGTATGCAGCAGATGAAATTTTTCACTCAATTTTCACCGTCCTGTTGTATGTTGGAAACATGCCAAAACGCGATGACGAATCGAAAAAGGGAGTGAGTGAGAAAATGAAATGGAACAGGCGGGTGGATGGCTGGCTGATTGTTATTGTTCTTATCTCTATTTTTCTCCATTTCTATAATATCGGCAATGCGGGGTCAAACGTATATTATACCGCGGCGGCGAAAAGCATGACGGAGAGCTGGAAGGCATTTTTCTTTGCATCGCTTGATCCAGAAGGGTTTATTACCGTTGACAAGCCGCCTGTCGCATTATGGTTTCAAGTGTTAAGCGTGGCTGTATTTGGTGTGAGCGATTGGAGCGTCTTGCTTCCGGAAGCGCTCGCTGGCGTCGGTTCGACGCTGCTGATTTATTTTATTGTCAAGCCATTTGCCGGCAAGGTGGCCGCCAGATGGTCGAGTTTGATTTTTGCTTGTACCCCTATTTTTGTGGCGGTAGCGCGAACAAACAATATTGATGCGATTTTAATTTTCACTTTGTTGGCGGCGGCATGGGCGCTGATGAAAGCCGTACGGAAGCAGCGGCTTTCATGGCTGCTCGCAAGCTTTGCGCTCGTGGGCGTGGGGTTTAACATGAAAATGCTGCAGGCGTATATGGTGTTGCCGGCGTTTTATTTGTTCTATTGGTTGGCAGGAAAAGCGTCTTGGAAAAAGCGAATCGGGCATTTAATGGCTGCTACTGTCGTCGTCTTGGCTGTTTCGCTTTCCTATGCGGTCATCGTCGACGCGATTCCGAAAGATAAACGCCCGTATATCGGCAGCAGCCAGACGAATTCGGTGCTCGAGCTGGCTCTTGGCTACAACGGGATCGACCGTTTAACCGGAGCAGCGGGGCCGGGCGGAAAACGGGACATGCGCAGCGACAACGAATTCCAAGATGGGAATGGACAAATGAATCATTCCACAGATCCATCTTCTCATTCATCGCTTTCTAATCCGCAAAATGATTCATTACATAGTCCGCCAAACTTAAACGGGGAACGGCCGATGGGGGCATTCCGCCCGGGCGGCGGGCAGCCTCCGGGCGGAATGGGAGGCATCGGAAGAGGAGAAACGGGAGAACCTGGTGTGTTCCGCCTGTTTCAACAGCAATTAGCTGGACAAATCAGCTGGCTTTTGCCGTTTGTGCTGTTTGCCGCCATTGGGTTGTTCGCGTCGATCCGCCGGCAGCGGGCGATCACGCCGTTTCACCAATTTATGCTGTTTTGGTTCGCCTGGATCGTTCCGATGGCTGTGTTTTTTAGCGTCGCCGGGTTTTATCACCGCTATTATTTAAGCATGATGGCGCCGGCGATCGCGGTGCTGGTCGCAGTCGGAAGCGAGTTGCTGTGGCAGTTTTACAAAGAACAGAACGGTTTCTGGCAATGGCTCTTTCCTGGCGCGCTGCTGATGACGTTTTTGTTTGAGTCGTACGTTGCATTTCAACACCGCTCTTCATTATCAAGCATTTGGCCGCAGGCGCTTGCGCTCTATGGATTGGCCATGTTTTGTTTTCTCATTGCATTTCGCCATCAAAGGAAAGCGGTGCGCTATTTAAAAATAGCCAGCTTGTTGGGCCTTCTTGTCATGCCGTTTTATTGGTCGCTCACCCCGCTTTTGTATGGAGGCAATAGCGCGATTCCGTACGCCGGACCGGATTTAAAACGCCCGGACGCATACGGGCGGCGCGCTTTCGGAAGCGGGGAAGAAAGGGAAGTTACTTCTGATTTGCTTGCGTATTTGGAAAAGCATTATAATGGCGAGAAATATTTAGCGGCAACGATGCGCGCCAATACGGCGGCCGAGCTGATGTTAAAAACAGATAAAGCGGTCATGGCGATGGGCGGATTTTTAGGGACAGACCCGGTGTTGACAGCGGAGCAATTAGCGAAAATGGCGAGAAACGGCGAAGTGAAATATTTTCTTATCTCTGGGTTTGGCGGAGGCGGCGAAGGCAACAAGGAACTGATTCAGTGGATCGAGACGCATTGCCAAGAAGTGCCGCAAGCGGAATGGCAAATGAATGCGGCTACAACGAAGCGCTGGAGCGAACAGGATGAAATGCCGTCACCGATGGGACGCGGTGTGAAGCTTTACGAATATAAAGGATAGGAGGTATGGGGTGTGGTAAAATATTCTGTGGTGATTCCGGTATATAATGAGGCGCTTGTCATTCGCGAAACATACCGCCGGCTAAAGCGCGTGATGGAACAAACCGATGGGCCGTATGAACTGTTGTTTGTCAATGACGGAAGCGAAGATGAAACCATCGACATCCTAAAAGAGCTTGCCGTGAAAGATGAAACGGTCAAATATGTGGATTTTTCTCGCAACTTTGGCCACCAAATCGCGATTACCGCTGGAATGGATTACGCATCGGGAAAAGCGATCGTTATTATTGACGCCGATCTGCAAGATCCTCCGGAGTTAATTTTGGAAATGATCGAAAAGTGGAAAGAAGGCTATGACGTCGTGTATGCCAAACGAGTGAAACGAAAAGGGGAAACGATGTTTAAAAAGGTTACCGCCTACCTGTTTTACCGGGTGCTGCGGGCGGCGACCGAAATCGACATTCCTGTCGATACCGGTGATTTTCGCCTCATTGACCGGAAAGTGCGCGATCAGTTAGTCTATATGAGAGAGCGGAGCCGCTTTGTCCGCGGGCTCATAAGCTGGGTCGGATTCAAGCAGACAGCCGTGGAATATGAGCGGGAGGAGCGGTTTGCCGGGGAAACGAAGTATCCGCTCAAGAAAATGATCCGTTTTTCGCTTGATGGAATCACATCGTTTTCGTACAAACCATTGAAGCTTGCTAGTTTGTTAGGCTTTTTCCTTTCCGCCTCAAGCATGCTCGGCATCATCATCACTTTATATTTAAAGCTGTTTACGCATTCGACGGTGGCGGGATGGGCGTCGCTTTTAATGGCAACCTTATTGTGCAACGGCGTTATGTTTATAATGCTTGGCGTGATCGGGGAATATATTGGCCGCATCTATGATGAAGTAAAACAGCGCCCGCTGTATATTGTCAAAGATACATGGGGAGTCGGAACCAAGTATGAAAAAGTACCGTTTTATATGGAATGAGCGAGAAAACATGCGAACGTTATGGCGCTTTTGCCTCGTCGGGGCCGGAAATACGCTTGTGGACTTTATTGTCTTTTTCCTTCTTACCTCGTTGGGTGTTTCCGCGCTATTGGCGCAAGTATGTTCTTATACAGCCGGCGTGGTCAACAGCTATGTGTGGAACCGGATGTGGACGTTTCAGGTCAAACGAAAAGCAAACATCGGAGAGTTTCTTCGTTTTCTCATCGTCAATGTGCTGTCGCTGGCAATGACGCTTCTTCTGCTCTTTCTCTGCCGGGATGTTTGGCATTGGCCGCTGTTTGTCGGAAAACTGATCGCGACGTTAGGAGGGATTGCCGTCAATTTTGCCGGCAGCCGCTTTTGGGTGTTTGCCTCGAAGCCGTCCCATTCTTAACATGGGTGTACGACAAACTTTGGACTGTACATCCATGTTAGATTGGTTCGTCGTTTGGTAGGTATGCCGATATTGGACATATGGCGCTCGCCGCTATTATAGAGTAAAAGCCGAATCCATCGCTGTGGATTCGGCTCTTTTCTTTTCCTTGTTAAGAGCGAATTTGCCCCGTGCCGTAGACGAGCGATTTCGTCGTTGTAATCGCTCGCAACCCCATCGGGCCGCGGGCGTGAAGCTTCTGTGTGCTAATGCCGATTTCCGCCCCGTAGCCAAACTGTTCGCCGTCGGTGAAGCGGGTCGAGGCGTTATGGTAAAGGACGGCGGCGTCAATCGCTTGGAAAAAGAAGCGGACGTTGTCACTTTGCTCGGAAATAATCGCTTCGGAATGCTTCGTGCCGTAACGGTTAATATGGTCGACTGCTTCTTTGACATCTTGCACGAGTTTAACGGCTAAAATCGGCGCCAAATATTCGGTGTTCCAGTCTGCTTCGGAGGCTTGCTCGATAAAGGAATATGTAGAGGCAAGCCGAGAATCACCACGCAGTTCGACGCCGCGAGCGTGCAACGTCTCAAGGAGTCCGCCGATATGCGGCCAGTCTTGATGAATGAGAACGGTTTCCACAGCGTTGCAGACGGATGGGCGCTGTAATTTCGCATTTAAGACGATATCGGTTGCCATTTGTTTTTGCGCCGATTCATCGATGAAAATATGGCAATTGCCGACTCCTGTTTCTAAAACGGGAACGGTGGCATTTTCAATGACGGAGCGGATCAGCCCGGCACCGCCGCGCGGAATTAATACGTCTAAGTAGCCGTTTAAACGAAACATTTGCTGGGCCGTTTCGCGGCTCGTGTCTTCAAGAAGCTGAACGGCATCGGCAGGGACGGCGGAATCGCGCAACGCTTCTTGCATAATGTGGACGAGCGCTTTGTTCGAATGAAGCGCGGACGAACTGCCCCGCAATAAGACGGCGTTTCCCGTTTTTAAGCAAAGGCTTGTGGCATCAACGGTGACGTTCGGGCGCGCTTCGTACACCATGCCGATGACGCCGAGCGGCACGCGCACCGTTTGAATGCGCAGCCCGTTCGGCCGCGTCCATTCTTCGACGATTTCACCGATTGGGTCAGGAAGTCCAGCGACTTGCCGGACGCCGTCGACCATTTGCTCGATTCGTTCGTCGGTGAGTTGCAATCGGTCGATTAATGCCGGAGAAAGACCTTGTTCTTTTCCAAGCGCAACGTCTTTTTCATTTTCTTGCAAAATCCAGTCTTTATGTTTTATCAGTGCTTCGGCGATGCGCGTTAATGCTTCGTTTTTTTCTTCGGTGGACAGGAGGGCTAGCGCTTTTGCTGCTTGTTGCAGCTGCTTGGCTTTTGTAAGCAGTTCGTTCATTTTATAACACTCTCCTTTCGCAATGATACCCAATTATTGCGGTGGATCACTTCCGGACGATGGTTAATCGAATATTTTTTCGCTTCATTGCTAGGAAGTCCTTTGACTTTTTCTAAATCGTCAGAGGAGTAATATACTTGCCCGCGGCCGATAACGGCTCCTTTTCGGTTGATGACTTCGACGACATCCATGGGGGAAAAGTTCCCATACACTGCGGTGACGCCGGCGGGGAGCAAACTTTTTCCACGCTGCAACAAGGCGTCTTCCGCGCCATCGTCAATTTCAATTTTCCCAGCTATGGGCGCATGGTACGCAATCCATTGTTTACGCATTTGCATATGCCCGTGAAATGGCGCGCCAATATACGTCCCGTCTCCTTTTCCTTCCAAAATATCATATAGTTTTTCTTTTCCTTTACCCGTTCCGACAAAGACGCTCACACCGAAAGATAGCGCTTTTTGCGCGGCGAGAAGTTTTGATTTCATGCCGCCCGTTCCGACTGCGGAGCCGCTGCTTCCCGCCGCTTCAATCATTTCCTTTGTAATTTCCGGCAAAAACGCATATTTTTTTGCGTTTGGATTTATTTTCGGATTATCGTCGTACAGCCCGTTAATATCAGTTAAGATAATGAGCGCATCCGCGTGCAAAAAACCGCTCACGAGCGCAGAAAGCATATCGTTGTCGCCAAACGTCAATTCTTCGACGGACACGGAGTCATTTTCGTTGATGATCGGCAAAACCCCGCATTCGAGCAATGTAGTGATCGTGGAAAATAAATTATGAAACCGTTCGCGGCTGTAAAAGTCTTCTCTTGTTAATAAAATTTGCCCTATCGTAATGCCGAACCGTTCGAACGCGGAAATGTATCCTTGCATTAGCAGCCCTTGCCCGACCGCCGCTGCTGCTTGCTTTCCCGCGGTGGTGGTAGGTCGCGATGGATAGCCGAGCGGCCCAAATCCAGCGGCAACCGCGCCCGATGTAATTAAGATGACTTCATGGCCTAATTGTTTCATATAGGCGATCGCTTCGACGTGGTCGAACAGTTTTTCGTGGCAAAGAGCGCCTTTCGCGTCCGTTAATGAGCTGCTGCCGATTTTTACGACGATTCGCTGCTTTTTCATGCGCTTCCTCCTTTCTGCTTAACAACAAAAAACGCTTTTTCCCTTCCTTGCAAAAGGACGGAAAAAGCGTTCCGCGGTACCACCTTTTTTGGCGCAACATGCGCCCACCTCTTGCCCGTAACGAGGGCGGACGGCTTATGTTTGCATAAGCGGCCTTGATAGGGCAGGTTCAATCGACTTCCCGTGAGGAACCTTCCAGCCTGCGGGTTCCACTCTCTTGCACGTTCCATCGATTTACTAGTCCCGTGCCGTTTTCCGTATCAACGATTTGTTAGAAATTATCCATACAAATTCGAAAATTGTCAAGTAGTTTTCTTCAAAAATGAAGTCATAAAAATCGTGCACAAAGAGATTTGGCTTTTCGGTGACGAAGTTCATAAGACAGTGAGGGATTTTGCACAATTTATACGGACTTGACTTTTTTGAGAGAGGATGATGGTTGCTATCGAAATAAATACAATTGTCATTTTATTTAAAAAAATGGTACAATACTAAAAACATCGAGATTACAAAACTACTTATGGAGGGATTGAGATTGAGAAAGCTTCGCAGCGATATGATCAAAAAAGGATTTGACCGGGCGCCGCACCGCAGTTTGCTGCGCGCGGCAGGAGTAAAGGAAGAAGATTTTGACAAGCCGTTTATCGCCGTAGTGAACTCATATATTGATATTATTCCGGGACACGTTCATTTGCAGGAGTTCGGAAAAATTGTCAAAGAAGCAATTCGCGAAGCAGGCGGAGTCCCGTTTGAAATGAATACGATCGGCGTTGACGATGGAATTGCGATGGGGCATATCGGCATGCGCTATTCGCTGCCAAGCCGCGAAATTATCGCGGATTCGATCGAAACGGTGATTTCCGCGCATTGGTTTGACGGAATGGTGTGTATTCCAAACTGCGACAAAATTACGCCGGGCATGATGATGGCAGCGATGCGCCTAAACATTCCGACGATTTTTGTCAGCGGTGGGCCGATGAAAGCCGGCGTGACGAGCGATGGAAGAAAAATTTCGCTTTCTTCCGTATTTGAAGGGGTCGGCGCTTATCAAGCCGGAAAAATCGATGAAAAAGGCTTAATCGAATTAGAACGGTATGGCTGTCCGACATGCGGCTCCTGTTCGGGAATGTTTACGGCGAATTCGATGAACTGTTTGGCGGAAGCGCTAGGGCTTGCATTGCCGGGCAACGGAACGATTTTAGCGGTAGATCCGGCCCGGAAAGAATTAGTTCGCCAATCGGCAAAACAATTAATGTATTTGATCGAGCATGATATTAAGCCGCGCGATATTGTCACGGAAAAAGCGATCGACAACGCGTTTGCGCTTGACATGGCGCTTGGCGGCTCGACGAACACCGTATTACATACGCTGGCGATTGCAAACGAAGCGGGCATCGATTATTCGCTCGAACGAATTAATGAAATCGCTGCAAAGGTGCCGCACCTTGCCAAACTGGCGCCTGCTTCCGATGTGCATATCGAAGACTTGCATGAAGCGGGCGGCGTGTCGGCGGTGTTACATGAGTTAGCCAAAAAAGAAGGAACGCTGCATCTCGATACATTGACCGTGACTGGAAAAACGCTTGGAGAAAACATCGCCGGCTGTGAAGTCAAAGACTATAACGTCATCCGCCCAATCGATAACCCGTATTCCGAAACAGGCGGTCTTGCCGTATTGTTTGGGAACCTCGCTCCGGACGGCGCGATTATTAAAACGGGCGGCGTGCAAGACGGCATTACGCGCCATGAAGGGCCAGCGATCGTGTTTGATTCGCAAGAAGAGGCGCTTGAAGGAATCGCAAACGGCAAGATCAAGCCAGGCCATGTTGTCGTCATCCGCTATGAAGGGCCAAAAGGCGGACCGGGAATGCCGGAAATGCTTGCGCCAACTTCGCAAATCGTCGGCATGGGGCTTGGCACGAAAGTCGCGCTCGTGACGGATGGACGGTTCTCAGGGGCATCGCGCGGCATATCGGTTGGACACGTTTCTCCGGAAGCGGCGGAAGGCGGCCCGATTGCCTTTATTGAAGACGGAGACATCATTGAGATCGATATTAAGAACAGAACGATTAACGCGAAGCTTTCTGACGAAGAATTGGAAAAACGCAAAGCGAACTGGAAAGGATTTGAACCGAAAGTAAAAACCGGCTATCTCGCACGCTACTCGAAGCTCGTTACTTCCGCGAGCACTGGGGGGATTATGAAAATTTAAGTGATATTGACAAAAACCTGTTCAACGGCTTTACAGCCGATGGAACAGGTTTTTGTATTCAGAAAATAAAGAAAGCGATTACAAAAAAGTAGGAAGTGTATTATGATAGAAATATAGTAGAGGAATTTGACAGCAAAGCAGAGTCAATCTGCGTCAGAGCGACACAAACGATCAGAAGGGCAGTTAAATATCATGAAAGGTATGTTTAAATTGGCAAGCAAGAAGGTGACAAACTGATAACAGGAGGGAAGCGAAATGAAGAGTGTGGAAGTGGATTCTATTATGCTCCAACCGTATTTGCGGACATTGACAACAATATGACGTTGGTCCTGTCGTATCCATTATTCGCTTTAAGGAAGAAGATGAAAAAAGCAAATGAATATAATAATACTAATTTGCGTTGTGTAAACGTTTAACTTAAAACAAAGATAAAATATTTTGTAATGACATCGTTTTAGTGCTTGTCAGAAGAAAGAAAAAGTTGGATGTCGGAGTAGTTATCCCTTAAGTTTCATCATCCATAAAAATTAATTTTATCAAAAGATTAAAGAACTATGGATAAAAAAGCAATTAGGGGTGGGGAAGAATGGGGGGTTTTATTTGGAAAATGAAGAGAGCCCCTTTGCTAATTATTTAGGCATCATTACAGCAGACGGGCGGGGAAGGGTACGCAAAAGTATCAATGGAAGCAAAGGAACATTTGCTGAACTTTCATGGCAGTACAAACGGAGGAGCTATTTTTTCTTTGGCTGATGTGGCTTTTGCTTGTGCTAGCAACTCCCATAATCAAGCGCGGTTGGTATCGCGATGACCATGTATTATATACAAGCTAGCGGAATAGGCGATAGGTTAGTGGCAATCGCACGTGAAGAAACGAAACCAAACCGTCTAGGGGTATATCGAATCGAGGTGTTAAACGACAAAGAAGAGTTAATTATTGCTTTAGCCAAAGGAATGGTATATCGTAAGAAAGACAAACTTGTTCCTTAAACCCCAAGGAAGAGAAAATGGAGTCCAGTTCCAGGAAGTGTTTAAAAACAGTCAAGGTTTTGTCTAGAACAGAAAAGGTGTCCAATGACTGTGGGAAATGCTTGGGAAAGCGGACAGAGGTCGTCGTTTCTAATGGACAATAAGCAGACGCCCCCGATAGCCTGTGTACTACGGAATGTCATTTTATTTGGGGAGCGCGCAGGATCAAACGTTAGGAATACGAAGTTCCGGTCTTTTCTCGATATTCAATCGGGGAAAGGCCGTTTCGTTTTTTCTTGAAAGCGGCTGTAATTGTAAAATGGATATACTCTTGAATAGCCTTATACGTCTTGTTGTTTGGGAGTATTCCATTTCAAATGAATAACTTTCCTCGCTAAAAGTTTGTCCTTCTTTGTCAGTAGTATAAAATCTCTTCCTAGGCAGAATCCTAAGAGCATTCTATCCAAATGTCTTTTTTTACTGTTTAACAGGTGATCATCCCAGCACATGCTCTCTTTTTTGCTTAAAAGCAATAAAATAATAGTTGACAATTTTTAATATTGGATATATTTTAAACTTAAGTATGATGATAAATATATATTACGTTATATAAACGTAATATATATTTATTTTTTTAAAATATTTATGAAAGCGCTTAAAAAGGAGGATGGGAATATGATTTTGCATCGCATTGAAACGGCTTCCAGAGAAGAGATGGAAGCGTTGCAGCTTGAGAGACTACAACAAACGGTCAAACGGGTATACGAGCATGTGCCATTTTATCGTCAAAAGCTGGATAAACATGGCGTAAAGCCGGAGTATATTCGTACTTTGAATGATGTGAAGAAGCTGCCGTTTACAACGAAAAAAGATTTGCGGGACCATTATCCGTTTGGGCTGCTTGCCGTCAGAATCCAAGATTGTGTCCGCGTTCACGCTTCCAGCGGAACGAGCGGAAAACCAACGGTGGTAGCGTATACAAAAAACGATATCAACCATTGGGCAGACATTGTAGCGCGCGCTATTACAATTGCGGGTGGAGCTCCAGGAAATATCGTGCATAATGCATATGGATACGGACTATTTACTGGAGGATTAGGTCTCCATTATGGAAGCGAGCGGTTAGGCGCGGTGACTGTTCCGGTATCAGGTGGGAATACGGATCGACAAATTATGATTATTGAAGATTTTAAACCAGATATTATTTGTGGCACACCTTCCTACGTATTGAACATCGCTGAACGAATGAAAGAGCTTGGCAAGGATCCGCGACAAACGTCGCTAAAATATGGGATTTTCGGAGCGGAACCGTGGTCGGAGAAAATGCGGAGAACGCTAGAACGGGAATTTGGAATCAAAGCGTGTGATATTTATGGATTGAGCGAAGTCATTGGACCTGGGGTTGCCATGGAGTGTCATGAAGCGCAGAATGGATTGCATGTAGCCGAGGACCATTTCTTTATAGAAGTCATTAATCCAGATACGCTCGAGCCAGTGGGAGAAGGTGAGGAAGGAGAGCTTGTCTTCACTAGTTTGACAAAAGAGGCGTTTCCGGTCATTCGCTATCGCACAGGTGATATCGCTTCAATTACGAAAGAACCGTGTGTCTGTGGGCGAACAACAACAAGAATGTCAAGAATTAAAGGCCGTGTTGATGATATGCTCATTATACGCGGTGTTAACGTTTTCCCATCAGAAATAGAACATTATTTATTGATGGTCCCAGAGCTTGCGCCACATTATCAAGTTCATATTTTACGAAAAGGAATGCTTGATGTCGTTAAATTGCAAGTCGAGGTAAGCGAGCGCTTCTATCAAGAAATCAGAAGCGATCTTCACGATGAACGTGTCCGCGATTTAGTGAAGCGAATACAGCATTTATTGAAAACTCACTGCCTTGTGTCTATCGATGTCAACGTCCATCCACCAAAATCCATTCCACGTTCAGAAGGGAAAGCGACTCGTATCGTAGATTACCGCAAGGAAAAGGCGATATTATAAGAAAATTAACAATTTTATTATTGCGATATTTATAACGTTATTTTATAATTACGTTAAATAAACGTTATATATTTGACTAGGAGGTGGAGGAAAATGCCTGTAATAACATCGTTTAGGCGACTGTCTGAAGAAGAAAAGTATGAACGGTTTATGAAAAGAATTGAGGCAGGAGAAAAAATCGAGGCAGATGACTGGATGCCGGAAGACTACCGAATGACGTTGATTAAACTTATTGCGATGCATGGCATCAGCGAAATTATGGGAGCGCTTCCGGAAAAGGAATGGGTTCCAAAAGCTCCTTCGCTAAGAAGAAAGCTTGGGATTATGGCGAAAGTACAGGATGAAATGGGGCATGGTCAGCTCCTTCTCCGCGTTGCCGAAGATTTAATGGCACCGCTTGGAAAAACACGCGAAGAAATTATGCAAGATTTGTTCAAAGGAGATTTAAAGTTTCATAACGTGTTCCATATGCCTGCGCCGACTTGGGCGGATGCGGGATTGATCGGCTGGCTCGTTGACGGAGCTGCGATTATTACGCAGACAAACATGCTAGATGCTTCTTACGGGCCGTATGCGCGGGCGCTAAAACGGATTTGTGCGGAAGAAGTGTTCCACGCCCAGCACGGCGAATCGATTATTTTGGCGCTTGCAGAGGGAACGAAGGAGCAAAAAGAGATGTTGCAAGACGCGTTGAATCGCTGGTGGGAAGCGTTGTTAATGTTCTTCGGCCCTGATGGTGCAGCAACAACTGGCACATCGAAACAAGATATTACGATTAAATACCGCATACGGACAAAAACGAATGAACAATTGCGTCAAGATTTCTTTACGAAATATGTGCCGCGCATTTTGTCGATAGGATTAAAACTCCCAGATGAAACGATGCATTTTGATGAAGCGAAAGGGAGATGGGTTTACAAGCAGCCAGATTGGAACAGATTTAAGGAAATTATTCGCAACAACGGGCCAAAATCGAAAGAGCGGCTTCGTCTTCGCGAGTTATCGTACCACAATAACGCTTGGGTCCGTGAAGCGTTAAGCGGTCAATCAGCAGCAGTGTGAGAAGTGGGGGAATGGCAATGAGTGACAGCGGAAAAAGCTTTTATCAAGTGTTTGAGGTATTTAGCAGGAAAAATGACACAGCACCGCTTCAGCATCAATTTAGCCTGCTTGCCCCAAACCATGAAATCGCTTTAGTGATGGCGCAAGAGAACTTTATGCGGCGCGAAACTGTTTCCGACATATGGATCGTGAAACGATCGGATATCCGCATGATGACGGAAGAAGAAAAAAAATCGTTAAAGAGGATCGATAACAAAGATTATCGCACTACAAAAGGGTATGGATACTTGAAAAAGAAATGGCGTCAATACGAACAGCAAATGCTTGATGAAAAAGAGATTCTTTCATGGAAGGGCGAGATCCAACGATGAAAATCACGAAACCTGAGGAACTACAGCAGCATCCCGAATATGAAGATGCGCTCGTTGAGCTATTGTTTCAGCTAGCGGATGACGATTTTATTCTCTCTTATCGCGGTTCGGAATGGCTTGGGCTTGCGCCGCACATTGAAGAGGATATCGCATTTTCTTCCATTAATCAAGATACGATGGGGCATGCGGCAATGTATTATCAATTGCTAGAAGACATTGGCATCGGAAAGGCAGATGATTTGGCGCATCAGCGACCATCATCCGAACGCCGGAACGCGGTTTTGCTCGAGGAAGTAAACGGCCCTGGTCATTATTTGCGCGAGCCTCGATATGATTGGGCGTTTGCCGTTGTTCGCCACTATTTTTACACACAGGCGAAAAAAGTGCGCATTGATTCGTTGAAACATAGTTCGTACGAACCGCTCGCTCAAGTTGCTGTCAAAATCAATATGGAACTTTATTACCACCTCATGCATTGGAGAACATGGTTCATTCAGCTTACGAATGCTCATGGAGAGGCTCGCGAACGTATGAAAAAGGCGGTTGCGAAAGTATTTGAAGATTTTGGCGGCGTGCTGACGCTTGGAGTGAAAGGACATAGAATGGTAGAATTTGGACTTATTGAAAGCGAAGAGATATTAAAACAGCGTTGGGTTCAAGCGATGAAACCGGTTTTTGAAGAAGTAAACCTTGATTTGCCAAGCGAGTTCGGTATGAAACGAGGCAACGGACGAAACGGGGAACATACGGCAGATTTAGACGAAGCGATTATGACATTGTCGGAAGTATATCGCATCGACCCTCTAGCAGCTTGGTAGTCTATAGGTTTCTCAGAAAGAAGGGGTAACGATGGCCTCCAATCTTGCGGTAGAAAAAATTATAGAAACATTAGGTTCCGTCAAAGATCCTGAAATTGATTCCGTCAGTGTCATCGATTTAGGAATGGTCGAAGATGTTCAGGTTCAGCATAGCGAAGTCATAGTCAAACTACTTCCGACATTTATCGGCTGCCCGGCGCTCGATATTATTCGACAACGTGTCGAACAGACTCTTTTGCAGTTAGAAGGAATCGAGCGCGTTACTGTAGAATTTATTCGCCATCCACCATGGACATCTGACCGAATCACAGAGAAAGGGCGGGAAAAGCTAAAAGAATTTGGTATTGCGCCACCACCTCGGCAAGTCGGTCCAAACGGCGAGTGGCACGTCGAGTGTCCTTATTGTCACTCTTCCTTTACAGTAATAGAAAACTTGTTTGGACCTACCGCTTGCAGAAGCATTTTCTACTGTAAACAATGCAAAAATCCGTTTGAAGTGATGAAACCGATTTCAACATGGATGTAAAAAATTTATAAAAAGGAGAAGAGAACAATGATTAAAATGATTGCCCTTTATAAACAACCAAAAGATAAAGAAAAATTTGATGAACATTATTTTGGTACGCATGCCCCAATTACCGCGAAAATTCCAGGACTTCGCAAAATGGAAGTAACGAAAATTACCGGTACGCCGATGGGGGGAGAGAGTGAATATTACTTATTATGCGAAATGTACTATGACAGTTATGAAGCGTTCAAAGAAGCAATGAAAACGAGTGAAGCAAAAGCGTCAGGAAAAGATTTAATGTCGTTTGCAGGCGATATCGTAACTTTGATGGTAGGCGAGGAAGTGAAAAATGACTGAGTTTGCGCACATTCATACACGTGTTGATGAGAATATTGCTGTGATTGAACTGCACCGCCCAGACGTATTGAACGCATTGAACAGGAAAATGGTAACGGAAATCGTCACAGCGATGGAAATTTACGACCGCGATGAACACGTGCGCGTCATCGTCTTGACAGGAAGCGGTCGTGCATTTGCAGCAGGAGCGGATATCGACGAAATGGCAAACGATGATTCCATTACGCTGGAATTGCTTAATCAATTTGCCGAATGGGATCGCCTTGCGCTTATTAAAAAGCCTACGATTGCCGCTGTACACGGTTTTGCATTAGGCGGCGGATTTGAACTCGCGCTTAGCTGTGACCTGTTATTTGCGTCCGATACGGCGGAATTTGGATTTCCAGAAGTGAATATCGGTGTGATGCCAGGTGCGGGTGGAACGCAGCGCCTTACCAAATTAATCGGTAAAACAAAAGCGCTCGAGTGGCTTTGGACAGGCGAGCGTATGTCGGCAAGGGAAGCGTATGAATTAGGAATTGTCAACCGTGTTATCGCGCCGGAGTTATTGCATGAAGAAACAATGCGGTTTGCGAAAAAGCTGGCGAAACAGCCTCCTTTATCCGTTCGCTTAATTAAAGAAGCTGTTAATAAGGCGGTAGACTATTCGCTATATGAAGGTATGCAGTTTGAGAGAAAAAATTTTTATCTGCTTTTTTCGTCTGAGGATCAAAAAGAAGGAATGGCGGCATTTATCGCAAAACGAAAGCCGCGTTTTCAAGGAAGATAAAGGTGGTGCTGTCGATTGTACGAAACGATTCATTATGAAGTGCGCGACCGTATAGCATGGCTTACTCTAAACCGTCCTGACAAACTGAATGCGTTTACAGAACAAATGAACAAGGAAATTACGAAAGCACTGAAGCAAGCTGCTAATGATGAAAACGTTCGCTGCCTTGTGATTACTGGGGCAGGACGGGCGTTTTGTTCTGGTGAAGATCTCGGCGGTGTGACGGAGGAAATGGATCACGGGGAGGTGCTAAGGACGCGCTATGCGCCGATGATGAAAGCGGTCTATCATTTTGAAAAACCAGTGGTCGCTGCGGTGAATGGTGTTGCGGCCGGCGCGGGAATGAGCTTAGCGCTTGCGTGTGATTTTCGGCTTGTTTCAGAGAAAGCGAGCTTTGTCGAAGCGTTTGTTCACGTTGGTCTCATTCCGGATGCGGGAAATTTGTATTATTTGCCGCGTTTAGTCGGGCATGCGAAAGCACTTGAATTGGCGGTTCTCGGCGAAAAAATTTCCGCGCAAAAAGCAGCCGAGCTCGGACTTGCCACCGCTGTTGTTCCTGAACAATCTTTGGAAGAGGAAGTACAGCGTTTTGCTGGTAGGCTTGCCAATATGCCGACGAAAGCGGTTGGTTTGATAAAACGCTATTTGCGTGAAAGCTGGCATTGTACCTTTGAAGACTATTTGGAAAAAGAGGCATACGGCCAGCGTATTGCCGGACTGACGGGAGATCACCGAGAAGGCATTCGCGCTTTCTTTGAAAAACGCCCGCCATCATTTCAAGGAAAATAAGTTAAGGAAAAGGAGTGGAAAGCAAATGTCAACAGTGAAAGAACAAAAAATGGAGAAACTCGAAACAAAACGTGAAATGTATCATTTGATTATTAACGGAGAACGTGTCGAAAGCGTTTCCGGAGAAACGTTTACGACATACAACCCTGCAACAGGAGAGCCGGTTGCGGAAGTAGCGAAAGGAACGAAAGAAGATGCGGAACGCGCAATTCAAGCGGCACGTCAGGCATTTGATTACGGCAAATGGCGCCATTTTCCTGTCAACAAACGGGCGCGTATTTTAAACAAAGTTGCTTCGATTATGCGTTCCCGTTTTAACGAGTTAGTAGAATTAGAGATTTTAGATACAGGAAAAGCACTTACCGCCGCACAAGGGCAAGTGATGCAGGCGATTGAAGATTTCGAATTTTATGCCAGCGCCATTGTCGGCCATCGCGGTACAGTCAACAATATGCCAGGTGCGTTTCATAATTTTACAGAAAAAGAGCCTGTCGGGGTATGTGCGCAAATTATCCCATGGAATTATCCGTTAATGATGGCAGCGTGGAAAATTGCCCCAGCAATTGCAGCAGGTTGCTCCGTTGTTGTCAAACCGGCTTCACTAACGCCGTTAACATGTATTGTACTTGCAGAAATTTGTCATGAAGCTGGTGTTCCGGAAGGCGTCGTCAATGTGGTTACCGGGTCTGGCTCTGAAGTGGGGAATTATTTAGTTGAGCATCCGCTTGTTGATAAAGTTGCATTTACCGGTTCGACTCCGGTAGGAAAAAATATTATGGAAAAAGCGTCGAAAACGTTAAAACGAGTGACATTAGAACTTGGCGGCAAATCGCCGAACATCATTTTCGAGGATGCAGACATTGATGCAGCTGTTAACGGATCATTATTCGGAATTTTCTATAATACCGGACAATCTTGTGAAGCGCGCTCCCGTTTATACGTACATGAGAGCGTTTACGACCAATTTATGGAAAAATTTGTAGAAAAAACAAAAAAATTAAAGCTTGGCAACCCGTTTGAGCAAGATACCCATGTCGGTGCCATCATCAGCCGCGAACAACTAGAAGTTGTTGACGGCTATGTGAAATCTGCCATCGAAGAGGGAGCTACAATTGTCACTGGCGGGAAAGAAGCGAAAGTGGAAGGGTTTGAAAACGGTTTTTGGTATGAACCGACCATTATTGCGGATGTCAATCATCAAATGAAAGTTGTCAAGGAAGAAATTTTCGGCCCGGTCGTTGTTGTGATGAAATTTAACGATGAAAAAGAAGTCATTAAATTGGCTAATGACAGCAAATATGGTTTGGGATCGGCTATCTGGACAAAAGATCATGCACGTGCGATTCGCGTGGCCAAACAAATTCAAGCTGGTATTGTCATGATTAATAGCCCGTTCTCCGCGTTCCCAGGAACGCCGTTTGGTGGATATAAACAGTCCGGATTCGGACGCGAGCTTTGCATCGAAACACTTGATTTATATACGGAAACGAAAAGCATTCTTTCTTATTACGGAAGCCGTCCGCTCAATCCTTTCGGTGTGTAAAGTGAAAGTGGTTGGTGAAGCACTCTGTCTTGCGGATGGAGTGCTTATTTGTTCACATAGCAAGGAGGGATTTTTGTGATTCGTCATGTTGTGGTAGTTGGTTCAGGCGTAATGGGGAGAGGAATCGCCTATGTCAGCGCTGTCGGCGGATTTGCAACGACGCTCATCGATGTGAAAAAAGAACAGTTAGAAAGCGCGAAAAACGAAATTTTATCTATTTTTGAACGAGGGATAGCTCGCGGTAAAATTACAAATTCAGAGAAGCAGGAAGCCGAAGCGCGATTGCGTTACTCGACGAATTTAATTGAAGCAGTCAAAGAGGCGGATTTGGTCATTGAAGCCGTGCCAGAAAAATTGGAAATTAAAAAACAAGTGTTTGAGACGATTGATCATCATGCGCCGGCATCTTGTTATTTCGCAACGAATACGTCAACGATGAGCCCAACGGAAATCGCATCTTTTACGCAGCGGCCAGAAAAAGTGATTGCAATGCACTTTTTCAACCCAGTTCATAAAATGAAGCTTGTTGAAATAGTCCGTGGTTTAGAGACGAGCGATGAAACAGCCGATGTTATTCAAAAGGTTGCGCAACAGATGGGGAAAGAAACTGTTGTTGTTAATGAATTTCCAGGGTTTGTGACAAGTCGGATTAGCGCCTTAGTTGGAAACGAAGCATTTTATATGCTTCAAGAAGGAGTTGGTACACCAGAAGAGATTGATAAAGCAATTAAACTCGGTCTCAATTATCCGATGGGGCCGTTTGAACTAGCGGATTTAGTCGGATTGGATACAAGACTCAATAACTTGAAATATTTGTATGAAAAATTAGGGGAAAAATATCGCCCAGCACCATTGCTTGAGCAATACGTCAAAGCGGGGCGGCTCGGCAGAAAAACAGGAAAAGGTGTGTATGATTATACCGATAAAGAATAATAAAAGGGGTGATAATCTCATGAAAGAAGTAGTTATTGTCGATGCCGTGCGGACGCCGATAGGAAAATATAAAGGAGCGCTAAAAGACGTCCGTCCTGATGATCTTGGTGCCATTGTGATTCGTGCACTTATGGAACGTAATCCACATCTCCCTGCCCATCGCATTGAAGAAGTTGTTCTCGGCAACGCCAATCAAGCGGGTGAGGATAACCGGAATGTCGCTCGTATGTCTGCTTTATTGGCCGGATTGCCGGTCGAAGTAGCGGGGACGACGGTTAACCGCTTGTGTGGCTCAGGGCTTGATGCGGTGAACTACGCGGCGCGCACCATCATGACAGGAGAAGCGGAAATTGTCATTGCCGGCGGAACGGAAAGTATGACGCGCGCGCCATTTGTCATGGCAAAACCAAGTGTCGACTTTCCACGCGGCAATATTGAAATGTTTGATACGACGATTGGCTGGCGATTTATCAATCCGAAGATGGAGGAAATGTATGGGACCGACAGCATGCCACAAACAGCGGAAAATGTCGCAAAACGGTTCGGCATTTCCCGAGAAGAACAAGATGAATTTGCCTATGAGAGCCAAATGAAAGCGAAAGAGGCGATCGGATCAAATCGATTTGCTGACGAATTAGTTCCGGTAATATACTACGATCGCAAAGGCAATCAAGTCGTCGTGGACAAAGATGAACATCCTCGTCCAGACACGACGTTGGAAAAATTCGCAAAATTGCGTCCGCTATTTGAAAACGGCACCGTCACAGCCGGAAATGCTTCAGGAGTGAATGACGGAGCGTCAGCACTTTTATTGATGAGCGCGGAAAAAGCGAAAGAACTTGGTATGAAGCCACTTGTGAAGTATGTAACATCGGCTGTGGCAGGAGTAGAGCCAGCGGTGATGGGGATTGGTCCGATTTATGCGACAAGAAAGGCGCTTGCTCGCGCTGGCTTGACGATTGATGATATTGGTTTAGTAGAGTTGAATGAAGCGTTTGCGTCCCAAGCGATCGAATGCATTAGACAGCTTGGCATTGACAAGGAAAAAGTAAATGTCAACGGTGGAGCGATCGCTCTTGGCCATCCGCTTGGGGCAAGTGGCGCACGTATTTTAACGACGCTCATTTATGAAATGAAAAAACGGGGCGTAAAATATGGCCTTGCAACGATGTGTGTCGGCGTTGGCCAAGGAATTGCGACGATCGTTGAAAATACCGATGAATGACGAGGGGAAGAACAATGGAAATGATAATGGCAAACGTATTGCTGGAAAAGAAAAATCATATTGGTTACGTGACATTGAACCGTCCAGAAGTAATGAACTGTTTCGATTACGCCACGCTGTGCCAGCTTGGAGGAGTAGTCGAGCGCATTCACCTTGACCGCGACATTCGCGTTGTGATTTTCACTGGCGCGGGAGACAAAGCGTTCAGCGCAGGCGCGGATTTAAAAGAACGAAAGACGTTAAACGAAATGGAAGTGCGTCGCAACGTGAAAAAAATTCGCGATGTTTTCGATGCTGTGGCCAACTTGCCGCAGCCGACGATTGCCGCCGTGAATGGCTATGCGTTTGGCGGCGGATTTGAACTAATGCTTGCCTGTGATTTCAGAATCGCGGTGAAAGGAGCAGTCATGGGCTTAACCGAAGTGAGCTGGGCGATCATCCCAGGAGCTGGCGGAACGCAGCGGCTTCCTAGGTTAATTGGCGAAGCGAGAGCGAAGGAGTTAATTTTAACGGCCCGTAAAATTACCGCCGAACAAGCGTATGAATACGGCCTGTTAACAAAATTAGTCGAAAAAGCAAATTTAATGCCCAGCTGTGAAGCGTTGGCACACGAAATGTTGCAAAATGGCCCAATTGCTTTGCAGCAAGCGAAATATGCGATTCAACAAGGAATGAACGTTGATTTGCAGACGGGTCTTGCCATTGAAGCAAAAGCATACGAATTAACGATTCCGACAAAAGATCGTTTAGAAGCGTTAGTTGCGTTTAGTGAAAAGCGCAAACCGCAATTTACAGGGGAGTGACTCACGCATGAGCCTCCCTCTTTTTATCCAAAATGATAACTTAACGTTTTTTTGGTGGCTCGTCTTGCCAACGTTATAATAATTTGCTACGATTATGTCTTGAAAACGAGATAAAGGGTGTCCATAATGAGTATGAATACGCGGTCGATGATTTTTACCATTTACGGTGATTATATCCGTCATTACGGAAACAAAATTTGGATTGGCAGTCTAATCCGCTTATTAAAAGAGTTTGGACATAATGACCAAGCGGTTCGCGCTGCGATTTCGCGAATGAGTAAGCAAGGATGGGTAAAGGCTGAAAAAAAGGGAAATAAAAGCTATTATTCGTTGACTGAACGCGGCATCAAACGTATGGAAGAAGCAGCAAAACGCATTTATAAAATTCGCCCTGAAAAATGGGACGGCAAGTGGCGTATTTTGGTGTATACGATTCCAGAAGAAATACGGAATGTGCGAGACGAATTGCGCAAAGAGCTCGTTTGGAGCGGTTTTGGCACGATTTCCAACAGTTGCTGGATTTCTCCGAATAATTTAGAAAAGCAGGTGTATGATTTAATCGATAAATATGAGATTGAACCGTACGTCGATTTCTTTATCGCGCAATATGACGGACCGCACACGAACAAGCGATTAGTAGAGAAATGTTGGAACTTGGATGAAATTAACCAAAAGTATGAGGAGTTTATTTCTGTTTATAGCCAAAAATACATTATTGATAAACATAAAATTCAGCGCGGCGAAATGTCGGATGCAGAGTGTTTTGTCGAGAGAACGAAGCTCGTGCACGAATATCGCAAGTTTCTGTTTATCGATCCGGGACTACCGGAAGAATTGCTTCCGAAACGATGGATGGGAAGCCATGCTGCCGCGTTATTTAGTGAATATTACAAGGAATTAGCTGTTCCGGCTAACCGTTTTTTTGAATCCGTGTTTATGGATGGAAATGAATTGGAGAAAAAAGACGAGGAATATGATGTCTATAATCATCCTTTTATTGTGGAATAACGCTTTTTTGCTGAAAAGCATAAAAGCACTGCTGATGGAAAGCAGTGCTTTTATTGTTTATTTGTTTCGGTCTGCTAGCAGTTGACGATATTCTTTCCCTTTTTGAACGTACGTATCGATCGACAATTGAATAAGTGCTAAATCTTTTTCAGTAATTTCACGAACAACTTTTCCTGGAGAGCCCATGACAAGAGAGCGTGGCGGAATTTTTTTGCCAGAAGGAATTAACGTGTTTGCCCCGATAATGCATTCTTCGCCGATTTCGGCACCGTCTAAAATCGTGGAACCCATGCCGATAATAGAGCGTTTTCGAATTGTACAGCCGTGAAGAATGACATTATGACCGACCGTCACCTCGTCTTCTACAACAAGCGGTGATCCTTCATATAAATGGCATGTCGAGTTGTCCTGAATGCTGCAGCGTTCTCCGATGACAATTGGTGCTTCATCGCCTCGCAACACGGCGTTAAACCAGATTGTTGATTCTTTTCCAATCGTAACATCGCCGATAATATGAGCACCAGGAGCGATAAATACTGTATCGTCCACTTTCGGCATTTTACCATTGTAACAATAAATCATTCCCATCCCCCCTCAAAGTATGGTAAGGTTATGATAAGTATAACACAATTTTAACGAGGTGGGAATTTTATGAATGATGTCTGCCGCTTGTTGCATATTCGTTATCCGATCATTCAAGGGGGAATGGGCAATATTAGTAACGCGCAGCTGGCCAGTGCCGTATCCGAAGCGGGAGGACTTGGAACAATTGGTGTTGGTACAATGCCGCCCGATGAAGTGGAGGAAATCATCATTGAAACAAAACGAAGAACAAGTCAGCCATTTGCCGTTAATATTCCTATTCAGGTAACCCCGTATGTAGACGAAATGATATCGTTAGTCTTAAAACATCGCGTTCCTGTCGTTTCGTTATCAGCGGGGAATCCGGCACCGCTTATTCCACGTCTTGCGGAACAAGGAGTGAAAATAATTGTCGTGACCGCTTCAGTGAAACAAGCGAAAAAAGCGGAAGCAGCAGGAGCGAATATTATTGTTGCTGAAGGGTATGAAGCTGCGGGAATTAATTCGACGTTAGAGTTGACGACGATGACGCTGATTCCGCAAATCACCAGCGCTGTCCGTGTTCCCGTCGTAGCTGCCGGCGGAATTGGAGACGGGCGGGGATTGCTTGCCGCGTTTGCACTTGGGGCGCAAGGAGTTCAATTAGGTACGCGCCTCATTGCCACAAAAGATGCGCCGTTTCATGAGACGTACAAACAGTTAATCACCAATGCTAGTGAAAACGAAACAGTGATTGTCGGTCGATCAGTTGGAAGAGTGCGGAGAATTATGCGCACTCCGTATGCAGAGAAATTGCTGCAATATGAAAAGGAAGGAGCGCCGCTTGAAATGTTCAATGAATATACCTCTGAAGATCGTCATCGCCGCGGAGCGCTTCAAGGGGATTTTCATGAAGGATTTGTCAATGCGGGGCAAATTGCCGGACTCATCGAAGACATGCCGACGGTAGCGGAGCTGTTTCGGAAAATGATGGAAGAAGCGAAACGGCAGCTGCATAAACTACATACACTTTTCCATTCATAATTGTTTATTTGATGAATAAAGAACATCTTCCCGCCAAGATGTTCTATTTTTTATAATTATTATTTTTAGAAAATTATTGACTTTCTATCTTTTTGATTGATAATATTTATTTAGTATAACGTTATTTTAACGTTATTAAATATTTTTATAATGTTTTTTGTAAGCGTTTGCAAAAAGTGCATAACAAGGAGCAAATTGGCGCTATGCCAATTTGGATAAAAAATAAGGAGGAAGTAAGGATGGAAGGAGCAATCAAGCGACTATCAGTGCTTATGTTTGTTGGTATGTTAGCGCTTTCAGGTTGCGCAAAGGGGGAGAGAGCGACAAACGGTGCTAAAGGAGATGAGAAGGAGGGGAAAACGGTCACGATTGGCGTCACGCAAATTATCCAGCACCCGTCGTTGGATGCTGCTTTTAACGGGTTTAAGAAAGCACTGGAAGATGGCGGATTTAAAGAAGGGGAAAACGTTAAGTATGATGTGCAAAACGCGCAAGGAGACATGAACAATAGTCAAACGATTGCTAACAATTTTGTGTCTGATGGAGTTGATCTTATTTTTGCTAACTCTACTCCGAGCGCACAAAGCGCGCTAAACGCAACAAAAGAAATTCCAATCGTATTTACGTCTGTTACTGATCCAGTCGGTGCTGGTTTAGTTCCGTCGATGGATCAAGCTGGTGAAAACATTACTGGAACAACGGATAGCCATCCTGATGCAATTCGAAAAACCATTCAATTTATTGATGAACAAACTGACGCCAAAACGGTTGGACTCATTTATAACGCAGGAGAACAAAACTCGGTGGCACAAATTGAAAAAGTGAAAGATGCCGCGAAGAACACGAATTTGAAGTTTGTTGAAACGTCCGTTTCTACAACAGCGGAAGTGAAACAGGCAGCAGAGTCGTTAGTTGGCAAAGCAGATGTGCTTTACATTGTAACCGATAATACGGTTGTATCAGCAATCGAGTCAGTTGTGAGTGTTGCCAATGAGAGGAAAATCCCCGTTTTTGCGGGAGAACTAGATTCATTAAAACGTGGCTGTTTTGCGGCGTATGGGTTTGATTACTATGACATCGGTTATCAAGCTGGAGAAATGGCAGTTGCAATTTTGAAAGGAGAGAAAAAGCCATCAGAAATTAAACCAGAATACCCGAGCAAATTAAAGCTTGTTATCAATAAACAAGCAGCAGAAAAGCAAGGAATAAAGCTGAAGCCTGAATGGGATCAAATGGCGGAATACATCGAATAAATTCGAAAGGATGAATGCCTTTGTTGACGGCGATGGTAGGTGCGATCGAATCAGGAATTATTTATGCCATTATGGCGTTAGGAGTATATTTGTCGTTTCGTATTTTAGATTTTCCTGATTTAACGGTGGACGGTAGCTTCGTTGCTGGGGCTGCCGTTGCAGCGATACTTATTGTCAGCGGAGTAAATCCGTTTGTTGCTACATGTCTAGCGCTTTTTGTCGGGTTCGCTGCTGGGTGCATGACTGGACTTCTTCACACAGTTGGAAAAATTAACGCTCTTTTATCAGGGATTTTAATGATGATAGCGCTGTACTCCATCAATCTTCGCATTATGGGACGATCTAATGTACCGCTTTTAAATCAAAAAACAATATTTACGATGATTCAAGAATGGGGGACGAAGCTCGGCCTTGATTCAGCAGCGGTAAAAACGTGGGGAATCTTCGTATCAATGGCGATTCTTACTCTCCTGTTTAAATTTTTTACGGACTGGTTTTTACAGACGGAAATCGGGCTTGCGATTCGGGCTACGGGCGATAACCCGCGTATGATTCGCAGCTTGTCGGCAAATACGAATTTGCTCATCGTTTTAGGTCTGGGGATTTCAAATGCAATGGTTGCGTTCTCAGGAGCGCTTATTGCGCAGTACGGTTCATTTGCCGATGTCGGCATGGGAATCGGCATGATTATTGTCGGTCTCGCTTCCGTTATCATTGGGGAGGCGGTATTTGGGACAAAAACGATTGCGAGAACGACACTCGCGGTCATCGGCGGATCGGTTATTTACCGCATTGTTGTCAGCCTTGCTTTGCGTGCGCAGTTTTTAGAAACAGGAGACGTGAAGCTTATCACGGCATGTATTGTCATTTTAGCGCTTGTCATGCCGCAAATTGTTCGCCAACAAAAAGAGAAAAAGCGCAAAGAGCAGAAAAGGCGGGAGCGTGCGCAGGTCATCGCGGTTTCCGCAAACGGAAAGGGTGAAAGCGATGTTGCAATTAAATCAGATTTATAAAGTGTTTAACGAAGGGACGTCTGATGAAAAAATTGCTCTTCAAGACATCAACTTGACGCTTCAAAAAGGGGACTTTGTCACGATTATCGGCAGCAACGGCGCAGGGAAGTCGACTCTAATGAATTTGATTTCGGGTGTGCTATTTCCCGATGAAGGAACGATTTATATTGACGGCCAGGATGTGACAATGATGCCAGAATACGTTCGCTCTCGCTACATCGGAAGAGTGTTTCAAGACCCGATGGCGGGAACGGCGCCAAATATGACCATTGAGGAAAATCTCGCAATGGCGTACGCGCGAAATCAAAAACGAACGCTCCATCGCGGAGTAACAAAGAAACGGCGCGATTACTTTCGTGAGGTGCTCGCGACGCTTCATCTTGGCTTAGAAAACCGCTTGCAGGCGAAAGTCGGCTTGCTTTCAGGCGGAGAGCGGCAAGCATTGTCTTTGTTGATGGCGACGTTTACGGAACCGTCCATTTTGTTGCTGGATGAACATACAGCTGCTTTAGATCCGGCAAGAGCAGAATTGATTACCAATTTAACGAAAGACATTATTAAGCAATACGGATTAACAACATTGATGGTCACCCATAACATGCAACAAGCCATCGATTTAGGAAATCGCCTTATCATGATGGATAAAGGACAAATCATTTTGGAAGTGAATGAGAACGAAAAGAAAAGGTTAACAGTCGAAAAATTATTGGCGGAATTCCAGCGTATTCGCGGCACACAACTAGCTAGCGACCGCGCGGTATTAAGTTGAACAATAAGTAAAATCGGATAAGCATTTTCAAGCTTATCCCTTTTTTCGAATTAAAACATAAAATAATATAACGTTTTAAAAACGTATATATATTTATAAGTAATAAACAGAGAGGTGAAACAAGATGAAACCGGGAATGAAAGTGGGGGATACCGCTGTGGTGAAAGCGGTCGTTACTCCTGATATGTTTGCACAATTTGAAGGGAATGTCGTCCATCGCGCTTATTCTACCGTATCTATGGTGTATCACATGGAATGGGCTTCCCGTAAAATTATTTTACCTTATTTAGAAGAGCACGAAGAAGGAATGGGAGCGGCCGTATTCGTGAAACATATTGCCCCGACAGCGGAAGGATCGACCGTGACGGTGACAGCGACAGTAACCGAACTTCGTGACAATGTTGTCGTAACGAAAGTGGAAGCGAAAAACGAGATGCACGTAATCGGAATCGGTGAAGTGAAACAAGTGATTGTACTGAAGCGAAAAATCGCTCAAATGTTACAGAAACAGTTGCATTCATAGGTGGTGAAAGAATATGAATACTGTTACAAGTCAGTGGAAAGCGGTTGATATATTTACGCAGATTCGTGAGCATGAACAAGTCGTATTCTGTAATGATGAAAAAACGGGGTTAAAAGCAATTATTGCCATTCATAACACAACTCTAGGCCCAGCGCTTGGCGGATGTCGGATGTACCCATATGTGACAGTCGAAGACGCACTATTTGACGTACTCCATCTTTCGAAAGGGATGACGTATAAATGTCTTGCGGCAGATGTAGATTTTGGCGGCGGCAAAGCGGTTATTATCGGAGACCCGCGCAAAGACAAGACACCGGAACTGTTCCGTGCGTTTGGCCAGTTTGTCGAATCGTTGAATGGCCGGTTTTACACGGGCACTGACATGGGAACGACGCCGGATGATTTCGTTCACGCGATGAAAGAAACAAACTGCATCGTAGGTGTTCCTGAGGAGTATGGTGGCAGCGGCGATTCTTCGGTGCCGACAGCGTTAGGTGTCATTTACGGCATTCAAGCTACCAATGAAGTGATTTGGGGAAGCGGCGAGCTTCACGGAAAAACATACGCTATTCAAGGATTAGGAAAAGTAGGGGGAAAAATAGCAAAGCGCTTATTGGAAGAAGGAGCGGATTTATATGTGTGCGATATTAACGAAACAGCGGCCGAGGCAATTGCATCGTATGGAAAAAAACTTGGGGCGGGTGTAAAGATCGTGCGAGGGACAGAGATTTACGGAACAGACGCGGATATATTTGTTCCATGTGCGTTCGGCAATGTTGTGAATGATGATACGATACATGTGTTGAAAGTAAAAGCGATTGTCGGTTCTGCCAACAATCAATTGCTAGATGTGCGCCATGCACAGATGTTGAGAGAGAAAGGAATTTTATACGCGCCGGATTACATCGTTAACGCTGGAGGACTCATTCAAGTAGCTGATGAACTGTACGGACCGGATAAAGAGCGTGTACTACAAAAAACGAAAACTATTTATTCAACGCTCCTTCATATTTATTCCCGAGCGGAAGCGGATCATATCACAACGATTGAAGCAGCGAATCGCTTTTGTGAAGAACGGTTGCAGCAACGTAGCCGCCGCAATGATTTTTTTACGCACCGTAAACCGCCAAAGTGGGATATCCGCAGATAACAGTCAAGGAGGGATTCGATGGAAATTCAGTTTCCGATTATGCAAATTATGAATGAACAAGGGTGCATCATACGATCTGAATATCGCGAACAAATTACAAAAGAACTGGTGATGGAGATGTACCGTCATCTTATCCGCACTAGAACCTTTGATAGAAAATGCGTCAGCCTGCAGCGGCAAGGTCGCATTGGTACGTATGTTCCGTACGAGGGGCAGGAAGCGTGTCAAGTTGGAAGCGCTCTTGCATTGCGCGACGGCGACTGGATGTTTCCGACATACCGTGATCACGGAGCAATGATAACGTTTGGCTGCTCCTTAACGCAAACGCTTCTATATTGGAAAGGACGGAAGGGTGTGTTCCGCCTGAAGGAAAAAAAATCGTTCCGCCGAGTGTTCCGATTGCCACCCAGCTTCCGCATGCCGCAGGAGCAGCTTATGTCGAAAAGAGGAAAGGAACAAAAAATGCGGTTATCGTCTATTTTGGGGACGGAGCAACATCTGAAGGGGATTTTCACGAGGGGCTCAATTTTGCAAGCGTTTTCAATGTGCCCGTAGTCTTTTTCAACCAAAACAATCAATATGCGATTTCTGTGCCGATTACTCGCCAAATGAAATCAAAGACAATCGCGCAAAAAGCGCTGGCGTATGACATTCCGGGCATTCGCATCGATGGAAACGACATTTTTGCCGTGTATTTTGAAACGAAGCAAGCGCTAGAGCGGGCAAGAAACGGGAGAGGACCGACGTTAATCGAAGCGGTCACATGGCGTTATGGCGCCCATACTACTTCCGATGACCCATCGAAATACCGCGATCAAGAAGAAAGCAAGCGAAGACGCGAAACGGCCGATCCAATCAAGCGGATGGAACGATTCATGCAGCAGGAAGGCTGGTGGGATGAAAAATGGACGAATCAAGTACAGGAGGAAGCGAGTGTGGAAATCGAGCAAGCGGTAGCCGAAATGGAACGATATCCAAAAGCGAACCCAGCTGACATGTTTGATTATGTTTTTGCTCAACCAACGTGGACGATTGCCGAACAGAAAAACGCGTATTTTCAATGGAAGCGGGGGATCGAAGGATGAGGACAGCGGTAAACACCAAGACGCTAACGCTTGTGCAAGCAGTTAATGATGCGCTTCGCACGATGTTGAAGGAGAGAGAAGATGTCATTTTGCTTGGAGAAGACATCGGAAAAAACGGAGGTGTATTCCGCGCCACGGAAGGATTACAGGAGGAATTCGGCGAGGATAGGGTTATCGATACACCGTTAAGCGAAGCAGGATTTACTGGTGCGGCGATCGGGATGGCGATCAACGGACTTCGTCCTGTCGTGGAAATTCAGTTTTTAGGCTTTATTTATCCAGCATACGAGCAGATTATGACGCATGCCGCACGGATGCGCGCACGGACGATGGGGCATTTTACTGTGCCGATGGTCATCCGCGCCCCATATGGTGCGGGGGTGCGCGCTCCGGAGATTCATTCCGACAGCACCGAAGCACTGTTTACCCATATGCCGGGCATCAAAGTCGTCTGCCCATCCACGCCATATGATGCAAAAGGGTTACTTATTGCCGCCATTGAAGATCCTGACCCGGTGCTGTTTTTAGAGCCAATGCGCAGCTATCGCGCATTTCGCGAGGATGTGCCAGAAGGAAAATATACTGTTGAAATCGGCAAAGGAAAAAAATTGCGCGAAGGAGGCGATGTGACCGTCATCGCGTGGGGGGCGATGGTGCCAGTAGCGGTGAAAGCAGCCGAATCTGCCGAAAAGAAAGGAATTCAAGCTGATGTTATCGACTTGCGCACACTCTATCCGCTTGACAAAGATATCATCGCTGATTCGGTTCAAAAGACGGGGCGAACGGTCATTGTGCAGGAAGCACACGCCACTGGTGGATTGGCGAATGATATTCTCGCTGTTATTAATGATACGTCATTTTTATATCAAAAAGCGCCAGTAGAACGGGTGACCGGATTTGACGTTCCCGTGCCGTTTTTCGCCTATGAAGATGATTATTTACCGACGCCGCAGCGAGTTTTGCACGCGATCGAAAAAGCAGTGAACTTCTAGCAGAAGGGGGAGAAACGATGGAAGTGAAGCTTCATGATATCGGTGAAGGAATGACCGAAGCTGTCGTATTAAGTTATTTCGTTAAAAAAGGGGACTATGTAAAAGCAGACCAGCCGCTAGTCGAAGTGCAGACAGATAAAATGGTAGCGGAAATACCTGCGCCAGCCGCAGGCATCATCCAAGATATTCTCGTTCCCGAGGGAGAGACGATTTCAGTTGGCACGACGATTCTTAGGTTAGAAGCAAAATCACCGCCCCTTGTGAAAACGATGTCCAATCAGCCAAATGTGACAGCGGAATCCGCTCACCTGTTTGCTGTTAAAAAAGAAGAGACTGTTTGCGCCAAGCGGATGATAGAACGGCGCGTGCTTGCCTCTCCATATACACGGAAAATTGCCCGCGAACATGGGGTGGATTTAGAACAAGTTGTTGGCACAGGACGAGGCGGCCGAATTACCGACGAAGACGTGTACCGCTTTATCGAAACTAACAATGCGAAGCAAACGAATCATTCGTCGGTTGCAGGCGGCGGTACGGAAGCTCAATCATTCGAAAAAGCGGATGACAATGCACCATCGTTTTCTGTCATCCCGTTCCGCGGCCGCCGCAAGCAAATCGCGAAAAAAATGGCGCAATCATTATATACGATTCCTCATTGCACGCATTTTGAAGAAGCCGATGTCACCGAGCTCATCCGGTTCCGTGAAGAGCTGAAGCAGCAAAATTTCCATATTTCCGCAACGGCGTTTTTTATTAAAGCGCTGTCGCTCGCGTTAAAGCAGTTTCCAATATTTAATGCTAGGCTTGATGAAGAACGCGGAGAGATCCATCTTAAGCAAGAGCATCATATCGGCATTGCAGTCGACACAGAAGAAGGATTAATCGTGCCAGTCATCAAACATGTCGAAAGCAAGTCACTGCGGGAGATTCATGAAGAAGCGAAACGTCTCACGAAAAAAGCGCAAGAAAACAAACTGACGCTCCAAGAAATGACGGGAAGCACGTTCACCGTCAGCAACGTAGGTCCGCTCGGCGGCAGCATTGGCGCAACACCAATTATTAATTATCCGGAAGTGGCGCTTATGGCGTTCCATAAAACAAAAAAACGTCCTGTTGTCATGGAAAACGATGAAATCGCGGTGCGTTCAATGATGAACATCTCGATGTCATTTGACCATCGCGTCGCCGATGGCGCGACGGCTGTGGCGTTTACAAACTATTTCGTAAGACTGATCGAAAATCCAAAGCTAATGTTAATGGAGTTGATATAAATGGTAGTCGGAGAACTTGCCCATGAACGGGATGTCGTTATCATCGGCGGAGGACCAGGCGGATATAATGCCGCGATTCGCGCCGCCCAGCTTGGGCTGTCTGTCACACTCATCGAAAAAGCGGAGCTCGGCGGTGTTTGCCTGAACAAAGGCTGTATTCCGTCAAAAGTGTTCGCTCATGCTGCACAGAAAATGGCAGAGCTTCCTCACATAAAGGAAATCGGGATTGAATTGGGTCATGCTTCGTTTCAATTAGGCAAACTACAAAACTATAAGACAAAAGTAGTTACTCAGCTTCGCCAAGGCGTTGAAGCGCTTTGTAAAGCAAACCGTATCGAGGTCATCTGCGGCAAAGCGTCCTTTTTAGCGGAAGACCGAATCGGCGTTGAATCGGGAGAAGTGTTTGACGTGTACCGCTTTCGGCACGCCATCATTGCCACCGGGGCATCGTACGTTTCACCGCCATCCATCAACATTGACCATGAACGCATTTTAAACGCTTATTCCATATATGGATTGGAAACGTTGCCGAGCCATTTGCTCGTATATGGAGACGACTATATTGCGATTGAAGTGGCAATGAGCTTTCAAATGTTTGGCTCACAAGTGTCCGTCATTACGAATGACGGCACTTTTGGGCTAGACGAAGCGGTCGCTAAGGAATTGCAGAGAATATGGAAAAAAAGGAAAATCAAACTTTATCAGCATTGCAAAGTAGAAAGCGTCACGTCATCGCCAGATGCTGTTGCCGCCACATTAAAAACTGCGACAGGAGAAACGGTGACGGTGGAGGGGTCGCATATATTTGTAGCATGCGAAGCGAAAGCGAACGTTGATGGGTTAGGCATCGACCGTCTTGGCATCCAGCGTACGGAGCAAGGATTTATTGAGATCAACTATCAAACGCAAACATCGCTTCCCCATATTTTCGCTGTGGGAGATGTAACAGGCGGGCCGATGCTTGCAGTGAAAGCGATTAAACAAGGAAAAGTCGCCGCCGAAACAATCGCTGGAAAACGGTCCGAAATCGATCTTACCTTTCTTCCCACGATTGCGCATTCCATTCCGCCGATAGCGAGCGTCGGATTGACGGAAGACGAAGCAAAAGCGCAGTATGAGGACATTCGTGTCGGAAGTTTTCCGGTGGCTGGAAACGGATATGCCAGTATTATTGGTCAAAAAGATGGATTGGTAAAAATCATCAGTGATGCGAAAAATGATGTGATACTAGGCGTTCATATGATCGGTGTTGGAGCGGTTGAGCTTATTTCGAGCGGAATTATTGGATTAGAAATGGCCGCACGCGAGGAAGATATGAAATTTCCCTTTTACCCGCACCCGAGCAGCAATGAAGGTTTGTTAGAAGCAGTAGAGGCATTGCAGGCGGAAGCAGTTCATCTCCTGCCAGCAAAACGGAAAGGGAGCAAGAAAAAAGCAGTCTCACGCTGAGACTGCTTCTGTTTTGGAAAGCGGCGCCTTGCTTCCATTCGGCGAACGAAAGAAGGCGGCTTTATGCGCCAAGGCAAATAAGGGAATATTCATTGCCGGGATCAAAGACAGCCACAACGCCTTTTTCCGTTCTGCAGTCAAATTGTTGAGACATATTCGCGCTCCACTAGGAGTCTACTATGCTGTATTTTTCGCAAACGACTTCATCTATTTCTTTTAACTGCCCCGCAAACAAGTTTTCCGCATCCGTTAACTCGCGAACAATGATCTTGTGCACTCCTTAATATTACATACAATTTTAGGACAAAGTTCGAAAAACTATCATAAAGATTGACAAAATTCGACAAATTTTTTTTGAATTTATGGGCTAAAATTAAAATCAAGATAGAAAAAAGGAGGTGCCTTATGAGAATTTCTTGTTCCTTTCATATTGCCAAAATTCCGATTCATTATCGAATGGCAATGGTGTCCATTATCAAAGAAGCGTTACGGACATCCGATGAAGCATATTATCATTGTCTGTATCAAGGTGGGCAATGGACAAAGCCGTTTGATCACTATATTTTTTCAATGAGCGCTTAAAGCGAAAAGATAATATGATTTATTTTTTTGGATAAAAACGAGACAAAGAGATCCCTTCCCGTTCATCAAGTGGACAACTTGTATGTATTTGGGGTTTTGATGAGCTATTTATATAACAGCGTTGAGCAGTTCGCATGTTACAGTAACCCTCTGCTTTGGTTAAATATTTGAAAATGCTTGATAATATCAACGAAAATCAATGAATCTTTTTACTTAAAGCAAAAACATAACTGCCGCTTTGCTGCAAAACCTAATATACTGATGTTATCAATGTTTGAAGAAAAACATTGATACATCCATGTTTTGTCGTTGTTTGAAAATAGGAGTTTTATCTGAACGTAGTGGGATATAAATTTGCAATGCCATAAAAGATCTAAATATAAAGCGCGAGCGCATTGCATTCGCAAGTCATAGTCATACGTTTTATCTGAACGTGGCAGAATCTAAGGCTTCTTTTGTCCCACGATCAATTGTTGAAATTCGTTTACACCTACCTCTTTGATCAAGAAAATGTTCCGCGCCTACCAGCTTATGAACAATTCTCGTCCCCCCTTAGTAGACTAATTCTCGATCACTGCAATATTTACAAAAGTAACAAAATGTAAATGCAATGTCGCAAAGATTGCAAGAACGCGATAAAACATTCTTGTAAAAAACTCGCAAACAAGATGAGATATTGTAACATTATCGTAAAAAATGTTAATTTTTATCCTCTTCTTACATTTTGTCAACCCTTGTTTCGCAAGCAATAGATGGGAAAGGATGATAGAGGCGCCAAGACATGATGAAATAGCCATGAAAGGGCTTTTTTTGCAATTCTAGTTTTCACGGGGGATCGACTTGGATTTTTTTATGAAAAAAATCTTTTCTTGCAGAAAAAATGGCAAACAAATCCAATATCCATATTTATCCACAAATATTACAAAAAATCCGTGTTATGATGTACGTGCAGGCAAGAGATGTGATTGGAGGAGGAGAAACATGAACAAAAAAATCGTATTTTCACTTGCTGCGTCTTTAGCGATTTTCGGTGCGTCTTTTACAGCGAAAGCGGCTGAGGCTGCTCCATGTCCAGCTGTAAAAAATTACGAAGCTAAATATCATACTGTCTATCCATCTAGCGTGCAAGATATCGAGAAATGGATCCAATTAAAAATTCCATTTATTTTAGATAAAACAGGAAATTTCAAAGTAGCAAAACCGGACACGACAACTGCGCAAAAACCAGCGGAAAATGTGCAAGCTCCTGCAAACAAGCCAGCGACACAGGCGCCTATGCCAAACGAAAGCAAAAAAGCAAATGAAAATGAGGCAGGATTAAATGCTTATGAACAACAAGTAGTAGACTTAACAAACAAAGAGCGGGCGAAATATGGCTTGCCGCCTTTGAAGGTCGATGCAGCATTGAGCAAAGTCGCCCGTGAAAAATCAAGAGACATGGCGGTAAACCATTATTTCTCCCATAACAGCCCGACGTATGGATCGCCATTTGAAATGATGAAAAAATTTGGCATTTCTTATACAGCCGCTGGAGAAAATATTGCAAAAGGCCAACGGACGCCGCAAGAAGTAGTGGCAGCTTGGATGAACAGCGAAGGACATCGAGCAAATATTTTGAACAAAAACTATACTCATATTGGGGTAGGTTTTGAAGAAAACGGGTATATCTGGACGCAACAATTTATAAGAAAATAAGCGTCAGTGTTTCTGTACCACACCACTAAGTAGCATTAGTGGTGTGGTTTTTTATACGCTTCTCGCCCCTACTTCACGCCGATAAGCGAAATAGCCTGATTAGAGGGGAGATGGCGGCATTTTCTTAATTAGGTAACGTCTTTGTTATTGTGTAAAAATTCTCTCTCCGTCCAGTAAACTCCGAGCTGCCAGAAAATAAAACCGCTTTTTGCTAGTTTCTTTTTACATAATTTCCGAGACTTAATTTTTCATTGCAGGATTGCGTTAAAAAATATTTTCTTAAAAGGCATAAACATAGAAATAATGGTATAATTGGAAAGCGGTACATATGCATATCGGGATGCGGAGGAAGAGAGTGACATACATATGAAGATACGCGACTGGGACCAGAATTTAAAGGTTCGTTTATTTGGCGAGTCATTAATCAATATCACTTTTTGGATGTTTTTTCCGTTTATGGCGATCTATTTTACGGAAGCGTTCGGGAAGGATAAAGCGGGGGTATTATTGATTGTTTCGCAAATTTTTTCCGTATTTGCTAGTTTAATGGGCGGGTATTGCGCGGATGTGTTTGGACGCAAACGGATGATGGTGCTGTCAGCTTATGGGCAAGGGGCGGCGTTTTTCTTTTTTGCCCTTGCCAGCTCCCCGTGGTTTTCTTCACCTCATGTTGGATTTCTTTGTTTTACGATCGCGGGAATTTGCGGGGCGTTTTATTGGCCCGCAAGCCAGGCAATGGTTGCCGATGTAGTGCCGGAAGAACACCGCAGCAGCGTTTTTGCCGTGTTTTATACGTCCGTTAATATTGCCGTGGTCGTCGGGCCAATCATTGGCGGGATTTTTTATGAACGGTATCGCTTTGGACTATTGCTTGTCGGGGCGTTTTCATGCTTGTTTCTCGCTACGCTATTGGCAAGGAGGCTTCGCGAGACTGCACCCATGCGTGAAAACGGAGGGTTGACGCGCGGGAAATGGCAGGAGTTTTTATGGCAGCAAATTCGCCAGTACAGTGTGATTGTGCGTGACCGGATATTTCTCTTGTTTATTATCGCGGGCATTCTTGCCGCACAGACGTTTATGCAGCTGGATTTGCTGATTCCTGTGTATACGAAAGATACAGTGGAGAGGCAAACGCTATTTTCATTCGGCGATTGGTCGCTGACGCTTAGTGGAGAGAAAGCGTTTGGCCTGCTTATTTCCGAAAACGGCTTGCTTGTTGCGCTTTGTACCATGTGGGCAACGAGATGGATGGAACGTTATCATGAACAGACGGCGTTCGTTGGCTCGTCCATTGTTTATGGAATTGCAATTTTCTTGTTTGGGCAAATGACATCGATTTGGGGACTTATTTTTACAATGTTGTTGTTTACGTTTGGGGAGCTGATGACAGCGGGCCTGCAGCAAACGTTTATTGCGAAGCTGGCCCCGGAAGAGATGCGCGGGCAATATTTTGCGGCCGCGAGCTTGCGCTGGACGATCGGGCGGGCGATCGCCCCGCTTTCCATTACAGCAACGACATGGCTTGGGTATGAATGGACGTTTTTCTTGTTAAGCGTGCTTTCGTTCATCAGCGCCGCTTTATATGCGGTGATGTTTCGACAGTTTGCAAAGCGGGCCGCTGCCCCATTATAAGCGGCCGATGACAAAGGGGGGGAGAGCATGTACTACATTACTCTCATTCGTCATGGGAGATCGAAATGGCAAATGAGGGGATGGATGACTAGTTGTGAGTTTGCCGAATGGGTGAGAGCATATGATGCGCACGGTATTTTGGAAGAAGATAAAATTCCCGCGGCCACCCTTGAAACGATCAAGAAAGCATCATTGGTCATTTCCAGCCCGCTTCCACGCGCGGTACAGTCTGTCGAGCGCTTGCGTCCTTCTTGTAATGTGAAAATTGTGGGATGGATGCGGGAAGTCGAAATACCGATCCCGTTTGCAAGTGTTCGTTGGCTGCGCTTGCCGACTGCTGTTTGGCTGGTCCTTTCTCGCGTATGCTGGTTATGTGGGTATTCATTGGATGTGGAATCATATCGAGAAGCGAAAAAGCGAGCGGAGTATGCGGCAGATATGCTATGTGAATATGCGAATCGATACGGGCATATTGTAGCAGTTGGGCATGGATGGTTTCATCGTCTCGTCGGTTCTGCGTTAAAGAAAAAAGGCTGGAAACGAACTGCATCGCCGAGTGCAAAACATTGGCATGCGGTTTTATACACGTTTTATAATAGAAAACACTAACGGCGCATTCGTTGTTCCCTCCACATAAATTCCCTGATTCTGGCATAAAGATGAACTAGACTAGAGACAGGAGAGGGGAAGTTAGGTGAAACAGCATGTATCTGCGAACGAAAATGTAGAGGGGGCAAACAGTACAGAAATAAGAAATGCGGGAAGCGGCACAGCGATGTTGGCGCGCTATGAACAGAGAAAACAAGCGCGTATTGTTGCGCAAAAGCGGCGGAAAAAATATTATCGCATCATTCGGCGAATCGGGTTTGCCGTCATTGCGGCATGGATCATCGGAGAGCTGATTCTAAATGGGTATAGCGTTCTCAAAAACACCGCGGGGAGAGAAGTCGCGATTATGCGGTTGGAACAGGCGTTAAAAAGGAAAGATGTTGCCGCTTTGCAAACGTATATTCGCATACCCGGTGAAGCGTTTCCCGTCAATGAAACGACGCTTCGGCCGTTATTTACGTATTTAGAGAAGCATCCGCAGGCGTATGAAACACTTGAGCGAGATTTTGACAAACAGCGGAAAATGAAGCATGTATATATAAAAGGGCTGACGTCGAAACCGCCTATTTTTACGATAAAAGTATATGAAAATCGGTACGTCTTTGAGCCGACTTTATACTTTCTTAAAGTCCGCCTTGATGAGGCGGATGATCAAATGATGGTCAATGGCAAGAAAGTGCAGGGGGAACCGACGAAAGATCCGTTTGTGAAAAAGGTCGGTCCGTATTTGCCAGGGACGTATACGATCACGAGCGTGAAAGATGGAGAAAAACGCAAGAAACGAACAAAACAAGTTACTTTGTTTGGCGGTGCGAGAGTGTATGAAGTCGATTTGACGAAAGAATGAGATCCTTCGCAAAAGGAAGGATCTTTTTTATTTCATAGGGGAAAGCGGCCCACGCTGCGCAGGAAAGGGATAGGCGACTCATGATCTCCTTTTCGTTTTATGCCGCTTTATTCTTATCTTCACCATCGCTGGCAATCCAATAGTATACGCGCGGCAGCCCGATATAGCACCAATATTCTTGCAGTAGCGTCACTCCGACAAAATATGCCATTTGCCAATCGATATGTTTCATGCATTCCATCTCCTTTGCGTAGCTTTTTTGTTATATCGTATTCGCCTGTTATGTTGTCCTATGCGCGAAAGGAGGGGATCTATAACAGCGCCAAGAATAACTATTATTTAATAAGTGAAACAAAATCAGCAATTGGCACGTATGAAAGAAAGGGGACATGCTATAATGAAAGTAAATAGATCAGGAGAAAGGGATGGACGATGAAACGGTTGCTTAGAGCGTTATGGCGCTGGTTTGTTTCTTGGAATGTGGGGGTAATAGTGGCGATAGCGACGTTTTTTCTTGCTGATTTTCGCTTTTTTCCTTCCTTCTTTTCCGGGATGGGCGCGATGGTCGTCACATCGATGATCATGAAAAAAAGAGATGGTCGGCTCGCAGGAAATCTTTTAAAAGAAGAAAAAGCGTATATTCGCTCGCAGCTTGATGAGGCGCGGAAAAAGTGGAAACGAATGCGCGCCGCTCGTTTCCGCGTTCGCTCGCTTGTCATGTGGCAAAAAATTTCGCGCATATGTGCGGTTGTCGACAAAATGATTCGCGCAGTGGAGCAACATCCGCATCAGTTTCGCCTTGCCCAATCGTTTTTCTTAAACGAATTGCCGACGGCGGTAGCGATGATCGAAAAATACGTGTATTTAACCAATCAGCCTGTGCGCAATCAAGAGATGAAAGAGACGCTGTGGAAAACGGAACGGCTTCTTGATGAACTGGCCGCTTCTGCGGAGCAGCGTCTATTGGAGATACTTTCGAACGATGTGTTTGATTTAAAGGTAGAAGCGAAATTGCTCGAACAGTCGCTGGAGCAGCAAAAGCTGCCGGAAACGATGGAATGGAGAAAGGGGAACGATTATGAAACCGTCCGATAACATGACGGCAAACGATTTTCGCGATCAACAATGGACAAGCTCGCTTGATTCATTGCTTGCAAATCCGTTTTCATTGCCGAACGAACAGATCGAAACAGGCGCGAATGAACAGCGGCAGCCAGCGAAGCTGATTGACACGTTAAAACCGGAACACCGCGACAAAGCGCTTCAGCTCGCCAAACAAATCGACCCGCGCAATCAGCAAGCGATCATTCAATACGGAGTTGCTGCGCAGGCAGAGCTGTCGAAGTTTTCCCATGCGATTTTACATCATGTGCAAACAAAGGACGCGGGCCCCGTAGGAGAAGTGATCAGCGACTTAATGGCAAAAATTAAAGAAGTGAATCCCGATGATTTGCTTCCGGCGAAAAAAGGATTGTTGGCGCGGCTGTTTAGCTCTGTGTCCAAATCGTTGCATGGCATGGTCGCGAAGTATCAAAAAATCGGCGTAGAAATTGATAAAATCGCCGATCAGCTAGAGAAGCACCGCCAATCGCTGTTTCGCGACATTATGATGTTAGAAACGTTGTACGAAAAAAATAAGGAATACTTTGATGCGCTGAACATTTATATCGCTGCGGCTGAGTATAAACTGGAAGAATTGCGGACGAAGGTGATCCCGGAAAAGCGCGCCCAAGCAGAACAGTCAGGAAACCAAATGGAAATGCAAGAAGTCAACGATTTGCTGCAGTTTGCCGACCGGCTTGAAAAGCGGATTCACGATTTAAAATTAAGCCGGCAAGTAACGATCCAAACGGCGCCGCAAATCCGCATGATCCAGCATATGAACCAGACGCTTGTCGAGCGCATTCAATCATCGATTTTAACGGCGATTCCGCTATGGAAAAACCAAGTGGTGATCGCTCTGACCTTATTCCGCCAGCAAAAAGCGGTCGAGGCGCAAAAGCAAGTAGCGGAAACGACAAACAATTTGTTGCTTCGCAATTCGGAAATGCTGAAAACAAACAGCATCGAAGTCGCGAAAGAAAATGAACGCGGGCTTATTGATATTGAAACGTTGAAAAAAACGCAGGAAAATTTAGTCACTACATTAGAAGAAACGCTGAAAATCCAGCAAGAAGGCCGTCTCAAACGGCAACAAGTAGAACGGGAACTCGTTACGATGGAAGAACAGCTGAAACAAACGTTGTTGTCATTGAGACGAAACGATGGATGAACGAAAAAGCTGACCTCGCACGATAAGAGGTCAGCTTTTTCGTTTGTCTTCTTCATAGACGGAGCTTCGGACATCGATTTCTTCCGCCGTTTCTGTTTGCAGCTCTTGCCGCATAACACGTTCTTTTGCCTCATTTTGCTGGCGAAGAACGCTTCGTTCCATATAGGCATGAAACAATATTTCGCCTAGTGCGACAAGCAGTGCGGAAAAAAATGCGGCGTTGAAAACGGCGGTGCTGCCGGTATTGTAAAAAATGCCGATTCCAAACCAAACACCGACAAATGCGAGGCCGAAATCGGCAATCGTTGCTGATATATTGCCAAAGCGCGGAAGAATGTACAAATCTCCGAGCGCATAAGCAACAAACGTCATCCATAAGCTGAACCATAGCAGTTCTGCGGAAGAGACGCGCAAAAATAACGGAATCATCGCAAAAAAGACAGTGGCAAGCAGCACAAATTTTATAGAAAGGGCGATGACATGCCTCATTGTTGAACGCCATCCTTCAGTAAGCGATTATTCGGCGGAAATGTTCGGCCCTTCTAATTTTTTATCCCCGTATCCCGGTTGTTTCTCCATTTCTTTTTCCTGCTGGCGTTCTTTCTGTTGTTGTTCGATGCTATTGTTTTGTTTGTTTTGCGTCATATTGTTTTCATCTCCTCTTACAGTAATGTTTCACCATTAGTTTGCCGCTTTTGTACAGATGTATACATATAATGCCCATAAATTTCCTCTTTTTATTTTCCATGCTTGTTTCATATTAATGATAAGAGGGAAAGAACAAGGAGGCATAAAGATGGAAAAACAAGAAAACTTAAACATTGCGGGAAGGCAATATGAACCATCTGATCATGACCGTGCCACTTTTTTGTCTTCTGCGTTGGCGACAACACACGAACAAGTGAGGGACGCGTATGTGGAAGGGACGGTCGATGGGATCATGGATGACGTAAGCGGAAAAGACATTCCCCTTTCTGGGCAAAACAACGAGTAAGCCAAGACGTCAAGGCAGAAAAAAGCCTTGACGTTATTTCGTTTTTCCGATTTATAATAAAGGATGTACATTGCAACTAGGGAAAATCGTACCAGCTTATTGGAATGGCGACCGCGTTATTCGGATGATTTTGACGAAATTGTAGGAGAAAGAGGAAAGAAAAGCAGTTCGTATTCGGCTTCCTTCCTGACCATACTAATAATGATCATGTCACATCATAATTAGGAGGCTGATCATCGTGAAATGGCAGAGGGCGCTGCTTGCATTGCTGAAGGAACGAAAAGACCATTCCATCGCCTTGGCGATTGATACGTCCAATCGTCCGTCACGTCCGATTTTAATCCAAAACATTGTTAAGCTGTTTGAAAAAGTAAGACCGGATACGCTGTTAGTGCAAGCTGATTTTAAAATTCGCGACGTGTCTCCCATTGGAATGGCGGCTATTAAATATTTTAAACACGGAAAATCATCGTATACGGAAGTGTTGGAATGGGCGAAAGACCAAAAAATCGATACGCTTTTTTACATTACCGATGTCACAGGCTATTTTTATGAAGAATTGGAAGTCGATTATGAAGTGTTTTGGCTTGTTCCGGATGATTATATGCCGCGTGTGCCGTTTGGAAAGCCGATTCGCGTTGCCTAGACGGACAGAACGCCTTAAACCAGAGAGAGGTGCAAGGCGTTCTGTTTTTTTTATTTTATATTAAACGGGCCCCCGTATTATTGCTGGATCATGGGAAAGCACAACTGTTTTTCCGTCATTTTTAAGACTTAATACATGTTATGAAATATAACAAAATATATGCAGAAATCGTTAACAAAATAAAATTAATGTTGCAAACACGTTTTAAATGTAATATATTTTTACATATAAAGTTATAAAATATAACAGAAAGGGAGAGAGGAAAGATGGACGAAAAAATGTTGTCGGCAGGACTTGATGCGCTTTGGGTGATGGTGAGTGCGATACTAGTGATCAGCATGCAGGCAGGATTCGCTTTGTTGGAAGCGGGATCGACAAGAATGAAAAATTCCGGTCATGTGGCAGGAAAACAAATATTGAGTTTTGCGATTGCCTCGCTCGCGTTTTGGGCGTTTGGTTTTGCGATTACGTTCGGTGCGGGAAACCGGTTTATTGGAACGGAAGGATGGTTTTTGCAAGGAGATGAAAAGACGTTTGCTTCGCTTTCATGGGCTAACGTTCCGCTCTCGTTGAAGTTTTTGTTTCAGTTGGGCTTTGCCGGGGTATCGCTGGCAATCGCGTGGGGAGGCTTTGCAGAACGAGCGAAATTATCCGTCTATTTTCTATTTGGGACGATTTTTATGATTGTGATTTATCCAGTGATTGGCCACTGGGTATGGGGTGGCGGCTGGCTTGGTGAAATCGGAATGCAAGATTTTGCCGGTTCTACCGTCGTTCATTTGCAAGGAGCGATTGCCGCGTTGATTGCCACGATTTTGCTTGGACCCCGGATCGGAAAATTTAATAAAGATAAAACGCCGAACGTCATTCCGGGACATAACCAAGTATATACCGTGATCGGCGGCTTGATTTTATGGATCGGCTGGTTCGGATTTAATGCAGGAAGCACGATGGCGGTAGGCGACGGATTTTTCGGCCATGTCGCGCTGACGACTAATTTGGCAGCCGCGGCAGGAGCAATTGCGGCTATTTTAACAGCGAAAATCATGATAGGAAAAGCGGACATTCCAGCGATGGTCAACGGTGTGCTTGCAGCATTAGTGGCGATTACTGCGGCGTGCGCGTTCGTGGAAGCTTGGGCAGCGGTAGTGATCGGAGCAGTAGCCGGCTCATTGACATTTTGGACATCGATTTATTTTGAACGAAAAGGCATTGATGATCCGATTTATGCGTTTTCGGTGCATGGCATCGCTGGCATCATCGGTACAATTTCGACCGGGTTTTTCGCTGCGCCTCGTTTAGTCGAAATAACAGGTATCGGCAAGGCAGGGCTGTTGTATGGCGGCGGATTCCATCAATTAATCGTGCAGACGGTCGGAGTGCTGGGAGCAATGGTATATGTGGCAGCGGTATCGTTTATCGTGTTGTTTGGATTAAAGAAAACGATCGGATTGCGTGTGACAGCAGAACAAGAAATTTCCGGATTGGACATTAGTGAGCACGGTTCGTACGGTTATCCGGAGCAGCTTGATCCAGCTTATCAGTCCAAGCCACTTACTCAATAACGTTTATTTCGCCGCGCGTTTTCGAAGGAAGAAAAATGATGGAATCATTATATGAGTTAATTAAGCAAATGGAACAGACAAAGACAATCGGAGAGCTTCGCGTTTGTCATTCCGAACTTGCCAGGCGGTTGCGCCTTGTTTTGCGATGGGAGCGGCTTGAATCGCTTTCCCATATCGTCAGCGATGCGCACGATGTTCTCATGAAGCGGGCGTTTCAGTTCGCGGAAGAAGAAACGCTGCGCGCAGCGGTAGGCCTTCGTCCGAGAAAATGGTGTTGGTATGTGATGGGAAGCTTGGGGAGGCGGGAGCCGACCATATGGACAGACCAAGATAATGGCATTTTGTTTGAATGCGGCGAGCATGAAGAAAAAGAATGTTACGAATTTGTCCGTCATGTGGCGGCAGTTGGAACGAATTTTTTATATGAAATTGGCTATCCGTATTGCCCAGGCTACGTGATGGCGACGAACAAGCGGTGGGGGCAGTCGCTTCATGACTGGGAGAATCAAATCAAAGCGTATATTCGCGACAGTCTCCCCAATGATATTCGTTTTTTATTCATCGCGATCGATATGCGGCCTATCTATGGAAACAGTCAGCTTGTTATTGACAGAAGACAGGCGCTGTTTGACTGGATCCACCGTGAGCCGCAGCTGCTTCGCCGAATGGGGGAACATGTGATGTTTCCTACCGTACCGCTAGGCTGGTTCAATAACGTTCAAATCGAGCGGTGGGGGGCGTATAGCGGAGCAATTCATATGAAACATGGCGGTTACGTGCAAATCATCAACTCATTAAAATGGTTATCTTGTTTTGCCAATATTTCTGCGGCGACGACGCTGGAACGATGGCGCGAGATCACGAATCATGAGCTGTTGCCTTTGCCGCTGGCGAAGGAAGCAAAGGAAGCGCTGTCGATTTACTACTACGTTCGGCTAAAGTATGCGACAGAAGCTGGAACCGATCGCGACTATGTGTTATGGCGCACGCTTGAAGCAAATGAGCAGAAATGGCTGAAAAAAGCGATGAAAACAGCAAAAAGGCTGCAGCGGTTTGTCGCGCGACAGGCAGGTGGTAAGTAAAATGGAAGGACAGCATCGTTTTTGGCAGCGGGCGCTTCGCTTTTTGTCACTCGGAATACCGCACGGGAATGTCCCGTCAGCGTTTGCTGACGGGGAACATTCATTCCAGCAGGAAATGTGGCTCCGCGCGTTGCGAAAAGAGCAGCAAAAAAAGCAAATCGATATGAGCATGCCACTTGATGAAGTCACGTTTATGATCATTGACATGGAAACAACCGGGTTTTCGCCGCAGCACGGCGATGAAATTTTGGCGATGGCCGCGGCAAAAACGGTGCGCGGAGCAGTAGAAGAGACGTATTACACGCTTGTTTGCCCGGAAAAAGCGATTCCGCCGCACATTTCCGCGTTGACGGGAATTAAAGCAAAAGATGTGCAGTATGCTCCGCGGCTGCAGGAGGCGATGCGTTCGTTTTTATCTTTCATCAGCGGAGGAGTAATGATCGGATACCATATCGGCCATGATTTATCGTTTTTGAATCATTTCCTTTGGACATATTACCGGACAAAATGGACAGCGCGTTTTTTCGATATGCAGCCCATTGCAGAAATGGTGCAGCACCGATTGTTTCCTACATTGGATGATGCGTTGCGGCATTATGGGATTTCTTGCGAACGACGGCATACAGCAGATGGTGACGTATGGGCGATGGTAGAGCTATGGGCGCGGCTATTGCAAGAATTAAAAAGCAAAAACATCGAAACGCTGTATGATTTGTATAGTGCGCTAAGCAAACGATAAAAGGCGGTCACCCAAAATAGGTGATCGCCTTTTCATTACAGAGGTTTTGTTGGGGTCGGCTTTGCATAACCTTCTTTATATTTTTCATCAATTATTTGGCGAATTTCTTTTGCCGATTTTCCTTGTTCATACAAAGCGATGGATTCCGCCGCGATTTCAAGGCAGACGCCGCATTTTGTCGCATGGTCGTCCCAAACGATAGAGCCGTCTTTTTTCGTCTCGTGAACGAAACAATCGTAGTTATTTTGATGACCGGCCGATTCGCCGCAGCCGCAGTAGCAAGGAATATGCTCGAGCAAGTCTTTATGCTTGGCGGCTTGTTGGTACAAAACGGCCATATCTTCTTCAAAATTGTTTAAAAATTTAGGAAGGTGGTCGATCGATTTCGTCGTTTCGCGGATATCTCCGGAATTGGTTGTATATGTCGTGGAATGGTCATGCTTCGCTTTGTTCGCTTCGCCATCGGAACAAGCGCCCATGATGACGCCAAATGAAAGCAGACACGCTGCCATAATGGCGGTTCGCTTCATGTCATTCTTCATCCTTTCTTATAAGCTTGTACTTTCAATTTAACATAGTGCAATGGAAGCGGCAACGCTTTTCCACCGACAGCACTGTCGACGGAAGCTGCTTGCATAAAAAAACTGCCCTGCCAAAGCAGGGCAGCTTTATTCCGTTTATTATTGTTGTAAGAAATATTTTTCGATGTCATCGAGCATTAAATGGGCAGCGAGCACACCGCCTGCCGTGTTCCAAATCGTGTCGCTCACTTTGTACACTTTTCCTTGTTTTGCAACGTTTAAGCTTTTAAAGAGCGGATTGTTAATCCATTCTTTTTCTAGTTTACTTGCTTCTCCGTCTCCTGTTTCATAGGTGAAGTAGAAGAGGATATCGCCGTCCATCGCTGGGATGCGTTCTTTCGTTACGCCCGTTTCCGCAAAGTCGTTGACATTTTGTGATTCCGGACGGGCAAATCCTAGCTGGTCTAAAATAACACCGGAGAAGGAGTCTTTATGATAAATGCGGACATCTCCTGCCATAAAGCGAACGATGGATACTTTCATTTTCAATTTGTCGCCTAGCTTTGTTTTTAACTCTTCAATGCGCTTGTCATATTCGTCGATGATTTCTTTTCCTTTTTCTTCTTTATTCACCGCTTTGGCATAGAGCATAAAATTGTCTTTCCAATTGCCGCGAAGCGTTTCGGAAAAAACGGTCGGGGCGATTGCTTTTAGCTGTTCGTAAATTTTTTCATGGCGCAGTTTATTGCCGATAATTAAATCCGGTTTTAATGCAGCGATCGCTTCTAGGTTTGGCTCTGCTTCCGTTCCAAGCTCCTTGACGCCTTCCATTTTATCTTTAATATGATCGTACCAAGGGTCGCCTGTCCATGATTTGACCGCGCCAACCGGTTTTATTCCTAACGCAAGCAGCGCTTCCGTTCCTTCATTCGTTAAAATGACGACACGTTTTGGAGTCCCTTTTATTTCTGTAGTGTCCATTGCGTGTTCAACGGTATAGCTTGTTTCTTTTTGTTTTTCATTTCCATTGGTTTTTGGCTCTGCTTCCTCGTTTTTGCCGCAACCGGCGAGAATGACAACAAGAGTGAGAACGGCAACGATGAGAAAAGAGAGTTTAGATTTGAACATTATGTATCCCCCTTATTTTTTGATAATGATTTTCATTTACAAAAAAATGATAAATGAATACGAAAATCATTGTCAATAAAAAATGAAAAAATCGTGAGAAATTAATGAAAAAATATTGACATTGAGAGTCATTATCAAATAGACTTCTCGATAGAGATAGATATTGAATTAAGGGAGATTTACGATGTTAGCTACAAACCGGAAGAGATCGATTGGCTTGTTCTTACTATGCTTGTTGTTACTTATAAGCATTTGGATGAGCATCATTTACGGCTATACTGATACAAGTTGGAAAAATGCGATAGAGGCGTTCACGAACAATAACGGTTCGAATGCCCATATCATTATTGAAACGGTCCGCCTGCCGCGAGCACTGATTGCCGCGGCGGTAGGATCGAGTTTAGCGATGGCGGGGGCGCTTATGCAGGCGCTGACGAAAAACCCGCTTGCCTCTCCAGGCATTTTCGGCATTAATGCGGGTGCTGGCTTTTTTGTCGTTTTATTTGTGACCTTTTTCCAAGTACATTCGCTGCAAATGCTTACGTGGCTAGCTTTTAGCGGTGCTGCGCTGGCAGCGGTAATCGTGTTTGTCATTAGCGCGGTTGGAAAAGACGGGGCAACACCCTTGAAATTAACGCTTGCTGGCGCAGCGGTCGCCGCCTTGTTTGCTTCATTAACACAAGGAATGTTAGCTGCGAATGAAAAGGCGCTTGACGAAGTGTTATTTTGGCTAGCCGGTTCGGTAGCCGGGCGGAAGCTGGAAATGTTAACAGCGGTTCTTCCATACTTTATCGTTGGCTGGATTGGTTCGCTGCTGCTTGCACAAAAAGTGAACATTTTAATGATGGGAGATGATGTGGCGAAAGGTTTGGGACAGCGCACGAATGCGGTGAAAATAGGAGTAGCGCTTCTTGTCGTATTGCTTGCCGGCAGTTCGGTCTCCGTTGCTGGACCGATTGGGTTTATCGGCATCATCGTTCCTCATATTGTCCGTGCGCTAGTTGGTGTGGACCATCGCTGGGTATTGCCGTATTGTGCCTTGATCGGAGCAATTTTATTAGTTGCGGCTGATATTGGTGCCCGCTATATTTTAATGCCGCGCGAAGTTCCGGTCGGAATTGTGACAGCGTTTCTCGGTGTCCCGTTTTTTGTTTATATTGCCCGTAGGGGGATTTTGGCAAAATGAAGAAGTATACATCGTTGCGAATCGGGAAATCGATCTCGTTTTTAGTCGATAAAAAAGCGATAACCGTTAGTTTGATACTATTGGCCGTTAGCGTGGTTGTATTTCTTGTCAGCGCAGGAAGCGGCGAAATGTATATTTCCCCGTTGGAAGTAGCAAAAGCGTTGTTTGGCAATGGCTCGGATATGAACGAAGTCGTGATTTATACGTTCCGCTTGCCGCGCATTCTTGTTGCATTATTAGCAGGAATGTCGCTTGCGGTGGCAGGGGCGATCTTGCAAGGGATGATTCGCAATCCGCTCGCCTCGCCAGATGTGCTCGGCATTACGGGCGGGGCCGCGGCGGCGGTCGTCACATTTTTGACGTTGTTTAGCGATGAAAACCATTCCTTGACTATTAGTATTCATTGGCTGCCGCTAGCTGCTTTTCTTGGTGCAACAATAACGGCGCTTCTTGTCTATGTCCTTTCATGGAAAAATGGAATGGCGCAGCTAAGGCTTGTATTAATTGGAGTTGGAATATCGGCGCTCATGCAGGCGTGCACGACGTTATTGATGATTATCGGGCCGATTTATCGGGCGAGTCAGGCGAATGTCTGGATTACCGGAAGCGTCTATGGCGCTTCGTGGAAACATGTCACATTGCTTGCGCCATGGGTTTTGGTCTTATTGACAATCAGTTTTTTATCAGCACGGAAGATGAATATTCAAGAATTAGGCGATGAATTGGCAATCGGTGCGGGGGTTTCCTTGCATAAGCAACGTTTTTTCCTTCTATTATTAAGCACTGCCTTAACCGGAGGGGCGGTCGCTTTCGCTGGAGGCATTGGCTTTGTCGGGTTGATGGCGCCGCATATGGCAAGAAGGCTTGTCGGCTCCTCGTTTGGCGCCCTTCTTCCTGCATCCGCGTTATTAGGAGCTATTTTCGTGATGGCGGCTGACCTCGCCGGACGCATGTTGTTTGCGCCTATGGAAATTCCAGCCGGGGTGTTTACCGCGGCAATCGGGGCACCGTATTTTGTTTACTTATTATATAAAAGCCGATATGCATAAAAGAGGTGGAAGAACATGAACGCCTTGCAAGCCAAAGAGTTAACATTATCGTATGGAAACACGATCATTATTGATGAGCTAAATTTGACGATTCCAAAAGGAGAAATTACCGTATTCATCGGTGGAAACGGCTGTGGGAAATCGACGTTATTGCGCGCTTTGGCACGGATTTTGAAACCGGCGGGCGGTGCGGTTTTACTGGAAGGAAAAGAAATTGCGAAGTTGCCGACGAAAGAAGTGGCGAAAAAATTAGCGATTTTGCCGCAGTCGCCAACGGCGCCGGAAGGATTGACCGTACTGCAGCTCGTGAAACAAGGTCGGTATCCGCACCAAACATGGCTGAAGCAGTGGAGCGAAGAAGATGAAAAAGCGGTGCAGCGCGCGCTCGAAGCGACGGGAATGACAGAGTTGGCGGAACGTCCGGTCGATTCGCTTTCAGGAGGACAGCGGCAGCGGGCATGGATCGCGATGACGTTGGCGCAAGATACGGACATTATTTTACTGGACGAACCGACAACTTATTTGGATATGGCACATCAAATTGAGATTTTAGATTTATTATTTGAGCTAAACGAGAGAGAAAAACGTACGATTGTCATGGTGCTTCACGACTTGAACTTGGCATGCCGCTATGCCCATCATATTGTGGCGATCCGCAATCAAAAAATATATGCGCAAGGAAAGCCGGAAGAGATCATTTCCTGCCAGCTTGTCAAAGATGTGTTTCAAATGGATTGTCAAGTAACATATGATCCATTATTTGGGACTCCGCTTTGCATCCCATATGGAAAAGGAAGATGTATTTTGCGGAAAGAAGGCGTTTTATCATGATTCTTTCCGCGGAGGAAATAAAAGCATTAGAAACATATCGGCTTTCAACCGTTCAAACCAATTCGCCGCTATCGATTCGCGTAGATCGCCTGCTTGAGGAAGGCGCTCTCATTCATTATTTAGAAAAAGTTCGAAAAAAGTTAGGGGCTTCCAATAACGTTGTTGCCGCGTCAATGCTTATCAAACGGTATAGCTTTCTTGTAGCGATGTCGCTTTATACGATGTCGGTTTGGAATAAACGGCTTGTGCTGTCACCAGAGCGAATTTGGCTAGAAACGGACGATAGCGCTGATATATGGCTGCCGACCTTTCGTTTTGAGAGACTGGACGCAGAGCGATGCATTGGCTGCCGCGACCAATGGAGAGAAGAAACGGTAAGTCAGATATTTGCCAAGCATCTTTTTCCGCTGATAGAAAAATTGCGGAACACCACAAAAATATCTGTCCATATATTATGGGAGAATATCGCGATTTACATTTACTGGATTTATGAGAAGCTTATCGGCGATGAAACGCTTGCCCATGTCCATGAACGGCTTTGCGGTGATTTTCATTATCTCGTTCACGGCGCAGATGGAGCAGTATTTGGTACTCCGGGACAAAATCCGCTAAAACGATTTTGGAAAGGAGATTCCAGCTCTAGACAGCGGTCGACATGTTGCCTTTATTATCAAACAGACGGAGGATCGCATTGCCGGACATGTCCGCGCATAGCTCGTCAGCGTTGTCAGGCAATCCGTTAATAGCCCGGTGAAACAACGTCGCAAAAGCGGCGTTAGTTTCTTTGATTCTAGAAATTCCGCAAAATTTATTGATTTTTATATATGTTTCCGCAAAAATGGAAATATATAAGGCAGCTTTTCTGAAGAATTACCATTGAAAGGTAGTTGTTGCATGGCAAGTGAGCATGCTGCTGTTTTTCGTTGGAAGCCGAAAAGTTGCAAAAAATGGTTGGAAGAGCATCACGATCGGTATTGGATTCTCATCCCTTCTAATGAACACATTAGAAGGGATTTCCTATTATTTCCGTCTGCTTTTCATGACAAATGTCGCACACTAATAGTAACAAACGCGATGGGGGAGTTCCATGGTTCAAGAGTTTTTACCGCTCGATCAACCGACAAAAGAACAAATTATTCGTTCTTTACGCGACATTACCGAGGAGGCGGAAGCAATCCGCCAATCGTTAATGACGGATGAGTGCTGTATATTGTCGCGTTTAGAAACATTGCAAAAGCATATTTTGGATGTACAAACAGCGTCCGCTTCTTTTTATTTGCATTCTTATTTAGCGGAATATACGCCGCATTATGGCGATTTGTCCCTTGCGGCAAAACACTTGGCGGAACGCCGTCATGGTGCTCTCATCGTTATCGAGCGAAAGGACTCGCTGGATCGTTTATTACATCATGGCATTCCTATTGGGGCAAAGGTTTCTCATACGCTGTTAGAAACGATTTTTTATCCGGGCAATCCGCTTCATGACGGGGGAGCATTGATCCGTTATGACAAAATTGTGTCAGCGGGCAATATTTTGCCGCTTGCCGAGCGTGTGACACCGAAGCGGAAATTAGGCACCCGCCATCGCGCGGCGATTGGGGTGACGGAGCGAAGTGATGCGCTTGTGATCGTCGTCTCAGAAGAAACCGGCGCCATCTCGTTTGCCATTAACGGCCGATTATACGTACTGCGTCCATGAGAGGAGGGAGAAAGATGGAATTTGTGCCGAGAAGCGTGATTATCCGTGAGTTTATCGACACGCTGCAGCCGTTGATGGATGTTTATCACTTGGACCAAGTCGGCCTTTTCGAAGAAGAAGGCGAAGGGAACAAGTATTACATCGGCTATACGATCAACAAGGATGATAAAATGATTGTCCTTCATATGCCATTTGTCAAAAACGAACGCGGCGAGCTGGCATTGGAAAAACACGAATGGACGGTGCGGAAAGATGGGAATGAACAAAAAGGGTATTACTCCCTGCAAGCGGCAATGGATGAAATTAGTAATAGACGATAACGAAGACGGTCTAGTCTATGGGCAAGGTCGTCTTCTTTTTTGTGAAGAAAAAGGAAAACGAAACGATCATCGAGAAGTAAAAATAGATGGCGCATGATGAAACAGAAAGGAAAGGAACGTATGATCCGGAAGATAGACATAGCGGCGAGCGAATGGGCGAAAGCGGTGCTACATCTTCAATTACGTTCTTACGCTGTCGAGGCCCGGCTGATCCGATTTCTCGACATTCCGCCTTTACAAGATACAGTCGCAACGTTGCAGCAGTGCGGAGAACAGTTTTTTGGATATATAGAGCAGGGACAACTGGCAGGAGCGATTTCCTATGAACGGACAGAAAAGACTGTGCACATTTGCCGCTTGATGGTGGATCCCGACTTTTTCCGTCAAGGGATTGCAAGCGCCCTGATCGAATTTGTCTGTCGTAAAGAACGGGATGCTCACGAAATCATCGTGATGACAGGAAGTGACAACATACCAGCGCTTCGTCTGTATGAACGTCACGGTTTTTGTGTAGTCGAACGAATGAGGATGCCAGAAGGGATTTCTATGACAAAACTTGTAAAGTGGCTGGGCCGATATGAGGGAGAAGGAAAATGAGGCAAATCACCGCGCTTGGAGGCGGCGGATTTTCGATGGAGCAGGAAAATTCGCTGTTAGTGTTAGACAAGAAGCCGGAAGAGAAGAGGACCGAGTATGAAGTTAGTATTCGAATGCATGATGCTTGAGCCAGCGGTAGAGCAATATGAATGGAGGAACGAGAATGGTAACGTTATATTTAACTAGACACGGAGAAACCGAGTGGAATGTCGAAAAGCGGATGCAAGGGTGGCAAGACTCGCCGTTGACGGAAAAGGGGAAGCAAGACGCGATGCGACTTGGGAAACGGCTAGAAGCGGTCGATTTGACCGCGATTTACGCCAGCACAAGCGGACGCGCGTTCGAAACTGCCCAGTTAATTCGCGGCAAGCGTCTCGTTCCGATTTATGCAGACGAACAGCTGAGAGAGATGCACCTTGGCGACTGGGAAGGAAAGACTCATGAGGAAATCAAAGAGATGGCCCCTATCGCTTTTGAACATTTTTGGAATTATCCTCATTTATACACACCACGGCGTGGCGAGCGGTTTATCGATGTGCAAAACCGGGCGTTTGCCGCCATTAAGCGAATCGTCGAACGCCACTCGGAAGGAAATATTTTGATTGTGACGCACGGGGTGGTGTTAAAGGCGGTCATCGCTCGTTTCAAAAACGCGCCGTTAAAAGAGCTTTGGGCTCCTCCGTATATGTACGGAACAAGCATCACGATCGTTAAAGCGGACGGTGGGAGATTTGAACTGCTTTTGGAAGGGGATGTGTCGCATTTGGAAGAAGTAAGAGAAGTATGATGAAAGTTCGTTAGTTCCATTTCCTCTATCATCGCTCTTCCTTTTAGCGAACTTGTCTACGGAAAACAAAACTTTCTCGCGTCAGCTACTTCCTTTATTGATACGCTCTCTATGGCGTTGGCATGCTTACCGGGCGCATTTTAGCGGGTCCACTTTCAAACGTTTTCTTGCCTTTTCTTTTATTGTGAGGCGCTTCTTTTTCAGCGATTGCCAATGCTTTATTCATCATATTGGCTTGGCGATAGAAATAATTGTCGTACGGAAACATGTTTAATTTCTAATTTTTCCCACGTTGGCAAGCGGGAGATGATATGGTATCTTGTTGCATAGGGACTCTCTTGCATCCTTTATGTTTACTTTTCCATTTTTTACAATACAGGAAGAGAGTCCTTTTTCACGTCGTATCCTTGCCTCTCTCCATGGATTTTCCTCCCTAAAGAAAAGACATAAACTTTCTTCCGCAAACGTTTACTCATACCTTCCGATTTTTCCCCCTGCGCTTCGTTTAAAGGTGTGTGACTTCTTATAAAAGCGGTTGCCAATAAAAATGAAATATGATTATAAAGTTTGGAAGGAAACAAATATATATGAGGAGGAGATAAATGGTTAACTTGTCTCCGCCCCATAAAAAATGGTGGAGTGATCAAGATGATTAGTTCCACCACTGATATTCGGGAACGAAAAACGATGGAGAAAGCGGTGATTCATGCGAAAGAGCGATCTGAAAAAGCGAATCGGGCAAAGTTAGAACTTATTTCGCAGATGAGCCATGAACTTAGAACGCCGTTAAACGGCATTTTAGGTTTCGCTCAGCTGTTAGAAATGGATGATTCGTTAAATAGTCAACAGCAGGAATTTGTACAAGCAATATTAAATGGTGCCCGACATTTACTAAATTTAGTGAATGAAATGCTGGACATTGCGAGAATCGAAACAGGGGAGATACAACTCGCTTATGATGTTATTAAACTTGATTCCGTTATTGATGAAAGCGTCCGGTTGATCCAGCCGTTAGCGGGCAAAAGAAATATAAAAATCGTTAATCAAACGAAGCTGGACGAATACTATGTGTATACAGATTCGACAAGATTTAGACAAATTTTATTGAATTTATTAGATAACGCTGTGAAGTATAATCGCGACAATGGCACTGTAATAATTACGAGCGGAAGTGAAGGGGGCAACATATGTATACACATAAAAGATAATGGAATTGGCATTCCGAAAAAAGAGTATGAAAAAATTTTTGAGCCATTTTATCGAATAAAAGGAACGGAAGTAGACGGTACTGGTATGGGACTGGCATTGGTGAAGCAGCTTATTCAATTAATGGGAGGAACCATCGGAGTAGAAAGCGAATTGGGAGCAGGAAGTGATTTTTGGTTCAGCCTTCCTGCGGTAAAAGGAGACTATTCTGGCGGCATGAATTTGCATCAAGAGCGATTGTTACAAATGGGAGAAAAGAAAATTTTATATATTGAAGATAGCGAGGCTAATTTAAAGCTAATGGAAAAAATATTAGAACCATTTCCTAATTTTTCATTAGTTTCTGCCAACCGCGGCAAAGACGGGTTAAAAATTGCGTTTCACGAGCAATTGGATCTTATTCTCGTTGACATAAACCTTCGGGATATAAGTGGATATAAGGTGTTGGAAAGTTTGCAGGGAGATGGACGAACCAAACAGATTCCTGTGATAGCTTTCAGTGCCGACGTCGCTTCATCGGAAATGGAAATGCTAAAAATTCCAAAAACGGGACTAAGGGAATATATGGAAAAACCGTTGGAAGTCGAGCTGTTTTTTCGAAAACTAGAACAAATATTTACACAGAATAAAAAAAAAGAGAATTGATTCTTTGTTTGCAGGGATCATTTCTCTTTTTTTGTCCATTTTTCAAGATTGATGTCGCGAAAAGTAGAAAGAACTGTCTAAAATGTCCTTTTTTGTCTATGATAAGCAGTTAATATTGTCTAATATGCCAATAAATTGTTAGACAAACAAAACGAAACAAATTATATTAATTTCACTTATTAAGCTTAAGCAGTGAATTGAGGGAAAACGGATGAATTTTCATATGAAGGAATGGGGAGTAGAAGAACAACAGTTTGAGCACGTCTATCAACCCCTTTGGAATTTGGAAAATTGGAATATACTCGGGTACGAGGCATTAATTCGTGTAGCGAATGGGAGCGTGGGAAATGTCGAGAGTTTGTTTCAGGAAGCGAGGGAAGAAGGGTATTTATACGAATTCGATACCGCTTCCATAAGAAATGCCGTGTCTCATTTTCCCTTTTCCCAATTAAATAAAAAATTGTTATTTCTAAATATTTATCCTTCCACGATTCTTCACGATCGCTTTAGGTGCTTTTTGGACGAGTTGACTAGCCAATTCCCCGAAATAAGCGGGAGAATTGTGTTTGAGTTAAACGAGACAAAAGAAGAAGATGAGATTTGGGAAGTTGCCGAATTAAAAGAGAAAATCCAAATGATAAAAAGCTACGGATTTTACATCGCCATTGATGATGTTGGGAGAGGAGCCTCGACGCTCCAAAAAATCATTGAGTTCCAGCCAAGCTACATTAAGTTGGATCGATATTTTGCCAAAGATTTGGCGATCAATGAGGAAAAACAGCAAATCGTCACTTTGCTGGCAAATTATTGCCGGAAAAAAATGATCCTTATATTAGAAGGGATTGAAAAAGAAATTGATTTGGCGCAGGCAAAACTATTAAGAGTGCCGGCGGCGCAAGGCCATATTTTAGGCAGACCGCAGAAATTTTTGTGAAGATGCTTGCGGTTGAAGACGGCTCGTTTTTATCAAATATGTGCAAAAAATGGACAGATCCAGCTGTTGACTGGCGGATTTTATAGTGAAGGCGAACAATGGGATGGAGTTTGGCGATTTGTGTGTAAAAAGAAACGGCACAAGCGGTTTTGTTTTCCAGAGGCCTAAGTTTGCTAGACTCGAGTTGGTTTTTTACACATGCATTAGGAATTTTACTAAAAGATGGATCGAAAAGGACTGGTTCAGATAGTTGGCTACTTCGATTTTACTTACTATTTCATCTTCTTAAAGAGGTAGACGAAAATGGGAAAAACGATTATTTCCAAAGGGCGAAATATAGAGGAAGCAATCAATCTGGGGCTGGCGATTTTAAAAAGCACTCGTGAAGAAGTGTTGGTGGAAGTTATTCAAAAGGAGAAAAAAGGGGTTTGGGGGGCTAGATTGAAACCCGCGATTGTAAAATTGACAAAAGTCGAGAAACGACAAGTGGAAGACTTTAATCATCATCGTCATACTAAAGGCATGATGAACGATCCTGTTTTCGCTTCGCATGCTGTTCATACGGAAAAAGAACCTCAGGAAAATCCAGAACATTTTTTACAAGACGAGTTAGAAGGAAAAGTGTGGGTGAAAGACGGAAAAATTTTCTATAAACAATCTCCTTTGCATTATCCGACGGTGACGGTCGGAAAGGGAATTAAACTTTTCAAAAACGATCAATTAGTGACAGGGACAACAATCGTGACGGAAACCGACCGGTTCGAAATTAAAACAGATGAAGAAAAAATAATAGAAACAAAATGGGGAATAACGGTAGACGAAAACAAATTAAACGCAATTTTGCACGTAGAACCGGGAATGAAAAAAAGCTTTGTCATAAAAGACATTCCCCCTGATTATCATATTGAACTAAACGCGGAGGAGCAAATTGAGATTCGAAACGATCTTCAATATCAACAAATACTGCGAAAACTAAAAGAGTTAAACGTTGTTCGAGGCTTTGATTTCATTGAAATTTCCAAGGCGATAAAAACGAAAAAAGCCGACCGTTTTGTGATCGCCAGAGGAATTAAACCACGGGAAGGAAAAAACGGATGGGTAGAATTAAAGATAAATTTAGACAACCAGCAAGAAGGACCTAGGCTTCGTGAAGATGGCACGGTCGATTTTCGCGAGTTAAAGAATATTCCTTCTGTCCGTAAAGGCCAAGTGATTGCTGTTGTTCATTCGCCAATTCCCGGAACGCCTGGCGTAACCGTAACAAACGAGCCGCTACCGCCCGAGCCGACGTATCCAGTGGTCGTCCAATTGGGCAAGGGAGTTGCGGCGGTGGAAGACGGCACGAAAATTGTTGCTACCGAAAGAGGGCGTCCTCATCTGGAACAAAATGGAATGCTAGTGAAAGTATCGATTATGGAAAAGTTCACTCATCGTGGAGACGTAAATATTGCTTCGGGGAATATCCGCTTTAAAGGGGACATTGATATATTAGGCAATGTCGAAGATGGAATGAGCGTGGAAGCGGAAGGAAATATCACGGTGTTTCAAAATGTGAACCGCGCCAATATAATGTCAAAACAGGCAATCTTTGTGCGGCAAAATGTGATCGGGAGCACCATTTCTTCTGGAAAAAGCGATACGTTCGTTTTCGAGTTAATCCGTTTGCTAAGCGTCATTGAAGAACAGATGGAAAAATTCATTCTCTCCGTTAAAAATTTGATGGCTTCTTCTCGGTTTAAAACAACTGAAAATGGCTTATTTCCTTTCATTAACTTGCTGTTAAGCGAAAAATTTCGTTTGTTAGCTACAACAGCCAAACAATATATTAAGGTTTGCGAAAGAGGGGTTGGTGTATTAGACCGCCGCTGGACCGATCTCGCAAAACAATTCCGCCTTTGTTTCTTTTCCCATACTCCAAATGAAAGCCATTCTTTTGAACAGCTTACCGTTTTGCTATCTGATATAAAGGGGGCGATGGACAAGCATCGCAGCGCGGATGGTCGAAATAGCTATGTAGAGTTAATGTACGCACTAAACAGCACGATATATTGCAGCGGCGATGTGGCAGTTTTAGGACAAGGATGTTATAATTGCAAAATTCATGCTGGCGGCTTTTTGACAATAAACGGCGTAATGCGCGGAGGAGAAGCTTATGCGCAATACGGGGCGGCCATTAAAGAAACAGGCTCAGAAATAGGAGTTCCGACATATATTGTTGTCCCGTCCGACCAAACAATTCAAATTGGGCTTGCCAAAGAAGGAACGATGATTCAAATTGGCAAAGTCAAATACAGTTTTCAAAAAGAACGGAGCTGCGTTAAGGCGGCTTTGAATGAAGAAGGACAAATAGTTTTTTTATAAAATTAAACGTTGAGAACGTAGGAAATAAATAAAATAGATGGATTGTAACCGTTTACTTATAAGGTCGGATTAAACATGAAGAAAAAGTTTCGGAAGCCAGCCTCTTTCGCTAATTCCGCTGGAAATATTTTTATAATTCATTTGATAGATGGATGCATTAATCATGTGAAAAAATCACTTTTGCGCACGAGCTGCGGTTCATGAAAGCGACGCGAGGGAGAGACGGATAGAAAGGGGACACAATAATGGAATCCTTCAAAATTATTATTGCCGATGACAATGTAACATCAAGAACCCTTTTGCGCCACTTCATTCATGTTTTGCCGCAATATAAAATTGTCGCGGAAGCGGTGAACGGGGAAGAGTTTGTCCGGCTTGTGCTCGAGAAAAAACCCGATATTGTATTAGTGGATATAAACATGCCTGGCTTAAACGGGATGGAAGCGGTCAAAATATGTAAACAGGCTGTTCCTGCCTTGCAGATTATTTTTATAACAGGCTATGACGAATTTGCCGTGGAAGCTTTTGAGATTTCTGCGACCGATTATATTGTCAAACCGATCGAGCGAGTTCGCCTTTTCCACGCCCTAGAAAAAGCCCGCAAGCTAATCGAATTATTCAGGCAGGACTGTTTATCCACAAAAAAGAAAGACAAAAGACTCGGCATCAAATCGCAAGGTTCTATTCTGTTTCTCCCTTTGGACGATATTTTATTTGTAGAAAAAGAAAGCAGAAAGACCGTTATTCATACTTCGAACGAGCGGTATGAAACGACAGAAACGTTAAGCGAAATCGAGAGCAGATTGGACGATTATTTTTTCAAAACTCACCGTTCATATATCGTCAATTTGAAAAAGATAGTGAAAATCGCACCAGCAGGGGAAACTTATTTGGCCCATTTCCTTGACAGCCATAAATTTGCTTACATTTCTAAATTAAAAATCAATGAGGTGCAAAAGAAAATTTTGGAGATTCACGACATTTAATTGACAGCGAGGCGACGCTTTCGACAATATTCAAATAAGTCTTTATCGTATAAGGAGGGCAATGTGAGCAACGATAAATTATTATCCGTCGATTTGTTTCGCCAATTGGATATATTAAATAATATTTTGAATGCAGTAGAAGATATGATTTTCGTGATCAAAGCGGACGGAGACACATTTCGCTATATATGGATGAATCAGGCGGCATGTTATGAAGTAGGTGTAGATGAAACGATTTACGGAAAACGGCTTGAGGATGTTTTGTCTCCAGAACAAGTTGCCGTTGTGAAACCGAAATACCAGCAGGCTGCCAAAGAGAAAAGCACCATAGTGTACGAGGATACTTTTGTAACTTCTAGCGGTTCGTTCGTAAGGGAGATGATTCTTATCCCCATTTGTTTTGAAAATGAAACTCGCGGCATCATTGTTGCGGTCGTGAGGGATATAACGGAAAGAAAAAAGAAGGAACAAGAATTGCAAAAAGCGAAATGGGAGTTAGAAATAAGTGAACAAAGGCTTCGGTCATTAATTGAACATAACACGGATGCCATTTTCGAATTGGACTTGCATGGAACAGTTCGGCGTGTTAACCAGGTAGTCGAAACGATACTAGGGTACCCCACAGACGAAGTTATCGGTCGTTTATTTATCATTTTTGTCGCACGCGAAGATAGGGAAAGGGCATTGTGGCATTTGCAGAAGGCAATAGAAGGCTATTCCGAAGAATATGAAGCATCCGTTTATCATCAAACGGGAAAAAAAGTGAATCTGCAAATAAAAAAAGTCCCGGTTATCGTTAATAATCAAGTTGCCGGCGTTTTTTGCATTGCCAAAGATATCATGGAGAAGGAACGAATGAAACAACAGCTTGCAGCTAGCGAGGAGCGCTATCGGAAATTAGTGGAGTTTTTGCCCGAAGCGATTATCGTATTTAACAATGAGGGGAAAATTGTGTACATAAATTTGGCAGGGGTAAAATTGCTTGGCGCCAAACAGAAACAGGATATCATCGGAAATGCAATATGGAAGTTTTTCCGCAACGCCGCCCAGATCGCGTGGAAAAAGCGAAAAAAATGGCAAAACGGTTCCGATGCCCAAGAACCCTTTGTAGAGGAATTTGTTCGTCTGGATGGGAAAACGGTTTATTTGGAAGTATCGCTATCGGCCATTGAATTTGCGGGAAAACCGGCGATGCAAGGAATTTTTCGCGATGTAACGGAAAGGATTAATTATGAAAAACAATTGGAATTTTTGGCGTTCCACGACCCGTTGACAAAGTTACCAAATAGAAGATTGTTTTTCGATATCGTTGACAAATCCATAAGAGAAGCGAAGCGGACGAAAAGCGGCTTAGCCGTTATGTATTTAGACATGGATAATTTTAAAGACGTAAACGACACGTTTGGCCATGATATTGGTGATGAACTGTTAAAACAGTTTGCCAAGAGAATAAAGAAAAACGTTGGCGCGAATAACGTTGTTTGCCGTATTGGCGGAGATGAGTTTTTAGTGCTGTTAAAAGGCATAAAAGAACGAACAGATGTCAACAAGTTGGTGAAAAGGCTGTATAAAAATATTCAAAAACCTTATCAAATTAAACATCTTACCATTCGGGCGACGACAAGCATTGGAATCGCGGTTTATCCCGCCGACGGCGCCACTCCTAAAGCGCTTATCCGCCACGCAGATCAAGCGCTCTATAAAGCGAAAACGGAAAAAAACAGCTACCGATTTTACTAATTTTAATCCCCCGTCCTTTATTCCTAAAAAGGGCGGGGGGAGGGATATAGTTAAATAAGTTTAACAAGCTATGGATGCCGTTATTTCAAGCATTTGCGCCTTTCGCATATGGTTTACACAAGTGAAAATAGAAAAATGCCTATAGCAGGGTTCTTTCCGAGTGTAGTTAAACAAGTGAAAACCATCGCGCGATATGCGCCGTTAAAAACGTGACGGTAATCGCTATGGCGGTTGGCAGAGCAAATGCAACAAACGTCCATTTTTTGCTTTTTGTCTCTTTATAAATATTAACGAGCGTGGTGCCGCATGGATAATGAAGTAGGGAAAACAGCATCATATTAAGCGCCGTCAGCCACGTCCAGCCGTGGTCGACGAAAATTTGTTTGAGCGAGTGGAGACCATCGACTTCGGTCAAGGAACCGGTTGATAAATAGCCCATTAGTAAAATCGGCAAGACGATTTCATTGGCAGGCAGTCCTAAAATAAACGCCATTAAAATATAGCCATCGAGTCCAAGCGCTTGTGCAAACGGATTGAGCCAATCAGCGATATAGGAGAGGACGGTCGTATCCCCGATATGAATATTTCCAAGCAGCCATGTCAACACACCCGCCGGAGCGGCAACCACAATGGCGCGCTTTAGCACATAAATGGATTTGTCTAATGTGGCGCGAACAATGGTATCCCATATTTTCGGGCGCCGATACGGCGGCAGCTCTAATGTGTAATGGGTCGGGATGCCGCGCAGAGCCGTTTTGGACAGCACCCATGAAACCGTCAGTGTAACGACGATGCCAAACAGCACCATCGCGACAACAACACTAGCAGTGACAAATGTTTTCCACCCACCTGTATAGCTTGCCGCCATAAATAAGGAAGACAATAAGATCAGCGTCGGCCACCGTCCGTTACAAGGGACGAAGTTGTTCGTCAAAATCGCTAACATTCGTTCGCGCGGCGATTCAATGATGCGCGTCGACATAATCGCCGCGGCGTTACATCCGAATCCCATCGCCATCGTGAGCGATTGTTTTCCGTGCGCTCCTGCTTTTTTAAACAAGCGGTCCATATTAAATGCGACGCGTGGGAGATATCCATAGTTTTCTAGCAACGCGAAAATTGGAAAGAAAATCGCCATCGGCGGAAGCATCACGCTGACGACCCAAGCGGTGCCTCGGTATAATCCTAACACGAGCAATCCGTGCAGCCAGTCAGGGGCGTGCAGTGCTTGAAAGAAAAGCGTGAGATATCCTTCAAGCCACCCAAAAAAGCTTGCTAGCATGCTGGATGGGACATTCGCGCCGGCAATCGTGATATAAATAACAACCGCAAGCATTGCAAGCATGATCGGAAATCCCCATAATTTTGAAGTAAAAATGCGGTCTAACTTCTCTGTCTCGTATTGTTTTGCTTGATTTGTATAGGTAACCGTTTCATTGCAAATTGCTTGGGAGGTGCGAAAAATAGCTGATACGATTTGTTCGCGCGTATCGGCAGGCGCTAGCGCTCGCGCTTCATTCATCAGATCTTCAAATTGATTTTGCGGGACTGTGACATGCATCTATCGTTACCTCCTTTGTGGATGGAAGTGGTTGTAGGAACGAGTGAAGCAAAGACGTATCCCCATCGAGTAAGCGAAGCGCGACCCAGCGGGCAGGGTACGCATTGCCAATGACCTCTTTCACGCGTGGAATAAGCTTTTTGATACATTGTTCGATTTCTGGACTGTACCGGACGGCAATTGGTTTTGTTTTGATTTTTCCGCACACCATCGCATCGATTGTTTTTAATAACGCGTCGATTCCTTCTTTGTTGCGCGCGGAAATCGGTACGACCGGTACTCCTAATTTTGCAGCTAGTTTCTCGGTATCGATGCGGATTCCCTTCTTTTTCGCTTCATCCATTAAGTTTACGCAGACGATGGCACTGCTTGTCATCTCCAACACTTGCAAGGCGAGGTTGAGGTTGCGCTCTAACGCTGTGGCATCGAGAACAACAATCGTCACATCCGGCTTTTCAAAAATAATAAAATTCCGCGCCACTTCTTCATCCGCTGAATTCGAATAAAGAGAATAAGTTCCAGGTAAATCAACTATTTTATAGTGGTTGTTATTGTACGCAAAAAATCCTTCCGCGTAAACGACTGTTTTTCCCGGCCAATTTCCAGTATGCTGACGCAATCCGGTCAAAACGTTGAACAATGTGCTTTTTCCGGTGTTTGGATTTCCGGCAAGGGCAATGGTATATTCATTTGTTGTCATCGCGTATTCTCTCCCCGTAAATATGGTCACTTTCTTCCTTTCGCAATGCAATCGTTGTATTGCTGACACGATAGGCTGTCGGGTCTCCCAACGGGCTTTTTTGCAGAACGGTGATTTCGCATCCGGGGACAAATCCTAAGTCAAGCAATCTTCGTTTCATCGTTCCATCGTCTATGTGAAGTTTTTCAATACGGAAACGCTCCCCTTCTTCTGCTTCGGATAGGCGCTGTAATTTTACTGAAGACATAATAGTTTCCCCCTTACTAATAAATTGTATATAGATTATAATTTTGCACTAAACCAAATTTGCTTTTATCTTATTCCTTCCCTCCTTGTTTTGTCAATTATTTTGTTTCACGGTGTCGCGACGAAATTTATCATTCATTTGCATGAACTTCGCTCTTCGATTCTATATTTTCAACGGCAGCAGAAAATGATATTATATAAATAATCTAAATTTTCAATCAATAAAAAACAAAGGGGAAAGGGGGGAGTCTGCGTTTTTGCGCAGACGGAAATGAAAACGGTTGCGGAAGGGACGATATTATGGACGCCGACAGAGGAACGTATTCAACGATCGAGTATAAAGCGCTATATGAATTGGTTAAAGGAAAAAAAGGGGCTGGCATTTGAAACGCATCAAGCATTATGGAATTGGTCCGTTGAACATTTAGAAGAATTTTGGGAATCGGTATGGGAATATTGCGGGATACAATCAGCGACTCCGTATCGTTGTGTTTTGGAAGAACGGAAAATGCCGGGAGCGAAATGGTTTCTAGGCGCGACATTGAACTACGCGGAGAATGTGTTTCGAAACGAGCGATCCGATCGACCGGCGCTGCTTTTCCGCTCCGAGCTCGTTCCTTATCGAGAAGTGACTTGGAAAGAGCTAAAAGAAAAAACGGCGGCGGTCGCAAGCGCGCTTAAGAAAATCGGTGTCAAACCGGGAGACAGGGTTGTAGCATACATGCCAAACATTCCGGAAACGGTTATCGCCTTCTTGGCGTGCGCCAGCATTGGCGCGATTTGGTCGAGCTGTTCTCCGGACTTTGGCGCGAGCAGCGTTATTGACCGATTCCAGCAAATCGAACCGGCAGTGCTATTCGCGATTGACGGATGCCAATATAATGGGAAAGAGTTTGATAAACGTCCGATTGTCGACGAATTGCGGGAAAAATTGCCGTCGCTTAAGAAAACGATTTTGCTTCCATATTTGCGGAAAAACGCGCAGGCACGAGATGATTCTGTTTTATTATGGGATGAGATCATTCGGGAAAAAGCGGAACTTTCTTACGAATACGTTCCGTTTGACCATCCGCTTTGGATTTTGTATTCCTCCGGCACAACAGGGTTGCCGAAACCAATCGTTCAGGGGCATGGAGGCATTTTGCTCGAACATTTAAAATCGCTCATGATTGAAGAAAATATTACGAAAGAAAGCACGTTTTTCTGGTTTACGACAACGGGATGGATGATGTGGAATTTTCTGATCGGCGGATTGCTTGTCGGAGCGACGGTCGTGCTTTATGACGGCAGTCCGACGTATCCGGACGGAAACGTATTATGGGAGCTGGCGGAAAAGGCTCGCGTTACCCATTTCGGAACGAGCGCGGCGTTTATTAACATTTGTATGAAGCTTGGAATAAAGCCGAAAGAATCATACGATTTTTCCGATTTGGAAGCGGTTCTTTCGACGGGATCACCGCTGACGGCGGAAGGGTTTTTATGGGTGTATGAAAACGTCAAAGGCGACATTTGCTTAGTTTCGTGCAGCGGCGGAACGGACGTATGCACCGCTTTCGTTGGCGGCTCGCCAATCTTGCCGGTTCGCGCGGGAATCATCCAATGCCGTTCGCTAGGAGCGAATGTCCAAGCGTTTGATGAAAATGGAAATCGCTTAATGAATGAAGTGGGAGAGTTGGTCATTATTGACCCAATGCCATCGATGCCGCTCTATTTCTGGAATGATAAAAATTATAAGCGGTATTTGGACAGTTATTTTGATACGTATCCAGGAATTTGGAAACATGGCGATTGGATCAAAATTGACGAGGAAGGTGGCTGCGTTATTTACGGTCGTTCCGATTCGACGATTAATCGCGCCGGCGTCCGGATGGGAACGAGCGAAATTTACCGCGCTGTCGAAGCGATTGATGAAGTGCTCGACAGCTTGGTCATCGATCTGGAAATGATGGGTAGAAAATCGTTTATGCCGCTGTTCGTCGTGCTTCAGCCAGAAGTGGCATTAAACGAGGAGCTAAAAGAAAAAATCAAAAACGCAATTCGTCAAAAAGTATCGCCGCGATTTGTGCCAGATGAAATTTACCAAGTCGAGCAAATTCCAAAAACGTTAAACGGAAAGAAAATAGAAATTCCAATTCGCAAGCTATTGCTGGGATTCCCGCTCGAAAAAGCGGTCAATCCAGGCTCGATGGCGAATCCGGAGGCGCTTGACTTCTTCATTGAACTGGCAAAGACGATCGAAACGAAGACACATACAAGCTGATGGATCAGCTCTTCTCCTTCATGGGGGGATAAACGAGGGGTTGTTATTAAGTGCTGCCGCTTAATAACAACCTCAATGCATGTTTAGGATGAGATTTGATTACAAATAAAGGAGAAACGGGGCATGGAGCTAAGCAAGCGGCAAAAGCTCATGAAAAGAATTGAAAATCATTTGCGGGCGACGGCGAGAAAATTAGTGAAGTTTGATACGGAAGGAGAAGCGTTGCAATACTTGGTCAATTCGTTTCGGGCGGAGCTCGAATGCGATTTAATTGCTATTGTATTAAAAGAAGGAAATGATGTAGTCCCTACATTGTATCAGGGCGACTTTCTATTGCATAGCGGCCAAGGAATCGCTGCGATTTGGGAGAGACTATAATCCTCCATACGAGTCGAAAACGGGCATAGCGGAGGTCTTCCCTGTTTAGCGGGGAAAACCGCCTTATTTTATTTTCACAATCGTCACGGCCGACGGCTCAAGGGCAAAAGCTGTACTAAAACGAAGAAGTCGTAGGAAATTTCCACCTTAACGGTTCGGTCATGTGCCATTTATGACGGATAGTGCGCGATATGTCCGAGCCGTTTCGATATATGTTGGGCGGTGCCGACCGTTTGGCGAATGAGTTCGGGCAGCGACTTCATCATCTTAAACGTTGCGCCGGCCAGCCCGATGGCGCCGATAATCCCGGTTCGGTCAAAAACAGGGGCGGCGACAGCCGTAAAGCCGATAAATGTCTCATCTTTATCGACAAAAAATCCATCGCTCCGAATCGTGTGTAAACGTTCCATAAATTTGCGTTCGTCAACGATCGTATTCGGTGTGTGGGCTTCTAGCGGATGCTTTTCAATGATGGCTTTCACCTCTTCTTCAGGCAAATAGGCCATGATCGTTGTCCCGAGTGCCCCGTAATGCAATACACGACGGCGGCCGATATACGAGCGCGGCTGAAAGCTGTCGTCGCTATCGAGGCGAATTAAATATTGCAAGCTGTCTTGTTGCCGCACGGCAAATAAAACGGTATATCCTGTTTGTGCTTGCAATTCGTGCAAAAACGGCTCCGCCTCGCGCCGCATGTCTAGGTTTTCGAGGACAATTCCCCCGTATTCGAGCATTTTATAGCCGAGGCGGTACAAATTCTCCTTTTGGTCATAATGAATAAGCCCTTGAGTCTCTAGCGTCCATAGCAGGCGGTAGACAGTCGCTTTTGCCAGCTTCGTTTTGGCGACGATTTCCTCAATGGAGAGGCTTGGACGTTCAAAGCTAAAGCAGTTTAAAATATGAACTGCTCTTTCTACTGAACGAATCGTTTCCACATTTATATTTCTCATTGTTGCGTCCCTCTGTTACTTTTTAGTTTCCGAATTTTTAAAAGTATTGTAACATAAAGTGATCACCGATGTATACGCTTGGCTTGATGAAGAGAGTGATATATATTTTTCTTTATATTTAAAAAAGTTTGACAAATATTAAGGTTTGTCATATATTTAAGTTGTAAAAATGAATTATCAATTCACTGTACGAATTATAAAAGGGAGGAAACATTGGTGAACACAAAAATGAAAGCGCTTGAACGATTGAACGAGGATTTGGAGAAAGTGTATTTAGGTCCATTATGGGAAAAGCTTGGAAAAATGGTAACGCCGGAGCCTGACCACGAAGTTATCCCGTATTTATGGAAATGGGAGACAATCCGCAAACATTTAATGGAAGCCGGGGAATTGCTTCGTTTAGGAAGGGAAAGCGAGCGCCGGGTTGTTTATTTGCAAAACCCGTCCTTGTTAAAGCATGGTTTGATCGGTTACTCGACCAATACGCTTTATGTAGGGGTGCAGCTGTTGCTGCCGGGTGAAGTAGCGCCTGCGCACCGCCATAGCCAATCGGCTATCCGGTTTATTATTGAAGGTGAGGGAGCCTATACGGCAGTCGATGGCGAAAGAACATATATGGAGCGGGGAGATTTGATTTTGACCCCAGCGTGGACGTGGCATGATCACGGTCACGAAGGAACTGAACCGGTCATTTGGATGGACGGCCTTGATGTCGGGTTGGTAAGAAACTTTGCTGGTTCGTTCTTTGAGCCGTATTCCGAAGATGTATTCCCTGTTGCCGGCCCTCACAACGGTTCAACTTTTAAATATTCAACGGGCGCGCTGCGTCCAGTTACTGACCGGAAGCGAAAAGGATATCCTTCCCCATTGATCGCCTATAAATGGAAAACGACTAAACAAGTTTTGGAAAATTTGTCCAAGCTCGATCCCGATCCGTATGACGGCTATGCAGTCGATTACATTAACCCGTTGACAGGAGGATCGGCGGATTTGCGCATTGGGACAACGATGCAAAAATTAACCCCTGGCATGCATACAAAGGCGCACCGCCATGTCCATAGCGCAGTGTACCATGTCCTTGACGGGGAAGGATACACCATTATCAACGGGGTCAAATTTGAATGGTCGAAAGGCGATTTCTTTATTTTGCCGCCTTGGAGCTGGCACGAGCATGTCAACACTGGGGAAGGCGACGCCCACCTGTTCTCAATTAACGATTTGCCGATCATGGAGCTGCTTGATCTTGAAAGAGAGGAAGCTTACGACAAAAACGGCGGCCATCAGTCCATTATCGATGTATTTCAGCCGACCTTCTGAGTCTCCCACGACCCGGAGTCGAGGGGTTCTTGGATACGCATAATTTTATGAGATGCACTCATCACGTTCCCTAAGGCTTTCTCTTTTGTATTTGTAAATGTTTCGGATTGGCAAGTGCTAGTTAAGACGGAGGGGGTTATGAGGTTGAATAACAAAGTGCCTAGTACGGCGCAAGAAGTGCTTCATCATGCCGTCGCCCGCTATGGAAAGAAAACAGCGATCATTGACGGCGAGAGAACGCTGTCTTTTGAAGAAGTGAACGAGCTATCTTTGCGGCTTGCCGAGCGGCTGAGCGGTTTAGGCCTTCAGAAAGGCGATGTAGTGGCAGTGCAGTTGCCAAACAGCTGGGAGTTCGCCGTGACCCATTTAGCTTTAGCCCTCCTCGGAATCGTAATGGTGCCTGTAAACTTAATGTACCGGCAAAAAGAGTTATCGTTTATGTTTTCGTTTGCCCATGTGAAAGCCGTCGTTACCATTGACCGCTGGAAAGGATTGGACCATGCAGAGATGATGGAATCCCTCCAGCAGATTGTCCCGACTTTAGATTATATAATCGTCGTTGGGGAAAGTAAAGGGCCGCGTCAATATAGTTTTCAAACGTTGTTAAACGATAGCGGCTTGTCTTCGGCAGATAGAGAGGGGGAGACATTCCCTTCTCCGGACGATCCGATGCTGATTATGTTTACATCCGGAACGGAATCCGACCCAAAAGCGGTGATCCATACGTATCGGACATTTATTCCTGCCCATTTGCATAATGGGCAGGAATACGGATTGACAGCTGACGATGTCATGCTTTGCTTGACGCCTATGGGCCATATGTTTTCCTTGCCGATGATTTTAATGGGCCTTTATAGCGGTGCCGCTCAAGTGATGCTATCGCAATTTTCGGTTGAGCGTGTTTTAGATGCTTTCAGCCAGCACGGAGTGACGTTTTGCGTAGCTGCGCCGGCCCATTTGATTGATATGCTAAAAGGAACGGATGAAACAAAAGAATATCCGTCAAAACTGCGCCTTGTCTTAACCGGAGGAACAAAAATTCCGGTCTGGATGGTGAAATCGTTCCGGCAGCGTTTCTGCTGTGACGTTGCCGCCCAATGGGGAATGACGGAAATTGGAGCGGGATCGTTCACACGACCGAATGACGCAGCACATCTTGCTTCAGATACGGTTGGCCGGGCGTGCCCGACGGGGGAAATTCGCATTTTTGATGAGAACCATCAGCTGCTGCCAAACGGAAAGGTAGGAGAAATCGGTTTTCGCGGTCAGTCGCTATTCAAAGGATATTATAAAAATGAAACAGCCACCCGGCAATCAATGACGAAAGATGGGTTTTTCCTCACCGGAGATTTAGGGTGGAAAGATGACGATGGTTACATTCACTACGTTAGCCGGAAAAAGGACATTATTAATCGCGGCGGATTAAAAGTGCACGCAGCGGAAATTGAGGAAGCGCTTCTTATGCATCCACATATCCGTCAGGCCGCTGTTATCGGGATTCCAGACGAGCGGCTTGGGGAACGCGGCTGTGCGATTGTCTCATTGAAAGAAGGAACAACGTTTTCATTGGAAGAAATGCAACAATACTTGCTTGAAACAGGGATGGCTAAATATAAATTGCCTGAATATTTAAAAATCGTAAATGAGTTGCCGACTACTGCGTCAGGAAAAGTGAGCAAGGGAGTTTTGCGGAAACAGTACGTACAGTTAGAAGTGAAATAAAGAGAAAGGGAGAGAACAGCCGATGAAACTGGCATTATTTAACGACTTTCAGCTCGGAGTGATTGTAGACGATGTCATTTATGAGATTGGGAGCCATTTATTTGGCCGCTTTCATCAAGGAATCGGCTTTTGTCCGATGGTTCAGCTTATTGCTGAATTTGACGCATATCGCTCGGAAATTGAAAAGAGGCTGCATGAATATCCCGCTTATGCCTTAGCGGATGTCCGGCTGCGCCAGCCGGTGAAGAAGCCGGGGAAAATTGTGGCCGCTCCTGTTAACTATGTATCCCACCAAAAAGAAATGAAAGTGGAACATACGGCAAGGGGGCTAGGCTTTTTCTTAAAGGCGCCATCTTCGATCATTGGGCCGAACGACACGATCGTTTTGCCTGATCCGAACCGCCGTTTTGACCATGAATTAGAGTTGGCTTTTGTCATTGGAAAAACGGCGAAAAACGTCAAGGCGGAAAACGCTTACGATTATATATTCGGCTATACCGGGCTTATGGATGTGACGTTGCGCCCGGATGAAACGCACCATGAGGAACGGTGTTTGCGCAAGTCGTTTGATACGTTTACACCGATGGGGCCATGGATCGTGACAAAAGAGGAGATTGCGGATCCAAACAATATAAACATGGTGCTAACAGTAAATGGCGAAGTCCGCCAACGGGTGAATACAAAGGAAATGATCTGTTCTGTCACTGAGCTCGTGGAAATTTATTCCCGTATTATGACTCTTGAGCCGGGCGATGTCATTACGACGGGGACGCCGGATGGCGTCGGGCCGATTCATGACGGGGATGTTGTCAGTATGGAGATCGAGGGGATCGGGAGCTATTCCGTCCGAGTTTCTTTAGCGCCTAATGCGGCTGTATTGCGGTAAATGAGAAGGGAAGGGGGAGAAATGGTTCATGGAGAAAGGCTGGAAGAGGTATCACACAATATGGCTGATGCTCTTTTTAGGATGGGTCGTTTCTTATATTGACAGGACGTTAACAGGGCCTGTCGTCACATGGATGATTGAAAACAAGGTCGAATTTTTAGCCGAATCGCCCAACCCGCACGCGCTTGGGGGATTGCTTGGCAGCCTGTTCTTTGCCGGGTACATGCTAACGCAATTTCCCGGCGGGTATTTTGGCGACAAATTTGGTTATCGCGTGATTGTCATCATTAGCATTTTGTGGGCTGGCGTGACGACGTTATTGACCGGTTTGGTCGGCGGATTGACAGTATTTATCGCCTTGCGCGTGCTTACCGGATTAGGGGAAGGCGTCTTTTATTCTAACGACCGTTCCTTGATTACCCAAGTGACGCCGCCAGAAAAAGTCGGGCTGGGAATGGGCGTTGTGCTGACCGGTCTCACGCTCGGGTTAACGATTGCGACGATTGCTACTCCATATGTTATTCAGCTGTTTCAGCCAGCGATGGGGACGCATGCATGGAAAGCGCCGTTTTTGTTCATGGGGATCATTACTTTGTTCGTTGGCACGATGATGTACAAATGGATGAGACCGGCCGGCTTTACGGCCCAATCGGAGTCGTATGGCCCACCGGTAGGCAAACTGATGCAAACTTCCATTTCATTCTTGGTCATCATCATGGCTTTGTATTATGCCACCAATGCCATGCAATTATCGCCGACAGCGATCGGCTTGATTTTAACAGTATTGGCCGTTTTGTATATCATTTATATTTATAAGACAAAGAGCGAGGAAGTCGGGCCGATCCTAAAAAGCCGCAACTTGTTATTTTTATATCTTTCGTTTATTCCAGTTTTATGGCATTTGTGGTTTTACGGCTTCTGGTCTGTTGCCATTGTTCAAGACTTCGGGGGCGGCACGCTCGTTTCGGCGGCGCTCATCGCTTCATTTAATGCCGTTGCGGGTCTGATCGGTTTTCCGCTTGGGGGAAGATTAGCCGACCGATATGCTAACACGGCCAACGGAAAACGAAATGTATTGGCGGTGTTGACGGGGCTGTTGGCAATCTTCATTTTCATCTTTGCTTTTTATGTCATGTCAGGGGGCAACAATCCGGCAATCATGTCTCTTATTTTGTTTACTTCCGGGGTGTTCTTTTTCGCGCTTCAGCCGGTCAACCATGCCATTACAGCCGATTTTGCCCCGCCGAAACATAAAGGAGCGGCGTTTGGGATGCTGAATCTGTTTTCCGAAATTGGAGCGTTATTAGCGCCGGTGATTTCAGGGGCCATGCGCGATCATTCAGGGAGCTGGGGAAGTGCGTTGTTGCTTGATGGCATTTTAATGGCAGCGAGCTTGCTGCTTGTCATTGCCGTAAAACCTGCTTTAGAAGGCAGGCTAACTGCTGCAATAAACGCTAAAGAAACGGATGTAAGCCATTAAAGTTGTCGAAAGGAGATATTCGCATGAAAGGGAAAACGAATCAACGGCCTGTCCTCGTGATCGGGGCGGGCCCGATCGGACTGACTGCCGCATTAGCGTTGCGCCGTTTTGAGATTCCGGCGACGATCATCGAAGCGGAGCCAAAGGAGCGCATTCGTCCGGGGAGCCGCGCGATTTATTTCCATAAAGCGACGCTGGAACATTGGGAGGACATCTATCCAGGGCTTGGCTTTACTTTTGCGAAGCACGGGGTCGTCTGGCCTGTCAAGCGGACGCTGTTCGGCGGCAAGGAAGTATATATAAAGCGTTATCCGGCCCCGAATCGTAACGAGCTGCCGCCGTTTACGAGCTTGCCTCAAGTGGAAGCGGAAAAGTTTTTGTATGAGGCGTGCGTAGCGGCAGGGGTGGAGTTTATTTGGAATTCGCCTGTCCGGCAGGTGGAGACGAATGAAAATGGGGTGATTGTAACGACGGAGTCCGGGGAAGTATGGCAGGCCGATTACGTGATTGGTGCCGATGGAGCCCGGTCTGTCGTTCGGCAGTCGCTCGGCATCGAGCTAGAGGGTCCCCGTTCCCGCGACCGCTTCGTCGTTGTTGATATCGAGGAAGACCCGTCCGCTCCGCTTCCGTTAGAAAGGGTGTTTCATTATCAACATCCGGCTATGGGAGGAAGAAATGTACTGTTTGTGCCATTTGCCGGCGGATGGCGGGTTGATTTGCAATTGTTTGCCGAAGATGACGCCCAGCAATACGGGAACATCGAAGGGGTGCGGCAATGGATTCCAAAAGTCATGCATAAAAAGTACGCTGATCGCATTACATGGGTGTCGATGTATCAGTTCCATCAAGCTGTAGCCCGTTCGTTCACCGATGAACATTGCCGCGTTGTTTTAGCGGGAGAGGCTGCTCACCTTTTTGCCCCGTTTGGAGCGCGTGGAATGAATTCCGGCGTGGCAGATGCCGTCGCGGCGGTCAAGGCGATTCATGCCGCCTTCCAGGAGGGAGAGCGGTCGAAAGCAAAGCAGATCATTGCCGAAGCGGCACAAGAGAGAAAAACAGCGGCCCAATACAATCGGGACTGTGCGGGCCTTGCGTTAGAGCATATTCAAGGACGCTCCCCGGTGATGAATATGAAACGGGAACTGGCTGCCTCGCTTTCTTCGATCATACCGAGCTTAGGAAAATGGCTGGATGAAGGCCCGTACGGACCGAAATCCGGGCCGCCGCAATTAGCTACCAAGTATTGAGAAAGAAGAGGAAGAAGCGATGAAAAAAATCGAGTACCGTTTTCAAGTGCAATGGGGAGACACAGATGCGGCGGGAATTGTCTTTTACCCGAATTTTTATAAATGGATGGACGAAGCGACGCACCGCTTTTTTGCCGAACTTGGTAACCCGACAACGGCACTGTTTGAACAAAAGATAGGGTTGCCGATTTTGGAAGCCAAATGCCAATTTCGCTCCCCGTTATTGTTTGGCGATGAAGTCCGAGTTTGTTCAACAATCACAGAGTTGTGGGATAAAGTGTTTCAAATTGCCCATGAGTTTTATAAACATGAAACAGTTGCCGCTGCCGGATATGAAACGAGAGCATGGGCGTCATTTGCCGACGGAAGGCCAAAAGCCGTCCCGATTCCAGCAGAGGTGAAACGGGTGTTGGCCGAGCGGCAGTCGTCCCGTTCGGCGGCGTTTCAGACGGAGCAAAAGCTAAATGGACAGAGATGAAACAGTTAGGAGGAGAACGATGGCAACGTTGTTAAATCCGGAGAAGGAAATGTATGGACCGCGGACCGAGCAAGCGGTTGCCATCCTTTCCAGACTGTTAAGCATGGATTGGTTCGCCAATGTAGGTACTTCCCATTATCGGAAAGAGGCAGAAGAAGCGATCCATGAATGGATGGAGAGCTTCCATTTGGAGCATTATCATATCCGTTGGCTAGAGGAAGGGGAGCTCGTCCCTTCTTTAGCGGAGATGAACTTGGCGAAAAGTCCGTTATGGCGCTCTTTGTTTCCCATTCCGGAACGCATGAAGCAGGCGGCGGCCGCTGCGGAGAGAGACGGATGTTTGGTCAAGTTGGCCGATGAGATTCCAGCTTATTTATTTCATCATTGTTTCGATGCGGCGTATCGTGCTTTCCATCAATACGGCTCATCAGTCGTAAAAACCGCTGTCTGTTCAGTCATGTATATCGGGGGAATGGCTTGTGCCTGGGAATCCATTGGCGACCTTGACGGATGGAAATCGAATCCGTTTCGTGCGCTGCTGCGCGTCCTCGAGTACGGGCATTGGCTGTTAGGCATGGATGAAGAACAATTGTATCTGTTTTAGCAGGCATATAGCCGCAAGCCAAAGGGACGACGAAGAACGTTCGTCCCCTTTGGCTTGTTTTCCGTTATGGCAAGCCTAAGAAAGCATGGACGGCTTCAAGGCTTGGCTGTACGGGAGGCCAATGCGATAAATCAAAAGGAAAATCAGAGCCTGGCAATACCCGCTCTTTGCCGACGAGATCGACCAGCAGCCGCAGCGCTCGGCTGTCCCAAAGAACAGTATCGAACCAAAAGCGGCGCAAATAGTCTGTCGGTGGGGCTTGTACCGAGGCGGCCACCGGGCGCCACATTTCATATCCTTTTTGCAGCCGGCCGATTTGATAAGGGAGAAAACCGCCGCCATGGGCCAATAAAATACGAACGCGCGGGTAGCGGTCCATCCAGCCGCCCAGCAACAAATCGGTGGCACAAATGGTCGTCTCCCAAGGAACCCCGATTAAATTCGCCATTCTCCGCCCTTGAAGGCGCGGATCGTCGCAAAGAAGCGGATGGATAAAGAGAATGGCTCCTAAAGCGTCCGCCTCTTCCCAAAACGGGATGAAAGACTCATCAGTAAGCAGCTTCTGCTGAACGGATGGGCCGATGATGGCCCCTTTTAACCCGTGCTGCATGGCCCTCCGCAGTTCCAATGCCGCCTGCTCTGGCTGATTGAGCGGCACTGTCGCCAAGGCGGACAATCGGGCGGAATGCTCCGATACCCAGCGTGATAAGGCATCGTTATAGAGGCGTGACAGTTCTTTGGTGATCGTTGCTTCGATGTCATATAAAAACAATTGAGGAATCGGGGACACTAACGAATGGGATACCCTTGCCTGGTGTTGCGCCTTGAAATAGGCGTTCGGATCGATGAATTCGTCTTTTAAATCAAATCCCCATTGATGATTGATTGTCAACGTCTTGCCATTGTCGCCCCAATGGACAGGAATATGTTTTTTCTCCTCTTTGAGCCATTGCACAACTTCCGGTGGAATAAAGTGAGTATGGACATCAAAACGGCCCTCCATGGTTTCTCCCTCCTAAATCAATTATGAGATGGACCGCCAAGCTTGAAGTTTATGACGATCGCGGCAAGTAACCTAGTTTTTCAGAAATCTCATTCGCTGCGCGTTTCACTTTAGCGATGATTGATGGATCATACGGATGCAGGCGATGGACCGGTCCGATGACGCTAAGGGCGTATACGACTTTTCCCGTATAATCCCAAATCGGCGCTGCAACCGAGGCGACCCCTTCGCTAAGTTCTTCAATGCTAATGGCGTACCCTTGACGGCGAATCGTGCGCAATGCATCGCGCAAAACGTGCGGATCGGTAATTGTCTTCAAGGTAAATCGCTCTAATCCTTGTTCGATATACGCTTCAATGGTTTGCTCCTCTTGGTATGAGAGCAACACTTTTCCCGAACTTGTACAGTGCAACGGATTTCTTCTTCCGATATGAGAGAGAGCTTGAACAGGCTGTTGGCTTTCGACACGGTGAATATAGACGACGCTCGGACCATCCAGCACAGCGATGTGTGCCGTTTCCTGCAGATCGCCGACAAGCCGCTGCAATATCGGTTGCGCTTCACGGTTGACTTCCAAGTGGGACGTTAACACGGTATTCAGCTGCAAAATCGTCAAACCAAGGCGATATTTTTGTGTTTCCGGATCTTTGATGACAAATCCTTCGCTCGCTAATGTATGAAGAAGACGGCTCACCGTGCTTTTCGATAAGCCGAGGGAAGAAGCTAATTCGGTAACTTTTTTTTCCGGCTCTTCTAATGAAAAGCTGCGTAAAATGCGCAGCGCATTTTTCACCGATGAAAGCAAATAGTCTTCATTGGCGTGCGGCATAATTCTTTCTCCTTTTTCTTTTTATTAGTTTCATATAAAGGAACATTATTTCTTATATCATAACATATCAAAGAAGGATTTAGGTTGAAAATAATAAAAAATTAAAAAATTTTTTCTATTGTTTCATATAAAGGAACATTGATGTTGTATAAGAAACAATTGCTGGCTATGATTAACGTAAAAGATTCTTAATTTTTCGACGAAAAAGTTTCGCCAAAGGAGGAACAGCCAATGAAAGCGGAAGTTGTTGCAGATGGAAAAGTGAAAGCGTTCGATTGTCAACATTTTATCAATGGACAGTTTTTGCCTTCAAAAAGCGGCAAAACCTTTAAGAATATTAATCCCGCCACCGGAGAAGTGATCGGCATCGTATGTGAGGGAGGAAAAGAGGACATTGATTTGGCGGTAGCTGCGGCGAGAAGGGCGCTTAGCGGTCCTTGGAAGCGGATGTCGATCGATCAGCGGATTGCCGTCTTGCGGCGCATCGGTGATCTCATTTTAGAACGCAAGGACGAATTGGCCCGGCTCGAATCATTGGATACAGGGAAACCATACTCACTCTCTAGCGCGTTGGATATTCCGAGAGCGGCCTATAACTTTCATTTTTTTGCCGATTACTTGCGTTCCGTTGGCACGGAAGCGTATCAAACGGATGAAGTGGCCATTAACTATGCTGTCCGCCGCCCGGTTGGGGTCGTCGGATTGATTAACCCGTGGAATTTGCCGCTGTTGCTGTTGACATGGAAGTTAGCCCCGTGTTTAGCGGCGGGGAACACAACTGTCATCAAGCCGGCGGAATGGACGCCGCTGACGGCAACGGTGTTAGCGGAAATTTGCAAGGAGGCCGGAGTGCCGGATGGCGTTGTTAACATTGTTCATGGATTTGGGCCAGATTCGGCGGGGGCGGCGCTGACGGAGCATCCGGACGTTGACGCCATTACGTTTACCGGGGAAACGACGACCGGAAAAGCAATTATGGCAGCCGCTGCGAAATCGCTGAAAAAGTTATCGTACGAATTAGGCGGCAAAAACCCGAACATTGTTTTCGCCGATGCAAATTTGGATGAGGCAATTGAAACAACGTTGAAATCAAGCTTTATGAACCAAGGGGAAGTTTGCCTTTGCGGATCAAGAATTTATGTCGAACGGCCAATTTACGAACAATTTTTGCAAAAATTTGTGGCGAAAACAAAAGAGCTCGTTGTCGGCGACCCGTTTGATCCGAAAACAAATGTCGGCGCGCTCATTAGCGAAGAACATTACGAACGGGTGCTGGGCTACATCGAATCAGCGAAAGAAGAAGGCGGACAAATTTTAACAGGCGGAAAACGGCCGGATGGGCTGAATCAAGGATATTATCTCGAACCGACGATCATTGCCGGCGTCAATCGCAATTGCCGCATTGTCCGTGAAGAAGTGTTTGGCCCTGTTGTCACGGTGATGCCGTTTGACGAAGAAGAGGAAGTGATTGCTCAAGCGAACGACACCCATTACGGATTGAGCGCGACCATTTGGACGAACGATTTGCGCCGAGCGCATCGGGTTGCGGCGCGGATTGAAGCAGGAATCGTCTGGGTCAATACATGGTTTTTGCGTGATTTGCGCACGCCATTCGGCGGGATGAAGCAAAGCGGCATCGGGCGTGAAGGGGGGATGCATAGCTTTGAGTTTTATAGCGAACTGACCAACATTTGCATCAAACTTTAAGCCGATTAGCGCATTTAGTTTGTTCGGAAGCGGGGCTTCTTGGCTGATATGACTAAACGGGGTGATGACATTGGAGAAATGGGACTATTATTCTCATTTATTATTGAACGCCGAGAGGGAAAGACAGCCGCTCTCTCCCCTTACAGAGCTGGATTCCACATTGACTGTCAACGATGCTTATCAAATTCAGTTGCGGACGATCGAACAAAAAATGAAAGAAGGACACCGGATCGTCGGGAAGAAAATTGGCTTGACCTCAGTCGCGATGCAACAGTTGCTAGGCGTCGACCAGCCTGATTATGGTCATCTGCTTGATAACATGGTCGTCGAAGACGGGGGAACGGTTCCGTGGGAACGGGTCATGCAGCCGAAAGTCGAGGCCGAAGTCGCGTTTGTGTTAAAACGGGATTTAGTTGGTCCGCGCGTAACGATGTTAGATGTGCTGCAAGCAACCGATTATATTGTTCCGGCGTTGGAAATTGTCGACAGCCGTATTGCCGATTGGAAGATTCGCCTAGCGGATACCGTTGCTGATAACGCTTCGTCCGGCCTTTATGTTTTAGGAGAAAAGCGGGTTCCGGTTCATTCCGTCGATATAGCACAAATCGGCATGGCGCTGTATCGAAATGGTGAGGTAGCCAATACTGGCGTCGGAGCTGCAGCGCTTGGCCATCCGGCGTTTTGTGTCGCTTGGTTGGCGAACAAGCTATATGAATACGGAAAGGAACTGAGAGAAGGCGAGATCGTTCTTTCTGGTGCTTTGTCGGCTGCGGTCAATGCGGAACCCGGCGATTTCTTCAGCGCTCGTTTTGCCCATTTAGGAGAGGTGCGCGTCCAGTTTGCGCCATAAATAAGGAGGGGGAACCGTGGATAAAGTCAAAGTAGCGATTCTTGGTTCGGGAAATATCGGAACCGACTTGATGTTGAAGTTGGAGCGTTCTGGCGTTTTGCAGTTGACGACCATTATTGGCATTGATCCGCAGTCGGAAGGATTGCGCATGGCGCGGGAAAAAGGGTATCGCGTCATTGACAACGGCATTCATGGGTTTTTAGAGCATCCAGAATGGGCGGATATCGTCTTTGATGCCACTTCGGCAAAAGCGCACATTCGCCATGCCAAGCTGCTGAGGAAGGCAGGAAAAGTCGTGTTGGATTTAACGCCGGCAGCCGTTGGACCATTTGTCGTTCCGTCGGTCAATTTAACGGAACATTTGGAAGAGATGAACATTAATTTCATTACGTGCGGAGGGCAGGCGACGATTCCGATCGTCCACGCGATTCATCGCGTCAGCCCAGTCGCTTACGCCGAAATTGTCGCGACGATTTCGAGCAAAAGCGCGGGGCCGGGGACAAGGGCGAACATTGACGAGTTTACAGAAACAACCGCCCGGGGGCTCGAAAAAATCGGTGGAGCAAAGCGCGGAAAAGCAATCATTATTCTAAATCCGGCTGAACCGCCGATTTTGATGAGAAATACGGTTTATGCCCTTGTTGAAGGCGAACACGTGCCGAAACGGGAGATTTGCGCCGCGATCGAAACGATGGTGGAAACAATCCAGACATATGTTCCCGGTTACCGATTGCGCACGAGCCCTATCATCGAAGGAAATAAAGTGACCGTAATGATTGAAGTCGAAGGAGCTGGTGATTATTTGCCAAAATACGCTGGAAACCTTGATATTATGACAGCGGCTGCAGTGAAAGTGGCGGAAGAAGTCGCTAAACATCGGTTGTCGAAACAGTTAGCGTAGGAGGGAAAACGATGGAACAACGAATCATCATCACGGAGGTGGCGCTGCGCGACGGGAGCCACGCCATTGCCCATCAATATACGGTTGAACAAGTGGCGGTGATCGCTAAAGCGTTGGATGAGGCCAATGTCCCTTACATCGAGGTGTCGCATGGAGATGGTTTAGGCGGGTCTTCATTGCAATACGGATTGTCGCGGACGGATGAATTTGAACTAATTGAAACGGCTGTGTCGGTCTGCCGGCAGGCAAAAATTGCGGTGCTGCTTCTTCCGGGGATCGGAACGGTGAAGGAATTGAAACAAGCAGCCCAGCTAGGGGCGAAAATGGCGCGCATCGCCACCCATGTGACAGAAGCCGATATTTCTGCCCAGCATATCGCGGCTGCTAAACAACTCGGAATGGAAACGGTCGGGTTTTTAATGATGGCGCATATGGCGCCGGTCGATACGCTCGTCAGCCAAGCAAAATTAATGGAAAGCTACGGGGCGGATGTCGTCTATGTCGTCGATTCCGCCGGCGCCCTGCTGCCGCATGAAGTTAAGGAGCGCATTCGAGCGTTAAGGGAAAGCGTCGGCATTGAAGTCGGGTTTCATGCCCATAACAATTTATCGCTCGCGATGGCCAACACGTTGGCAGCGATTGAAGAGGGAGCCACGCGCATTGACGGCAGTGTCCGCTGTTTAGGGGCTGGTGCCGGCAATACGCAAACTGAAGTGCTCGTCGCCGTATTGGATCGATTGGGCATCCAAACCGGCATCGATTTATATAAAATGATGGACCTTGCTGAGCAGATCGTCGCGCCAATATTGCCAAGGGCGCAAGAAATTACGCGGGACAGCTTGACGCTAGGGTATGCCGGCGTATATTCGAGCTTCCTTCTTCATGCCCGGCGTGCGGCCCAAGCATTTGGCCTTGATGCTCGCGATATTTTAATCGAGCTCGGCCGGCGAAAAGTCGTTGGCGGGCAGGAAGATATGATTGTCGATGTCGCTGCTGAAATGGCGAACGGAAAAATGGTCGCCGCAGGGGAGGGGAAGTAAAGATGGCCGCCATTGATTACGGCATGCTGGCCAATGAGCTGCAACGAGCGGAACAGGAGAAGCGGGAGCTTGTGCGCCTTACAGCGAAATATCCGGAAATGACCGTCGAGGACGCTTACGCGATTCAAGAAAGATTAGTGGACATGAAAAGAAAGGATGGCTATCGCATCATCGGCCCGAAAATGGGATTGACAAGCGCGGCGAAAATGGCGCAAATGGGGGTAAACGAGCCGATTTACGGATATGTGTTTGACTATATGGTCGTCCCGAACGGGGGGGCTGTGGCGATGAGCGGACTGATTCATCCGAAAGTGGAAGCGGAGATCGCCTTTATTTTGAAACAAGACGTTAAAGGACCTGGCGTAACCGGGGAGCACATTTTAAACGCGACGGAGTATATTGTCCCTGCTTTAGAAATCATCGACAGCCGCTATGCGAACTTCCATTTTACGCTGCCAGATGTGATTGCCGATAATGCTTCCTCGTCCCGGGTCGTATTTGGGAGCCGTCTCGTTCCCCCTAGCTCCCTTGAACTTGATGTGCTTGGAGTCAGTCTGTCCATTAACGGCGAGGCCAAAGCGTTTGGAGCTGGCGCCGCCGTGCTAGGGCATCCTGCCAACACCATTGCCATGCTGGCGAATATGTTAGCGAGAAAAGGCGAGTCGCTGAAGGCAGGAGATGTCATTTTGGCTGGAGCGATGACGGAAGCGATTCGTTTTGCCGCAGGGGACGCGGTATTGGCTCTGTTTGATCAATTGGGAACGGTTTTATTTCGAGCAACAGAATGAAAGGATGAAAATGATGCCGATTGTCCATATTCAATTGCTAGAAGGAAGACCGGAAGAAAAGATTAAGGAAGTAATTCGCCAAGTAACGGAAACAGTCAGCGTGGTACTGGGCTCTCCGAAGGAGAATGTGCGGGTGATCGTGTCAGAAATTCCGAAATCTCACTGGGGTATCGCCGGTATCCCAGTGTCAGATAAACAATCAAAATAAACTAAGGGAGGAAACACGATGAGCCTCGAATTAGCGATGCTTGTCCCTCATACGCCAAGAATGTGCTTTGAAGATCGCGCCCCTGATTTTCAGCGCGAATTAGTCCAAGGGATGCATGAAGTCGCCAAAGTGATTGAGCAGGTCAAGCCGCATACGCTTGTGCTTATTTCATGCCATTGGATGTCAAGTTTTGACCATTTTGTCGATGTCACTCCCCGGCATAAAGGGGTATTGACAGCCGTTGAATGCCCGGATCTCATCTCTGATGTGCCATACGATTATCCGGGGGACGAAGAGCTCGGAAGACAGCTTGTCCAAGCAGGGAAGAACGCTGGTCTTCGGGTCGTTGAAGTCAATGACCCGACGTATATTTGGGACTACGGGACCGTTGTTCCGCTCCGCTATTTAGTGCTGAATGAAGATATCGCCGTCATCAGCCTGTCGGTTACATGGGCGGCCAACTTGCACGAAACGTATATATGGGGGCAGCTCATCGGCAAAGTGTTGCGCGAAAGCGAGAAAAAGACGATGTTTATTAGCAGCGGCGCGCTTTCCCATAACCTTGTCCGCCGTCCGGAAGCGCTACCAACATTGGCAGAGCAAGCGTTGGATCGCGAATTTTTGCAATATTTAAAAAATGGAGATGTATCTGCAGCATGGAACATGCTTCCGCAATACGCGCGAATTTCAGGAGTCGAGTCAGGAGGACGGCATCTCGCCGCGCTGCTTGGGGTCATTCAAGAAAACTATAAAAGCCATTATTACGGATATGGCCAATCATCCGGTAGCGGCAATGTGGTCATGACGTTTGAGCCGCACCCGGCCCAATACAAAACTGTGTATGTTTCGCAACAGATGGCTAATCGTTTATAATCCGTTTCTATCGTCTTATGTCAAAACCCCTATGGGGGAAAGATTCGGCAGTAAATGGAGATGATCTGATGCGTAATAGAGCCAGCATGATGACAGAAAATGAAAGCGCTTTAATTAAGAGGCGAAAGGGGGAAGCTATGAAATGGAAAAAAAGAAGAGATTTTTAAAACTAAACATAACGGGTCTTATTATGATGATCGCGGTCATGCTGATCATTGCGGGATGTGCGCAAAGTAGCGGGACATCAGGCAACACCGGTTCAAGCAAAGAAGAATCTTCTTCGGGTCTGCTTAAGATCGGCTTCATTCTCTCACAAACCGGCACATTTGCGCCATTATCAGAAGGGATTATCAACGGATTTAAACTTTACTTGGAAGAACATAACGGCATGTTAGGCGGGAAAAAAGTTGAAATAAAAGTTGAAGATGATGAAGCAAACCCGCAAGTGGCGTTACGTAAGTATCGCCAATTAGTTCATAGCGAAAAGGTCGATATTCTTGTGGGCCCTATCTCTTCAGCTGTCGTCTATGCATTACGTGATGAAGTAGAAAAAGATAAAAAGGTGTTAATCGATGCCAATGCAGCCGGCGATGACCTCGCATGGAGCAAAAAGAGCAATTATGTGTACCGCGCTTCTTTTTCGAATTGGCAAAACGGGAGCAGCGCTGCTAAATATTTAGCAAATAACGTCGGCAAGAAAGCGGTTATACTTGCTCCGGATTATCCTGCTGGAAAGGAAGTTTTACGAGCATTTAAGGCCGCTTTTGAAGCGGCGGGCGGAAAGGTAGCAAAGGAACTTTATCCGAAATTAAACACCAATGATTTTGCGCCGTATCTTCAAGAGGCATCTGCAGAAAATCCGGATCTGATCTATGCATTCTTTACAGGCAGTGACGGAATCCGCTTTGTTACCCAATATAAAGAGTTTGGGCTGAAGGGGAAAATTCCTTTAGCGGGAGCTTTAGAGTTTGGCGATGAGTTAATTACCCAGCCTACCGGTGAAGCGGCAGAAGGAATTATAACGGGGATTAATTACTCTCCATACCTAGATAATGAACAAAATAAACAATTTGTGGAAGCATATAAAGCAAAATATGGAAAACTGCCTAATATTTTTTCTGTGGAGGGATACGACTCTGCGGCAATGATTGATAAAGCCGTTGCGGAAGCAGGAAGTGTCCGTTCAGAGGATTTAATCAAAGTGCTCAAAGGAATTTCTTTTGACAGTCCGCGCGGCCCAATTACGATTGATCCTGCAACAAATAACCCGATTCAAAATTTCTATATTGCTAAGAACGAGCTGAAAGATGGCGTCATTGTACCTAAAGTCATTGAAATGGTTAAAAACGTAACCATGCCGGAAACTTCGCCGTTTGAATAATGGAATGGGGGGAGATAAGGGTAGGGGGATCTCTGAGTCCCCGCCCCTCCATTGTTTTTTATATTATAGCGGGACATATTTCGCAAGAGGTGAATGGAGAGCAAATATCGATTCCTATTAAATTTCATAAGTATATGAACAGGAAGGTGAGGGATCACTATTGTCCATCTTTTATGCGCAACTGTTGACGGGTCTGGCCTATGGAATGTTGTATTTCATGATTGCGGCAGGATTGACCATTATTCTTGGCGTGATGAACGTCGTTAATCTTGCCCATGGGACACTATTTATGCTGGGGGCTTATATTGCCTTTACGTTCATTAGTGATGAATTGAATTTCTGGATCGCTTTGCTCCTATCGGTTCTTTTAACAGCCGTATTAGGGATTATATTGGAAAAACTACTCATTAAGCATGTATATGGAAAAGAACTTGAACAAGTATTATTAACTTTCGGCTTAAGCTTTATTATCGCTGATGTTGTGAAATGGATATGGGGCACAGAAATGCAAACGCTTTCGGCGCCAGCCTTACTTAACGCATCCTTATCAATCGGGGATATGGTGTTCCCGCTTTATCGCTTATTTGTCGTCTTTATTGGCTGTTTATTAGCTTTACTATTATGGTACTTGGAGAGCAAAACGCGCATTGGTGCGATCATCCGTGCAGGTGTCGATGATCGTGCAATGGTTGGTGCTCTTGGTATAAATGTAGGGCTCGTATTTACTGGAGTATTTGCATTTGGAGCGGCATTAGCAGGGTTGAGCGGTGTTTTGGGCGGACCGCTGATCGGAATGTATACGGGGATGGATAGTGAAATCCTTGTCACTTCCCTCATTGTCGTTGTCATTGGCGGTTTAGGTTCATGGAAGGGTTCCTTCATCAGCGCCATTTTAATTGGTGTCATTGAAACATTTGGAAAGGTATGGTTCCCATCCTTATCGATGCTGATTGTGTTTCTGATCATGATAGTTGTTTTAATCATTCGGCCGCAAGGGTTGTTTGGAAGAGAGGTGGCATAGTGTGAAAAAGATTTTTCTCTACACCGTTCTGCTTATTCTCCTCGTTTTAGCTATGCCGCTTGGGTTGTCTGATTTTGGGATGAATTTGGCGACTGAAATTTACATTATGGCCATTTTTTCCATGAGTCTAGGATTGATTATGGGCTACGCAGGAATGGTGTCACTCGGACATGCCGGTTTTTTTGGAATAGGCGCTTATACGGTTGCGATCATCGGTCAGTATGTGCCGAATACGTATCTGTTGCTTCTGATCTCCGTTGTGATTTCCGGATTGATTGCCTTAATTACCGGTGCAGTATTTATACGTACGTCTAAATTTTACTTTTTGATGATTACGCTTGCATTCGGACAATTATTGTATGTCTTATTTTGGCAGCTGAAGCCTTGGACAGGTGGAGCAGATGGGATGTCGGTCTCTGCCACCTTGAATCTTGGCTTTGGAGAAATTGTATCTCCAAATGGGTTCTATTATGTCATGGGCGCTGCCTTTATCATTTCCTATCTTCTTTTGCGCCTGTTTGTAGAATCTCCGGCCGGAAAAATTACGAAGGGCATTATGGAAAATGAAGCGCGAATGAGTGCCCTCGGCCATAATGTCCGGATTTATAAATTGCTAGCTTATACGTTATCCGGATCTTTAGCAGGATTGGCCGGATCGCTCTATTCGTACTTTAATGTGTTTGTTTCCCCTGATTTGTCAGGCTGGACATTTTCCGGTCAGGTGATGGTGATGGTGATTATCGGCGGAGTCGGTACTTTACTTGGGCCGGCGGTCGGGGCAGGCGTTTTTATCTATTTGCAAAACTTTATGAGCACTTATACGGAGCGCTGGCCGATGATCATGGGGGCTCTGTTGATTATCCTTGTTCTTATTGGGAAAGGCGGAATGATTCATTGGCTGCGATATGTTAAAGATATCATTTTTTTGCGTAAACAAATCGATGAAGAAGCCACTCAAAATCAAGTAAAAAAAGAGGAGGTAGTCAATTGAGTTTACTCAAAGTTGAAAATATCAGCAAATCATTTAAAACGCTACAAGTATTGCGCAATGTTTCATTAGAAGTGAACCCTGGGGAACGCCATGTGATTATTGGCCCCAATGGTGCAGGAAAAACGACGCTCTTTAATTGTATAACGAATCTCTTGCCCATTGATTCCGGGGCTATTTATTTAGACGGAAAAGACATCAGTAAACTTCCTGCACATCATCTCGTCCATTTAGGAATGTCCCGGACATTTCAAAAAAATAACTTGTTTGGCGATTTAACAGTGGAGGAAAATCTTCATCTAGCGCTAGTAGCTAAGAAATCGTATCGATATAACGTTTTTTCGCCACTGGCAAACCGGTCAGATATAAAGGAGGAAACAAATAGAATTTTAGATGAATGGGAAATTTCTTCACGCCGCCATATTAAAGCAAAAAATCTTTCTTATGGAGAACAGCGATTGCTGGAAGTGCTATTGGCCATGGCCAGCAATCCAAAGATTCTTTTATTAGATGAACCGACGTCCGGAATGTCCCCGGCGGAAACAGCGCAAACTTCAGAAATGATTCAAAAACTTCCGCGCTCCATTGCGCTAGTAGTAATTGAACATGATATGGAAGTCGTCTTTGCCATTGCTGATCGGATCACGGTTCTTCACCATGGGGAAGTCATATTAAGCGGGTCTCCGGAGGAGGTCAGAAACAATGAAATGGTAAAGGCAATTTACTTCGGAGGAGGCGCGAAACAACATGCTTGAGCTTCAAGATGTCCATTCCTATTACGGAACAAGCTATATTCTTCAAGGGGTGACATTTTCAGTTCCCAAGGGAAAATGTGTGGCGCTTTTGGGGCGGAATGGAGCGGGAAAAACGACAACGATTCATACCATTGCCGGTTTGCATAAATCCAAACGGGGCAGCATACGTTTTAAGGATCAACAGTTGCAATCTTTGTCTCCTCACCAAATTTCCCGTCTTGGAATCGGTTTAGTGCCGCAAGGAAGAAGGATTTTTCTGTCGCTTACTGTAAAAGAGAACTTGACGATGCCGGCGCGAAAAAGAAAAGCAAATGACGGGAGCATATGGGATCTGGAGAAAATTTATGAGTTATTTCCTGTATTAAAAGAGCGGGAAAAAAATTTGGGCACACAGTTATCCGGCGGACAGCAGCAAATGTTAGCGATTGGTCGGGCGCTTATGACGAATCCTGAGTTTTTGCTGATGGACGAACCATCCGAAGGACTTGCCCCGGTGATTATTGATCAAGTGGGTGAGATCGTCATTAAATTAAAAGAGGCAGGACTGTCCATATTGATGGTTGAACAAAATATTGCACTTGCTTGCAAGGCGGCAGATGAGATATTAATTATGAACAAGGGCAAGATTGTATGGCATGGCACGCCCGATCAATTAATGGCAAATGAAGAAATGCAACACAAATATTTAGGTGTTTAATAAAGCATAATATGTTTAGTGTTTTGAATCGGGCGCACAGGACAGTAAGCACCGTATCGGTGCTTGTCCATGAAAGTTTTGGGGAACATGACTGGGGCTGCAAAATCATGCTGTACCCAAGAGAGAGGATGTCCCAAACGGAGTGGGACATCCTTATTTCATATACGTTTTGGATAACAATATCGTATCGATGTTATGGCTTGTTTGAACGTAGGCAACCTTTTGAGTGAGCTTCAGATTCATTTAGTAACGAGTAAAGAGAAGATGTTTAATCGCAATATCCGAGCAATGACGAAATTTCGCGCGCCGCTTGGCAAGCAAGCCCGATGAGCCGAGGAATGGCTGCCGGAGTGATTCGCTGATTCGGCCCGACGATGCTTACGGCGGCGACAACCTCTCCGGAATAGTCGCGAATGGGGGCGGCAATGCTCGTTGCCCCTTCGTGCAGTTCGTCAATGCAAACGGCATAGCCTTTCTGGCGGATGGCCGCTAATTGGCTGACTAACTCTTTTGGATCGGTGACTGAGTTCGGCCCGTATTTTGGCAATCCGCGGCGAAGAATGTTCTCGACCGTTGCTTTCGGGCGAAAGGCAAGCATCACTTTTCCGGAACTTGTGCAGGTGCATGGATTGCTCCGGCCGATGTAAGACAGAAGACGCACAGGGTGTGGGCACTCGATTTTATAAAGATAAACGATCCGGTCATCTTCTAGCACCGATAAATGCACCGCCTCCCCTGATTCGTTCATCAGAGCATGCAAGACGGGAAGGGCGTCTTTAAATATTTCGGTATGCAGGTCAACCACTCCGCTCAAATGCAATATTGAAAGGCCAAGACGGTATTTGCGGTTTTTTTTGTTTTTTTCCACAAATCCCTCTTTTTCCAATACAGCGAGCAGCCGATGGACCGTTGTCTTGTGTAATCCCAATTGTTTTGATATTTCTGTAATTCCTAACTCTGGCGCCTCAACCGAAAATAAGCGCAAAATGCGTAGTCCGTTTTTCACCGACGAGAGAGTGATGTCTATTTTTTCCACCATCTGTGGGCCCCCTTTGCTTTTACAGTTTCGCTGAAATGGCTTGTGCCGTTTGCACGACAAGCTGTGTTAAATACGGAAGAGAACGATCGTTGACGCGTTGGATCGGTCCGGCAATGGAGACGGAGTAGCGAACGTTTCCGTTGCGGTTTCGAATCGGGGCGCTGATGGACGTCACCCCTTCGTGCAGTTCTTCACTGCTGATGGCATACCCTTGTTGCCTCACTTGCACTAGTTTTTCCAGAAGTGCTGGCGGTGTGGTGATCGTTCTTGGTGTGAAGGCAGGAAGTCCCTGGGCGATGATGCGGTCGATCGTTTCTTTTGGCTGATAGGCGAGAATGGCTTGGCCTGTGCTGGTGCAAAATGCCGGATTTTTTTTGCCGACGTAAGAAAGAAGACGAACAGGATGATCGCATTCTGCTTTGTATAAATAGATGACGTCAGCACCATATAGCGTGGCGATATGCGCGCTTTCTCCCGATAAAGCGACGAGTTCCTGCAAAAAAGGAAGCGCGATTTGGCAAATGGGAAAACGGGAATGGATAATTTTTTTCATCGCCAGCAATGAAGTGCCGAGAGAATAAAGGTTTGTCTTTGGATCTTTTTTGACAAAGCCTTCGCTTTTTAATGTTTGCAGCAGCCGATGGGCGGTGCTCTTGCCGATGTTTAGCCTTTCCGCAATATCAGCGATGCTAAGTTCTGTCTCATCCATTGAAAATAGGTGGAGCAGCCGTAAAGCGTTTTCCAATGATGAAAACGACGTTCGTCTTTTGCGCTCTTTCATTGCCTCCTCCCCTCCTTGTTTTGATAAGAAACCGCTTTCAAAAAGCATAATTTTTGCTTTTGTTTCACATAGAGAAATATCGAACTTTTATACGGGACAATTATAATATAACATAACATTCAGAATGTTTTAAATATTGTAAATGGAAATATAGTAAAAAGAGTAGGAAAGAAGGGATGAAAAGCAGGATGACATTGTCGATTCGGGAGATGGAGTTGGAGCTGCAACAATACCAGCTGCAAAAAATTAATGAACTGCTTGTATTTGTCACACAGTTTAACGAGTTTTATAAGGAAAAATTTCGCCATCTTTGCCTGCCAGTGCGGTCGATGGAAGAATTCCGAAAATTGCCGTTTACGACGAAAGAAGAGCTCGTTCAAGACCAGCAGCTATACCCGCCATTTGGTCGAAACCATTGCTATCCGGAAATGAGTTATGTTCGTTACCATCAAACGTCAGGCACTTCTGGCAAACCGCTTAAAATTTTGGATACGGAGGAGAGCTGGAACTGGTGGCGGGATTGCTGGTTTGAAGTGTTGAAATCGAGCGGGGTGACGAACCGCGACCGCTTGTTCCTCGCCTTCTCGTTCGGGCCGTTTATCGGTTTTTGGTCCGCATATGAGGCGGCTAAAAAAATGGGGGCGCTCGTGATCCCCGGAGGCGGGCAATCGTCAAAAGAGCGGCTATATAGCATGATAGAAAACCGGGCGACGGTATTGCTTTGCACGCCGAGCTACGCCCTTCACTTAGCTGAAGTGGCGGAAGAAATGGGAATCGATTTGCCCTCGGCTCCTGTAAGGGCCATCATTACAGCAGGGGAACCTGGCGGGTCTGTTCCGTCAACGCGGCAGCAGATTGAAACGCGATGGGGAGCGGACGTGTACGATCATGCCGGGATGACGGAAATGGGGGCGTACGGCTACTCATGTTCGGCTCGAAACGGGCTTCATATTAACGAAGCGCAATTTTTGGCGGAAATTATCGACCCGGAAACGCTGCAGCCAGTTAAGGAAGGAGAGCGCGGGGAGCTGGTGCTCACCAATTTCAGCCGTTACGGCTATCCGCTCATACGCTACCGGACGAAAGATATTGTGTTTTGTTCTTCGACGCCGTGTTCTTGCGGCAATCCGTATCGATTTTTGCCAGGCGGGATTATTGGACGAGTCGACGACATGGTCGTGGTCCGCGGTGTCAACATTTTTCCGTCGTCCATTGAGACGATTATCAGAGAGTTTGCGGAAATCAAAGAGTTTCGCATTGTTTATTATACGGAAAATGAAATGAACCAAGTCAAAGTGCAAGTAGAGTCAGAAACGGACGTGGAACGACGTCTGGCTGATCGCTTAAGGGAACGGATTGGCATCCGGATCGATGTCGAACGGGTCGCCCAAGGATCACTGCCCCGTTTTTCAATGAAGGCGAAACGGGTCGTTGACCAACGAGATCACCAAAAGCAAGTAGGGTAGAGTGCTGGATAGACGGGAATCGGGCTAGGATATCGAAAATGGAAAGGAGAGAGTTGCTGATGGGTCAAGCAAATGTAAAGCGGCGTCCGGTCCTCGTTGTCGGAGCCGGACCAATCGGGTTAACCGCGGCATTGGCGCTGCGTCGTTTTGGGCTTCCGGCGACGGTCATTGAAGCAGAACCGAAAGACCGTCTCCGTCCAGGAAGCCGGGCGATTTATTTCCATAAAGCTACATTAAAGCATTTAGAAGACATTTATCCAGGGTTAGGGGAAACGTTTGCTAAACATGGGGTTGTCTGGCCGGTCAAGCGCACGTTATTCCGCGGCAAAGAAGTGTATGTCAAACGGTATCCGTCCCCTGATCCGAAGGCGCTTCCTCCATTTACAAGTTTGCCGCAAGTGGAAGCGGAAAAATTTTTGTATAACGCCTGCCTTGAGGCGGGAGTCGAATTTATCTGGGAGACGCCGGTTCGCGAGGTCCATACCGATGAGGAAGGAGTCACCATGATTGCTGAATCTGGTGAACGGTGGACATGCGATTATATGATTGCCGCCGATGGTGCGCGTTCAACCGTCCGCAAGTCGGTCGGCATTAAAATGGAAGGTCCGCGGACGAAAGATTACTTTGTTGTTGTCGATGTGAAGGAAGATGAAGCAGATCCGCTGCCGCTAGAGCGGGTGTTTCATTATCAACACCCGGCCGTAGACGGACGCAACGTCTTATTTGTGCCGTTTGCCGGAGGGTGGAGAATTGATTTGCAGCTACTTGACGGGGATGATCCGGAACAGTTCGGCAGCGTTGAAGGCGTGAAACAATGGCTGCCGAAAGTGATGCCGGAAAAATATGCGGATCGCATCACGTGGGTATCGACGTACCGCTTTTTCCAAGTCGTTGCCGAGTCGTTGACTGACCGTCATCATCGCGTGTTGTTAGCTGGTGAAGCGGCGCACTTGTTTGCCCCGTTCGGCGCGCGCGGCATGAACTCCGGTGTGCCGGATGCGATCATGGCGGCGAAAGCGATTCGGGCAGCGCTTGATGCGGCCAATCGCGAAGAAGCGAAAGCGGCCATTGCCGCGGCCGCCAACGAGCGGCTGATCGCGGCAAGATACAACCGCGACTGTGCTGGCATCGCCTTAGAGCATATTCAAGGCAGCGCTCCAGCAGCCAATATGAAGAGGGAAGTGGCTGCCTCACTGGCCCCAATTTTGCCGCGCCTAGGCAAATGGCTTGATGAAGGGCCATATGGTCCAAGATCGGGACCGCCTCAATTGTCAACAAAATATTAATCGAAAACTGAAGATTGGGTGAAACATATGGAGTATCCATTTCAGGTAAACTGGGGAGATACCGATGCTGCTGGTATTGTGTTTTATCCTAATTTTTATAAATGGATGGACCAAGCAACGCATCACTATTTTTCCAAATTAGGATATTCCACTTGGAAATTATTTCATGAAGATCATACAAGCATACCAATTGTGGAAGCAAAATGCCGGTTTCAATCTCCTCTCTTTTTTGAAGATGAGGTGTGTGTGAAGTCAGCGATCGTAGAACTGCGGGATAAAGTTTTCAAAATTCAGCATCAATTTTTCAAAGGAGAACAGATGATTGCCGAAGGCTATGAGATACGTGTTTGGGCGAATTTTAAAAACGGAAAGCCGAAAGCAGAGCCGATTCCTGATGAAATTCGCGAAAAAATGAAGAAAGCGGCGAACGACAACATGCAGGTTTTAGGGTAAGGGGGAGGATTATGAAAATTATTAACTATCGACACGGAGATGCGGTTCGGGCAGGCTGTATCGTCGGGGAAAACGTAGTGGATCTCAACAAGGCGTATGTTCAGTTATTGAAAGCAAAAGGCTATCCGCGAGCAGAACAATTGGCAGCGGCGTTAGTTCCATCCAATACGATAGAACTGATAGAAGGTGGCGAAAAGAGTTTAGAGGAAGCGTACAAAGCGGCCGATTTCGCCTTGGAGAATGGCATGACCATCCACCGTGCTGATGCCAAAATCGAAGCGCCTGTATTAAAGCCAAATAAAATCATTTGCGTAGGCCATAACTACAGGGAACACATTTTGGAAATGAAACGGGAATTGCCAGAGTATCCAGTGATTTTCGCTAAATTTAACAATACCATTATCGGCCCGGAAGATGACATTCCGCTTCCGCCGATTACGAAGCAGCTTGACTATGAAGCAGAATTTGCGTTTGTGATTGGGAAACGGGCGCGCAATGTATCGCAAACCGATGCGTTAGATTATGTGGCGGGGTATACGATCGTCAATGACGTAACGGCAAGGGATTTGCAGCGCAGAACGCTGCAATGGCTGCAAGGAAAGACACTGGATGGCAGCGCACCAATGGGACCATGGCTGGTGACGAAAGATGAAATTCCTGATCCTCATGCTTTAGAGATTGTGTTGACGGTGAATGGGGAAGAACGGCAGCGTTCGAATACAAAAAATCTTGTCTTTAATGTTCATTATCTCGTGGAATTTTTATCTCATATTATGACACTTGAACCTGGCGATGTAGTATGTACTGGAACCCCTGGTGGAGTTGGAATAGCTCGGAACCCGCAAGTATTTTTGCAAGATGGGGATGTGGTGCGGATTGAAGTAGAAAAGATAGGAGTTCTTGAAAATCGTATTAAAGCAGTATCGAACACCGTGGAGGTGGGATGATAATGTCAAAAATTCAACAATACCAGGAAGAAATGAATCAATCGATTGATGAGATAATTCAGAAAGCAAAAACATTGCCAGAAGAGGTGATTCGCTGGAAACCATCCGCCGAGGAATGGTCGATTATGGAGATACTTTGCCATGTGGAAGAAGTGATTGGTTATTGGACAAGAGAGCTTGTCCGTGTCATTCAAGCGGGTGGTACAGAATGGGGAAGAGGTTTGCAAGATGAAGCAAGATTAGCAGCGGTCCGCCAAGCGGATCAACGCGCTGTTTCCGATGTCATTAAAGGAATCGAACAAGCAAGACAGTTTGCCAATGAACAGTTTGCTTCGTTAAGTGACGCGGATTTAGCGTTAGAAGCACCGCACCGCAATCCAAAATTTGGAGTAAAACCGATGACTTTTTTAGTCGAACATTTTATTACTGAACATTTAGCAAACCACAATAAACAGATCGAAAGAAACTTAAAAAAATATGAGTCGCAACAAAAAGCGTGAGGAGGGGCGAAAAAAATGGCAGAAGCCAATCCGTTTTTCCAAAGCAAGGAAGTAAAAGAGTTTACGAAAAAAATCGAAAAATATCATTTAGGGCCGCTATGGGAAGCGATTCCGGATTTAATGCATAAGGAGCCGGCCCCAGAAGCGGTTCCATACCTGTGGAAAGGCGAAATTATCCAAAAGCTATTGCTGGAAGCGACAGAAATTTTTACTCCGGAGCGTGGAGGAGAAAGAAGAGCCATTTACCTGCAAAATCCAGGATTAAAGCATCGCCAGCCATGGGGATGGGCGTCGACAACCAATACATTGTACGCGGCGGTGCAGCTTATTTTGCCTGGGGAAACGGCGCCTTCTCATCGGCATACGCAAAGCGCCATGCGCTTTATTACCGACGGCAAAGGAGCTTACTCCATTGTGCAAGGGGAACGGCTGTTTATGGAGGAAGGCGATTTCCTCATTACGCCGGGAGGGTTATGGCATGGCCATAGCCATCCAGGAGATGGGCCAATGTTTTGGATGGATTGTCTGGATATTCCGTTTATTTATGCGACAGGCGGCACGTTCTTTGAGCCTCATCCGGATGGCATTGAACCTCCGTCATTGCCGGATGATTACTCGGCGCGAAAATATCGCGGCGGAATGGTTCGGCCGATCAGCGACCGTAAAGCAAACGTAGCGCCATTAGGATTATACAAATGGAAACAAACAGAAGCTGCATTGGCGGGATTAAGCGATTTTGAACCAGATCCTTATGATGGCATTGCTGTCGAATATATTAATCCATCGACAGGACATACCGCAAATCCGAATATCGCCGCTTGGATGCAGAAGCTGCCGGTCGGCTACCATTCTAAGGCTCATCGCCATACGTATTCCGCAATTTACCATGTATTCAAAGGGGAAGGATATACGGTTATTAACGGCGTTCGCTTTGATTGGACAAAAGGAGATTATTTTGTTATTCCAAATTGGGCTTGGCACGAGCATGTCAATGCTTCGAATGAGGAAGCGCTATTATTCTGCGCAAATGATCTGCCGATTATGGAGAAGCTTGGATTGCAGCGGGAAGAGGAATATCCGAACAACAATGGATATCAACAGGTGGTTAGTGAGTTTAAACCGGAGGCAGGTGTCGTGTAAATAATATTTCCTCTGTTATCCTACTAAAAGGATGACAGAGGAAGGAATATTTTTGTAGAGAACAGAGGCGATTAGGTGAATAAATGCAATATAAATGAGGAGGTACTGGGGTTGTTCGATAAATATACGACTAGTACAGCCTTCCTCGAAGCATTGCAAGAGGCAGGTGTTTCCTATATTTTCTGTAACTTAGGCAGCGATCATCCTGCAATTATTGAGAGTTTAGCGGAGGCAAGACAAAAAGGAATAAAGCTTCCTAAAGTGATTACTTGTCCGCATGAAATGGTAGCATTAAGTGCGGCGCATGGATTTGCACAAGTTACTGGAAAGCCTCAGGCAGTGATTGTACATGTCGAATGTGGAACACAAAACCTTGGAGGCGCCATTCACAATGCAGCAAAGGGAAGGGTACCTGTGCTTATTTTTGCTGGCGCTTCCCCTTTTACTCAGGAAGGTGAAATGATTGGCAGCAGAAATGAGTTTATTCATTGGATACAAGACGTTTTTGATCAACGAGGGATTGTTAGAGGGTATGTGAAATACAACAATGAGATTCGTTCCGGAAAAAATGTAAAGCAGCTCGTTCATCGGGCATTACAAATAGCGCAAAGTGATCCAAAAGGTCCTGTTTACCTTGTAGGTCCTCGTGAGGTAATGGAGGAAGATGCGGAAAGAATAATAATCAATCCAGCATTATGGGAGCCTATTCGACCATCCGCTCTTCCAGAAGAAGGGGTGCAAGAAATTGTAATTAACTTAGTAAATGCGAAGAATCCTCTAATTATAACATCTTACTTAGGACGTAATTCAAAAGCTGTGAACGAACTTATCCGGTTAAGTGAGCGTTTATCTATTCCGGTAATTGAATCTGTTCCTAATTATATGAATTTTCCCAGCAATCATCCTATGCATTGCGGGTATTTATGGAATTCACAAGAACAAAATGATTTGCTTAGTAGGGCGGATGCAGTACTTGTTTTAGATAGTGATGTTCCATGGATTCCTCTAAAAAACAAGCCGTCTGAACATTGCAAAATTTATTACATTGATGTAGACCCTCTGAAAGAGCAAATGCCATTATGGTATATTCCTTCCCAGCGTTTTTTCAGGGCAGACTCCTACACAGCATTGCAACAATTAAATCAGTTATTAGAACGAACTTCCATCAATCAAGAAGTAGTGCGTAAAAGATATAAGATAATTGAAAAAATCCACTGCGAACAAAGAAAAAATTGGAGAGAACAAGAACAATACAGAGAGGATGTTATTACGCCTGAATATTTAACTGCTTGCGTGAGGGAAATTGTGGATGAAAATACAATCATCGTTAATGAAGGAATTTCAAACTATGAAGCCATATATCGGCATATCCAAGTTTCTAAACCAGGATCGATTATTGGAAGTGGAGCTGGTTCGTTAGGATGGAATGGGGGAGCAAGTATTGGTGTAAAATTAGCCATGCCTGATAAAAAAGTTATTAACCTTACAGGAGATGGAAGTTATTTATTTAGTATTCCATCTACTGTTCATTGGATGGCAAGAAGATATCAAACCCCATTTTTAACAGTGATATACAATAATAGGGGGTGGAAATCTCCTAAATTATCAACTTTAGGGGTGCATCCAAAAGGAATAGCGAGCAAGATTAACGAATTTTGGGTGAGCTTTGAACCATCTGCTGATCTAGCCAAAATTGCTGAAGCAGCCGGAGGGGCGTATGCCCAAACAGTAACAAAACCTGGTGAGCTAAAGGAAGCATTGCAAAATGGATTACAAGCCTTAGAAAAAGGACGTTCAGCTGTGTTGGATGTATACCTTCCTTCTGTTGAAGAAGAGTGAATGAAGAAAGAGGATTACGGAAGAAGGATAACCAAGTTTTGAACAAAGTTTATTTATCTTGTGCAAATAGCTGCCATTTGAAATAATTATTTTCATTTAATTTAAGGAGAGTTAAAGACATTCACGATTATGGAGGACGATGAAGTGCGGCAAATTAAAGCATCGGAAGTAGTTGCGGCTAGTAAATTTAATCGGTTTCACTTAATGGTTTATTTATGGTGCTTTGTTGGAATCGCTTTTGATGGTTATGATATTGCTATGTACGGGGTAAGTTTGCCCTGGCTCATGAAAGAGTGGGATTTAACTTTAGTTCAGGCTGGTGCAATAGGAAGCTATTCATTGGTAGGGATGGTGGTAGGAGCATTAGTATTTGCCCCTTTAGCAGATAAGATTGGAAGAAAAAGAGTATTTGCTATTTGCATGGTTGGGTTTAGTGTATTTACATTTCTAGGCGGAGCAGTTGACAACCCTATAGCCTTTACTGTCATGCGTTTTCTTGCTGCTTTAGGAATTGGAGGACTTCCTCCTAACGTTATTTCTCTAATGACAGAATATTCCCCGAAAAGGAATAGAGCTATTATCGTTGCCACAATGTATTGTGGATACTCTATAGGAGGAATTTTGGTTTCGTTATTAGGAATGTACATTGTTCCTGAGTTGGGATGGAGAGTTTTATATTGGATTGGCGGCATTCCGATATTGATATTCCCTTTCTTTATGAGGCAATTTCCTGAATCCCTTTCCTTCTATATTTTGAAAAATCGAATAAAAAAATTATGCGAAATCTTAAATCGTATAGATCCTTTGGGGAATTACACAGAAGATGATGATTATCAATTTGAAGAAGTGCAGAACGAGTCAAAAGGGTTTCCAGTTAAGAAGCTGTTTGCACAACAACGAGCGGTTAGCACGTTTGCTTTTTGGATAGCTGTGTTTAGCTGTCTATTAATGGTGTATGGATTGAATACATGGCTTCCTAAAATTATGCAGCAATCCGGGTACGGACTCACTTCTAGTTTGTTATTTAACATTGTTTTATGTACGGGGCAAGTTGGTGGTTCATTGGTTGGAGGATTTCTAGCAGAGAGGTTTGGTCATAAAAAAATATTAGTTTTTATGTATATATTAGGAGCATTATGTTTCATTATATTGGGGATAACTTCAAATATATTTATGTTATATGCACTTGTAGCAATAGGAGGAGCCTGTACGGTTGGTACACAGAATCTAGCAAATCCTTATATTTCTGAGTATTATCCAAAGGAAGCAAGAGCAACTGGGATTGGTTGGGCATTAGGAGTTGGTAGAATTGGAGCGATTTTAGCTCCTGCATTAATTGGGTTAATCTTGGCAACGGGACTCACCTCACAAAAGGCCTTTATTGTTTTTGCTGTCCCAAGTATAATAGGGGCTCTAGCCCTGCTATGTGTACAGGAGAAATTTAGTAGTTTCGATAAGATAAAGCAACCTGATCATTTAGAAATGACTGCATCTTCACACTTTCGAATGTAAGAGTAGCTAAACTTGGCCATATACATTTGGTTTTCTAATGTAGAGACAACTGTGTTTATGCTGTTATTTCAAGTACCTTTTGTACTTTTGCCGATAATAAACATGGGAACAGATGAATTTATAGACTATAAAACACAAACAAACCTGATCTTATTTGAAAGCGCTGTCTTATGAATAGATGGGAGGAGAAAGAAAATGACTGCGCCCTCAAATACGAATACGGTAACAAAAGATACGTTCAGTCCGAACAATGAACGGGTAAATCAGCTTCTTCAACGTTTATCAAAGGTCAATTGGTTGGCATCGTTTGCGAAAAAGGGCGATGAGCAGGTGGAACAAGCAATTAAAGAATTTGCTCATTACTTCAGACTAGAACATTGCCAAGTAAAGTGGATGACCGAAGACGAGCTTCCTTCATTTTTCACAGAAATGAAGTTGAAAGACAGCGATGTATGGCTGCAATTGCGGCAAATGCCAGAGAAAATAAAGCGCCAAGCGGAACAAGCGGGCAAGTTGGATGCGTTGCTCACACTCGCGGATGAAGTGCCAGCGCTTATTTTTCACCATTGTTTTGACAAGTTGTTTGCCGCGTTAGAACAATATGGGTCTCCGACTGTAACCACCGCGGTGTGCTATATGATGTATATCGGCGGGATGGCATGCGCATGGGAGCTAGTTTCTCATATTAAAGGCTGGGAAACGAATCCGTTTCTTTCCTTGATTGCTGTGCTGGAACATGGACATTGGCCTCTGGGGTTAATTGGAAATCAGTTTTATGTTATATAATCAAGGAGGATGGTTAGGCATGGAGCGTTATGAACAATGGAATCAAAGTTTTATCAACGGCGAGTGGGTGGAAGGAGAAAGCAGTCGAACATACGATATTTTAAACCCGTATGATAATTCGGTCATTACCTCTGTACGTCTGGCCACGGTACAACAGCTTCATGAAGCGTTTGAGGTGGCAAATGAGGCGCAAAAAGCGTGGGCGCGTTCGTCCGTAGAGGAAAGAAAAGAGGTATTGCGTAAAGCAGCGGAGTATTTGCAGGCAAATCGCGAAGCGATTATCGATGTCATTGTCCGTGAAACCGGAGGAACGCTTCTCAAAGCAAATGTGGAATTCCAGCTTGCGATCGAGATTTTAGAGGAAGCTTTGCGTTACGCCGATGAAATTCAAACAGTGAGAGAAGTACCTTCTAACATCGAAGGAAAAGTCAACTATATTTATCGTCTGCCATTAGGGGTTATATCTTCTATTTCTCCGTTTAATTTTCCATTGAACTTATCGATGAGAACGATTGCTCCAGCCATTGCTTTAGGGAATAGCGTTGTGCATAAACCGGATATTCAAGTTGGATTAACCGGTGGAGTCATTATTGCAAAAGCGTTTGAGCATGCTGGGCTTCCAAAAGGGGTATTGAACGTGATCTTAACAGATATTGAAGAAATCGGCGATGAAATGTTAACCAACCGACACGCCCGTTTGATTAGCTTTACTGGTTCTACCGCTGTCGGCAAACATATTGGAGAAATTGCTGGAAGACAGTTAAAGCGTGTCGCTTTGGAACTAGGGGGAAATAGCCCGTTCGTCGTATTATCGGATGCTGATGTGGATCGCGCGGTGGATGCCGCAATATTCGGGAAATTTATCCATCAAGGTCAGATTTGTATGATTATTAATCGTATCATCGTGCATGAAAGCAAGTATAATGAGTTTGTGGAAAAATTCGTAGAAAGAGCAAAATCACTTCCATATGGCGATCCGAGAGATCCTCATACAGTCATTGGTCCATTAATTAATGAAAAGCAGATGGAAAAAGCATTACGAATGATTGAAGAGGCAAAACGTGAAGGAATAACGATTGCTTTAGAAGGAAAGCGAATCGGAAACATTTTAACTCCGTATGTTTTTATAGATGCCGATCCGTCGAGCAAGCTGGCACAAACTGAATTGTTTGCCCCGATTGCTACCATCATCAAAGCAAAAACGGATGAAGAAGCGATCGCTATCGCCAATAACACAGAATATGGGTTAAGTTCGGCTATTTTTACGAGTGATTTAACGAAAGGAAGAGAATTAGCATTACAGATTGACAGCGGCATGACTCATATTAATGACCAAACAGTGAACGATGCTCCAAACATTCCGTTTGGAGGCAATAAAGCAAGTGGATTAGGAAGATTTGGAAATCCATGGGTAGTAGAAGAATTTACTGTGGCAAAATGGGTATCTGTGCAAACAAGAGAGAGAACATATCCATTTTAAATGAGGTGACGAGGAGGCTGGTTCTTATGAGAGCCAGCTTCCTATATTATGAAAGAAGCGGATCTTTATAAATTGTCAGGTAAATAATATTTATACATTTCTAACGCATCTGTATGTTCCTTTAAAACGGAAATGGTTTTTGGATTCGGTTTAGTATAAATGATTGGAAAATCTTTTTCGTCTAACTCTTCTTGGACGGGAAATGCTAATATTTCTTTATCTATAGAAAATTCTGCCTGTACGCCTGGTTTGTTTCCACGAGCATCTAAACGAATCCATCGATTTAATGATGGAAGAAAAACGCCATTTAGCGCATGAAGGGAATAACCCTTGTCAGGTGTATCGAATATCATGAGCCGTTGATAACAAAAACCTGTCGGGATTCCTTGAGACCTTAACAAAGCGGCTAATAGATTCGCTTTTGCGTAACAAATTCCTTCTTTATAGTAAAGTACCTCAGAAGCTTTACATGTCACTCTTGTACTTTGTATATCCCATGAGTGCGAAATCTCATCTCTTACGAATTCAAATGCTATTTTCGCCTTCTCCAGTTCTGACTGCCCTTTATGAAACAATTCATTTATTTTTTTCTGGATGAAAGGATGGGAAAAATCGACAACATCTAATTCTTCCAGATAGTCGATTAAATTAGTGGACTCGGGAAGCAGTTCCATTTTAATTCCCCCTTATCGAATGGATTTTGTATAATTATAAATATATTTAAATAAAAATACAATAATAATTGACTTGGGTTACTTCAGCTATACTACCTGTTCATGTTCATTGAAAGTTCACATTGGCTTGTATAAGCTTTTTAATGGTTTCATCGGTCTTTTGATAGGGGAGACTAAAGACTTTGCTGCGCTTTCCGCTGTGTGCTATGTCCTCCTCGTTAAAGCACAGTTAATTTCGGAAGTCTGCTTTTTGTTTGCATGCTGTCTGCTAATCATATAAAAATAATGTACGGACAAAACATCTTGTCATCAGTTGGAGGAAGAAAACATGATTCATGTGAAGCATTTGCATAAATCATTTCGCGTCCATGTCCGCCAAGCGGGCTGGCTGGAGGCCTTGCGCAGCTTGTGGAGGCGCGAATATCGGGTGGTGGAAGCAGTCAAAGATATTTCGTTTACGATCGAAAAGGGGGAAATTGTCGGATTTTTAGGTCCGAACGGCGCCGGCAAAACGACGACGATGAAGATGCTGGCCGGGCTGCTGCATCCGACTTCAGGAGAAATTACAGTCGGCGGCTTCGTCCCGTTTGAACAAAAAGCCGAATTTAAAAAAATAATGAGTTTGGTGATGGGGCAAAAAAGCCAGCTCATTTGGGATATCCCTCCGATGGAAACATTTTTAGTCAACAAGGCGATTTATGAAATCGATGACCGGACGTTTCGCGAAACGTTGGACGAATTAGTGGAATTGCTGGAGCTAGAGCCGCTTTTGACCAAACCGACGCGCAGTTTGTCGCTTGGGCAACGGATGCGCTGCGAGCTGGCGGCAGCGCTGCTGCATCGCCCGCAAGTATTGTTTTTAGACGAGCCGACGATCGGGCTTGACGTCCATACACAGGAAAAAGTGCGCCGTTTTATCGTTGATTACAACCGCGAGCATGAAACGACGATTTTGTTGACATCGCATTATATGGGCGATGTCGTGGCGCTGTGCGACCGCGTCATGATTATTAATTATGGAACGCTGATTTATGATGGGGAGTTGACGGTGCTGACGGAGAAACTCGCCCCATACAAGCGGCTCGAAGTTCGCTTTGCCAAGGTGCCTGACGTGCGCTGGGAAGATTACGGAGAGGTCGTGGAAATCGAAGACGGCAATGTGGCATTGCGGGTGGCGCGGGAGAAAGTGGCAGAAGTATCGGCGCATTTTTTGCAGCATTTCCACGTCCATGACATTAACATTCAAGACCCGCCGATGGAAGAAGTAATTACGCGCGCGTTTCAGGAGGGACTGCATAATGATTCGTAAATACATCGCCCTTCTGCGCATGAAATATATCGAAATGCTTGCTTATCGCCTGGCTACTCTCGTCTGGATGACAGGCGCCATCACCCAGCCGCTCATTACAATGGTCGTATGGATGAACATTGATCCGGCCCAAAGCGATGCTTTTATTTTTTACTTTATGGCCGTTATTTTTGTCGAGCGGATGACGAGCGCGTGGGACGTTTGGGAGCTTGACCGCGAAATTCGCGAAGGGACGTTTTCGAACTATATTTTGCGGCCGTTGCATCCGATTCACTGGGCGATTGCAGAAAATGTCGTGTATAAAGCATTGTTTGCTGCCATCTTGGCGCCGATATGGGCGATAGCGGCTCTGTTTGTGCCTGCGCTGCGCTTTGATGTGACAGGAGGACAGGCGCTTCTGTTTTTGGCGGCGGTGCTGTTTGGCGCTGTGCTTCGCTTTTTGCTCAGTTACATTTGCGGGCTGCTCGGCTTTTGGATTACCAAAGTCACGGCGGTTTATGGCGTGCTAGAAGTGATTTCCTTATTTTTATCGGGACGGATTGCGCCGTTGTCGCTGCTGCCGCCAGTGTTGCAGCAATGGAGCGTTTTTTTGCCGTTTCGTTATATGATCGGGTTTCCGATTGACATCATTACCAAAGCAACCAATGGTCATGATATGCTGCAAGGATTTGCCATCGCATCGATTTGGATGGTTGTGTTCATCATTGGCCTGCAGTGGATATGGAGAGCGGGATTAACGAAAAATCAGGCGGTAGGTGGTTAAGCGTGCGAAGATATATACGGATTTTCCGCGAGTTTTTCCGCGCCTGTTTCGTGGAAGAGTTGGAGTATCGCAGCGAGTTTCTCGGCAATCTCGTCTCCAGCTTTTTTGGCATTGGGATTGCGATTTTGACGGTTAACATCTTTTTCTATCAGACCGATCAATTAGGGGGCTGGGCGTATGCCGACGTGCTTGTATTGCTTGGCGTATTTAATACATTAAGGGGATTGATCGATTTCGCCCTGCGTCCCAACATGCCGCGCCTGCTCGAACATGTCCGCCGCGGCACGCTCGATTATATTTTGACGAAACCGGTCGACAGCATGTTTTACGTCAGCTTCCGCCATTTAGTATTTTGGCGCCTGATTGACGTTTTGCTTGGCCTTGGCGTCATCGGCTACGGCTTGATGGTCAAGCGTTATATTCCGTCGTTATTCGATGTGCTTATTTTTCTCATCACCATCGCGGCGTCATTCGTGTTGATTTATTCGTTGTGGATGATGTTGATGACGACGTCGTTTTGGGTCATCCGCATCGATGACTTGTCCTTTATTTTTGATTCGTTTTTTGAAACAGCGCGGTTTCCGATCGGCATGTACCGCGGCTGGGTGCGCGTCGTGCTGACGTACGTATTGCCCGCCGCTGTCATTACGAACATGCCGGCGTTGTCACTGTTAGGAAAGTGGGATACGGCGACCGCGCTCATCGCCGTTTTGCTGGCTTTGGTTTTTTTATGGCTGGCGCGTCGCTTTTGGCGCTTTGCGCTTCGCTTTTATACGAGCGCAAGCAGTTAGGAGGGAAAACCCTCCTTATTTATTTTATATTTTGAAAACATAATTGACTTTGACGTAAACGTAAATTAAAATAAAATTCAGAAAATTAAAATGATAGAGGGGAACAACATGAATTACTTCACGATTTCCCAGCTGGCACAGGAATTTGACATTAGCACGCGGACGATCCGTTATTATGAAGAGCGCGGGCTGATTGCCCCGATTCGCACCGAATCGGGGCAGCGTCTGTACACCAAAAAGGAGCGTGCAAAATTGAAGCTGATTTTGCGCGGCAAGCGTTTTGGCTTTTCGCTTGAGGAAATTCATGAAATGATTTCGCTTTTTGATCAAGACCGCACCGGCCAAAAACAGCTGGAAAAAACGATCGAATACGGGAGGCAGAAAATAAAGGAGGTGAGCGAGCGGATCGACGATCTCATGCAGCTGAAAGAGGAGATGGAAGCGATGCTAGCGGATTTTGAAAAGCGATTGCGCGAATTGGAGGGATCGGATGGATGAACATTTCAGAGCTTCTTGCCTGCAATGCGAGAAAATTTCCGGATAAAACTGCGATCATTGATGGGGATATAGAGCTTTCGTACGAGGAAGTCGACCGGACGGTCAACCGCTTGGCTTCGTCGCTTTCCCGGCTTGGCATTCGCCAGGGCGAGAAAGTCATTTTGTATATGCCGAATACGAAAGAATTTGCGTTTGCGTATTTTGCCGTGCTTCGCCTTGGCGCGATTGTCGTTCCAATTAATGCGCGCCTCACTGCTTCCGAGGTGCAATATATTCTTCATCATAGTGAAGCTAAAGCGGTGATCGCCCATGAATGGATTTGCGGGCAGCTTGCCCCGCTTGTAGGCCAAAGGAATATCGTTTGGATCAAAACGGGAAAAGCAGCCGATGTATGGGTATCCATGGCTGACTTGATAGCGGCAGGGGTGCCCGATCCGGTTGTTTGCCCGCTGAATGAAGAGGATGAAGCAGCGATTTTGTACACATCGGGAACAACAGGACGGCCGAAGGGAGTATTGTTTACGCACCGCAACATTTTTGCCGTCGCGACGATGATGGCCATCGAGACGAAAATGGACCGCCACAGCCGCATTTTGCATATGATGCCTCTCAGCCATTCCGCACCGCTGCATTTGTTTTTTGTCGGCGGCACCTATGTCGGCGCCACCCATGTACTGGCACCAGCGTTTTCTCCAGAATCATTGCTCCAGCTTGTTGAACAGCACAAAATCACCCACTTTTTTGGCGCGCCTGTTGCCTACTTGCTGACTGCCAAGCATCCGCGCCTGCATGACTATAACCTTTCTTCCGTCCGCTACTGGACGTACGGCGGAGCGCCGCTGTCGCGAAACGAAGCGTTGTTTATTGCGAGCCAATTTCGCACCGACCGCTTGATGTGTTTGTATGGCCTCACCGAAGCAGGTCCGAACGGAACGTATTTATCGCCGGAAGAGCACGCCGAAAAAGCCGGCAGCGTCGGCAAATACGCTGCCCTTCATTGTGAAGTGAAAATCGTCGATGACCAAGGGAAGGAAGTGCCGCCGGGGAAAATCGGCGAGATTGTGCTGCGCGGGGAAAGTGTGATGAAAAGCTACTATAAAGACGAAGAAAAGACGAAGGAAACGATCAAAGACGGCTGGCTCTATACCGGCGATTTGGCGCGCCGCGATGAAGACGGCTATATTTGGGTGGTCGATCGCAAAAAAGACATCATTATTTCCGGCGGCGTCAACATTTATCCGAAAGAAGTGGAAGATGTGCTGCGCACGCATCCAGACATTGTCGATGTCGCGATTGTCGGCGTTCCGCATCCGGAATGGGGAGAAACGGCAAAAGCGTTTGTCGTTGCCGCCAAACCGCTGGAAAATCTCGCGGAAGATTGCAAGCGTTTTCTAAAAGGGAAGATCGCCGACTATAAAATTCCGCGCTTATATGAGCAGATCGAGGAACTGCCGCGCAACGCAACAGGAAAAGTGTTAAAACAAGTGTTAAGGGGGAAGCACGATGAGACGGCTGCGCGACGTTGATCCGAATTTACTCGCCAACTTGAAAAAGTATTTAGATGAGGAGCTATATGCCTATGCCGAAGAAAAGCTGGAACAATTTTATCAGCTTTGCATGACCGATATTGACCGCCGCGCTGTGCACACCGACCGCGAAGGGCAGCCGCGCCTGATCAAATACGATCGCTTTGGCAACGATATTTCCGAAGTATGGGTCAATGAAGGCTACCAGCAGACCGCGAAACAAACGTATGAAACGGGAATCGTCGGCTATGTCCATAAGCCGATTCCCGAGCTGGGACGGAAAGGGAATTACATCTATTCGTACGCGCAAGGCTATCTATTGTCGCAGGTGGAGGCAGGCTTTTATTGCCCGGTGACGTTGACAATGGCCACCGCCTATTTGCTAGAGCATTTTGCCGATGAGGAATTGAAGAAGAAATATTTGCCGCATGTCATTTCCACCGGGGAAGTCGAGCTGTATGAAGGAGCCACTTTTTTAACGGAGAGGCAGGGCGGTTCTGACGTTGGCGCTAATGCGGTGCGTGCCGTTCCGTGCGGCGATCATTACAAGCTGTATGGGGAAAAATATTTTGCCAGCAACGCCGGCCGCTGCGGTGTCGCCACCGTGCTGGCGCGCATCGACGGGAGCGAGCCGGGAACAAAAGGGCTGAGCTTATTTCTTGTCCCATGGCGCAACGAACACGGTACGCTAAACGGCATTCAAATCCGCCGTTTGAAAGATAAGCTCGGGGTGCGCGCCGTGCCATCGGCAGAGGTTGTCTTTGACGGGGCGAAAGCATATGCCATCGGCGATCCGAAAAAAGGCTTCTATTATATGATGGAAGCGTTAAACTTGTCGCGCGTCTGCAATGCGGTCGGATCGATCGGCATTATGAAGCGGGCGTTAGAAGAAGCGAAGCAGTATGCCGCTAACCGCACCGCTTTCGGCCATAAATTGACCGACTATCCGATGGTAAGGGAAACGCTCGCCAATTTAACGGCAAGGCAAGAAGTGCAGACGAGCGCCTGCTTTGAAATGATTTCCGGGTTCGACCGCGTCATGACTGCGCCGGATGAAGCGACGGAGGACGAAAAAGCGTGGAACCGTCTTCTCATCGCTTTGCTCAAGATGCGCACCGCTGAAGAAGCGATTGCCTTTGCCCATGAAGCGATCGAAATGCACGGCGGCAACGGCTATATCGAAGATTTCGTGACGCCGCGCTTGCTTCGCGACGCGCAAGTGCTGACAGTATGGGAAGGGACGGCCAACATTTTAGGGTTGGAAGTATTGCGGTTGATGCGCAAATACCGCGTTCATGAGCAGTTTATTGCCAAAACGACAGAGGTGCTCTCTACCCTTTCCGCCGATGTAGAGCCGCTCACCAACCCGGTGAAGCAAGGATTGCACGAACTTGTCGAAGCATTGAAACGGCTTGACGGCCAGCCGGAAGAGGTGCAAACATTCCACGCGAAAAAAATCGCCAACCGCTTGTGCGACATTTATTTAAGCATTGTCGCTCTTGAACGCGCGGAAGAAAATAAACGCAATAGCTTGATTGCCCAGCTCTTTTTGCAGCATATTTGGGATTGCCATTTAGTGGATGAGCAGATGCTTTCTGTTCGCTATTTTGAAATGATTATTCATGGGCAGAAGCAGCTATCTCCTTCATAATGGCAATGATACAGAGCCGTTTTTATGACGGCTCTATTTTATTTGATGAATCAAGTGAGTGCAATTCGATATAATCAACAATTATAGCTTGTTGGAGGAAGGAGAGAAGATATATGGCAAATTTCGTTGATTTTCTAGTGGAAGCAAAAAAAACAGACATGCGCTTCTGAAACGAATGATACGTCGGTCCGTCCTTTATGGAACGGGGCAAAGCAGCTGGAATATCAGAAATGGAGACGATTTATACCGCGATATTTATTTCGGCTCCGTTTTTTTCGCTGGACAAGAAGTAGTGGAAGAAAAAGAGAGGACAGTACTGTCGATGGTATATTCAGGAGGTATTGTTATTCCCAGCTTGCCACGGGAACAAGCAGATTCTGTTTATACGCGAGGCGCTCCGATTAGCTGATGTGCAAGCGCCATATCGCGGTCCGCGTCAATGGCAAAATGGTCCGTATACATATCAAAATGATGATGAAGGCACATGGGAAGAACGCTTTTGTGGAGAAGAGCGTATTTTCATCGCAGAAGAAAAAGTGTATGAGTTACGCTACTGCGGCGGTCTGATCATACTGTGATTCCAGAGCAGAAATTAGTGAGCGATCGATTATTTTTAAAGCTGTTTTGTTGCCAAATTGGTTTCTATCAGATAATATCTAAAGTCTAGAAAACGTTTGGAAGGGAGAATGGCATGGCAGAACATTCATCGATTACTTCGTTGTTAATTGTCGTTGTCGTTGCTTTTTTGACGCCAATATTATTGAATCGTTTGCGCCTACAGGTCATTCCTGTTGTCGTGGCGGAAATTATCGCCGGCATTATGATCGGGAAGACCGGATTTAATCTTGTCAAACCGGACATGTGGATTGAGACATTATCGACATTAGGTTTTTTGTTTCTAATGTTTTTAAGTGGATTAGAAATTGATTTTTCTGCGTTTGCGGATAAGCCGAAAACAGCCAAGAAACAAAAGGAACCAAATCAATTTGTCGTCGCTTCGATTATTTTTTTGGCTATTTTCGTGTTGTCTTATGGGCTTTCCTATTTATTTGTATTAGCAGGCTATATTGATAATGCGTTTTTAATGACATTAATTATTTCTACTATTTCGCTTGGTGTCGTCGTTCCTACGTTAAAAGACGCCAATCTCATGAAGACGACGATCGGGCAGACGATTTTGCTTGTTGCGGTTATTGCTGATTTGGCGACAATGATTTTACTGGCGGTTTTCGTCTCGATTTATGAACCAGGGCATAAAAGCATTTGGCTCCTTCTTGGCTTGTTTGCCGCAGGTGTTGCTTTTTACTTTATTGGTAAATATTTTAAGAAACGTTCCTTTGTGGAAACGATGGCAAAAGGAACGGTGCAGATCGGCACGCGCGCCGTATTTACACTGATTATCGTTTTGGTCGCCTTGTCGGAGACATTTGGTGCCGAAAATATTTTGGGGGCGTTTTTAGCAGGGGTGCTCGTTTCTTTGCTGTCGCCGAATAAAGAATTGGTGCATCAATTAGATTCCTTTGGCTACGGATTTTTTATCCCGATCTTTTTTGTCATGGTTGGAGTCGAATTAGATTTGCGGGCGCTGGTCACCGAGCCGAAGATTTTAACGATGATTCCGCTGTTGGTGGCTGCGCTGGCGATTTCGAAAATTATTCCTGTTTCTTTATTAAGAATCTGGTATGACACAAAAACAACGCTTGCCGCGGCGTTTTTGCTTGTTTCGACTTTGTCGCTCGTCATTGCAGCAGCTACGATTGCTGAACGCATCGGCGTCATTGATGAAAATATGAAGGGTGCGCTTATTTTAGTAGCGGTCATTTCCAGCATTGTTTCGCCGATTTTATTTAAAAAATTATTTGTGAAACCGAAAGAGGAAGACAAAAAGATTGCCATTTCGTTTATTGGCACGAACCAATTTACGTTATCGGCGGCAAGGGAATTAGAGGAACAACGCTATGAAGCGACGCTGCATCATATCCAGCAAGAAAAAATGGAATTGCCGCTTTCCGGTCATGTGTTCCCGATTGTGGATATCGAGGACTATTCGCTGCCAACATTGGAGAGGCATAAAGCGTTTGACGCCGATATCCTTGTTGCTTGGACGGGAAATGAGAAGGTGAACGCCGCCGTCGCATTGGCGGCCAAAGAGCGGGGAGTCGAACGGGTGCTTGCGCTGGCGGAAACACCGGCACAAGTCGAACGGCTAAAAGCGGCAGGCATCGAAACCATGTCCGTCTTGCTTTCGTCGACATCGATGCTCAAGGCGTCGATTGAATCGCCGCTTGTAGCGCGGATGTTTATAAACAAAGATGCAACATTGCATGAAATTACGATGAATAACGATGAATATGATGAAATCCCGCTCCGCCGCTTTCCGCTTATGGGCGATTGCATTATTGTCCGCATTTTCCGCGAAAATGAATCGATCGTTCCGCACGGAGATACAAAGCTGCAACAGGGAGACCGTCTGATTGTCACCGGCTCAAGTGAGTATGTTGCCGAGTTGCGGGAGCTGTTAGAATAGTAGCACGTCTGTTGCGAGAGATCAGCTGACATGACGTATGGAAAAGAAATACGATGTTCCTCGCTTAGCCAATATGGAGGAGCGGGGTTTATTTGTATAAGATAATTAACGAAAAGGAGGAGGAGAGATGGAACTTACAGCTCGAATCACACAGAAAAGTGCGACGATGGTGGCTTCCGCCGCTGATTAGCTTTCTTATTTTGGCGATTATCGGCTTGCGTCGGCATTCCGTCTATGTTGGCTGGCAGCTGACCCATAAAGAGCGCAAGCCGATTGCGGAGACGCCAAAAGATTACGGGCTAAGTTATAAAAATGTCACGTTTATCAGCAAAGATGAACAAATAAAATTAAAAAGCTGGGGAATTGCGCCGCACGGACAGGCGAAAATGACGGTGATTTTTTCACATGGATACGATACGGCGGCAACCGCTATGGGCCGAATGGTTCGTTTACGCGCTTGATTTTGACCATTATTCCCGGTGCTGGCGGATGCAGACTTGAATGAATCATCGCCGATAAAAGCGGGACATCATGTTGCTCCGTGTCCAATTTTGTTTATCCATAGCAAAGGAGACTCGTCCATTCCATATCATATAATGTATAAACGCACATCGGGATGTGTTTGAATGATGGCTTACAGAAAGGAAAAACATGTAAAAAGATTTTCAATGTATCAAGAAAGTATTGGTGTTTTTGAAGAAAATGCAATAAAGATATGCGAATGGCAAATAAAATTTTTTCTTGACAGAAAAAACGATATGAATGATGATAATAAATAAATAAACCATGCTGTTTATTTTGATAGACAGCTAAATTGCTGGATTGAAAGCAACGCAATTAATAATATGTAGTCTGGTGCCATTGATCGGGATGTTTCACTGAAATAGTGACCATGCCGTTTTTTTGTCCAAAAAATAATGGCGAAGGGACAAAGCGAGTCAGCGGGAAAAGTTCAAGGGAAAAGGGGAATAGAAAGATGGCTGCATCAAAAGGAGAAATGGAAGATCAAATTAGCCGTGCGCTTACGCAATGGGAAAAAGAATATTTAGGACGAGGATCCATTGCCGTAAAGACAGATATCATCCGCAATATTATTCTTGTTCAATTAAAAGGGATTTTAACGCCAGCGGAAAAAAATTTAGCGATGACAAAAGAAGGATTGCTGTCGGTCAAGCGGATTCGCTCGGATTTAATTGAATCAGGCAGCGAGCAGCTAAAGGAGATCATTTTGCGAATAACGGGAAAAGATGTCATCAGCATGTATACAGACATCAGCACTCGCACAGGCGAACGGGTTATCGTGTTTTTATTGCGTGATAATTTAGAGGAAGAATTTCAAAAATAGCGATTGTCAAGATGAACCGGAAATATTTTTCACTATCGAAAAATGTTTCCGGTTTTTATATAAGCAATGGATATAGTGTCAGTTAAAAATTATTTTAACATTATGCTTCCACAATATAATAAGCTACGATGAGCAAAAATGTTATTCAAATAAACCAATGAAACGGGAGTAAAGAAAGAAGAATGGCACACACGGATGTATGTTTCGCCATTTCTCATAAATGTCACCATCTTTTTCAATGGAAACAAAGAAATCAGCGGTACATGCAAAAAATACGTTAAAAAAGCAGGAAAGGAAGGACAGCTCAATGAGATGGAAAATGTCATACTTAAGCCGCGTTATTTTGCTCACTCTCGTAGGGTTGGAACTAGTGCATTATCTCATGAGCTATCTTCTTGCGAATGTGATGAATGGAATGGCGGTTTCGTTTGTTATGTCCGTGGTGTTAATTATTGTTGCTTTTAGCTTTCTCCATTATTTTCTAGTAAAACCGATTTCCGAGCTCACGGAACGAGCGCGGGCCATTATGGATGGCGACGTAAGCCAGACCGTTCAAGTGGAAGCAAAAGGCGAGCTGGAAGTATTGTCTAGAACCATCAACAATATGACAGAAAGTTTGCGCAATTTAATCATAAAGCTGCAAAACGATTCTAATGAATTGGTTCAATTTTCCAGATCACTGTCTGAATCGGTAAATTTATCGATGAAAGCGATGGAACAATTATCTGCATCGATCCAGCAAAATTCTGCAAGCATCCAAGAGCAAAGCGCCAATATTGAGGAAGTTCAGGCGGCCGTTGAAGAGATTAACGCTTCTGTCGAAGAAATCAATGCGTCGGCCCAAAAAGCGAATGCTGTCACAAAAGAATCTTTAAACACTTCCAAAGAAGGCGTTGACGCAGTCGATCACGTTGTTCAACGGTTAACGTTAGTGGCGTCTGCTTCCGAAAAACTAAAAAATACGATTTCGCGGCTGAATAGCGAATCGAATGAAATTGCCCAGCTGGTGAATATCATCACGAATATTAGCGACCAAACTAATTTGCTTGCATTAAACGCCGCAATTGAAGCCGCCCGCGCCGGTGAGCATGGGAAAGGCTTTACCATTGTAGCCGAAGAAGTTAGAAAATTGGCAGAGGAAAGCGCAAAAGCAGCAAAAAATATTATTGAAATTGTTAATCGAAATAAGAAAAGTACAGATGAAGCCGTGTCTGAAGTGGATAAGGTTAGAGATGAAGTGATAGAAAGCCAGCATTTAGCCGATAAAGCAAAGTCTGCCCTCTCAGTAATCATGTCTGTCACAGAAAAGATTAACGAAAATTCTACCAATATCGCCAATGCTGTCGATCAACAAGCGTCGGCGATAGAACAATTAAACCGCGCTATCGGGGCAATCGCAAGCGCTGCCCAACAAATTTCAGCCGGCACGCAAGAGTTAAATGCGGCGGTGGAGAAACAAGTGCACACTGCCCAAAATTTAGACGCATCATCTAGCACGCTTCAAAAAATGGCGGAAAGTTTAGAAAAAATTACACAGAGATATATTGTTGCTAAGGATGGAAAAAATACGCTTTAGCTCATTCATCTCCTTGGGGCATGCGAGATTTCACGCCCAAGGAGTTTTTCTTGTGCATTGCGAACTGCTTCACGGCGCAAACGGAAAAAAGAAGAAAACGACGACAAATAACACAATGTAAGCGACGGCGACGTAAATGAGCGTAAAAAAGATGGCAAAAACAAACAGCCATACTCGCGCTCCAGAAGGTGCCGCCATTGTTTTCTGGATAAAGCGAAACAATATAAGCAGAAGCAACAAAAAAGCGAACACGAGATATGACGGAACAGCCCATTTTCCTAATGAAATCAAACCACCCGCGTTTTGCCATTCCCAGTGATCCAAGTGAAAAAATCCCGTTTGATAGCGAATCCATAATGAACCAATGATAAAGATGGTGACCAAAGCGGCGAACGCGCCGCCAATCCGCCGTTTTTGCGCCGGCGTAACCCCTCGCAGCAGCAACATTACAACGCCAAAGTATCCAAGCGCAACAAGTTCCATGCATATAACTCCTTTTTTATATTATACTTCTACTTATATGAAGCAAATTCCTTTTTCATCCGTCTATATAAAGGGAGGGAACATTGCTGATGTGCGGACGATTTTCATTAGCTGTTGGAATCGAACAACTTCGATCGCTTTTTAGATTTGTCTACGCAGGGGACATCGCGCCCCGGTTCAATATCGCGCCAAATCAAGCGGTGCTGACCGTGTTTGAAGCGGAAGGGAAGAGAATTGGGAAGATGATGAAGTGGGGGTTGGTGCCATCTTGGGCGGATGATCCGAAAATCGGCTGGAAGATGATTAACGCAAGGGCGGAAACGGTCGACGAAAAACCAAGCTTTCGCCGCGCGCTTAAACGGAGACGTTGTTTGATTTTGGCTGACGGATTTTATGAGTGGAAGACAGTAGGAGAGAAAAAAATTCCGTACCGCATTACATTGCGGAACGGACGGCCGTTTGCGTTTGCCGGCTTGTGGGAAACATGGGAAAAACGTGGCGAAACGTTGTATACGTGTACGATTATCACCACAACGGCGAACGAATTAGTTAAAGAGGTTCACGACCGTATGCCGGTGATTTTGCCGCAAGATCAGCATGACGCATGGCTGGATCCGCATCTTGAAGATACCGATTATGTGAAATCGTTGTTGCAGCCGTACCCCGCTGAAGACATGAAAATGTACGAAGTGTCAACGATTGTCAATTCGCCGAAAAACGATGTGATGGAATGCATTAAACCAGTCAATAGCAAGTAAACGGAGGAGAATGATGCATCCAATTATCTTGTTTGACGGTGTTTGTTCGCTTTGCAGCGCGAGCGTGCAATTTATTATCGCGCGTGACCCGCATGCCGTATTTCGCTTTGCTTCTTTGCAAAGTGAAACAGGAGAGGCGCTGCGAGAAAAGTTTGGCGTTCCCGAGGTGGACAGTCTCGTGTTGCTCGAAGACGGCCGCTATTATACAAAATCGAGCGCTGTTCTCCGCATTTGCCGGCGGCTTGCTGGCGCATGGAAGCTGTTTTATATATTTCGGCTTGTTCCGAAGCCGCTGCGCGATAATGTATATGATTTTGTCGCCAAGCATCGGTATGAATGGTTCGGAAAGCGCAGCCATTGCCTGATGCCCACCCCCGACATCCGCGCGCGGTTTCTTGATGATTGACAATAAGAAGGAATATGTTCGCTTCTTGTCGTATTGGGAATAAGTAACTGAAATAGGAGGAGATGATGTCATGAACGATGGACAAAAAACATGGCTGGGCAGCTTGACGGCGGAAGCGTTGGAGCAGTTTTCCGAAGACATGATGGCGGCAGCGGAAAATGGCGAAGACAAAGAGAGACAGCGATTTTATGAAGGAATGGCAGTCGCTAGCAAGCTCTCAGCCATGAAACTCAAAGGGGAGTTTGAATATATTGATGAGACATTGATCCATCATGTGTACGAGAACATGAAATTGCTGAGCGTGGCAGAAAGAAACGGTATGTCCTCAACGGCTAAAGAAAATACGAACGAACGCTGCTCTTTTTGCTTGCGTGAGAAACATCGTCTTGCCAGAGGGCCGTTTGCGTCGATTTGCGAAGACTGTTTGCAATTTGGGCTGCAGGTTATTGAAAGTCAAAAATAATCGTTTTACAAAGTATAGAGATGAAAAGGGAGTGATCATCATCGCGCGGAAAGTAGAAGTCGTCCCGTTTTGTGAACAGTGGGTGACGATGTTTGCCGAGGAAGCGGAAAAACTGAAACAGGTATTTGGCGCGCAATGTTTGCGCATCTACCATATTGGCAGCACGGCCATCCCGGGAATGAGCGCCAAGCCTATCATTGATATTTTGATAGAAGTCCATCATATTGATCACGTCGACCGATATAATAAGGCAATGGCAGCGCTTGGCTATCAAGCGATGGGGGAAAACGGCATTCCGCAGCGCCGCTTTTTCCAAAAAGGCGGGGATGAGCGCACCCACCATGTCCATGTATTTCCGACAGGAAGCGGGCATATTGTGCGACATATCGCATTTAAAGAATATATGATCGCCCATCCCGAGGAGGCCAAGGCATACAGCTGCTTGAAAGAAGAGCTCGCCAAACAGTTTCCTGCCGATATGGAATCGTATATTAAAGGAAAAGACGCATTTGTCAAAGCAAAGGAGAAGAAAGCGCTAGACTGGTACAAACAGAAACAACAGGGATGGATTGGCGTAGAGTGAATCCCTGTCAGCTGCTGAAGCGACGCAACGGCTTGCCGAAACAGCCGCTAACCGGAAAATCTATTTTCATCGCGTTCATCACTTCTACAGAGCAAGAAAAGAGAGAAGGAAATAAACGCCTTCTCTTCTCTACGGTGGTAACCGCGGGAACTACTCGAGCCGCTTCTGAGCATAGGCAATCAGCGGACAGCTGAAAAGCAACAAAGTGACGATAAATGCGATGACGCCAAGCCAATGGAAGTGCGTCCAAAAATAGCCGCCGGCTGTGCCAGCAAGGCTGGAGCCTAAATAATAGAATAAGAGGTAAAGAGCAGACGCTTGGGCTTTATTGATTTTCGCTTGTTCGCCGATCCAAGCGCTTGCGATAGAATGGCTGCCGAAAAATCCATAAGTAAATATGGAAATGCCAATAATTTTCACAAAAATCAGTGGAGCTAATGTTAAAATGGCGCCAAATACCGTTAAAGCAATCGAAATTTTTAAAACAGGAGAGTGGCCGTATTGATCCGCTTTTCTTCCCATATAGACAGAACTGAAACTGCCAAATAAATAGACGATGAAAATAAAGCCGATAATCGATTGGCTGAACGAGTAGGGAGATTCGGTCAACAAAAATCCGATATAATTGTATAAAGTAACAAATCCTCCCATGAATAGAAATCCTAGAAAGATCAGTGACATTAGCGGTTTGTTTCGAAAATGGACATAATAAGCTGTAAACACTGTTTTTCCGTTTAATGTTTTTTTAAAGAAATGCCGCGGTGCCGGGAGCGTGAGCGAGAAAATAATACTTAAAACAAATGAAATGGCACCTATTGTAAACATGGCGGCTCTCCAAGAAAAAAAGTCGGTAAGGAGGCTTGTCAAAATCCGGCCTGCCATTCCTCCGATGCTTGTTCCGCTAATATACAGGCCCATAATTTTGCCGATTCCGCTCGGATGAAACTCCTCTGCCACATAAGCCATCGCAATGGACGGAACGCCTGCAGCAAACACGCCAAGGCAGGCGCGCAAAAGCACAAGCGAAATAAAGTTAGGACTGAAGGCCATAATCATTCCTAATCCGGAAGTAAAAATCATGGATAATACCATGATTTTCTTTTTGCCGATGCGATCCGATAAAGCGGCTGCAAGCAGCATCATAAAGGATAAAATTCCGGTGGATACGGATACTGTTAAACTGGCGGATGCGGCGGAAACATGAAATTCTTTTGCGAAAATCGGCAACAGCGGCTGTGTCGTATATAAAATCGCAAAGGTGACAAATCCGCCGAAAAATAACGCTAAACTGGCTTTCTTATACTCGCGCGTGCCTGTTTGTATGTACGTCAATTTCCTCTCCTCTTTTGCTTCAATAATTCTTATACATTTTTTACTATACTCTTTTGGCAAACGAACGTCTATAACGTCTATTTTTTGTTACGATGATAAATGAAAAAGATGAGCATTGTTAAAAGCGTTGAGGTTAGATTCAGTTAGAAGAATTTTTCGTGTGATGAAATAGTAAGGTAAAATGGATCTTAGGGGTTTGCTGTCATGATGCAAAGTAAGGATAGCATTAGCCGAAAGGATGGAGGAAAGATGAGCGTGAGAGTGGTTACGGCAGCGGAAATGTACGCCATCGATCGCGACACGATCGAAAACATTGGCATTAGCGATGATTCATTAATGGAAAACGCGGGGCAGGCGCTGTTCCACGTACTGAAAGAGCGAATTTCGCGTTCGGCGCGTGTAGCGGTGCTTTCGGGGACAGGGAACAACGGCGGCGACGGATTTGTCGTCGCGAGAATGTTGAAAAGCTACGGGTATGACGTGGATTTATGGATTATTCCGCCAAAAGAAAAGATAAAAGGAGCGGCAAAGGCAGCATTGAACGTTTACGAACGGTCGGGATATGACATTAAAGAATATGCCGGAAATGAACGGATTTTTGCCACACAAATTCTCTATTATGATGTGATTATTGACGCGCTGCTTGGCATTGGCATTCAAGGAGGGGTGCGCTCCCCGTATAAAGAGATCATCGAGATGGTAAATCGTTCTAACGCCGCCGTTTATGCGATTGATATACCAAGCGGAACGCCAGCCGATGGGGGAGAGGTGGAAACAGCGGTTCGCGCCGATGTGACGATCACGATTCAATGCCCGAAACTTGGGGCGTACACGTTCCCGACGGCTGATTATTATGGGGAGCTTGCCGTTGTTGATATTGGCATTCCGCCGCTTGTAGTGGAGCGGAATGCCGCGGCTCGCTTGATATGGGAGGAAGAGGATGTTGTACGGACTTTGCCGGAACGAAAACGCTCGTCCCATAAAGGAACATACGGAAAACTGCTTGTTGTTGGCGGTTCCCGACAAATGACAGGAGCGATTACGTTAACGGCAAAAGCCGCGCTGCGGAGCGGTGCAGGATTATTGACGATGGCTGTGCCGGATGACATTTATTCCGTCGTCGCCAACCGTGTTCCGGAAGCGATGTACTATCCGTGCCCGTCGCGTGACGGTTCGTTTTCCGGTGCAATCGATGTATCGACGCTGGATATCGATGCGATTGCGCTTGGTCCAGGGATGGGACGAACGGATGGGGCGCGGCAGCTCGTTCGCGCTTTATTGCAGCAGCCGGCGCCGATCGTGATTGACGCAGATGCGTTGTTTTTTTGGAACGAATATGCTTCACTCGTTCGCGAACGAAAGGATGTCACCGTTGTGACTCCGCACCCTGGGGAAATGGCACGCATGCTTGGTTTATCGATTGATGACATCGAAAGCGATCGGTTTGGCCTATCCAAACAGTTGGCAACCGAGTACGGCATTTATGTGGTTTTGAAAGGACCTTATACAATCGTCACCACGCCAGATGGTTCGCAATATGTCAATACGACGGGAAATCCAGCTATGGCGAAAGGCGGAAGCGGCGATGTGCTGACAGGAATTATTGCCGCGTTTCTCATGCAGCATCACTCTATGCAAGAAGCCGTTAGCAACGCTGTCTGGGTTCATGGAAAAGCCGCGGATATGCTTGTGGAAGACGGACATTCGCAATGGGATGTGCTCGCTGGTGATTTGATCGACGGAATTTCATCTGTGCTTTCTCACCTTCAGAAACGACAACAATAACCGTAAGTATAAAGATTTAGATCATAAATATATTTCAACTTTTTCATTTTTGTCAAAGAATCGTGACCGAACAGCCAATCATGCCGGCAATGTTGTTTGCTGCTAATGGGTTGTTCGGTCATTATTTTTTGGCAGCAAAAACAAATCTTTCAATTATGTAATAATATGTAATAACGCTGGACAGCGTCCTAGTTATTGTGTCAAAACTTTCTTCTTTGTCTAGTAAAATTGGGAGACCGAAAAATAAAACTGTTTTTTGCCGATTTCTTTTTATGCAGCATGAAGCTGACTTCACAAAAACCGTCAAAATAATTCGCTACCCGCTTCGGATACTAAGAAGCGATACGCCGCTATGCTAAGTGTACCGCTTCTTTGCTGTTTTGAACCATGCAAATCATTCACATATTTCTTTTAACGCGCGAACTCCTGTGCGAACTTCATCGTTTGCTTTCATAGCGGGACTTGCTATATAACAAAGCTGTTAGATTGCTGCGCCTATTTCAGCAGTTTTTGCCGGGCAGCGCCATGCCAAGCGGTAATGGATGGGAAAGAGAAATCATTTAAGGAAGAGCTGTCAGTTTTATCAAGGCAGAACAGCAAGAATGATATCAGACGGTTTTAATTTTTTTGATAAAAATAATATAGAAAATTTTATGTATTTTTATTATAATGAATAGCAAAATTCATTTTATGGAATCAATGTTTCAATATTTGGAATAAAGGAAGAGCGTGATGAATAAAACGGTCGTCAAAACGATGGAAATGCTAAAGTTGTTCATTGATCATGAGCGGTTGACGTTGCAGGAGATGGTCGAATTATTGCGAATGCCGAGAACATCGGTTTATCGGATGGCGCAATCATTAGTCAAGCTCGGCTTTTTACAGAAAACTGACGATTATTATCAACTTGGCTTAGCATTTTTGTCGTTTGGCATGCTTGTTGCCGAGCGGCTAGACCTCCGGAAAATCGCGCTCCCGATTATGAAGCGGCTGAAAGAAGATACGAAAGAAGCAGTCAATTTAGTCATTCGCGATGGCGATGAAGCGATTTATATTGAAAAGGTCGATACGTCAGAACCGGTGCGCGTGTACACGAAAGTAGGGCGGCGTGCTCCGTTGTACGCCGGAGCGTGCCCGCGCGTATTGCTGACGTTTATGGAGCGCGACGAACAACAGCGCTACATCGACAATGTTAAAATGGTGAAAATTGCAAAAAATACGATTGTCCAGCGGGACACGTTGCGGGATATAATTGAGCAAGATCGGAAGCGGCAATATACGGTCAGCTATTCGGAATTAGAGGATTATTCCGCTGCGGTTGCGGTGCCGATTTTCAACCATGAAGGAAAAGTGGTGGCGGGGTTGAGCGTTGCTGGCCCGGAACATCGCTTTTCACCGGAGGCGGTGGAACGAATGGTTCCAATGCTGCGGCAAGCCGCTTGGCAAATTTCCGAACAGCTTGGTTTTTCAAGGAAGGGATAAAGATGGACTACACGATGTTTCCTTTAAGTGAATGCGCAGTGACGATTCGCTTTTCTATGGAAGTAGATGAAGCAGTGAATGACCGTGTTCATCGCGTCGCTGTTTTTTTAGAACAGCAGAAAAAGGAAGGGATTTTGGACATTGTTCCAACGTTTTCGTCCGTGACGGTATATTATGACCCGTTCGTCATTGGAGGCTACGAAGAAATGTGCAAGTGGCTGAGAACGGAGCTCAAGCGGGTGGAACGCATAAAAAAGGCGCCCGCGAGGACGGTTGTCATTCCCGTTTGTTACGGTGGAGAGTTTGGCCCAGATTTGCAAGAAGTCGCCCGTTTTCATGGGATAAGCGAAGAAGAAGTGATTTCCATACATTCCCGGGGAAGTTATCGAGTGTATATGATTGGCTTCGCCCCTGGTTTTGCTTATTTAGGAGGATTGTCTCCCGAAATCGCGACTCCGCGCCGCTCTACACCGAGGACTCATGTGCCGGCAGGTTCGGTCGGCATTGCCGGCAGTCAGACGGGGATCTATCCGCTAGCGACTCCAGGCGGGTGGCAAATTATTGGGAGAACGCCGCTCGCTTTGTTTCGTCCGCATGATCCGGAACCTAGTTTGCTGCGCGCTGGGGATATCGTACAATTTCATCCGATTACGGAAGAAGAGTACAGGATGTGGGATGATGAGCACAATTCAAGTAACACATAGTGGATTTTTCACAACTGTGCAAGGAAAAGGACGATTCGGATATCAAAAAGCCGGCGTATCCGTTGGAGGGGCAATGGATTCGTTTGCGAGCCGGATTGCGAATTTGCTTGTCGGAAACGACGCCGATGAAGCAACATTGGAAATTACGATGAACGGTCCGACGCTCCGCTTTGAAACGGATGCGCTCATTGCGATTTGCGGCGGCTCGTTTCGCTGCACATTAAACAGCGAACCGGTATCGATGTGGAAGCCGCTTTTCGTCCGAAAAGGCGATGTATTATCGATCGGAGCGTGCCAAAGCGGTTATCGCGCATATGTCGCTTTTGCGGGCGGCCTAAACGTTCCGCTTGTCATGAACAGCCGTTCTACATATGTACAAGCGCGCATTGGCGGTTTTCACGGCAGAGCGCTGCGGCCGGGTGACGTGTTGTCATTGCGGGCAAATGCGATCACGATTCGGGAAAGCCCGATTCGGTGGGGAATTGGATTTTCAGAAAGAAACTACATAAACGGGAAGCGAAAGATTGTTCGTGTCGCGGAAGGTCCGGAATATGACATGTTTACAGACCAAAGCCAAGAACGGTTTTTCGCTTCTGTGTATGAAGTGACGACACAGTCGGACCGCATGGGTTATCGCCTGCAAGGACAAGCGCTCGAGCGCACGACAGATCAAGAAATGATTTCGGAAGCAGTTACATTTGGGACGATTCAAGTGCCCGCCTCCGGCCAGCCGATCGTGCTGATGGCGGATTGCCAAACGACAGGCGGATATCCGCGCATCGCCCAAGTCATTAGCGTCGATCTTCCCATTTTAGCGCAAGCGCGTCCGGGCGATTACATTCAATTTCAAAAAGTATCATGGCAAGAAGCACAACGGCTATACATGGAACGGGAGCGGCAAATCAAAAAATGGAAGACGATCATTCAGCAAAAATGGAGGGAGATGGATGATGCGCGTTGATTTAAATTGCGATTTCGGCGAAAGTTTCGGCATTTACCGCCTTGGCGAAGAAAAAGAGATTTTGCAGTATGTTACGTCGGTCAATGTCGCTTGCGGCTTTCATGCCGGGGATCCGCTTGTCATGCGGAAAACGGTGCAAATGGCGTTGGAACGGAAAGTGGCGATCGGCGCTCATCCGGGGTTTCCGGACTTGCTCGGATTTGGCCGCCGCAACATGGCGGTAACTCCAGACGAAGCGTATGCGTATGTCGTCTATCAAATTGGAGCGCTATCGGCGTTTGTGAAAGCGGAAGGAGGAATGTTGGCGCATGTCAAGCCGCACGGCGCGCTTTACAATATGGCGGCAAAAGACGCGGTGTTGGCGGAGGCGATCGCCAAAGCGGTGTACGATGTCGATCCAACCTTAATCCTGTACGGACTCGCCGGAAGCGAGCTGATTCGCGCCGGAAAGAAAATCGGCTTGCGCACGGCAAACGAGGTGTTCGCCGACCGAACGTATCAAAAGGACGGTTCGCTTACGCCGCGTAGCGACCCGCGCGCGTTGATTGTCGACGAGCAGGAAGCGGTTCAGCAAGTGCTCACAATGGTGAAAGAAAAACGCGTCCGTTCGCTGCAAGGCAACGACGTTCCGATTGAAGCGGAGACGATTTGCATTCACGGAGACGGCAAGAAAGCGGTGCTGTTTGCCAAACGCTTATATGAAGCGTTGCAAAAAGAAGGTGTAAAAGTTTGCTCTATGACTAGATGAATGGAGGAAAACTATGGAGAGAAAAGACAACAAATTGCGCGTACTGCTTGGTGCTGTATTTTTAATGGCGACATCGGCGATTGGGCCGGGATTTTTGACGCAAACAACGGTGTTTACCCAGCAGCTTGCCGCTAGTTTTGGTTTTGTCATTTTGATTTCCATTATTCTTGATATCGGCGCACAAGCGAATATATGGCGCATTATTGCGGTTTCCGAAAAACGGGCGCAAGATATCGCGAACGAAGTATTGCCGGGATTAGGTTATGTGATAGCGGGATTGATTGTGCTTGGGGGATTGGCGTTTAATATCGGCAATATCGGCGGCGCCGGGCTGGGAATCAACGTGCTTTTCGGAATGTCGCCGGAAATGGGAGCGATTGTCAGCGCGATGATTGCCATCATCATTTTCCTTGTCAAGGAAGCGGGGAAAATGATGGATCGTTTTACGCAAATTTTGGGAATTGTCATGATTGGGCTAACGCTCTACGTCGTTTGGACAGCCCATCCGCCGCTTGGGGAGGCAGTGGTACGAACGATAGCGCCAGAGAAAGTGGACTTTTTGGCGATTGTGACGCTTGTTGGCGGAACCGTTGGCGGCTACATTACGTTCTCCGGCGGGCATCGGCTGTTAGACGCGGGAATAAAAGGGAAAAATAGCTTGCCAGAAGTGACGAAAAGCTCGATTTCGGCTATTGGCGTAGCATCGTTGATGCGAATTTTGCTGTTTCTTGCCGCATTAGGCGTTGTCGCTCAAGGGCTAACGTTAGATGAAGCGAACCCTCCAGCGTCGGTATTTCGCCTTGCCGCAGGTGAAATTGGCTATAAGCTTTTTGGAATTGTCATGTGGGCGGCCGCGATCACATCGGTCGTTGGTTCCGCGTATACATCCATGACATTTATCCGAACATTTCACCCATTAATCGAAAAATATCACCGTCTTTTAATTGTGTTGTTTATTATTGTGTCTACTTTTATCTTCGTCTTTATTGGCCGTCCGGTAAAAACGCTGATTTTAGTTGGTGCATTAAATGGCCTTGTGCTGCCGATTTCGTTAGGTGTTATGCTTATCGCTGCATATAAGCGGACGATTGTCGGCGATTACAAACATCCGCTATGGCTAACGATATTTGGGGGAATTGTCGTCATTTTGATGGCGTATATGGGAATATATACGATCATTCATCAGCTTCCGCAATTATTTGAATGAATAAAAGCGCGCCGTTTGTGTTTATTCGTGAACGGCGCTTTATTCATTACCAATTCGCTATGTTTAAAAATACGCGTTTGTCATACATCTTTTTGTTTCTATGCTATAATACTATAACAATAGTTTTGAAAATTCAAACAAAATATGGAGAAAGGGGAAAATGATGATTGAATTGCGGCGATATAGCAATTTCTCTCAGTTCAAGCAGGATGTGCTGCCGTTTCTCGAACAGCATGAAGGGGAAAACAATTTGCCGCTAGGTGTAATCATGAATATGAAGCCGGGACAAAAGCCGTTGTACATGGGAACAGTGAACAAAGATGGCGAGCTGGCGCTTGTCCTGTTGCAAACCCATCCGAGCCAGCTTATTTTATCAAAATCGTTGCCATTTGCGGCCGAAGACATAGAGGAAATTGCGAAAAAGCTATACGAAAGCTATCCGAATATACCGGGGATGATCGGCGAAAAATGGCTGGCGACGGCGCTCGCAGAAAGGATCGCCGGGCTTCAGCACCGCCGTGTCCATGTTCAGATGAAACAGCGGATTTATGTGTTGCAACAAGTGAAAAAGCCTGCTTCCCAACGAGGCGTGCTGCGTCCGGCGCAAATGAGCGATATGGCAATGCTGTGCCAATGGTTTGTCCGGTTTTGTGAGGACGTTAGACTCCCGGAATCCGCAGAGAAAGCTACGCAGGCGGTGCAAGAAGCGATCGCCAATCAGCAAATATATGTATGGACAATCGGTGGGGAGCCGGTTTCGATGGCACGCTGGGCCCGCCCGACAAAAACAAATGTGACGATCGGCTGGGTGTATACGCCGCAGGAAAAACGAAAACACGGATACGCTTCCGATTGTGTGGCGGCATTGACACAGCAGCTATTAGATTCGGGATATAAAACCGTTTCGCTTTATACCGATTTAGATAATCCGACTTCAAATAAGATTTATACGGAAATCGGCTATGAACCAGTGATGGATTCGATGTTGCTGCAGTTTGTAAAGGAGGAAGTTACATGAGCAAAATGCCATTTGCCATTATTTTCGACATGGATGGCACGTTGTTTCAAACGGAAACCGTTCTTGTTCCTGCCCTGCATAAGACGTTTGAGCGGCTGCGCCGCGAGGGCGAGTGGCAAGGGGATACGCCAGTCGAAGAATATTTGCGGATTCTTGGCGTTCCGATTCCAGAAGTATGGCGCCAATTGATGCCGGCAGCGGATGAGGTGGTGCGCGCCCGGGCAGCCGCGTGGTTTTTGGATGATATCATTGCTGAAATCGAGCAAGGGAATGGACGGTTATACCCAGACGTGCTTACGACGCTTTCGTCCCTTGCCGATCAAGGAATTCCGCTTTTTGTCGCAAGCAACGGGCGTTCCCGCTATCTCGCCGCGATTCGGGCCGCCTTCCAGCTTGAGCGCTATTTTATCGATTTTTACAGCCTTGACCGGTTTTCCTTGTCGTCGAAATCGGCGTTAGTCAAACAATTGTTAAATGATTACCAGATCGAAAGCGCAGTGATGGTCGGGGATCGGTGTTCCGATATTCAAGCAGCGAAGGAGAATGGGCTTTGGTCGATTGGCTGCCTGTTTGGATTTGCCAACGATGAAGAGCTGCGCGGAGCGGATGTGATCATCCATCAGTTTTCAGAGATTGGTTCGGTATTGAGAGAAGTGGAAAAAAGAGTAAGCGAGGTCTAGAATCATACGTTTACGATGTGGGAAAAGACTGTCTCGTACTCAAATCGCCAGCTTTTTGCCGTGTTTACGCAGCGCTGGCGTTTGATAAAGAGGCAGTCTTTTTTCATCATTTCATTTTCAACAAAATTTGTTTAGTTTTAAAGAATTTTTAAACAAATGTTGTCATTGTCTGAAAATTCAAACCGATTATATTATATAACCGTAGTGAAAATAGTAGTTAATTATATTTTCGTTTAGGAAGGTGATAGAAGATATGATGAATGGCAAGGAATATTTAGAAAGTCTAAGAGATAACAGGGTTGTTTATTTAAATGGAGAAAAGATTGATGATGTAACTACACACCCTGCCTACGAAAACGCTGCTCGTTCCATTGCTAGAATGTATGATGCACTTCATGATGAACAGATGGGAAAAATTTTAACGACAACTACTGAAGAAGGTTATCCAACTCACAAATTTTTCAAAGAACCTAAGAATGCTCAAGATCTTTTAGAAGCAAGAGATGCGATTGCACAATGGGCCAAGCTGAGCTATGGCTTTATGGGGCGTACCCCTGATTATAAGGCTTCTTTTACAGCGCATTTGAAAGCGTTTGCTAATTATTACGAAGGTTTTGAGGACAATGCGCGAAACTGGTACAAAAAAACGACAAAAGAAATTCCGTTTATTAACCATACGATTATTAACCCACAAGTCGACCGTTCAAAGCCACTTCATGAAAATAAAGATGTGTATGTTCGCGCTGTAAAAGAACGGGATGACGGCATTATTGTAAGCGGTGCCAAAATGGTGGGAACGGCGGCTGCCTTAACTCATTACAACTTCGTCTCCAACTATGGAGCTCAAGATTTAGGAGATGGTGATCAAAGCCATGCGCTCATCTTCTTTGTGCCGATGAATGCACCCGGTGTAAAAATGATCAGCCGCCAATCGTATGAACAAATCGCAAAAACGTTAGGTTCTCCATTTGATTACCCGCTTTCCAGCCGTTTCGATGAAAACGATGCAGTAATTGTATTAGATAATGTATTTATTCCTTGGGAAAATGTTTTTGCCTATAAAAATGTCAAAGTAGTAAACGGATTTTTTGTTGAGACGGGATTTGTTAACCGCTTTACATTCCAGGGGTGCACGCGTTTTGCCGTCAAGCTTGACTTTATGGTTGGCTTATTAATGAAAGCGACGGAGGCAGCCGGTACGAAACAATTCCGAGGTGTTCAGGCAAACATTGGTGAGGTTATTGCCTTCCGCAATATGTTCTGGGGACTCTCTACGGCAATGGCGGCCAATTGTGAAATGAGAAATGGTGTTGCACTTCCGAATCTTCAGTATGGTGCTGCTTACCGTGTGCTTGCTCCGATGGTATGGCCGCGAATCAAACAAATTTTTGAACAAGTTGTAGCCGGCGGACTTATTCAATTGCCTTCAAGTGCCAACGACTTCTTAAATCCGGAGTTGCGTCCGTATTTGGATCGTTATTATCGCGGGTCCGGCATTGGCGCGGAAGAACGGGTGAAATTGATGAAAATGATTTGGGACGCAATCGGAACGGAGTTTGGCGGACGTCATGAACTCTATGAAATCAATTATGCGGGCAACCATGAGAACATCCGTCTGGAGACGCTAAAAATTGCTGATGTAACCGGAGATTCTGAACGATTCAAGACATTTGTCGATTCCGCCTTGAACGATTATGACCTTCGCGGCTGGGTCAATGACACTTGGGTGTCCCCGCACAAAGAGCTCGTTCAGAAATAACAGCAAGGAGGTGGTAAACATGGACGATCGCTTATTTCGCAAAGCAATGGGGAAATTTGCTACAGGAGTGACGGTAATTACGACGGAGGTTGATGGAGATGTCCACGGAATGACGGCAAATGCCTTTATGTCCGTTTCCTTAAATCCAAAGCTTGTGTTGGTTTCGATTGGTGAAAAAGCGAAAATGCTGGAAAAAATTCAGCAATCGAAAAAATATGCCGTTAACATTTTGTCACACGATCAAAAAGTGCTTTCGATGAATTTTGCTGGACAGCTGGAAGAACAAGCAGATGTGCAATTTGAGCGGCTAGGTGGACTGCCGGTCATTAAAGATGCTCTTGCGCAAATTTCCTGCCAAGTTGTCAACGAAATTCAAGCAGGCGATCATACCCTTTTCATTGGGAAAGTGACGGATATAAACATTACAGAGCAAGACCCGCTTCTGTTTTTCAGCGGAAAATATCATCAGCTTGCCCAAAGTGAAAAAGTGGAGATGTCGAGCTAAAAAGAGGAGGCATTCCATGAAAACGATCATTATTGATCATAAAAATGATCCGCATTTTGTTGCCTCTTGTCCCGCCGTAGCTGCACTGGGATTTTTTGATGGCGTTCATCTTGGGCATCAAAAAGTTATTCAAACTGCGAAAAAAATAGCGGACGAAAGAGGGTTAAAGACAGCGGTAATTAGCTTTTTTCCGCACCCAAAAGAAATTATCGGCAAAACGGGAGAACGCATCGATTATTTGCTCCCGCCTGCCGAAAAAGCGAAAAAATTTTCCCATTTAGGAGTTGACTACTTCTATTTAATACGATTTACACCTAAGTTTGCAAGGCTTGAACCGAAAGAATTTGTCTGGAAATATTTAGTTCCTTTGCAAGTCAAACATGCAGTAGCTGGATATGACTTTTCATACGGTCGAAAAGGAAAAGGGAGCTTGGACACAATGGAGGAAGACAGCGGATACTCTATCACTGTCACTAAAGTAGAAAATGTAGAACGAAACGATGAAAAAATTAGTTCCACGCTCATTAGAACCAAGATTCAATTGGGGTTAATGGAAGAACTCCCTGATTATTTAGGGGAGTTTTACGAAACAAAAGGAAAGATGATATGTGCGGAAGGAAAGAACGAGTTGATTTTAGATCGGTACTATATGATTCCGCCAGAAGGATGTTATGATGTGGAGATTTATAAAGGGAAAAGATGGTTCAAAGGACGTGTGCTTGTAACAGAACAGAAAAATATTTATTGGCTCGGACCGTCGCTTTCTTCTGTATGGGAGATTTTTCGGATTAAGATAAAATGGATTTCCAGTAACATCCATTTAGCTTCAGAAGCAGCCAAAAAACAAAGAAAAAATCTGGTATTTGTGTAAGGATCGTGATGTTGATATGAAAGGAGGTAGAATGTTGGTGTTTCTAAAGCAAAAAAGCATCAGCAGTGACTTGGCGCAAAAAATGATTGACAAAGCAGCAAAAAAAGCAATGGAGCTTGGAATTAAAGTGAACATTGCCATTGTGGATCAAGGAGGAAACTTGAAAGCGTTTTGCCGGATGGATGGTGCTCCCCTTTTAAGCATACAAATAGCGCAAAATAAAGCGTATACGGCGGCGGCTTTCGGGATTCCGACCCATCAATGGTATGACATGATCAAGGATGAGCCGAGTTTGCGCCTTGGGATTGTCCATACAGAAAAGCTTGTCATTTTCGGAGGCGGTTATCCGATTTATGACGGAAAAGATTTAGCTGGAGGGATTGGAGTCAGCGGCGGCTCAGAAGAAGAAGACCGGATGTGTTGCGAAGCGGCGCTATCCTTATTGGAAGCGGTTTGATAGAAAGCGTTTTTGCATCGATTTCTTTCATAAATAAAATCTTTCAATAAAAGGGAGGATTCAAATGAGCGGAATTTTAAGACTGGGACGATTGGAACTTCGGGTATTGGATTTAGAAGAATCTGTAAAATATTATACGGATGTCATTGGACTTGAAGTGACAGGGCGCGAAGAAGACCGAGTGTATTTAAAAGCGTGGGACGAATACGACCATCACAGCATCATTTTGCAAAAAGCCGATACGGCAGGAATGGATCATATGGCATTTAAGGTAAAAGATATTTACGAGTTGGAAAAATTAGAATATAAAATTGAACAATTTGGATGCACACTTTCCCGGATTTCCAAAGGCGCTAGATTAGCAGAAGGAGAAGCAGTTCGTTTCCAGCTTCCTACAGGTCATTATATGGAGCTATATACTGACATCGAACAAGTAGGGACAAAGACGGGGCATATCAACCCGCATCCGTGGCCGGATGGACTAAAAGGAATTGCTCCACATCGATTGGATCACGCTCTTTTAACAGGCGATGATTTGAAAACAGCCACCCGCTTCTTTACGGAAGTGCTCGGTTTTAGACAAACAGAGAGGATCATTACGGTAGATGGGGAAGATTTAGTCGGCAGCTTTTTGTCAGTGACTAATAAAGCCCATGACGTCGCTTTCGTGAAAGGACCAGATGGGAAATTCCACCATGCAGGATTTTATGTAGACAATTGGTACGAAGTATTGAAAGCAGCGGATATTTTAACAAAAAACGATGTTCAAGTCGAAATTACACCGACCCGGCATGGAATCACACGCGGCCAAACCATTTACTTCTTTGACCCATCCGGAAATAGAAACGAGGCATTCGCGAGCGGCTATATGAGTTATGCTGACTTCCCGACCATTACATGGACGGAAGATAAAATTGGAACAGGCATCTTCTATCATCGAAGAGAACTAGTTGAATCATTCTCTAAAGCATTAACGTAAAAAAGAATCAAGGGGCTTCTGTCTACTGGCCCCTTTTTGAACTAACAATGCTTAAGGAAAAATGGGAATGACCGTTGCTATTAGGTGTAACTTTGAAAAAATTCGCTATCCGCGTTCGATGGGAGGTAGCCTAGTTTGCAAGAAGTGACGAGTACCCGTGTCAAAACCGGAGACTATGAGACATATTTTTACCGCGCCGGTATCGGGAATAGTAAAGCGATTCTTTTTATCCATGGGTCTGGTCCAGGAGCCACCGCTTGGTCTAATTGGCAATATGCGCTTCCATTTTTCAACGAAAAAGGGTTTGATTGTATAGCGCCAGACTTAATCGGTTTTGGAATGTCGGAACATCCGTCTCCGCTTCCGAAAGGCATCCGGCCTTGGATGAGGCTATGGGTGAACCAGCTTAAATTCCTTCTAGATGCACTGGAAGTGAAATGCGTTCATTTGGTAGGAAATTCTTTAGGAGGGGCTATTGCTCTACACTTATTGGCCGAGGTGCCCGAACGAATTGATCAAGTTGTGTTAATGGGCCCGGTGGGTGCTCCGTTTCGCTTGACTCGAGAGCTTGACCGCGTTTGGGGATTTTATGAGGATCCATCTGCAGAGGGAATGGCGCAAATGATTCGCTGGTTTGCTTATGATGAAAGTCTGATCGAAGACCAGCTTGACAACATTAGCAAAATGCGCTTTGAGGCTGCAATGAATCCTGCGGCGCGGCGTTCCTATGAAGCGATGTTCCCCCAACCTCGCCAGCAGATTGTGGATGATCTCGTTCTGCCAAGCGCTACGTTGCGCCGCATACAACAACAAGTTTTGCTCGTTCACGGGCTGAATGATCCGATCGTTCCTGTCGACACAAGTTATTATCTTGCCCAACATCTTCCGCGGGTGAAAACGATGATTTACGGACAGTGCAGCCATTGGACGCAAGTGGAGTACAAAGATAGCTTTCATTCTTTGCTTTTGAACTTTTTTCACCATGAAATTTAAGAATATTTTTTCATTTGCGCTGATAAAGTAGGAGTTACGGTTCGCTCTTTGTCTGCACTGATTATGCTTACAATGCTAGATTGCATTGTGAATGATCCTAGAACAAGGCGATAGTTCCGTTTCTTGAGGAGGGAAATAATGAACATTACAGAAATCGCCGCTTTATTATTGGAAGCGGAAAAGAAAAAAAGCCCCATTGCCCCGCTTACCAACCTTTTTCCGCATTTGACAGCAGATGAGGCTTATCAAATCCAATTGAAGCAAGTGGAACATAAGGTGGGAAACGGACGAACCGTCGTTGGCAAAAAAATCGGTTTGACGAGCAAGGCGATGCAACATTTGCTTCAAGTATCGGAACCGGATTATGGTCATCTTCTTGACGATATGATTGTGTTGGATGGAGAAAATGTTTCTCTTGATGAGTTCATCCAGCCAAAAGTAGAATTTGAGATTGCCTTCATTTTAAAGAAAGATTTAAAGGGTCCCAATGCCACAATGATGGATGTGATCCATGCGACGGAATATGTGGCCCCAGCCATTGAAATTATCGACAGTAGAATTAGAAATTGGAAGATTCGTTTTGAAGATACGGTTGCCGATAACGGTTCTTCTGCCAGAGCCGTTATTGGGGGAAAACCGACGCCGATCGAAAACATTGATCTTTCGCATATCGGTATGGCTGCTTATCGAAATGGTCAATTGATCGATACCGCGGCCGGAGCCGCTGTCATGGGAAATCCGATCTATGCCGTCAGCTGGCTTGCCAATGCTCTTAGCCGTTATCGCATTTCTTTACATAAAGGGGAAATCATTTTATCAGGAGCATTGACCGCCGCTGTTCCTGTCTCTCGCGGGGATACATTTGCCGTAAAATTTGCTCATATAGGAGAAGTATCTGTTTCGTTCCCATAAAAGTTCGCTGCACATAGCGGGAATGCCGCTTGCAAGCTGGGAAATAGAAGCATGTATTTCAAACGTTACAGGGAAGGAGAATGGATATGAAATTAAAAGCAGGGATTATTGGATCCGGCAATATCGGCACGGACTTAATGTACAAAATAGAAAGAAGCAAATATTTAGAAATGGGTGTCATGATTGGAATTGATCCGCATTCAGACGGATTAAAAAGGGCAAAAGATCGGGGCATTACAGTAATTGATAACGGGATAGAGGGGTTTTTAAAAAATCCTGACTTGGCGGATATTCTTTTTGATGCGACGACAGCGAAAGCACATTATAAACATCATGAAGTATTAACAAAATTAAATAAAAAAATTGTTGATTTAACCCCTGCCGCCGTTGGTCCTTTTGTCGTGCCGCCGGTCAACTTAAAAGAGGAACTAGATGCTTCTGATGTCAATATGGTCACTTGCGGCGGTCAGGCAACGATCCCAATTGTTCATGCTATTCATCGGGTTGTACCAGTGGAATATGCAGAAATCGTAGCAACGGTTGCGAGCAAAAGCGCTGGCCCAGGTACAAGAGCAAACATCGATGAATTCACCCGGACGACAGCAAAAGCCATCGAGAAAGTAGGAGGTGCCAAGAAAGGAAAGGCGATCATCATCTTAAATCCTGCTGAACCGCCGATTATTATGAGAAACACGATTCATGCGCTTGTGGAAGAAACGGGAAAAGAGGAAGAAATCGTCCGTTCCATCGAATCGATGATTAAGGAAGTGCAAACGTATGTGCCTGGTTACCGTTTGCGGAGCGAACCGATGTTTGATGGAAAAAGAATATCGGTTTTTCTTGAAGTAGAAAGAGCAGGTGATTATTTTCCGCCGTATTCTGGAAATCTCGATATTATGACCGCGTCTGCAGTAAAAGTAGGAGAAGAATTGGCAAAAATGAAAAATTCGGTAGTTTCATAGTCAAAACGAAAGGAGCGGGGATGATGGCGACACCATCGAAAATTCATATAGTCGATGTAACGTTGCGGGATGGAAGTCATGCGATGAAACATGCTTTCACCGTCGAACAAGTAAAACAAGTGGCAAAAGGATTAGACAAAGCAGGAATTGAATATTTGGAAGTCTCCCATGGCGATGGATTAGGCGGCTCTTCATTGCAATATGGTTTTTCCAAGGTGAATGAGATGGAACTGATTGCAGCGGCTGCTGAAGTCTGCAAAAACGCGAAAGTTTCCGTTCTTCTTCTTCCGGGAATCGGTGTTAAGGAAGATTTGGAAGAAGCGGTCCAAGCGGGAGCAAAAATGGTGCGGGTGGCAACCCATGTAACGGAAGCGGATGTTGCGAAGCAACACATCGAGCTTGGGAGAAAGCTCGGATTAAAAACAGTAGGATTTTTAATGATGGCACATATGGCTCCAGTGGAAAAGCTTGTCGAACAAGCGAAATTGTTTGAAAGCTACGGAGCGGAAATTGTCTATGTGACAGATTCGGCAGGAACGTTGCTTCCGCATGAAGTGAAGGAACGAGTGTCCGCATTGAGGGAAGCGCTATCATGCGAGATCGGCTTCCATGGTCATAACAATCTATCGCTGGCGATGGCAAACTCTATTGCTGCAGTGGAAGCAGGAGCCACTTATATTGACGGCAGTCTGCGCTGCCTAGGGGCAGGAAGCGGCAATACACAGACAGAAGTGATGGTTGCTGTGTTTGAACGTCTCGGATATGAAACAGGAGTAAAGTTATATCCGATTATGGATGTAGCCAATGAAATAGTGGCCAAATGGATGCCGCGGCCTCAAGAAATCACTGGTTCAAGCTTGATTATGGGGTATTCTGGGGTTTATTCCAGCTTTCTTCTCCACACGCAAGATGCAGCCAAGAAATTCGGCGTTGATGAACGCGATATTTTAGTAGAGCTGGGTAAACGAAAAGCCGTCGGGGGACAAGAAGATTTCATTTACGATATCGCCGCCCAGCTGGCAAAGAAAAAAACGGCAATTAGATAAGGAGGTGATAGGATGCTAAAAACGGAAGTTATCGATTCCATCGTCGATGAATTGTTCCTTGCCGAAAAGCACGGGAAGGCGATTCCGAAACTGGTCGATCGTTATCCCGAATTGGATGCCGAGCTTGCTTACGAAATACAAAACCGATTAATTGAACGAAAATGCCGGGACGAAGGGACGAAAATTGTCGGTTGGAAATTAGGATTGACAAGCAAAGCCAAACAGGAAATGATGGGGGTTCACGAGCCGACTTGCGGAGTTTTGCTGGAGAATATGCAGCTGAAAAGCGATGGCTCGATTTCCTTGAAAACATTAATACACCCAAAAATTGAACCGGAGATTGCCTTTATTTTTAAAGAGGAACTAAAAGGACCGGGAGTCACCGTGGCGGAAGTTTTGCAAAAGACGGCCTACATCGCGCCGGCTCTTGAAATTATTGACAGCCGCTATCAACATTTTTCTTTCACTTTGGCGGACGTCATTGCCGATAATTCTTCTTCTTCCCGCTTCATTTTAGGAGAACGTTTTACGAGATATGATGGGGAAGATTTAAGTTTAACCGGTATGGTTTTTAAAAAGAACGGAGCCATTGTTTCTACAAGTGCCGGTGCAAGCGTGATGGGACATCCGGCAAGGGCCATTGCCTGGATGGTGAACAAACTTTCCCGTTACGGCCAATCGGTGAAACCGGGAGAAGTGGTTTTAAGCGGGGCGTTAACCGGTGCGATGGAAATAAAAGAAGGAGACGTATTTTCCATGAGCTTGGACCGCTTTGGTTCGGTGGAAGCCTCTTTTACCTTTGGAAAGGGGAGCAAATAAATATGCCTTTTATTCAAGTGTATTTATTAGAAGGCCGGCCTCCGGAAAAAAAGGAGGCGCTCATCTACGAGCTGACGGAGACGGTGCGCAAAGTGTTGGGTGCGCCCAGAGAAAATGTCCGAGTAATGATTCAAGAAATGCCTCTGGAACATTGGGGAATTGCTGGAGAATCTGTAAAAAAACAGAGAAAACAGGAAAAGGAGTGAATGATGGGATGAAATCGGTGGATACAAAAGTGCGGGAAATTAAGTTGTTTATTGATGGAGAGTATGTGACTTCAAGCAGCCATTCATTATTTGAAGTGAAAAACCCGGCAACACAGGAAGTCATTGCGAAAGTGCATGAAGCGACAAAAGAAGATGTCGATCGGGCGTGTAAAGCGGCAAGGAGAGCGTTTGAAGCAGGACCATGGCGGATGATGACCGTCAAAGAGCGGTGCGAAAAAATTCGCAGAATGGCAGAAATTATAATGGAAAGAAGAGAAGAACTCGCACGCCTTGAAGCAACGGATGTCGGGAAACCATATGCTGTAGCGTTTGAAAAAGAAATTCCGAGATCGGCCCATAATTTGAAGTTTTTTGCAGATTTTGTCGAACAGTCAGGCGGAGAAGTATACCCGATGGAAGAAGAATACTTGAACTATACCCGCTACGAGCCTGTCGGTGTAGCCGCATTAATCACCCCATGGAATCTCCCGTTTATGCTTACGACATGGAAACTGGGCCCGTGCTTGGCTGCGGGGAATACGGCAGTCATTAAACCGGCAGAAGCCACTCCATTAACCGTTTCACTTCTCGGTGAAATTGCGAAAGAAGCTGGCATTCCAGATGGAGTGGTCAATATCGTTCATGGGTTTGGCCAGAATTCAACTGGAGAGTTTTTGACTGCACATCCGGAAGTAGACTTAATTTCGTTTACGGGAGAAACGACAACAGGAAAAGCGATTATGAAAACAGGCGCGGATACATTAAAAAGAGTGTCGTTTGAATTGGGAGGAAAAGCGGCAAATATTATTTTTGAAGACGCAGATCTTAATAAAGCGATTCCTGTTTCTATTCAAGCGGCATTCTTAAATTCAGGGCAAGTTTGCCTTGCTGGTTCCCGGATTCTCGTGCAACGCTCGATTTTGGATGAGTTTGTCGTTCGTTTCAAAAAAGCAGCGGAAGAATTAATCGTAGGAGACCCGCAAGATCCTCGGACAAATATGGGTCCTCTTGTTAGCGAAGAACATTATAAAAAAGTAACAAGCTATTTAGAAATTGCTAAACAAGAAAATGCGACTTTGATTACCGGCGGAAAGCGTCCTTCTAACCTGCCGGACTATTTGAAAAATGGGTACTATTTGGAGCCAACGATTTATGTACAGGAAAATCCAGAAGCGCGCATTTGCCAAGAAGAAATATTCGGTCCTGTCGTTACGATCATTCCTTTTGATACGGAAGAAGAAGCGGTGCAAATCGCCAATAACACGCAATATGGATTAAACGGAGTGATTTGGACGGAGAACTTGCAGCGCGCCCACCGTATTTCCCATCAAGTTCGTGCCGGTACCATTTGGGTGAATTGCTGGTTTGTGCGTGACTTGAGAGCCCCATTCGGCGGTTTCAAGAAAAGCGGCATTGGCCGTGAAGGAGGAAAACATAGTTTAGAATTTTTCACAGAAGCAAAAAATATTTGTATTGCTTTGAAATAATTCATATGTCCGCCGGATGACGTTATGTTCATCAACGATACAATCCGGCGGCTTCTTTTTCAAGTGTTTCATTTCGGATGCCAGCAAAAGAATAAAAGCCAAATTTTAATCTTTTGTTCAATTATTTAGAAGAAAATGGCGCATAGAGCGTTGCTGCAAGCGCCTCCTTAATTATTATATTAGGAAGGAAAGGAGGAACACCAGTGATCTATCAAATTGATATAGATGGGAAAATATTTTCATGCGGAGAAAATGTAGATTTATTAAAAGCGGCAAAATCTCAGCAAGTAAAAATTCCTTACGGCTGTGCAAATGGAGGATGCGGGATGTGCAAAGTCAAAATTAAAGAGGGAGAATACAAAATTGGATTATGTTCCAAAGGAGCTCTTTCTGATGAGGAACGGCAACAAGGATATGTTTTAGCCTGTAAAACGTATCCGCTCAGCCACTTGATTGGTGAGCTTGTTGGATATTAAGGTGGTAATGTATGAACAAACAAAAATCGGTATTGGATCAATTTGAATTAAAATTTGATAACGGTTACATTTATATTGGGGAGTCCCGCTCCATTATTGTCGGAGCAGATGCGCTCGGATTATTGCGCAGAGATTTAATTCGCGACATGGGGTTTGAGCGGATGAAAGGTTTTTTGTTTCGGTATGGATGGAATCTAGGAAAACAAGATGCGAAAGAATTACTGAACCATGCAAGCTGTTCAATCGAAGAATATATTCAATACGGTCCAAAATTGCATACAATGAAAGGGCACGTTCATGCAAAATGCACGTTTTTGGAAATAAAACAAGAAAAAGAAAAATATCGAATCGTCATGAAAGGATATTGGTCACATTCATATGAAGCAGAAGAGCATGTGCGCCATTTCGGAAAATCGTCAATACCGATTTGTTTTACACTTTGTGGATATGCAAGCGGCTTTGTTTCGGAAATTGTTGGAGAAAAAACGATTTTCAAAGAAATGACATGTGAAGGAATGGGAGAAAAAGAATGCCATTGGATCGGCCAAACGGTGGACCAATGGGGAAAAGAAGCGGAACAAGAGCTGCGCTATCTTGAGGAGTCCCCAATCGTAGAAGAACTGGCTATGACATATGAAAAACTTTTGGAAGAACGGAATAATTTAAGGTTTGTAACGGCTATCCATAAGAAGCTCACCGAGGAAGTCATCAAAGGAAATCACTTAGATTCTGTCGTTCGCCAAATGTTTCAATTGACGAATATCCCAGTTTTGATTGAGAACTTACACCTTCATCCGATGGCCTACGCTGGGATCTCTTCAAATGAGTTAGAGCAATATAAAAATGAGCTTATGGACTATTTAGAAAAAAATCCTTTTTGCCAGCCCCACGCGATTGTAACATCGACTCGTCTTCTTCGTCTGCGCCATCATTATCGCCTAATGACACCAGTTTTTTTGCAAAATAAAATAACAGGATATTGTTCATTTATTTATCACGATTTGCAGCAATTCAATGACTCGATTTCTTCCATGATTTTAGAACGATTATCCTCTGTCAGTTCGGTATGTTTGCTAAATGAGAAAACGAAGATTGAATCATATGAGCGGATAAAAGGATTCTTTTTAGAGGAAATTATTAATACGAGACAGCAAAGCGACCATCATGACTTAATGATGAAGGCTAGTTTAATAGGAGTGGATTTATCCAAGCCTTTTTATATTTGTGTGCTTGATTGCCGATTTCAAGAAGATGATTTATCGAAAGAACTAGAAATGCAGAAAGAAATTTTAAGTTTTCTCACTGCTTATGGGAATGATCAAAAACAAAACATGCTGATTGGCCAGCGTGCAAAACATCTTATTCTGTTAGTTACAGAAGATCAAGTTGAAAAAGTAGGGATACAAACATGGCTGTCAAAAATCGCCGGTTTACTATCTTCACAATTTTCTTCGGTTAAATTTTACGGAGGAATCAGCTCCAAAGTGAACAATGTGTCATATGCCGGGGATGCTTATAAGGAAGCGCTTACATCCGTCAGGGTTGCATCGAAACACCAACAAATCATTTCTTTTGAATCTTTAGGAGTCGTTGGTGTGCTTATTAACGAAAAGAATGAACAAGAAGTTAAAAAAATGGCCAAGGCTTACCTTGGAAACTTAAAACTGGACGATCCAAAAAACATAGAGCTTCTTCGAACATTGTACATCTTTTTAGTCAACGGCGGCAACTTAGAACAGACAGCTGCAGATTTAGCATTGTCCATCAGTGGATTGCGATACAGGGTGAGCAAAATCGAAAGCATTCTTCAGCAGGAACTTCGAAATCCTATGATTCATCATCAACTTCTGTTATCCATTCAGTTATTAATGATGATTGGAGAGATTGATATCGGCATTAAATAATGAGGGATTATGGAAGCAGCCGGATTTTCCTGCATGTAGATGGTTCTGGTTGTTTTTCATATTACTAGCAAAAATTCAATGTGTAAATTCCTAAAATCGTCGATATTGTGGCGGAATTGCAAGAAGAAGAGTATCAAAAATTAGAAAAAGGGAGCGAAATCATGAAAGGAATGGTCGAAACCGCTTATGGTCCGGTGCCGGCGAGCGGGCTGGGAAAGGTGCTGATCCATGAGCATTTTGTTTTTGAGTATCCCGGGTTTCAGGGGGATGTGACGCTCGGACCTTTTCGTTTCAAGGAAGTGCTTGAGACGGGAATCGCTGTCGTAAAAAAATGGAATATATTATCATTGCTTCGTGACGAGTTTCATGCTTTCCCGTGATACAGTCAATATTTGGCTTTGGGCGTCCGCCGCAAATACCTGAACCATTTGTTTCGTTAATGAGCAATTGGCATGTCGGGCATTTATTCGAAACGATCATTCTGACACTGAAGAGAGTGGAAGTGGCAGAAGAACCGTTAGAGCAAATGCTTGTCAAAAATCCCGTCAATTGGTTTGCGTAGTCGGTAACATAAGACCGCTTCCGGAAAGCAAAGACAGGCTGCTTTTTGGAGCGGTCTTTGTTTATGATAAGAAAAAAATGAATATTTTTCCTTTTTTGTTCAAAAATAAGGGAAGGTATTTTAAAAAGGAGGGGAAGAGGTGACAGTTACGGAAAAGCGACTCCTGTTCTTCTCGTTTGTTGCGATCGCTTTATTTGTGTCGCCATATTTTTTGCTTGGCGAGGATGCACATATGCGGGTGCATGATAATTTGGATTCCAATATTGCCTGGTATAAAGTCGTCACAAGAAGCGGGGAACTGTTTGGCTCCATTCATGCCGTCATCCCGCAAATCGCAAACGGGCTGCCGCGAAATGTGTTCGGTACAGAATTCAGCGGAATCGTCTGGCTTCACGCGTTATTTCCATCTATTTACGCATATGGATTAAGCCAGACGATTACTCGCGTGTTTGCGTTTATCGGCATGTACTTGCTGTTGCGGAAATATGTCATTCCCGAGCGAAAATGGATGTGGATCCGCGTTGGCACGTCCCTTGCTTTTGCGCTGACGCCGTTTTGGCCGTCGGGGATGCTTAGCACGCTTGGCATGCCGCTTGCGCTTTGGGCGTTTTTAAATATCCGCGCTGGCGAGCGTTCGTGGGTCAACTATCTTGTACTTACATTATTGCCGTTTTATTCAAGTTTTGTGCTCGGTTTCTTCTTTTTCTTAAGCGCGATGGGAATATGGTGGCTCGTTGACGTCATCCGTGGAAAAGGGTGGAATTGGCGTTTTTTCTTTGCCATTGTCTACATGATTGCCATTTATTTGGCGATTGATTATCGCTTTGTTCATTCGCTGTTATTTTCCGATGAACCGACGAGCCGTGATGAATATTTTCACGCTCGTCTGCCGCTGTGGCGCGTCGTACGTTTGATGGTGAAAAATTACGTTCTCGGCCATACGCATGTGATGACGGTGCACGGACTGGTCATTTTGCCGGTGACGTTAACGGCGTTGTACATCGTTTGGATGAAAAAGTTATGGAAGCAGGAAAAGCTGTTTATATTTTTACACGTGTTGAATGTCGCGCTGTCGACGTGGTACGCGTTTTGGTTTTACAAAGGATGGGTTCCGTTAACGGAGCGTTTCGACATTCTTGATAAATTTAATTTTGCCCGCTATCACTTTTTGCGGCCGACAGTTATTTACGTACTGTTTGCCGTTTCGCTCAAAATTTTATGGCAACAAGGAATTTTATGGAAAAATGTGTGTTTTGCGGCGCTTGCTGCCCAGTTCGTCGTTCTTGCCGCTTTTAACGAGGAAGTTGCGCATCGCAATAAGCCGTCGTTTCGCGAGTTTTATGCGGAAAAGCAGTTTCAAGAAATGAAAGAATATATTGGACGGCCCGTTCATACATACCGTGTCGCCAGCATCGGCATTCATCCGGCAATCGCGCAATATAACGGCTTTTACACGTTGGATACGTATAACAATTTTTATCCGCTTTCGTATAAGCACAAGTTTCGCCAAATTATCGAGCAAGAGCTGGCAAAAAACAAAAAGCTGCGCGAATACTTTGATGAATGGGGAGGGCGCTGCTACATTTTTGTCGACGAATTAGGGAAACATTATATGTTTAAAAAACATTCCAAACGAACAATTAGACGTTTACAGCTAAATACCGACGTGTTTCACGAAATGGGCGGCCGTTACATTTTTTCGGCGTTGCCGATTGAAAACGCAAAACAAAATCAGCTGGCGCTTGTAAAAGTGTTTCGTTCCAAACAATCGGCATGGACGATTTATTTGTACAAGGTGATGCCGTAAGGAGGGGATAGACATGAACGAACCGATGCTTACGATTGTCGTGCCGTGTTACAATGAAGAAGAAGTATTGCCGGAAACGATCGATAGGCTACGCGGCCTGCGTGAGGAGCTGATCGCCGAGCGGCTTATTTCTCCCGAAAGCGCGTTATTGTTTGTCGATGATGGAAGCGATGACGCGACGTGGGACATTATTTATAAAGCAAGCTTGCGTTATCCAGACGTAAAAGGGTTGAAACTTGCGCGCAACGCCGGTCATCAAAACGCGCTGCTGGCGGGACTTTTAGCCGCGAAAACGCGTTCTGATTGCATCGTTTCCATCGATGCCGACTTGCAAGATGACATTGCTGTTATTCGCGACTTCATCGAAAAGTTTCATGAAGGCTATGAAATCGTATATGGGGTGCGGAATAAGCGTGATACTGATACGTTTTTTAAACGCCACACCGCCCAATGGTTTTATAAACTGATGAGGGCGATGGGGGTCGACCTTGTGTATAACCATGCCGATTATCGTTTGCTGAGCCGGCGCGCGGTCGAGGAGCTTGAACGGTTTGAAGAGGTGAATTTGTTTTTGCGCGGAATCGTGCCGCTGCTTGGCCTCCGTTCCACAACCGTCCAATATGACCGGAAAGAGCGTCTTGCAGGAAAAACGAAATATCCGCTCAAAAAAATGATTGCGTTTGCTTTTGATGGAATCACTTCGTTTAGCGTTACGCCGATTCGCATGATTTCACTCATCGGCTTTGCTTCTTTTTTCATTAGCCTATTATTCGGAGGATATTTCCTTTTTTTAAAATTTACCGGCCATACGCAGACAGGATGGACATCACTCATTATATCCATTTGGTTTCTCGGCGGCTTGCAGCTGATTGCCTTTGGCTTGATCGGGGAATATATTGGAAAAATTTACAAAGAAACAAAACGCCGCCCTCGATACATTGTCGATCTTGATTTATTTAATTTATGGGAGCCGCAGCATCGCTCCCCTGCGCTAACCGAAAGATCAACGATGACAGGAATGAGAAAACACCGTTCGTAATAATTTCACTTGCAATATGTGAAAAGAAGGAGTAGACTTTTTGGTGAAAAATTATATATGTTATTTGCGGGAGCTTGCGGAAGCAGGCTGAGAGTACGGCTATATTCCGCCGTTGACCGCTCGAACCTGTTTGGGTAATGCCAGCGCAGGGAAAGTGACTATGAGATGCGTATACACTTTGCTTGCGCGCAAAGTGTTTTTTATTTTGCAAAAAAGGGAGAGGATGGGACATGAATAGCCAGGAAGCGGCAAACGTATTGCAAATGGTGAGAAAAGCCAACCCGCTCGTACATAATATTACGAACGTTGTCGTAACGAATTTTACGGCGAACGGTTTGCTTGCGTTAGGCGCTTCACCGGTGATGGCGTATGCGAAAGAGGAAGTCGCCGATATGGCCAAAATCGCCGGAGCGCTCGTTTTAAATATCGGAACATTAAATCAAACGGAAGTAGAAGCGATGGTCATCGCCGGAAAGTCGGCAAATGAAGCGGGCGTCCCGGTTATGTTTGATCCTGTTGGCGCCGGCGCGACGCCGTATCGCACGGAGACGGCGCGAAACATCGTTCGCAATGTGGCAGTATCGGCCATTCGCGGCAATGCGGCGGAAATTGCCAATGTTATTGGGGAAACGTGGAAGATTAAAGGAGTTGACGCTGGAGAAGGAAGCGGCGATGTCGTTGCTTTGGCGAAAAAAGCGGCGAAGCAGCTGAAAACGGTAGTCGTCATTACCGGAAAAGACGATGTCGCGACAGATGGAGAGACAATATATATCATTCATAACGGACATCCATTGTTAACGAAAGTAACCGGGACCGGCTGCTTGTTGACATCCGTGATCGGCGCTTTTGCCGCGGTGGAGCGGGATGTGCTAAAAGCGGCGGCAGCGGCGCTTGTCAGCTACGGGGTTGCCGCAGAAATCGCAGCAAAAAATGCAGGAGACCAAGGACCTGGCAGCTTCCAAATCGCCTTTTTGGACGCGCTTTCCCGCGTGGAAGCGGAGGAAATCAGCAAATACGGGCGCATCGAACAAGGAGAATGAAAGGAGAGAAAATCATGGTATATAAAGCGTTGACGATTGCCGGTTCAGACAGCGGCGGCGGCGCTGGGATTCAAGCGGATTTAAAGACGTTTCAAGAATTGCGTGTATTCGGAATGTCCGCGTTAACGGCGGTAACGGCGCAAAACACGCTCGGCGTGCAAGGAGTGTACCCATTGTCGCCGGAAGCGGTCGCGCAACAAATGGAATCCGTCGGCACCGATTTAGGAGCGGATGCGGTAAAAACGGGGATGCTGTTTAGTGCAGAAATTATTGAAGCAGTTGCCGCGAAAGTGAAACAATTCGGATGGGACCGTCTCGTCGTCGACCCGGTCATGATTGCCAAAGGCGGCGCCCCGCTGTTGCAAGAAGAGGCGGTAAGCGCGCTGAAAACATATTTGCTTCCGCTCGCGATGGTGGCAACCCCAAACATTCCAGAGGCAGAAGCGTTAACCGGCCTGGAGATTCGAACGATCGAGGACCGCAAAGAAGCGGCGAAACGCCTGCATGAACAGGGAGTGAAATATGTCGTAATTAAAGGCGGACACGACGATGACGGAGAGGAAACGGTCGATATATTATATGATGGCAGCGAATTTTTCTATTTCACAAGCAAGCGCATTGATACGAAACATACGCACGGAACGGGCTGTACGTTTTCCGCGGCGATCACGGCGGAGCTCGCCAAAGGAAAAACGGTTCAAGAAGCGGTGCAGACAGCGAAATCGTTCATTCAAGCCGCCATTGAGCATGAATTAGGCATCGGCCACGGCCACGGTCCGACGAACCATTGGGCGTACCGGGACAACCAAACACGGTAGGTGAGGAAATTGGCGCGGATCGCGAGTGAAGAGATGAAGCAACGATTGAAAGTGTATTTTATTATGGGAAGTGTAAACTGTAAAAAACAGCCATTCGAAGTGTTAACAGAAGCGATCGATGGCGGAATCACGCTGTTTCAATTTCGTGAGAAAGGGAGCGGCGCGTTTGCCGGCGAACAAAAATACGAGTTTGCCAAACAGCTGCAAGCCATTTGCCAAAAGCGCGGCATACCGTTTATCGTCAATGACGATGTCGAACTAGCGCTTGCTATTGATGCTGATGGGGTGCATATCGGGCAGGATGATGAAGATGCGCGCGTCGTCCGTGAAAAAATCGGCGACAAAATTCTCGGAGTGTCGGCGCATAATTTGGAAGAAGCGCAAGCGGCAGTCGCTGCTGGCGCTGATTATATCGGAGTAGGGCCAATTTATCCGACGAAATCGAAAACAGATGCGAAACAAGCCCAAGGCCCCGGGATTATTCGCTTTCTTCGCGACCATGGAATCGATATTCCAATGGTGGGCATTGGCGGCATTACTGCGGAAAATGCCGGCGAAGTGATGAACGCCGGAGCAGACGGCGTTTCCGTCATCAGCGCGATTGCTGCCGCCCCTTCGCCGCTGCTAGCAACAAAACAGCTCGTGCAAACGGTGTTTAATAATAAATAAAAGGTGCCGCATGTTGGGCACCTTCTTTTTTGCCATGTTTATGAAACAGCCTGTTTCTTTTTTGGGAATCGCCATTCTAAAAGCGATTGCATGATGCGGGCGATCGGCTCGCTTCCAAGCACAAGCACAACAATGACGGATAATCCTAGCAATAGCGGATAACCGTGAATACTCATAATAAAATCCGGAAATTTTGTTTCATGCAAATATTTTAAAATAAACCCGTGCAATATATAAATATAAAAGGTTCTTGCGCCTAATACCGAAAAAGAGAAACGGCGGTTTGGAACAAGCGCAAGAAAACAGAGCATCATTAACGTGCTTGCGCCATAAATAACCAGCCGTCCAAAAATTCCTTTTTCCTCTGGTACGCCGAGCGTATCGTATGATTTGGAGCCGTATAGCCATTCCTGCGGCAAATCGGGAAAACCAAAATGAATCATCATGAACATTCCGGCTAATGCGAAAAACGAAAATAAGCGCAGGCGCCATGCAAATAACCGTTCGATATCATGTTTATGCAGGAAAAATCCTAATAAAAAAAACGGAAAAAACGTAAAAGTGCGCGATATGCTTAGCCATTTTTCCGCATCGATCATACCCGCTCCCACTCCCAAGAGAAGGGAAAGCGATAGCGAAACAGGTTTTGGAATTTTCGCAAAGATCCATAATAGCAGGTTCCAACTGAATAAGCTAATTAAAAACCATAAACTCCATTGCGGAGTGAACAAATCGAATTCAATGGAATCTTTTTGGTATAAAAAGTAATAGTAAACCGAATACAACAGTTGAAAAATAAGATAAGGAAGCAATAATTTCTTTGTTATTTTTTTTAAATATCCTTTCTCATGAAATTTTTTTGCGAAATAACCTGAGATAAAGATAAACGCCGGCATGTGGAAAAAGAAGATCCAAATATATAAGCTATGCACCCATAGCACATCATCGATATACGGGCGGAGAAAGTGACCAAACACGACGAGGAGCATTAATACGAATTTGGCGTTGTCAAAGTAATAATCGCGCTCGCTCATAGTGTCTTCCTCCCTTCTTTCTATACCAATTCGAATGATACTTCTTCTTTTTCGAGGGGTCAATAGTATATCATTTTTTGGAAAGGTGTGAAATTTTAAATGATAAAAGAAAACGAACTGGAAACGACTGATATGGCCTAGTTATATAGGAAAGGAAAAGAGGGGGACGCTGAACAAATAGAGCAACTTATATGCCAAGATGAAGCGTTTTCGGAAGGAAAGTGCGTTAGCGGAAGATCGAGGCAATGCCGATAAGAAGGGAGGGAATGTTCATCATGGAAGTCATACGTGCAAAACAAATTGCTGAATCGGGAAAAATCGTGCCGGTGACCTACGAGGGGCAACAAGTAATGATTCAACACGTGGACGAGGAGCGAGAAATGGCGCGCGTTTATATGAAAAATCATCCGGAGAAAGAAATGGAAGTACCGGTTCGCCTTCTGCAAGAAGAATAATCCTATGCGATGGTGCTTTTGGCTCACATATGATATAATAAAAAAAAAATGAATAAACATATGGAGTGAATCGTATGAACATCGGATTTGGAGAAATCGCCCTTATCGTCTTTTTCGCGTTGCTCATTTTCGGCCCGAAAAAGCTGCCGGAATTGGGACAAGCGGCTGGAAAAACGCTGCGTGAATTTAAGAATGCGACAAGAGGAATTATCGATGACGAAGAGCAAAAAGCACAAAAATAAGGACTTGGCACGTACTGCTAAGTCCTTATTTTTGTTCCAGGTCACACTCATGCAATGGAACGATTTTCGTTTTTTTCACAAACTTATATCCAAGCCAGACGATAATAAAGAGCGGCAGGCCGATATACGAAACAAGAACGCCATACCAATCAATGGTTCCGCCAATAAATGCCTGATAGTTTTGCCCTAAAATCACAATGAGACAAACGACAAATGCAAACATAGGGCCGAATGGGAACCACTTCGCTTTATATGGTAAATCGTCCAAATTTTTCCCTTGTGCGATATACGCTTTACGGAACCGATAATGGCTGATGGCAATGCCGAGCCATGCAATGAACCCTGACATTCCGGAAGCGTTCAGCAACCATGTATAAACAACGCCGTCTCCAAAGAGAGATGCCAAAAAGGCAAGCGTCCCTAATGAGGAAGTGACAATCAGCGCATTGACCGGAACTCCGCGTTTATCCAGCTTCGCCAGAAATTTTGGAGCTTTTCCTTCGCGGGCTAAATCCCAAAGCATGCGAGTGGATGCGTACATCCCGGAGTTGCCTGCCGATAATACGGCGGTTAAAATGACCGCGTTCATTACCGAAGCGGCAAAGGCGATTCCTGCTTTATCGAATACAAGTGTAAACGGACTAACCGTAACATCGCCATTGGCAAGTCTTTCATCTGTATAAGGGATTAACAAGCCGATGGCCAGAATCGCTAATACATAGAATAGCAAAATGCGCCAAAACACCCGGCGAATGGCGCGGGGAATGCTACGCTTTGGATCTTCAGTTTCTCCAGCGGCGACTCCTAGCAATTCCGTTCCTTGAAAAGAAAATCCAGCTGCCATAAAAATTCCTAACATTGCCATAAAACCGCCGTGAAACGGGGCATCTCCGATGGTAAAGTTTTTAAAGCCAACCGCTTCGCCGCCCATGATCCCGACAATCATAAGAAAGCTGACAATTAAAAACAAGATGACGGTGGCTACTTTAATGAAGGAAAACCAATATTCTGCTTCGCCAAACCCCTTGACGGACAAGTAGTTTAAAAGAAACATAATTGCCAAACAAAGCGCGCTCCATAACAGCGACGGGCTATGCGGAAACCAAAATTTCATGATCATCGTTACGGCAGATAGTTCTGCGGCGATCGTGATCGCCCAGTTATACCAATAATTCCAACCTAATGCGAACCCTAACGCGGGATCGACAAATTTTGTTGCATATGTGCTGAACGATCCGGAAACTGGCATGTATGCAGCCATTTCTGCAAGGCTTGTCATTAAAAAATATACCATAGTGCCGATGGCGATATACGCGACAAGCGCTCCACCGGGCCCCGCTGTATGCACCGCTCCGCCGCTTGCTAAAAACAAGCCTGTGCCGATTGTTCCACCGAGGGAAATCATCGTTAAGTGCCGCGTTTTTAGCTTTCTCCGCAGCCCATCCGCAGAAACGGAGACGGTGCGGGGGGACATTTTTGCAGATGTTTTCATTTTAATATCAGCTCCTTTTTACTATATAGATATTCCGGTAGAAAATCAAAAATTTATGGAAAAGTCATAAATGAAAATGCCGTCGAAGGAGATTCGACGGCAGCGATACCTGCGGACATCAACTCTCCCATGAAGATAGCGCTCCATGCCCGTATAATGGCAGGCATGACAGTGTTGCCCCTGTTCGGCGACAACCCCAGCCTAGGCATTCAGAGAGCAAATGCCCAAGCTTCGGCGGCTTTTCCTTTCCGGCAAAGTCTTTGACGTGCTCTGCGTCTCGTTTGCCGTACTCATAAAAGCCGCGGCCTCTACTTCATTGGTCGAATGAGCGGCATATTATTCTATTATGTTAATATATTAATCTATTATTCCAATAATAGCAATAGAAAATGCATAAGGCGTCTTAATGTCCCTCTTTTTCATTTTTATTTAAATCGTTTTTCGCATGTTGCATCTAAGCGGTGGCAGTCGGAAAATTGATTATATTCTCAAGAAGGGTGATGTCCAAGTTTCATTTGCGTAAAAGACAAGTCTTTTGCAGCGACGCCATATATATAGAATATCGATGTTTTTCTGCGGTGTGCTAATTTCTTGTTGAAAAAGGTTTTGCAAAAAAGCGAGGTGTCGCTTTCATGGTAAAAAAAGTCGCTATTATTATGATCGGCAGCATGTTCCTTGCCATCGGCATTAATGTTTTTTTAGTCCCCCACCATTTGTTAGACGGCGGAATCATTGGAATTGGTTTGATCGTCAAATATATTTGGCATGTAAAAGCAGGGCTGACGATTATTTTGTTAAGCGTTCCTCTTTACATTATTGCCTGGTTTTATTATCGGCCGTTTTTTTACAATAGCCTTCATGGTTTGCTGTTTTCTTCTTTGATGATCGATATCTTTTCTGCATTGCGCGGCGCAGCTACGCTGGATCCCATCGTGAGCTCCGTTATTGGTGGAATTTTTGTTGGGATTGGAATCGGCATGATGCTGCGCGAAGAGACGAGCACGGGAGGGACGGATTTATTGGCACAATTTATTGCGAGAATGACGAACTGGAACGTCGGGATTGTTATTTTTATAATGGATGCCATTATTATTGCGGTGGGGAGTTTCGTCATTGATTCGACTTCGTTTCTTTATTCGTTTATTGTCGTAACGGTAGTCGGGATCGTGACGACGGTGTTAACAAGGCCAAGAGGGTGGAGACACAACATGATGTGATCCCATGCATATTGCCAGTGGGGCAAGTTCAGATGTTGCCTAACATTTCATGATAATCATGCGGCGAACGAAGGTCGGGAAAGGAGGAAAATGGGACTCGGCTTTGGCGGCTGAATCCCATTTTTATTCCGTATTTATCGTGTGTTGCTTGTTTGCAACGCTTGTCGTGCCGCTTGCATATCGATGCGCAATTGTTCTTGGACGTTTGCCGGATGGTAATACCCTTTGTTGATCATATATTGGCTAATTTGCTCATGCAGCTCGATCGCGTCGTTCAAGTGCTGTTTTAGTGTGCTGCGCACTTCTGGCGTGGCCGATTCGGCGATTGCCATCGCATAGCTTTTAATGGCGTTTTTGGCGCCGATTAAAAAGTCTGTCGCGATCATTTGGTCGTTAAGAACGTTTGTTTGTGTCATCGTGTTTTGCATCTTGTTTCACCTCTCGTTTCATTTTAAGATAAAAGGTTTTGCAAATCGCGAATTTGTTGTTGCGTTTTTTGGATATCTTGCTGGATGAGCGATTTCAGTTGCGGATCGGATGCCATTCCTTGCATGGCGGTATTTTTTGCAAAACAGACATTTTTGAATGCAAGCAGCTCATGAAGTTCTAACATTTCATGAGTTCCCATTGCTTTCATGCGTTTTCACCACCTTCCGTGACATAGTATGCGCGGCAGAAGAATCTATATAAATGAGAAATATTGTAAAAAAAGCTGGCCCAGCGAAGGGATCCAGCTTTTTAATTCATCATTCGCACAAGTTTTTTCGTAAACAACAGCAAAATAAGGCCCAATCCAATTGTCACACCGCTAATTACGCTGAAAATTTCCAAATAGCCTAAAGATTGTGTAAATGCTGCTAATTGACCAGCCAGCAACTGAGCGACACCAGTTCCCGCTAGCCATACGCCCATTAACACTGACGCTAGCCGAGCAGGAGCAAGTTTACTTACCATCGACAATCCAACCGGCGATAAGCAAAGTTCGCCGAGTGTGTGCAAAAAATATGTGAAAATAATGAACAATAAATTCGCTTTTGTGACGATGTGTTGTTCGTCGCTTCCTGTTTGTAATACGGCCGGAATTAATACGGCAAAGCCAAGGCCAAGCAAAATCATCCCGAGCCCCATTTTTGCTGGAATTGGCAAGTCGCCGCGTTTAGAATTCGAAAGCTTTGTCCAAATTAGCGAAACGATTGGTGCCAACACGATGATAAAGAATGGGTTTAATGATTGGAACCAAGAAGTAGGCATCGTCCAGCCGCCGATCGATTTATCCACGAATTTGTCCGTATATAACGTTAATGAACTTCCTGCTTGTTCAAATCCAGCCCAGAAGAAAATAACAAAGCACGTTAAAATAAAAATGACGGCGACGTTTTGTTTTTCTTGTTTCGTTAAAGGAGTTTTTGCTTTTGATTCTGTTTCTTTGTTTTGTTTAGCTGGCGCGCCGGTAGGTTGTTTGCCGATATCCCCTAAATAGCGGTTGCCAAATAGATTGAAAATGAATTGGCCAATAATCATGCCGATCGCTGCGGCCAAAAATCCGTACTTAAATCCGTAATGGATGACGCCGTTGATGTTCGTTGCGAAATATTTTTCCGCTAAAAATCCGCATACAAGCGGTGCAAATAGCGCCCCAATGTTAATTCCCATATAGAAAATGGTAAATGCGGAGTCTTTTCGTTTGTCGTTCGGGGCGTAAAGTTCTCCGACAAGCGTGGAAATATTGGGTTTAAAAAAGCCGTTGCCAATAATTAATAAAATTAATCCGATATATAGCCCTATCTGATTGTTGACGGCAAACAAGACGAAGTTACCAAGCGCCATCGTGGTACCGCCGATGGTAATCGCCAATCTTCTGCCTAAAAACCGGTCAGATAAATAACCTCCGAAAAGCGGAGTGAAATAAACCGCGCCAGTAAAAATTCCATAAATCGTCATCGCGACGCTCGGTTTTATTCCTAATCCGCCGCTGATAAGTTCTGTCGTCAAATAAAGAACAAGAATCGCTCTCATTCCGTAATAACTAAATCGTTCCCAAAGTTCTGTAAAAAACAATAAATAAAGCCCGGGAGGATGTTTCGTTTTTGGGCGTGGATTTTCCAACGTCTTTGTTTCCGGTAGTGCACTCATTATATTTCCTCCTTAGTTTATCATGATATTGTTTATTTTAATTAACAAAATATTTATATGTCAATAAAATTATATATAAATATATAATTCTAAATTTTTATTTAAAGAAGATATATGAATTAATGATTTTTATTTTTGTACAAAATATACACAAAATGCTTTTTCAAAATATTTTTATATATTATTTTAATAAAATTTAAAAAATTTAGCAATCGGATGTTATGAATAAGTGAGAAAACAAAAGCTCTTTGCTGTAAGAAGATGGTTTGTTTCTGGTGAAGGGGGGTACACTATGCGTGCTGCAATTTTCAATGGAAGGTGAAATGGAATGCGCAAAATGTATATCCTTATTATCATTTTCCTTTTGTTGTTCATTGGAGGAGGGTTTTTTTTCAACAGTAATGCCGAATATGCCCTTTTGCCTGAAAAAGACGATGTAGTAAAGTATGAAGCGAATCATCAAACAGGCACGGATATTTGGGGGGAATGGATTGGCGCGGAAACGGGAAAAGCGGGAAAATCATTTGCCGATCGTTCAAAAACGCCTGTTTCTGCCAAACACGGCGCTATTGTTGTCGATGAAAAGCTGCTTCAATTAGGGCGAGAAGTGTTTTATAAAGAAACATTTGGCAATGAGGTGTTTTTGACGGATATTATGGGGATGGTGAACGGACCGTTAACGATGGCGAATATCGCCAAGGCGGTTATTTCTTTAAAAGGAAAGGGAACGACAAATTTGCAAGTGGAGCTGGCAGAAGATGTGACCATTGGTGACCGAACGTATAAAAAAGGGGAGAAAATTGACACAGGCATCGATGTTCCTAAAGGATCGTATTTGCCGTTAGGGATGCCGGTTGTTTGGGATCATGGTAAGCTTCGCATTGGCATTAGTTGTGCGGCGTGCCATGCGACGGTGGATCCAAAAACGAAGAAGGTGGTAGAAGGAGCCCCTAACAATGATTTAAATGCTGGGCTGCTCATGGCGTTAGCCACCAATTCAGCTGCTTATTTTACGCATGCGGATATAAAATCGCTGAAGAGCTATATTCGTTCTATGGATCGGACAGTGATGGATTCAAAAGGAAGAAAGTCGTCACTTCCTGATCCGCAATTGCTTGAAAAAGAGGTAGACCGCATTTTTGCGAGTTGGCCGCGTGGGAATTTCGATTCCACTATCGATATGAAAGCAAATCCGTCGCAAATACCGGATTCATTTACATTAGGAGATCATCCGTACGGATGGAGCGGGTTCGCGACAGCAGGGCCGTTCCGCGGGCTTGCTACGTTTAGCAACAACGTTCACGCACAAAATGCCGATTCTCTTGCGCAATCGGAGCTTAGCGAAGCGTTATTTGGAGTGGACAAAGAAGTATATATTGGAACGATACTGCAAAATGCCGCTAATCCAAAATTTCGCTATAAGCCGAACGGGAACGAAAAACCGTCGGAGTTTTTTGCAAAGGTGGACCCGACCCCTGGTGTTGTCGGCGTCAACAAACTCGTTGCTCCGCCGCAATTCCCGAAAGTATCGCTCGTGGCGCCGGATGGGTTGGTAGCTAGTGAACCGGGATATCGCTTTAATGAACAAAACAATGCTGTCGCTGCTTGGCAAAATACGATTAATCCTCCATCCCTAAGTGCAAAAATGGATGCAAGGCAAATAGCTCGGGGGCGTGATGTATTTGTTCGAGCCGGATGTATTCGCTGTCATGCGGGGGCGTATTTCACCAATAACCGTGTCGTTGCAGCGAAGGTGATCGGAACCGAGCCATCGCGGGCACAAGCGTTGAAGAAAACGGAAAAAGTATTTGCTGAAGCGGTTTTCTATGCTCCGGATACCCCTGTGCCAGTTCCGAAAAACGCTAAAGTACTAAAAGTGCCGACAGAACAATTGGATAAAGAACAAATACGTTTAGCGTTTGCGCATGGCGATTCAAAAGGAGGTTATAAAGTGCCGAGCCTGATCGGCCTTTCTTGGAGCGCTCCGTATCTCCATGATGGGGGCGTTGCGGTCGGACCAAACGGGGAGTTCGGTTTAACGGGAACGCTAAGAAAAGGAATTGTACCTGATGCGCGCAATAGTCTTCGCGCATTGATGGACCGGACGCTACGGCAACAAGTGATCCGTGCGAATGCTTCCGATCCGCAACTTCGTGCTGTGCATGTCAGCGGCGATGGACATCGTTATTGGATTGATCCACAGGCGGGATTTACGAAAGAAGAACAAGAAGCTGTGATCGATTATTTACTTTCCCTTACCGCTCCGTAATCAAATTTGGGAGCAGTTCACTCGCAAAAACACATCCTCCTCGGTCCACACTAACGGATAGGGGAGGGAGCTAGATGAACGAAACGTGTTTTTATTGCCAAGTTGAATGCGCGGATCAAGTTCATTATGTATCGTTTTACGTTTCGGACGAAGAACGTGAAGAAGCGTTATGCCCGCAATGTTACGAGGAGTGGCTTCATGGTATAAAAGGGTAGAAAAAATAACACCGCACCTTGTTATGATATAGGTGCGGTTTTTTTCACAAGCGGCGGAGTTGTGACGATCTTGTGAAGATCGCTTTTTTCGTCATAAGAACGGTAAACGATGGGAGCGGAGTCAGGGGAAGAAACAGAGACAAATAAAATATGTTCATCGTTTCCTTTCGCCTTCTTTGTTTCCATTGTTAAGGCTGCGTTGTCTAAATGAAGGGAGTAAAATCGATACGTTAGACCAAGCCATGTTTTTTCGGATACCGACGTGTCGGGATGTTCCCGGATTAGTCGGGCGATATCGGCAAAGGAGTGTTTCTCCCGCTGCAGCCGGTCTATTAGCATGTTTGTCGTCTGCTTCATCCAATTTTTCCATGATTCGAACATTGCCCTCACCTTTTTTATTCAAGTATGCCCCTACTCTTAACTTGTTTATACGGGCAGCTTGATGGAAAAAGAAGTCATGTGTTCATTCGAGGTGCACGTAATTTGCCCGCCATGATCTTCAATAATTTTTTTGCAAATGTAAAGGCCAATTCCTGTTCCTAATTTTTTTGTTGTAAAAAATGGTTCGAAAATCGTTTGGACCATTTCTTCCGGGATTGCTGGCCCATTGTTGATGATTTTAATATAAACGGACTCGTCCTGACGGTAGGCGTCGATACAAATGCAGCGGGGTTTGCCTTTTTCTTTCACCGCTTCAATGGAATTTAACAAAATGTTGATGAACACTTGGCGGAGCTGATCTTTATAGGCAAATAGATGTATCGATGAGTCAACGGATATCGAGATTTTCACATCCCCGTCGACAATGCTTGCGTATAAAAATTCAATAATTTCCTCGAATAGCTGCAAAAGCGCAAAGGTTTCTTTTTCGTTTTCTACTATTTCTTTTCTAGAAGCATGAAGAAATTGGGAAATGCGGAATTTAAGCTGCTGCAATTCATGGTCAATAATATCAAGATACGGCAAATCTGGATGTTCCAATTTTAATAATTGAATAAACCCGATAATCGCTGTCAGCGGATTGCGAAATTCATGCACAAAGCTCGATGACATTTGACCAAGCAATGTTAAACGATCTTTATGGGATTGGGTGATCAACAAGTTTTTTTCTCGCAATTCCGCTTCTTTTAATTCGTTGTATTTCGTGACGGCATGAAATAAAAATTGATCAAACAAGCAATTGATTTCATCGATCAGCGGAAACAGTTCTTCCATCGGCAATGTGGACTGAAGTGCATACTTTACCACTAATCTTCGTCCGAGATTTGTATTGTAAACAAACTCGCCGATATTCATATTTGTTTCTGCTCGCTCTTTCGCGATTTTGTAAGCAAGCTGTTCGATATTGTCGCGGTTGGATGCGTGAAGCAGCGTGTCTTTGACGAGCTGAAACACGGCTATTCCGTTATGCACGATATGATCGATATATTTATCATTATCAGTGATATACATATGGCGTTGCCAGTAAGAAAGAAAGTCGGAAAAATGCGCATCTAAATGCGCGATTAATTTTTGCGCCGCGGATGTCAAGCGATGTCACCCCGTTTTTATCTATTTACTTTTTATTATAAAGGGGAATGTGCAAGTAGAGTAGATGGAAAATAGCATTCATTCATTGATTGCTAAATGTGAACAATATTTCACAAATCTTTCACAATATTCGTTTATAATGGGTTTGTTGACGAAAGGAGGGGGCGAGATGAGGAGGGTATGCCTATTTCTTCTTATTTTAGGAATGTTTTTGGTGTATGGATGTGAGAAAGAGACATTTCCAGCAGTTCCAAAGCGGGCACAAATATTGGCCAGCGTTAACGTAAAAGAGGAAAGTGTCGCATTTTTCGACGCGAAAACGGGGGCGGCTTTGGCGAAATGGAAGGTGAACAAACCGATTCAAGGCGCCGCGCTGCTTTACGATCAGCGAACATTATTGCTATACGGCAATGAGCTGGATCGTGTTTACCTATATGATATCCATACTGGAAAAGAAGCACAGGAGTGGCAGACGGGGAAAGGAATTGTTCGTGCGCTTGCATCGAATAAAGGAGATGCTGTTTTTTTGGCAGATGAGCGGCAAAACGCCATCCGCATCTTTAAAGAAAATGGGCAGGAAGCCGGGAAAATTGCGGTAGGCGACAAGCCGTTGACATTATTGCAAAACGATGCAGGGACGCTTCTGTACGTCATTGACTTTCGCAGCACCAAAGCATATATCGTCCAAGTGGACAAACGGCGGGTCATTCGGACGTTTTCTGTCCCGGAATTTGCCGTTAGTGGATTGCTACGTGAGAAAGAAGGAGAATTATGGGTGGGAGGCCATGGAAACGGCAGCACCGTGGAAACGAATATTCATATTTATTCGGCCAGTACAGGAGCGTTCGTCAAAACGGTGAAAGCACCCGTGATGCCAATAGATTTTGCAGAAACAAAAGAAGGAATTTATGCTTTAAGCCACGGCTCAAGCACGCTATGGAAATGGGATAATTCAGGAAAATTACAATCATCTGTTATCGCAGGGGCGAATCCATTTGCCATGATTGGGGAAAACGGGCGGCTATATATTGCTAGTTATGATAGTGATGAAATATATGTCGTGGACGAGCGGACGATGAAAGTCATCGATCGTTGGAAAACAGGAAAAGGTCCGTTTCAATTATTGATAGCGAAAGGAGGATGACGGTGGAAAAGAGAACGGTGTTAATTGTGGATGATGAGGAAGATATGCGGTTTTTAGTCAGAATGTATTTAGAAAACGCTGGTTTTTCTTGTTTGGAAGCCGAAGATGGCGACAGGGCGCTGAAAGTTTTAGATGACGCGAAAGTAGATGCCGTTTTAATTGACATTATGATGCCGAAGATGGATGGTTTTACCTTGTGTGAGCGAATTCGCCAGCAATCGGACGTTCCTATTTTGTTTTTAACAGCAAGGGGAGAAGAATGGGATAAAATAAAAGGATTGAAGCTTGGCGGCGACGACTATATTGTGAAGCCGTTTAGTCCAGGCGAATTAACCGCCCGCATTGAAGCGGTGATGCGCCGCGCTTATCACGCCGGCAATCTCGGCCTTTCGTTTGGCCCGCTTATGATTGATGAAAGAGGAAGAAAAGTAACGGTAGACGGGGAGCCGGTCATTCTCACTTTAAAGGAATTCGATTTGCTTTTATTTTTGGCAAAACATCGCGGGCAAGTGTTTAGCCGCGAAGAGCTGCTCGCAAAAGTATGGGGATATGATTATACAGGAAATGCGCGAACGGTCGATACCCATATTAAAACGCTGCGCATGAAGCTAAAGCAGGCGAGCGAGTTCATTCATACAGTGTGGGGAATTGGATATAAATTTGAGGTGTCGTGAATGCGGCGAAACACGTTGACATTAGAGCAAAAAATATGGTTGATGATTAGCTTCGGCGTTATTTTGACCGTATTGTTTTCCTCTTTTTTGTTAGATTATTTCTACCAAAAATTGTATGTAGATAAAGTAGAACAGACGCTGCTCCAAGAGGGAAAATTGCTGGCAGCCGATTATCACGGCGGTGCGGTTAGCGAGACGTTCCACAAGCAAATTGAATGGTATGATGAAAAATCAACCGCCGAAGTGATGTTAGTGAATAATCCACGCGAATTAAGCGCTTGCCTGCCGTTTGACATTGACTATCAATCGTTGATTAACGGCAAAGATCGCGAAAAGCTGCTGCGCGGCGAAACAGTGACGAAAATCGGCTACGAAAAGCGATTCCACCGCAAAATTATGGGAGTGATTATCCCGCTATTAGATGGTCACCGCCTGCAAGGCGCTATTTACCTTTACATTCCGCTCGCAAGCATTCAAGAGTTAACGAAAGATGTCGCGATGATTTGGCTTCCGCTCGCAGCGCTGTTTGTCTTTGTTCTTCTCTTTGCTGGAAAGCAGCTTGTTCGCCATATAACAGGTCCGCTGAAGGAGATGGAGGAAGTTGCTTACCATATGTCACAAGGAAACTATGAAGCGCAAATTCCAGTACGGACGAACGATGAAGTCGGCAAACTGGCAAAAGCATTTAATGTCATGGCGAAAGCAGTTGCCGAAGAAGATATGCGCAAGCGCGAGTTTTTAGCGAACGTTTCCCACGAATTGCGGACACCGATAAGCTATGTGAAAGGGTATAGTGAAGCGATATTGCAAGGATTGGTGAAGACAAAAGAAGAGCAAAGAAAGCATGTGCAGCTGATTCATCGGGAAGCGGGCCGAATGGAGCGACTTGTCCGTGATTTGCTTGATTTAGCCCAATTAGAAGGAAATAGTGTGCCGCTGCAAAAAGTTCCGCTTGTATTTGCGCAAGTGATTGAAGATACGGTTGCAAAATACGAACCGTTTTTACGAAAAAAACAAATTGCGCTTGCCGTGGAGTTAGACCACGATATTATTTTGGAAGGGGACGCCGACCGGCTTGAACAAGTTGTGCAAAACCTTTTAGATAATGCTGTTCGTTATACCCCAACTGCCGGAAAGATCAATATACAATTAAGAAAAGTAAATGCCATGAGCTGTCAGCTTATCATTCGTGATTCAGGAAAAGGAGTTCCAAAAGAAAAGCTGGCGTTTCTTGGGCAGCGATTTTTCCGTGCGGATCAGGCACGTACGAGAAAAGAAGGTGGTACAGGATTAGGTTTGGCGATTGTCAAACAGATTATTTCCCTGCACGATGGCACGATTTCCTTTTTTAGCGAAGAAGGAAAAGGAATGGAAGTGGTCATTCAGCTTCCGATATACCCTGATCAGTAATCATTGAAAGAAAATAAAAAAAGACTTATAATCAGATAAGGATAATTTTAATAAAGGTTGGGGACTTGCGATGAAACTATACAACTCTGTTTTAGACTTAATCGGCAATACACCAATAGTCAAATTAAACCGGATTCCTGATCCGCATGGCGCGGACGTATATATGAAGTTAGAATCGTTTAATCCGGGGGGAAGTGTAAAAGACCGGGCGGCGTTTGAAATGATTCGGCGCGCGGAACAAGAAGGAAAGATTGTTCCAGGGAAAAGCACGATTATTGAACCGACTTCAGGAAACACCGGCATCGGCTTGGCGATGGTTTGTGCGGCCAAAGGTTATCGCTGCATTATTACGATGCCAGATAACGCAACAGTCGAACGCGTAAAAATTTTGAAAGCGTACGGCGCGGAAGTGCATTTAACGCCGGCGGAAAAACGGATGCAAGGGGCGATTGACGAGGCGAACCGGCTCGCCGCGCAAATTCCAGACAGCTTCATCCCGATGCAGTTTGAAAATCCGGCAAATCCGGATGCGCATCGCCATAGCACGGCCTGCGAGATTCTAGAAGCGTTCGACGGCAAACTCGATGCGTTCGTGTTAACTGCTGGTACTGGTGGAACGGTGACTGGCACCGGAGAGGAATTGAAAAAGCATATCCCGAATTTGCGCATTTATGTTGTAGAGCCATATGGCTCCCCTGTATTGTCGGGTGGAAAGCCAGGGCCACATAAAATCCCGGGTACAGGTCCGGGGTTTATCCCGAAAATTTTAAACCGCCATATTTACGACGATATTTTTCTGATTAAGGATGAAGACGCGCAAATGATGGCGCGCCGTCTTGCTGCAGAAGAAGGCATTCTTGTGGGGGCTTCTTCCGCTGCCAGCGCCTATTATGCGATCGAAGTTGCCAAACAGCTTCCAAAAGACGCTCGTGTTCTTTGCATGGCACCGGACTCGGGAGAACGGTATTTATCGTCCGATTTATTTGCAGAGTAAGAGTAATGGAAAGGCTCGCACAGGCGGGCCTTTTATTTTTTTATTGATCGTTTGACATTGTTCCATTAAAATGAAACATGTTCATTATCACCGCAAATTTTTGACATCTTTTATGCGAAAATGCCATTCGGCTAATGACCGGATACGGTTCATTGTGATAAACTAAGGAAAAAAGGGGGAATGCATGTTGAATTACTCGACAACATATTCATCTAGCCCCATTGCTAAATTGGCGGCTACATTTTTGGCGGCGCTGGCGGTAGCGACAGGCGGGATTTATATCGGACAGTGGATTCCGATCGCGCTGCATTTGCCGCTCGCCGTGCTGGAGATTGTTTTGCTGCTTGTGATGATCTTTGCCCGCAGCAAAAAAGCGGTCAGTTATCCGCTTATGTACAGCTTTATGCTCGTATCCGGCGCTACGCTATATCCGCTCATCGGCCATTACGTTGCGGTTATTGGTGCCGAAGCTGTGTTCAAGGCGTTTGCGCTGGCGGTCGTTTCGTTTTCCGGCGTGGCCATTTATGCGGCGAAAACGAAAGAAGATTTTTCGTTTCTTGGTGGCTTTTTGACATTAGGAGCGTTTGCGCTGCTCGGTCTCTTGATTATTCAATGGTTTATTCCGTTTTCCAGCATCGGTCAAATGGGGGTCGCTGCCTTAGGGATTCTTATTTTCCTTGGCTTTACGATTTACGATATCAACCGTTTGGCCCGTCATGGTTTTGCGGAAGCGGACATTCCGATGATTGTTGTCAACATTTATCTTGACTTTATTAATTTGTTTATTTATATTTTGCGCTTTTTTGCCAGCGATGAAGATTGATGAATGTCCATACAAAAGACTGTTTCCTCTATTGTTTAGGGAACAGTCTTTTTTTCATTGCAAACAAATATTCATGAAGCCGTTTCGATGATGAAAGAAATTGGATTGAGGAACGTTAAGCTTCCATATGATCCGGCTTGGATATGTCCGCGGTCATTCAGCCGTTAGAAAAGCAATGCCATGTGACGGTAAAAAGGGAGAATTATAAATAAATTCTAAATTAAAAATTCATTGAAAAATTCGAAAATAAATGGTTTAATAATAATAAAAATAGTAATAACACGCACAAAAACTTTTATTCGTTGTTTCATGATTTTGTGCGTTTATTTTTATCCATTAAAAGAAACGGTGTTTCCTATTACGAAACAACAGGAGGTGTAAGGCGTGCTGTCTTTGGAGTGGAAAGACGAGTTAACAGCGTTGCTATCCGAAAAGCAAATACAAATAGAAGAGCACGGATCGCATCCGCTTGGCAACAGCGGCCATGTGACGGTGTATCCACAATCGGAAGAAGAAATTTCGACCATTTTGCGTTATGCGAACACCCATGGAAAAAGAGTGTGCATCGTTGGCGGGGGGACGAAGCGGGGATTTGGCGGGCAGCTGGAATGTGCTGATATTTTGCTATCTTTGGCGAACTATAGCGGCATCGTCGAGCATGCGGCTGCGGATATGACGGTGACGGTGAAATCCGGGACGGTGTTTCAACAATTGCAAGATTATTTAGCGGAGTATCGCCAAAAGGTTGCACTTGATCCTGTGTGGCCGCAATATGCAACAATCGGCGGAGTGATTTCCGCTAATGACAGCGGTCCCAAGCGCCTCGGATACGGTTCAGCGCGCGATAGCGTCATTGGTTTGCGCATCGTATACCCGGATGGGACGGTCATTCGTTCCGGAGGGAAGGTCGTGAAAAATGTCGCGGGCTATGATATGAACAAATTATTTATCGGGGCGATGGGGACGCTTGGAGTAATATCGGAAATAACGCTGAAACTTCGCCCGCTTCCGAAATACGAAAGCCTTGTATTGCTATCATTTCCGTCTGGGAACTTAGAAGAAGTCCGTTCATTTGCTATCCAATTTCTTGATTCGATGATGGAACCGGTCTGTTTCGAATTATTGAGCCCGTCGTTGTCGGAACGGCTCATCGGCCAGCATGCTTATACGTTAGCGATAGGGTTTGAGGATGTTGAAAGCGCTGTGCATTACCAAGAGGAATTTGTGAAGCGCTTCCAGCCGCCTAATACGACAATCCGCATTTTATCACAAGAAGAAGCAAAATCGTTTTGGCAAACGTTTTATACGATCGGCCCGAACGGAGCAGCGCCTGATCCATTAGGACGGTCAATCGAAGCGGCGGTAAAAATCGGCGTCGTGAATTTCGACGTTCTTCATATCATTCGTGAAAGCGATTTATTGCAAGAGAGCTGTCATGTTCATATCGAGGCGCACGGCGGGTTAGGACATGGTTTATGCCAAGTATATATCAAGGGAGAAAGCGAGCCAGTCATTGCCGCGATTGAACGGTTGCGGGCAACTGCAGCGCAACTGGGCGGATACGCCGTTGTGAAACATTTGCCGTTTTCACTGCGGAAGCGCATCGATGTGTGGGGAGAAAAACCATCGTATTTTTTCCTGCTCGATGGAATTAAACGAAAAATCGACCCAAACCGGATATTAAACAACCAACGGTTTATCGGAGGGATATAAAATGAGCTTGCGAGAAAGCGAAATAAAAAACGGACCTGCGTGTACAACGATTAGTCTTGGCAACTATCGCTTTAGCGATCCGCCCGATCCTAGCAAATGGGCTGACTGTGTTCATTGCGGCATGTGTTTGGAATCGTGCCCGACATACGAACAAACCGGGCAAGAACAACATTCGCCGCGCGGGCGCGTGCATTTGATGAAATCGGTGGGAGAAGGAAAGCTGGAGATTACAGAAGATTTGATCGATCCGATTTTTATGTGCTTGGATTGTCGAGCGTGCACGACGGCGTGCCCTGCCGATGTGGATGTCGGGGGATTAATTGAAGAAGTACGAGGACAAATCCGGCAGGCGATTCCGCTAACAGGATGGAAAGCTTTTGTAAACGATTTCTTCTTAAAAGGAGTTTTTCCGCATCCATCCCGTCTCCACCTGCTTGGCAGCTTGCTAAAATTATATCAAAAAAGCGGGCTGCGGGCGGTCGCGCGCAAGACGAAACTGCTTCACATCATGCCAGAGCATCTCGTGAAGATGGAAGCAATTTTGCCGGAAGTGGGAGTGCCAGTGCGAAAAAAATACAAACATATAAATGTCATTAAAGCAAGAGGGGAAACGAAACATACGGTCGCGCTTTTGACAGGATGCGTCATGGACGTCGTGTTCAGCGATATTAACGAGGCGACGATTCGCGTGTTGACACGCAACGGAAACGATGTCGTCATTCCACAAAACCAAACATGCTGCGGCGCGCTGCATGTGCACGCGGGAGACCGCGAAACAGGCCGGAAGCTTGCCAAACAAAATATCAAAGCGTTTCAACATGTCGACCGTGTCATCGTAAACGCCGCGGGCTGCGGCTGCATGCTAAAAGAATATCCGGAATTGTTCCGCGGTGATCCGGAGTGGCGCGAGAAAGCGGAGCAGTTTTCGCAAAAAGTGGAAGATATTTCAAAATATTTGCACGATACAGGCTATGAAAAACCGAAAGCGGAATTAAACATGCGCATTACGTACCATGACGCTTGCCATTTGGCACACGGCCAAGGAATCCGCCAAGAACCGCGCGCGATTTTATCGAGCATTCCGGGGGTGGAGATGGTTTCGATGCCAAACGCCGACCGCTGCTGCGGAAGCGCGGGGATTTATAACCTTACCCATCCGGAAATGGCAAACGAGATATTGGAAAGCAAAATGCAAAATGTTCCGGAAGATGTGGAGCTTATTTCCATGGGGAACCCTGGCTGCATGCTGCAAATGGCGATGGGGGTTTTGAAATACGGCCGAAATCAAAAAGTCGTCCATACCGTACAGCTGCTAGACTGGGCGTATCAAAAAGAAGACGGAAAGGAGGTACGCATATGAGAAGAAAAAGGATACAAACAAACGACCCGCATATTCAGGCGCTAGCTCGCATTGTCGGAGGGGAGAACTCGATTTTGTATAAAAAAGAAGATTTGGTCGCTTATGACTGCGACGGATTTACCGTTCACCGCCATTTGCCGAAAGCGGTGGTGTTCCCGAAAAATACGGAAGAAGTTGCCGCGATTATGAAGTATTGTCATGAACATGATTTGCCGTTTCTTGCCCGCGGGGCGGGAACGGGATTAAGCGGTGGCGCGATTCCGTTAAACGGCGAAGTGATCATCAGCTTAGTCCGGATGAAACGGCTCATTAGCGTCGATTTAGAAAACCGCCGCGCGGTCGTCGAGCCAGGGTTTGTCAACTTAAAGCTGACGAACTCCATTTCCGACAGAGGATACTATTACGCTCCCGACCCATCGAGTCAATATTGCTGCACGATTGGCGGAAATGTCGCGGAAAACGCCGGTGGCGCGCATTGTCTGAAATATGGCGTCACGACGAACCATATTTTAGGGCTTGAAGTCGTGCTTCCAAACGGGGAAATTATCGAAATCGGCAAAAACGGCATTCCAGACCCACCGGGATATGATTTAATCGGATTGTTGACTGGTTCAGAAGGAACGTTGGGGATTGTTACAAAAATTACGGTGCGAATTTTAAAAAATCCAGAAGCGAAACAGACGGTGCTTGCTTATTTTGACCGTGTGGAAGATGCGAGCCAGGCCGTTTCCGATATCATCTCCGCGGGGATGGTTCCGGCGGCATTAGAGATGATGGACCAAACGGCAATTGAAGGAGTCGAAGCGGCCGCTTTTCCGGTCGGGCATCCGAAGGACATTGAGGCGCTTCTTTTAATCGAAGTGGACGGCATTTCCGCGGGGATTTCCGAGCAAACCGAAGAGATTCTGCGCATTTGCCGCAACCGGAATGTCCGGGAAGTGAAAGTGGCGCAAACAGAAGAAGAACGGGCGCGCTGGTGGGCAAACCGAAAAACGGGGTTTGGCGCGATGGGCGCGATTTCTCCTGATTATTTAGTGCAAGACGGAGTCATTCCGCGCAGCAAATTGCCGGAAGTGCTAAAAAACATTCAACAAATTAGCAAAAAGTATGGGTTGCGCATCGCAAACATTTTCCACGCCGGCGATGGAAATCTTCATCCGCTCGTTTTGTTTGATGCGAGCAAACCGGGTGAAACAGAAAAGGCGCTTGCCGCGGGAAGTGAATGTTTGCAAGCGTGCGCAGCCGTCGGTGGGTCGATTACAGGGGAACACGGGGTCGGCATTGAGAAAAAAGAAGAAATGCGCTTTATTTTCAGCGACGAAGAAATCGCTGCGCAAACTGACATTCGCGATGTGTTTAATCCAAAAAACTTATTGAACGCGGGAAAACTGTTCCCGACACCGGGGCGCTGCGTTGAGGTAAAACATGGGCAAAAACAAAGGCAATCATTATAAGAAAATTGTTGAAATATATTTCACTCCATGCTATGATTTTTTTAAACAATTACAAAACATCGTTTCGTAATAGGAAACAAAAACATATGGAGGAGAGGAGAAAATGGGAGAATACGTAAAAGTAGGAAATCTCCAAGTCGCAAAACTGTTTTATGAGTTTATAAACGATGAAGTGCTTCCGGGAAGTGAAGTGAACAGCGAAAAGTTTTGGAAAGACTTTGAAACGCTGATTGCCGATTTAACGCCGAGAAACAAAGCGCTTCTTGCGCGCCGCGATGAAATTCAAGAAAAATTAAATCAATGGCATAAAGAGCACCGCGGCAATTTTGACATGGAAGAATATAAAGCGTTTTTAACGGATATCGGCTATTTAGAGCCAGAGGTGGAGGATTTCGAGATCACTACCGAAGGAGTAGACGATGAAATTGCCATTCAAGCTGGTCCGCAATTAGTCGTGCCGGTCACGAATGCCCGTTATGCGCTGAATGCAGCGAATGCCCGCTGGGGCAGCCTTTATGATGCCTTATATGGTACGGACGCAATCAGCGAAGAGGGCGGAGCGGAACGCGGCGATTCTTATAATCCAGTCCGTGGGGCAAAAGTGATCGCTTATGCGCGCGAGTTTCTCGATCAAGCCGTGCCGTTGAAAGAATATTCGCACAAGGACGCCGTTCAATATGCGGTAGTCGACGGAAAACTGGTAGTATCCGTTGAAAGCGGCAATACGACAACGCTAAAAGAGGAAGAAAAATTCGTCGGTTTCCAAGGAAGCCCGGAAAATCCGACGGCGGTTTTGCTAAAAAATAACGGTCTTCACATTGAAATTCAAATTGACCGCAACCACCCTGTCGGAAAAACGGATAAAGCAGGTGTAAAAGATGTTTATTTAGAAGCGGCCGTTACGACGATTATGGACTGCGAAGATTCGGTGGCGGCGGTAGATGCGGAAGATAAGGTGCTCGTATACCGCAATTTGCTCGGCCTTGTCAAAGGAGATTTGACGGCAACGTTCACAAAAGGCGGAAAAACGATTACGCGCAAGCTTAAACCAGATCGTGTTTATCAAACACCGGATGGCAAAGAACTTACATTGCCAGGCCGTTCGCTTATGTTCGTCCGCAACGTTGGCCATTTGATGACGAACAATGCGATTTTGGATGCGAACGGCGAAGAAGTATATGAAGGAATCATGGATGCGGTTGTGACAAGCTTAATTATGAAACATTCGCTTCTTGGCAACACTCGTTACGCAAATTCACGCAAAGGCTCGATTTATATCGTAAAACCGAAAATGCATGGTTCTGAAGAAGTCGCTTTCGCAAACGAGCTGTTCGACCGCGTCGAAGATATGCTTGGGTTGAAACGCAACACGATTAAAATCGGCGTCATGGACGAAGAACGCCGCACAACGTTGAACTTGAAAAACTGCATTTATCAGGTGAAAGACCGCATCGTCTTCATTAATACAGGCTTTTTAGACCGGACTGGCGATGAAATCCATACGTCGATGGAAGCTGGACCGATGATTCGCAAAAATGATATGAAAACATCAGCGTGGCTGCAGGGCTATGAAAAATCGAACGTCAGCATTGGCTTGGCCGCTGGATTCCAAGGCCGCGCCCAAATCGGCAAAGGAATGTGGGCGATGCCGGATATGATGGCGGAAATGCTAAAGCAAAAAGGCGGGCAACTAAAAGCGGGCGCGAATACGGCTTGGGTACCTTCGCCGACAGCTGCGACGCTTCACGCGCTTCATTACCATCAGATTAACGTCGCTGAAGTGCAAGAGGAATTGCGAAAAGAACGGAAAGATTACCGCGATGAAATTTTACAAATACCAGTTGCTGTGAACCCGCAATGGACGCCGGAAGAAATTCAAGAAGAGCTTGATAACAATTGCCAAGGCATACTCGGCTACGTCGTTCGCTGGATCGACCAAGGAATCGGATGCTCGAAGGTGCCTGATATTAATAATATCGGTCTAATGGAAGACCGCGCGACATTGCGGATCTCCAGCCAGCATATTGCGAACTGGCTCCATCACGGCATTTGCACGAAAGAACAAGTATTGGAAACGTTAAAACGGATGGCAAAAGTTGTCGACGAACAAAACGCCGGTGATCCGAACTATCGCCCAATGGCTCCTGACTATGACAATTCGGTTGCATTCCAAGCGGCGTGCGACTTAATATTTAAAGGTTATGAACAGCCAAATGGATACACTGAACCGATCTTGCACCGCCGCCGTTTAGAGGCGAAAGCAAAATACGCAACCGTTCAGCGATAAAAAACAGGGTGAACAAGGGCATTGTAGATGGATGTCCTTGTTCATCAATGACACTAATATTTTTCTGAATATTCAAAAATAAAGGAGGTGCGAATCCTAGTTACTATACAAGCATTGCCGAATGAAAAGCAGCAACAAGGCGGCAGAATCGATGAGAAAGTTAGTAGCTAGGTGGAAAAGATGCGGAACCTTCGGGAAAAATCGCTGTTTGTTCATCAGCATGCAAAAGGAAAATTGCGTGTAGACGTAAAAGTTCCGGTGCAAAATGCGGAAGATTTAAGCATCATCTATTCTCCGGGAGTGGCGGAACCATGCAAAGCGATTTATGCAAATCCAGAATCGATTTATGATTATACGATGAAAGGAAATTTTGTGGCGGTTGTTTCCGATGGATCTGCAGTGCTGGGATTGGGGAATATTGGAGCAAGTGCATCCATGCCTGTCATGGAAGGAAAAGCCGCCTTATTTAAAGCGTTTGCCGGCATTGATGCAGTGCCGCTTTGCATTAATACAAATGATCCGGAACAAATTGTTCAAACAGTGAAATTGTTGGAGCCGACGTTTGGCGGAATTAATTTGGAAGACATCGCTGCGCCAAACTGCTTTTGGATTGAGGAACGACTAAAGCAAGAATTATCGATACCGGTATTTCATGATGATCAGCACGGTACAGCGATTGTCACCGCTGCAGGGTTGATCAATGCATTAAAGGTAGTGAAAAAGCGATTGAACGATTGCAAAGTAGTTGTCAATGGAGCCGGCGCTGCCGGAATCGCCATTACGAAGCTGCTTCTTTACATGGGGGTAGGCGATCTCATTTTATGCGATTCGAAAGGGGCTATTTATGAAGGCCGCCCGTACGGAATGAATGACATAAAAGAATCGTTGGCAAAATTAACGAACCGAAACTGCGTGCAAGGGGCTTTAAAAGACGTGATTAAAGGAGCTGATATATTTATTGGGGTTTCGGTTGCCGGAGCGCTAACGCCGGAAATGGTTCGTTCCATGAACGACAATGCCATCGTTTTTGCGCTTGCTAACCCTGTTCCGGAAATTATGCCGGACGACGCGAAAGCTGCTGGGGCTGCAGTTGTGGCAACGGGAAGATCCGACCTTCCAAACCAAGTGAACAATGTGCTCGCTTTTCCGGGCATTTTTAAAGGAGCGTTGCGAGTGAGGGCGTCTGACATTAATGAAGAAATGAAATTCGCTGCTGTCAACGCGATTGCTGATTTGATCAGCCCGGAGGAATTAACGAACGATTATGTCGTCCCGAATCCTTTTGATAGGCGTGTTGTGGAAGCGGTGGCAGACGCGGTTGCGCGCGCGGCGATACGAACGGGAGTCGCCAGAACAACTGTTGCGGAGGAGAAGGAAAACATCGTTTGAAAGGGGTAGTGCGATGAAGTTTGCTAGATTTGCTGCAGGCGGAAAAACGCATATGGGCGTTGTAGCAGATGATCTAATTCGCGAAATTACCGGCGACTTATTCACCAATTGGGAATATACGGGAAATACTTTTCATATCAAAGAAATCGCTTTGCTTGCTCCGCTCATTCCGAACGAAATCATCGGCATCGGCGCCAACTATGTGGCAAAGAGGGAACAATTGCCAAATAAGCTGCCGGAAATTCCGGTCTTTTTCTTTAAACCGTCTTCGTCGGTCATTGGCCCGGAAGAAGAAATCGTCATACCGGCAGGGGTGGACAAAGTAAAGTTTGAATCGGAATTAGCCGTTATTATCGGAAAAGAAGCGAAAAACGTCCCAGAATCGGATGTATGGCAATACGTCTTCGGCTATACGGTGGCGAACGATGTGACGGCACCGCAATTTTTCCATCCAGACGGACATTGGACGATTGGAAAATCGTTCGATACGTTTACTCCGTTAGGTCCTGTCATCGAAACGGAGCTTGACCCGTCTTCCGTTTACGTGAAAGCTAGACTAAACGGGATCGAAAAGCAAAACAGCCCGACGGAATTGATGATTATCCCAATCGGCAAGATGATTTCTTATTTGACGAATGTGATGACATTAAAACCGGGAGACGTGATTTTGACAGGAAGCCCGGTAGGAGCCGAACTAGTGGGAGCCGGCGATGTGATCGAATGCGAAATCGCCGAAATCGGAACGCTGCGAAATACGTTCGTGGCGGCCAAAGAGCGGGCGAAAACATGTTAAAGGCGCCGCGAACAGATGCATGCGACCAACCGGATGGGAAATGCCCGGCGATAAGTGTATAATGTCAATGAACGAAGGAATTTTTCGAGGTGAATAAAATGGAAAGAGAAAATTTAGTGAAATCGGTAAGCCGGGCATTACATATTATCGATATTGTCAGTTCCCAAAAAGATGGATTAGGCGTGACGGAAATTGCGAAACAAATGGATATCAACAAAAGTTCGGTCTATCGCATTTTGTCGACGCTGGTGCAATACGGATATGTCGAGCAAGATAAGGAAACGGAGCGATATAAACTTGGTTATAAATTTTTGGAAATTAGTTCCAAATTGCTCGAATCGATCGATTTGCGGAAAGAAGCGAAGCCGTATTTGCAGCAGCTAGAGAAAGAAACGAACGAAGTTATTCATCTTGTCGTCTATGACCAAGGGGAAGTCATTTATATCGAAAAATTGGAAGGAACAGAAACATTGCGCATGCATTCGAAGGTAGGAAAACGGGCGCCAATGCATTGCACGGCGGTCGGGAAAGCCATTCTTGCCCATTTGCCTGTCAATGTGGCGCTGGAGATCATCGAGAGAAAAGGATTGCCCAAGCATACGGATTTTACGATTACAGACCGCGATGTGTTTTTAAAAGAATTAGAGAAAGTAAAACAAAAGGGATACGCGCTTGATTTAGAAGAAAACGAGTACGGAATTCGCTGTATCGCTGTTCCTATTTTCGATTATACCGGCAGCGTCGTTGCCGCGGTCAGCATTTCCGGCCCGACGATCCGCATGACAGACGAACGGATAGAAAAACTGCAGGAACGCATTCGGTACATTGGCAGACAAATATCGAAAAGACTTGGATATAGGCAAAAAGATCATGCTCGGCAGTAAAACGGCCGAGCTTTTTATGTAAAGAACGTGATTTTTCTTGGCAATACCTCTATTATTATTAAAATAGAAAGAGGAAATCATTGAGGTGAACGATCATGAAGAAAAAAACGTTACGCGAATTGGTGGAACAATTGCGCGATGATCCGAATGTGGTATATTGGCACGAAATCGAGCCGCAAGAAGCGAATACAGTTCCGATGCCGGAACACCTTGATTTGCGTTTGCGAACAGCGCTTGAAAAACGAGGGATCGCTTCCCTTTATACGCATCAGGCGTCTGCTTTTGAGGCGGTGCGAAACGGAAAGCATATCGTCGCTGTCACTCCGACTGCCTCTGGGAAAACGCTTTGTTACAATTTGCCTGTACTGCAAGCGATCGCAGAAAATGAACATACCCGAGCGCTTTACTTATTTCCGACAAAAGCGCTTGCGCAAGATCAAAAAAGCGAGCTGCATGAAATCATTGAGGAAATGGGCGTGCCGATTCATAGTTATACATATGATGGCGATACCCCACCAAACATTCGCCAAAAAATCCGCAAAGCCGGCCATATCGTCATGACGAATCCGGATATGCTGCATTCTGCGATTTTGCCGCACCATACGAAATGGGTGGCATTATTCGAGAATTTGCGATATGTCGTCATCGATGAACTTCACACATATCGCGGCGTGTTCGGAAGCCATGTGGCGAACGTCATCCGCCGCTTGAAGCGCATTTGCGAGTTTTACGGAAGCCGCCCAACTTTTATTTGCACCTCTGCGACTCTTTCCAATTGCAAAGAATTTGCAGAACGTTTAACAGGCGAAGAAATGACGCTGATTGATAACAATGGGGCGCCGCGGGGGAGAAAACATTTTGTTTTTTACAATCCACCGGTTGTTCATCCATCTCTTAATATTCGCAAAAGCGCTGCGGCCGAAGTGAACAGGTTGGCAAAACAGTTTTTGGAAAACGGCATTCAAACGATTGTATTTGCCCGCAGCCGCGTTCGTGTCGAACTGATTTTAAGCCATCTTCAAGAGCTGATAAAAGATCAATTAGGTCGAAAAACGATTCGTGGCTATCGCGGCGGTTATTTGCCAAAAGAAAGACGGGAAATCGAAAAAGGGCTGCGCAGCGGGGAAATTATCGGGGTCGTTAGCACAAACGCGCTGGAGCTCGGCGTCGATATTGGCCAATTGCAAGTATGTATTATGACAGGGTATCCTGGAACGGTCGCAAGCACTTGGCAGCAGGCAGGGAGAGCCGGCCGACGCCACGGCGATTCCCTTGTCATTATGGTGGCGAGTTCCAATCCGATTGACCAATATATCGTACAACATCCGGAGTATTTTTTTCAGCGCTCTCCGGAAACGGCGCGGATTAATCCCGACAATATCCTTATTCTCGTCGACCATTTGAAATGTGCTGCATATGAACTTCCGTTTCGCCGCGGCGAGAAGTTTGGCGGCGTGGAAGTAGACGAAGTGCTTGAATTTTTAACAGAGCAAAAAGTATTGCATCACCGTGCCGGCAAATGGTATTGGATGAGCGATGCATTTCCGGCGCATGACATTAGCTTGCGTTCCGCATCCCAAGAAAATGTCGTCATTATCGATATTTCCGAAACCGGCAATCACCGCGTCATCGGCGAGATGGACCGGTTCAGCGCAATGACGCTATTGCACGAAGAGGCGATTTACCTTCATGAGGGTGTGCAATATCAAGTGGAAAAACTCGATTGGGAAGAAAAAAAAGCGTATGTCCGCGAAGTGAACGTAGAATATTTTACGGATGCCAATTTAGCTGTGCAGCTTCATGTATTGGAAGAAGATCGCTGCGAACAAAAACCGCAGCTGAGCTTGCACTACGGCGACGTTTCTGTTCGTGCGATGGCGACCATTTTTAAAAAAATTAAATTGTCCACATTTGAAAACATTGGTTCGGGGCCGATCCGTTTGCCGGAAGAGGAGCTGCATACGACGGCGACATGGATCGAACTCGGCGAAAAGCTGGCGCAAATGGACGCGCCGGTCGTGGAACAAGCGCTTGTTGGAATTTCCAATATGCTTCGTCATCTCGTACCGATGTTTGTTATGTGCGACCGCACCGATATTCATGTTGTGCCGCAAATGAAAGCACCTCATTCTGGAATGCCGACGATTTTTTTGTATGATCGTTATCCGGGCGGCATTGGTTTGTCGGAAGCGGTTTTCGAACGGTATGATGAAATTATGGAAGCAGTGAAACATTTTATCGAACGCTGTCCGTGTGAAAACGGCTGCCCTTCTTGCATCGGGGTAATCGAAGCGGGCAATCATTCTGTGAAAAAAAACGTCATTGCCTTTTTGCATAAACTGTTAGCAAGCGATTGAAGGGATGAACACGATGTCAATGAAGCAAAAATTAGCAAGATGGAAGGAGCAGCTGGCCTCCCGGGCTTCCGTTCAGGAAGAACGGCCTAGCATGCTCTTTGAGGAGCAACGAGAAAAGGAGGTTCCATTTCTTGATGAGTGGCGGCGAAAAAATGTGCAGCCGTTCTTCTTTGATGGAGATTATTGTTTGATTCGCGAAGTAGTATATCCGTTAGATTATCAGCATGGACGGTATCGACTCGGAGAGCTTCATCATATTCATGAACGTTGGCAAGAAGCTTCTTTTGCGCATCCGTTGTCAAGCAAAGAGCATGAAGTGAGCGATTTATTTTTCTTTGATACGGAAACGACCGGGCTTAGCAGCGGAACGGGCCATTTCATTTTTTTGCTTGGCCACGCCCGCGTATACGCCGACCGGGTTGTCGTCCGCCAGCATTTTTTGCCGCACCCGGGGGCGGAAGTGGCGTTGTATCAAAGTTTTTTGTCGGAAGTCGACTATACGACGCTTGTCACATATAACGGAAAAGCGTTTGACTGGCCGAAAGTCAAGACGCGCCATACGCTCATTCGCGATGCCGTCCCGAAATTGCCGGCATTCGGCCATTTTGATTTATATCATGCAGCAAAGAGAATATGGAAGCAAAGATTGGAGTCCGTTCGCCTTTCCAATGTCGAAAAAGAAATATTGCAAATCGAGCGCGGAGAAGATGTTCCTGGCTTTTTGGCGCCAATGATGTACATGGACTTTTTATCGACGCCGCATCCTGACCGGATTTTTCCGGTGCTTCGCCATAATGAACTCGATGTTTTATCATTAATTTGCCTCTATATTCATTTATCGAGACAGCTGCTAGAAGCACCGCAGCTAAAAGACGCGTTGGAACAGTTGGAAACAGCCCGCTGGTTCGAGACATTGGGGGAAACGGCTGCCGCGAAAAGCGTGTACGAGCGTGTGATCGAAAAAGAAACAAAAGAAGCTTGGCAGGCCAAATGGCAGCTCTCACTGTTATATAAAAAAGAAAAACGGTATAAAGATGCCGTAAACATTTGGGAACAATTATGGCAGCATGGCAATGATACGTGGAAAATAAAAGCCGGGGTTGAATTGGCGAAAGCGTATGAACATCATTTCCGTGATGTCCATGCGGCGCATCGTTACGCCGTCAGCGTATATGAACGTTGGAAAGCGTTGTCCCGCTCCTACAAGCAACGGGATGATGCGCAAGAGATGGAATTGATCAAGCGTATAGAGCGCCTTCAGCGGAAATTGAATCGTTAAAAAAAATATTTCCGTGGAAAGCGCAAAATGCGACAGAAAATAAAAAATTTTATTTTTTTATTGCGAATATTGTAGAAAAGATAAAAAATATGTACAATTGCTTCGGGATAGGTAAAAAACAAAAACGATGGCGGGGAGAAAACGATGCGGAGCATGTACAAAAAAATTTTTTACTTGTTTTTTATCATCATATGTTTAACGTTTGTTGTTTTTACCAACTTGACGTAATTTAGCAGCTCGTTATAGACGAATATGGAAAAATGGGTATTTACCCTAGTACATGTCCGCTCCTTTCATCATAGGCTGGTATTGTAAAACATAAGCTTATGAAAAGAAAGGAGAATGGGATATGCATTGCGTACCACATGTAGTGGGGCCGATTGTTCATCCACCGAAATGCTGTGTGCAGCATCATTTCCAAGCAACGGTCGTACCGCACATTCATCCATCTCATACGACACATGTCAACCATCATCTTTTCCAACATCAGCATTATTTCCCGCATACGGAGTCAGTTGTCAACCAAGTAGCGAACCAGCAATTGTATTGCGGAGGTCCTGGTCCGTTTCCATGGGGGTATTAACCGTGGCGAAACAGGAACCGTCGAGGCGGTTCCTGTTTTTTAGCAAAGAACTTGGATATATGTTATAAAATGCAGAAAGAAAATTGCGCCATTTTTCCCATTACGTTTTTCGATTTACAAGCTATTATAGAAGAAGCGCGAATCAGTGAAGCGCAAATTGACAATCGGTTGGATTTCTGAAAAAATAAAGTAAAGACAATAGCGGAATGTGAAATTGAGGTGAAAGTGATGTTAGCCGGTCGTATTAAATTAACACCAAAAGATATTTTAGAAAAAGAATTTAAAGTGAGCATGCGGGGGTACAATCAAGACGAAGTTGATCAATTTTTGGACATTATTATTAAAGATTATGAAACATTTCAACAAGAAATTGAGCAGTTGCAACAAGAAAACGCTCGTCTGAAGCGGCAAGTGGAAGAGCTGCAAAAACGGCCGTCGGCACAAGCAGGAACGACAAATTATGATATTTTGCGGCGGCTATCCAATTTAGAAAAACATGTGTTTGGCAACAAATTATACGATTAATTTTTTATGCGTGCCAATGCAAAGCAGCGTGTGTTGATGAATACATATAGATAGAAATTTTGCTATTGAAATCACTCAAAAAATAAACTATACTACAATATGCACAGGACGTTAATAATGTTCGGGTAATCGCTGCGGCAGCATTGCCGTAGAGGAAAGTCCATGCTCGCACGGTGCTGAGATGCCCGTAGTGTTCGTGCCTAGCGAAACCATAAGCTAGGGCAGTCTGGCGCAACGCTGGGCTGACGGCGGGGAAAGAACCTAAGTCCCGTTGCGGGATATGGTTCGATTACCCTGAAAGTGCCACAGTGACGCAGCTCTAAGGGAAACCTTAGAGGTGGAACGCGGTAAACCCCACGAGCGAGAAACCCAAATGATGGTAGGGGCACCTTCCCGAAGGAAATGAACGGAGGGAAGGACAGATGGAATTTTTCCATCTGTAGATAGATGATTACCGCCGGAGTACGAGGCGACAAGCCGCTTGCAGTACGAAGGTACAGAACATGGCTTATAGAACATTATTAACGTCTGGATATTTCGTAAAAGCTCTCCTTGTGAAAGGAGGGCTTTTTATTTTGCTTTCATATACCATGTAAAAATCGCTATAATCACAATATGAATATGTTTTATATTGCCCAGTAGTGATAAAAGGGAGAGGGATGGAAGTGCATGATCATTATCAAAAGCTAATCGATGTACATACATTTGCTGGAATTGCCAAAAACATTCTCGAATATTCCAGCGAAAGCATGATGGTGACAGACGCACAAAATAAAATTTTATTCGTCAATCCGACGTTTGAAATCGTTACCGGATACAGCGCGGATGAAGTCATTGGCAAAAATCCGCGCATTTTGCAATCAGGGATGCATGATAAACAATTTTATGAAAAAATGTGGAATGACATCAAACAATATGGAGTGTGGAAAGGGGAAATATGGAATAAGCGGAAAGATGGGGAATTGTATCTGGAATGGCTGACAATTAGCGTAGTAAAGGACCAAACAGGGAATGTGACAAATTATGTGGCGATTTTTTCTGACATTACCGAACATAAACGAAATATGGAGCAATTGACAAAACTGGCGCTTTACGATCCATTAACAAACGTGCCGAACCGCTATTTGCTCGAAAAACGATTGGAAAGCATTATTCGAATGTCCAAAAAACATAATCAGTCATTTGCGTTATTATTTTTAGATTTGGATCGTTTCAAAAACATTAACGATACGTTAGGACATCGAATGGGAGATATGTTATTGAAAGAAACGGCACAACGGCTTAAAGGCATGCTACGAAAACAAGATACGATCGCGAGATTTGGCGGGGACGAATTCGTCATTATTTTGCCAAACTTAAAGCATATTCGCGAAGCGGTATATATGGCGGAAAACATCATTGAATCATTCAAAAAGACCGTTTTACTTTAACCATCAAGAAGTGTATATATCGACTAGCATTGGAATCAGTGTTTATCCATATGACGGAACAGACAAAGAAACATTGATACGCATGGCGGATCGAGCAATGTACCAAGCAAAAAAGAACGGAAGAAACCAGTTTGCCTTGTATCATGACGGAATGAACAGCAATGGCAGACAGTTGTTTCAACTGGAAACCGCATTAAGGAAAGCATTTGACCGGGGAGAGTTTGAGCTTTACTTTCAGCCGCAAGTAGACATGAGAACAAAACAAATTCGCGCGGTAGAGGCGCTGATCCGATGGAATCATCGAGAAAAAGGGGTTATTTCTCCAGGAAAATTTATTCCGCTTGCCGAAGAGTCGGGTTTAATTGCGCCGATTAGCGATTGGATTATGATGCAAGCATGTGAACATTTGAAACAATTGCAATTGCATTTTCCTTATGTGAAAATGAGCATAAATATTTCCCCCATCTATTTTCAACAAATCGATTTTTTGGAGAAATTGCAAAAAACGATAGAATCAGTAAACGTGAATCCGCGTTCGCTCGAACTGGAATTGACGGAAAGCGCCGTCATGCCCCATGCTGCACAGTCGGTGTCAAGGCTTACCACGTTAAAAACAATGGGAATCAGCATTGCGATCGATGATTTTGGAACGGGATTTTCCTCATTAAGCTATTTGCATCGTTTCCCAATTGATGTATTGAAAATCGATCAAAGTTTTATCAAACAATTATCTCAATACCAAGAAGACTTGGCTATTGTTAAGGCGATTATTATGATGGCGCACAGCCTGCAAATCCAAGTGGTAGCGGAAGGCGTGGAAACAGAGAAGCAGTATCAAATACTGGAAAAGCAACATTGTGATTTTGTCCAAGGGTATTATGTGTCCAATCCGCTGTCCATTGGCGAGTTACATGAATTTTTAGATATGTGGAACCATTTTCGCGTTGATCATTGCATTTAAGATTATGGAACATGGATAATGACTGATGATGGAAGTTTAAAACAGAATTATTTTTAAAAGGAATATTTTGATAACTTTTATCGGATGTCTTGCAGTAATAAAAATTAGGGAGGAATATCATGGGGTCGATTACGTTAATCGCTACGGCGGCGATGGGAGTGGAAGCGATCGTTGCCGATGAGGTGCGGCGTCTCGGCTATGAATGCCAAGTCGAAAACGGCAAAGTAACGTTTCAAGGCGATGAGCTGGCGATTTGCCGCGCTAATTTATGGCTGCGGACCGCAGACCGCGTGAAACTAAAAGTCGGGGAATTTAAAGCGACGACGTTTGAAGAGCTGTTTGAGCAGACAAAAGCGCTGCCATGGGCTGATTACTTGCCAATAAACGCGAATTTTCCTGTTGTCGGAAAATCGGTCAAATCAAAGCTTTTTAGCGTTTCCGACTGTCAGGCGATCGTGAAAAAAGCGGTGGTGGAAAGTTTGAAAAAACATTACCATGTTTCGTGGTTCGCTGAAACAGGGCCGCTTTATCGTATTGAAGTAGCTTTGCATAAAGATATTGCGACATTAACGATCGACACGAGCGGCGCAGGGTTGCATAAGCGCGGCTACCGCATTGCCCAAGGGGAGGCGCCATTAAAGGAAACGTTGGCGGCAGCGCTTGTACAACTAACGAATTGGACGCCTAACCGCCCATTTGTCGACCCGTTCTGCGGGTCAGGAACAATTCCAATCGAGGCGGCGCTGATCGGTCAAAACATCGCGCCGGGATTTAACCGTGACTTTGCTTCTGAACAATGGGGATGGATTGGCGAAAAAGTATGGGAACGAGCGAGAGAGGAAGCAGAGGACCTTGCTAATTACGATCAACCTCTTGATATTTCAGGTTTTGACATTAATCACCGCATGATCGAGATTGCCAAAGCAAACGCGTTGGAGGCGGGGCTGGGCGATTTCATTACGTTCAAGCAAATGCAAGTGAAAGATTTCGTTTCGAAAAAACAATACGGTGTGATTGTCGGGAACCCGCCGTACGGGGAACGTCTCGGAGAACGTAAAGAAGTCGAAATCATGTATAAGGAAATGGGAAAAACGTTTTCCAAGTTGGATACATGGTCGGTGTACATTTTGACTGCGCATAAACAGTTTGAGAAATATTACGGTAAAAAAGCGACGAAACGGCGCAAACTGTTTAACGGATTTATCGAAACGCATTATTATCAGTTTTGGGGGCCGCGGCCGCCGAAAGAATGCTGATGGAGGAAGATCCAGAATATAAAAAGAGAAATCGGCAAAAAGCAATTTTTTTGTTTTTCCATGGCTCCAAGTTCGCTGGACTTGGAGCAGGATTTTACATGGATTTGATCGAATTGTAATATTGTCATCTAGGAGAATGAGAAAATCCCTTTCTGCATATAATACGGATATTATGAATGAATCATTTTAGCAAGAAGGGGATATGCGATGAGACATTCTTCCATTGACTGGATCAAAATTTCTGAAGCGCTCGACAATGCGTATGAATTTTTAGTGCAGCAAAACGTTGAAGATGAGCATTTAAAACAAATCGAAGCGGCGAAAAAGATGTGGAAGCAGGCATTTGCGTACCGCATATCTAGTTCTCTGAAAGCATAAAGTAAAAGCGGTTGAAGGTTTGCGCTCGGCTCATTTCTTATTTATTGACTTCTGTTGCACGATCAATCATAATAATATCTTGTTAGACTTTTTCACAAGATCGTTGGTGCGCAGAGAAAAAACGATATGCGCTGTTGAAAATTATGGTTTTTGCGGAACAATAAGTTGGTGAGCCGTTGTTTCGGCTGTCGGTGATCGGGCAAGCAACCGTTAAATTGTGTCCGGCACAGAATTGGCTGGCCTTTGCCGCACTGATGTGTGACAAAGGCCAGCCGTCGACTTGCCTCCGACAGTCGAAAAATCTTGTAAAAAACGAAACAGCAAGTTGCATTGAACGGATTGGACAGAAGAAAAAGTTGTATTATATTTCTTATATTTTTGGAGGGTTTTTGGACGATGAGCCGTGAGCGCTATCCTTTTACGTTAGAAAAAAACGAAAATTTTTTTGATAAACTAGGAGAATGGATTGGCGATGTCTTTTACGACATTTTGCCAGAAGCAGGGTTTGAGCTGCGCGATGAACAAATATATATGGCGTTTCAGCTTGAACGCGCATTTCGAGAGAAAAAAGTAATGTTTGCGGAAGCGGGAGTCGGCACCGGAAAAACGATCGTTTATTTGCTTTATGCGATTTGCTACGCCCGTTATACCGGGAAGCCTGCCATTATTGCCTGTGCTGACGAAACGCTCATTGAACAGCTTGTAAAAAAAGAAGGAGATATTGCGAAATTATCGAATGTGCTAGGTTTGCAGATTGACGTCCGTTTAGCGAAATCCCCAGATCAATATTTATGTTTAAATAAACTCGATGAAATCGTCATGTATGATGACAAAGATATCGAGCTTTACGAACAAATTTACGACGAGCTTCCGGCATTTGTTCATGATAATAAGCCGCTGCAAGCGTTCTATCATTATGGCGATCGCAAAGAATACGCCCATTTAAGCGATGAACAATGGCAAAAAATCGCGTGGGACCCGTTCCAAGACTGCTTTACGTGCGAAAAGCGCCATCGCTGCGGGCAAACATTATCGCGGGAATATTACCGGAAAGCGACTGATTTAATCGTCTGTTCGCACGACTTTTACATGGAACATGTTTGGACGTATGAAGCGCGTAAACGCGAAGGGCAGCTCCCACTTTTGCCAGAGGCAAGCTGCGTCGTCTTTGATGAAGGGCATTTACTAGAGTTTGCGGCGCAAAAAGCGTTAACCTACCGGATGAAAGAAACGACGCTGGAAACGCTGCTGACGCGGCTGTTGGAAAACGATATCCGCGAAGAGCTTGCTTATTTGATCGAAGAAACGTTGCAAGTAAGCGTACGATTTTTTGATGAGCTGAAAACATGTTCCAAAGAAGTGGCCGGTTCGAACCGCCAAGAAATTTCATTTTCGCCGAAATTGCTTCGCCTCGCCAAACAATTGCATGCGAAAATTGTTGAGATTGGCAATGAGCTTGTGTTTGAAAGTGAAACGTATACGATTGACCATTATCAATTAAACATTGTCGATGAATATTTAGATCAAATTGAATACTCGCTGGATTTATTTATGAATAACGCCGATGCCATTACATGGCTGGAGTCGTCCCGTCAGGAAACGACCCTTGTTGTTATGCCGCGCACCGTGCAGGAAGTATTACGAGAAAAAGTGTTTAGCAAGCGCATTCCATTTATTTTTTCCTCTGCCACACTATCAAACCGCAAATCGTTTCAATATATTGCAGAAAGCCTTGGAATTGATGAGTATTTATCGTTTAGCGTAGAATCGCCGTTTGATTACGACAACCAAATGACGATTTTTATGCCGACGTTTGCGAATGATGAAAACTTATTTTCACAAAAATATGAGTATGCGTTGCGCAAAATTCGCGAAACAGAAGGACGAGCGCTTATTTTGTTCCCGTCAAGACAAGAGTTGCAGCAATTTAAAGAACTAGCGAGCGGCGAGAAACAATTCACCTTTTTGTTTGAAGGGGACAAAGAAATTAGTGAACTCGTCGCGACATTCCAAGCAAATGAAGAAACGATATTATGCTCGGAACATTTATGGGAAGGGTTGGATATTCCGGGCCCGTCGCTATCGAACGTCATTATTTGGTCGCTTCCATATCCGCCGAATGATCCGGTATTTCAGGCGAAGCGAAAGGCGTATGACGACCCGTTTTGGGGTGTCGATGTGCCGTATATGTTATTAAGGCTCCGCCAAGGAGTGGGCCGCTTGATCCGCACGCATGAAGACCGCGGCATCGTATCGATTTTTGTGACAGATGATGAGGACAAGCGAGTGATCGAAGCAATTAAGGAGGTACTGCCGACAAAAGTGAGGGAAGAATAATTTCTTCCCTTCTTTTTTATCGCAAAAAAGAGGAAATCCGCTCTTGATCATGGAAATATTATCAATGCAACAAAAGATACAGGGGGAAACGAAATGATCAAAAAAATAGAAGAACAGTTTTTACAATATGTAAAAAAAATGATGAGCTATAATGAAGCGATTCAATTAATGTATTGGGATCTACGAACAGGTGCCCCAAAAAAGGGAGTGGAACAACGTTCGGAAGTGATCGGCGTTCTTTCGCAAGAAGTGTTTAAAATGTCCACATCGGAAGAAATGGCCGCTTTCATCGCCGAATTGTCGCCAAAAAACGCGTATGAGCAGCTTTCGGAAATCACTCGTTATACGTTAGAAGAATGCAAAAAAGAATACGAGCGAAACAAAAAAATTCCGGCGGATGAATATAAAGAATACGTCGTGCTGCAATCGAAAGCGGAAAGCATATGGGAAGAAGCGAAGGCAACGGCGGATTTTTCCCTGTTTCGCCCGTATTTAGAAAAATTGGTGGAATTCAATAAGCGATTTATTGAATATTGGGGATATGAAGGCAATCCGTACAATCCGCTTCTTGATTTATATGAGCCTGGAATAACGGTGGATGTGCTGGACGAAGTGTTTCAGAAGCTGCGCGAACATATTGTTCCGCTTGTGCAAGAAGTTGTCGCGTCTCCAAACAAGCCGGAAACGTCGTTTTTGTTCCATCCGTTTCCGAAAGAAAAGCAACGTGCTTTCAGTCTGGAATTATTGCGAGAGCTTGGCTATGATTTTGCGAAAGGCCGGTTGGATGAAACGGTCCATCCGTTTGCGATTGGCCTCAATCCGAACGATGTCCGGATTACGACGCGGTATGATGAGCGCGATTTTCGCACCGCCATCTTTGGAACGATTCATGAGTGCGGCCATGCTTTATACGAACAGCATATTTCAGAAGCGTTGATCGGAACGCCGCTATGTACGGGCACATCGATGGGCATTCATGAGTCGCAGTCGCTATTTTACGAAAACTTTATCGCCCGCCATTATGCATATTGGAAACGAAATTATCCGCGTTTGCAGCGGTATGCTCCTGAACAGTTTTCCGGCGTGTCCCTCGACGCGTTTTATCGCGCGATTAATGAAGCAAAACCGTCGCTTATTCGCATCGAGGCCGATGAATTGACGTATCCGCTGCACATTATTGTTCGTTATGAAATCGAAAAAGGATTGTTTAATGGAACGATCGAGGTAAAAGATCTGCCGGAGATTTGGAACGATAAATACGAGGAATATCTCGGCATCCGACCAGACAATGACGCTGTCGGCGTATTGCAAGATGTCCATTGGTCTGGCGGCAGCTTCGGCTACTTCCCGTCTTATGCGCTCGGCTATATGTATGCCGCACAGCTCAAGCATGCGATGCTAAAGGACTTGCCGCATTTCGACGAATTGCTTGAAAAAGGGGAACTGTCGCCGATTCGCGAATGGCTGACGGAGCGGGTGCATCGTTTCGGGAAAACGAAAAAGCCGCTGGAAATTTTACAAGACGCAACGGGGGAAGGATTAAACGCTGACTATCTCATTCGCCATTTAGAAGAAAAATATAAAGCGATATATCAGTTATAAACAAACATATCCCCCTCCATGCAAACAGGAGGGGGATTGTTTTATTACCATAGTTTATATCCTTTTGAACCCGGCGGCGCATTTTGAATCATATCGACAAACGGGATCGTGTAAGCGACTAAAATGAGCGCCACGGTAATTCCAATCCATAATTTCCAGTTTTCCATCGCAAGCGCTGCGCGTTCCGCCGGTTCTGCCGCTTCGGCGACCGGAAACTCTGTTTCCCCTTTTGGTGCGAAAAACGCTAAGTTCGTGACAATCACAAGCACTAAAATAATGCCGATGAATAAAATCGTTCCGCCGACCGCTTGGGCGATTTGATATGGAATCCACTCGAGCGCTTGCGGCGAGTTCCCGTAGGTGGAAAATGCCGAACGACGCGGCGCCCCAAGCAATCCAGCAAAATGCATCGCTCCAGACATAAACGTCATGCCGATCGCCCATACGACCGTTTGAATAATGGCAAGGCGGTTCATCGCTTTTGTCATGACGCGACCGCTTAAATGTGGAATGAGCCAGTATGCGGCGCCAAAGAACGTCAGTACAACGGTCGTTGCTACGGTCAAATGGAAATGCCCTGTTACCCAAATCGTATTATGGACGACTTGGTCTAATTGGTGGGAAGCGTTAATGATTCCGCCCGTGCCAGCAGGAATAAAAAACACCATTCCGACGAACGGCGCGAAAAAGCGCGCATCTCCCCAAGGAAGTGTGCGAAGCCAGCCAAACAGCCCAGTCGCGCCTTTGGAGCGCCCGTATGATTCAAATGTCGCGAACATTGCAAATGCAGTCATTAACGATGGAATGACAACCATAAATGTTAAGATCACTTGCACGTATTTCCAAAACGGCGTAATGCCCGGTTCAAGCAATTGATGGTGGAATCCGACAGGAATCGAGAAGAACAGGAACAATAAAAACGCTAAACGCGCTAACGAATCAGAGAAAATTTTTCCGCCGATCACTTTTGGAATGACGACATACCAAATCATATAAGCTGGAAGCAGCCAGAAATAGACGAGCGGGTGCCCGAAATACCAGAACAACGTCCGGCTGACTAAAATGTTGATTCGGTCGGTGATGCCGAGCGACCACGGCAGCAATTGAACCAAAACGGTTGCGGCAACACCTAATGTGCAAACAAGCCATAAAATCATATTTGTTACAGACATAAATGTAAGAAGCGGGCTTGCTTTGCCAGGATTCTGTTTTTTCCAACGAGCATAGTGAGCGAAAATGGCAAAGCCGCTAATCCAGCTGCCAACGACCAAGAGCGTTAAACCAAGATAAAAGCCGGCATGTGCTTGCAATGGCGCGTAAAATGTATAAAGGACAGAAGCTTGCCCTGTTAAAATGAAAAACGCTGTCATTGCCGTGCCAATGGTCATCGTCCAGAAACCAACCCAGCCCCAAAAACGGACGCGATCGGAAAACGTTCCGGACGTCCGGCTTACTGCAGCGAATTGAAAGCCGATAATAAAGAATGTTGTTAAGACAAGGCCAAGCAATACGCCGTGTGTCGTTAAAATCGTATAATAGCTAATGCCCGACGGCAAATTAAATTTTCCCGAACGCACCAATGTTTGCAATAATCCTGCCAATCCGCCCAATCCAAGCGCGATAAATGCGACATATAGATGCGCCAGCGCCAATTTTGCGTCACGACGGTCTACTTTCATTGTTTCTCCCATCATTTACTCCACCACCTTAATTCGTCCAGTCATCATATGGTGACCGGCACCGCAATATTCATTGCAAAGGATGGTATATTCGCCCGGTTTGTCAAACGTCTTTGTCAATGTGTTGATATAACCGGGCTCTACCATCATGTTGATGTTTGTGCCAGCCACTTCAAAACCGTGGATTACATCTTTTGATGTCACATTGATTGTCACTTTTGCCCCTTTGGGGATTTCAATTTGGTTTGGCGTAAACGCGAAGGCGGATACGACAATGTTAAGTTGGTACTCATTATCCCCGGTTTTCACTAATCCAGGTTTGTCAAACGGCGGCGTTTGGTCTACCTTTTCCGGATCGATGGTCGTCAAACAGCTTGGCGGCTGATTGCCTTCGGCGAATGCGCTTACGCCGATGACGGTTAAGAATACAAAAAGACAGCCGATGCCGAACGCAAGCCAAATTTTTTCGTATTTATGCATATGCATTCTATATCCCCTCCTTTTATAAAGCTTACTTATAAGCGGTGCAAGAATAAGAAATAAACGCTAACCCATGAGAAAATAATAAAAAATCCGAGCAAAAACACAGAGGCGAGCGTGCCTTTTAATGGTGACTCCTGCTCTTTCGTTTTTGGATTTGTTTGTTGTAATTCCGCTTTGGCCATGTTTATCCCCCTTTCCAAAGTGCTGTCCTTACTTTCATCATACAAAATCGTTTGGAAAATGGTAGGCGTATTTTACTAGTTCACAAATTGTTCATTCCTTACTTTTTCACTATGATAATGCAAAAAAATTGATATAACTGTGATTTTCTTCACATGAGTCCAAAAAAATGTGAAAATATTGTGAACGTCGACTTATGCGCTGGAATTTTTCAATCGATTGCTTCACTTCTTATTGCCATCTTGTCACGGGGGAGTACGGGAAAACGCTTATTGTCGGACGGTGTTTTTATTCATTGTCAGAAAAATCATATCCGAACGATAAAGATTTTTTTGTTAAAAATATTCGTAAATATATCAAAAAATAGCTTTTCAAATGGTAAGAATTATGCTATACTGCTAGTAACTTCATACTGCTGACTCACTCATATAATTGCAGGAATATGGCCTGCAAGTCTCTACCGGCCGACCGTAAATCGGCCGACTATGAGTGGCAATGTCAGAACGGCATGACTAAGCGAAAGCCAACGGCATTCGCCTTGTCTGTTTTTGCTTAAAAGACATTGCCTGACTCATTTAGATGGGTGAGGCCAGTGTTTTTTAAGCTTTTTTATTTTAAGGGGGAACAGTATGCGCGAGTTAATGGAAAAGATTATGGAAGAAGGAAAAGTGCTTTCCGAACATGTGTTAAAAGTAGATCGCTTTTTAAATCATCAAGTAGACCCTCAACTGATGAAAAAGATTGGTGAAGCGTTTGCCAATGCGTTTCGCCATGAGGGAGTCACAAAAGTGCTAACGCTCGAGTCGTCTGGCATTAGCCCTGCCTTGATGACAGCTTATGAATTAGGTGTTCCGTTATTAGTGGCACGTAAACGAAAGCCAATTACACTTTCGGAAGATTTGTATACGGCGAAAGTGTATTCATTTACAAAACAAGAAGAAACGGAAATTTTTGTTTCCCGGTCGCTTCTCCACTGTCAAGACCATGTTTTGATCATTGACGATTTTTTAGCAAACGGTCAAGCGGCTTTAGGTCTTACGAGCATTGTCCAACAGTCTGGTGCTTCTGTGGCTGGAATTGGCGCTGTAATCGAAAAAGCGTTCCAAAATGGCGGACAGTTGCTTCGCTCCCGCGGATTTCGCGTTGTGTCACTAGCGCGCATTGCGTCAATGCGAGATGGAATGGTCCAGTTTGCGACAGAGGTGATGTGCCGATGAAACCATTCCAATTAGGCTCATTAGGGGTTCAACATGTACTTGCCATGTATGCAGGAGCGATCATCGTTCCGCTCATTGTCGGAGGGGCGCTGCAGCTTACGAGCACACAGCTGACGTATTTAGTGGCGATAGACTTGTTTACATGCGGTGTTGCGACGCTGCTTCAAGTATGGAAAAATAAATTTTTCGGCATCGGTTTGCCTGTCATGTTAGGATGCACGTTTACCGCGGTTGGCCCGATGATTGCGATCGGCAAGCAGTATGGGTTGCCTGCGGTGTATGGGGCGATTATTGCGGCGGGATTATTCGTTGTTATTATTGCGAAATATTTTAGTAAATTGCGTGTTTTGTTTCCGCCGATTGTTACCGGATCGGTCGTTACTATTATCGGACTTACGCTGATTCCGGCGGCGATGAATAATATGGCAGGCGGGCAGGGAGCCGAGGATTTTGGGGATATTCACAATATCGCCCTTTCATTTGGAGTGCTTTTATTCATTGTTGTTTTATACCGATTCTTTACAGGGTTTATTCGCTCGATTGCTATTTTATTAGGGATGGTCGCTGGAACGATCGCGGCGGCATTTATGGGGAAAGTTGATGTCAGCGCGGTCACGGAAGCTTCGTGGGTTCACGTCCCCCATATTTTTTACTTTGGCGTGCCGACATTTAATGGGACAGCTATTTTGACAATGGTGCTAGTAGCGATCGTTAGTTTAGTCGAATCGACAGGAGTTTATTTTGCGCTCGGCGATATTTGTGACCGGAATTTATCGGAAAAAGATTTGGCAAACGGTTATCGTGCAGAAGGGGTGGCGATGATCATCGGCGGTTTGTTTAACGCGTTTCCGTATACGACATATTCGCAAAACGTCGGGCTTGTCCAGCTGTCGGGAGTCAAAACGCGCCGCGTCATTTATGCGGCGGGGATCATGCTGATTATGCTTGGATTGGTCCCGAAAATTGCCGCCATCGCCACGATTATTCCGGCGCCGGTGCTCGGCGGCGCGATGCTGGCGATGTTTGGCATGGTCATTGCCTACGGAATCAAAATGTTAAGCCAAGTCGAGTTTGCGTCACAAGAAAATTTATTTATCATTGCCTGCTCGGTCGGCATGGGGCTTGGCGTCACGGCAGTTCCGGACTTATTCGCCGAGCTGCCGGCAAGCATCCGCATTTTAACGGACAGCGGCATTGTTGCCGGCAGCGTCACAGCGATTGTGTTAAATATATTGTTTCACGTCATCCCGAATAAAAAGCGCATCAAACCGGCTTCCTCTGCATATCAACAGCAAGTATCATAAAAATCCGCTTCCTTTTCACAGGAAGCGGATTTTTACATAATCAACGGAATAAACGCAACGATTGGTAACAAGATAACAATAACAGGAAAAGCGAAAAAATCGAGGTGTTTTTATGCCGGCAATCTTATCTGTTGGAATCGCGGCAATGCCCTATCAAGTAAAGCAAGAAGAAACAAAACGGTATGTAAAGCAGTTATTTGCCCACTCGTTTTCAAGCATTGACAGGATGTTAAACGTGTTTGAAAACGGAGAAATCCGATCGCGGTCATTCGTCCGGCCGCTTGAATGGTATAAAGAGAAACATCGGTTTTCGGAAAAAAACGATGTTTATATAGAAAGCGCGGTTCAATACGGTTGCGAGGCGATCCGAAAATGTTTGCAGCATCCGGCATTTTTGTCCAAACCGATCGCGTACGATGAAATAAATGCGATTTTTTATATCTCCTCAACAGGTTTAGCGACTCCGAGCGTGGAAGCGCGCATCATGAATGTGCTGCCATTTTCCCCGCATACGAAGCGGATTCCGATTTGGGGGCTAGGATGCGCGGGAGGAGCGGCGGGCATTGCTCGCGCGTATGAATATTGCATGGCGTTTCCCAATGCAAAAGTGCTGGTGATTGCGGCGGAATTTTGCAGCTTAACGTTTCAGGAAAATGATCATACGAAAAGCAATTTAATTGGGACTTCGTTGTTTTCCGACGGCGTGGCATGCGTATGCGTCGCGGGGGACAAGGCGGCGGATGCGGAAGTTCGCCCGCGCGTGATCGCAACGCAATCAGCGCTTATGCCCAACTCGGAAGAAGTGATGGGTTGGGACATTCGCGATGATGGATTGTTCGTTGTTTTTTCCAAAGATATTCCTTCTCTTATCCAGTCGTGGTTAAAACCGCAAGTGCAATCGTTTTTGCAAAAACATCATCTATCGATCAGCGACATTCATCATTTTATTGCTCATCCAGGCGGGAAAAAAGTTATCGATGCATACGAAGATGCGCTTGGGATCGGCAAGGAAAAAACAAATGTATCGTTTCAAGTGCTTCAAGAATTTGGCAATATGTCATCCGCGACGGTGTATGTTGTGCTGGAGCGCTTTATGGCGCAACCGATTCCGCCCGGCGACTATGGATTGCTGGTTGCGCTCGGCCCTGGATTTAGCGCGGAAATGATTTTGCTCAAATGGGAGTGATGAAGGAAATGTTTTATCTTTTCTTTCTTTTTATTGTCATCGAGCGCGTCGTCGAATTAACGATAGCAAGGCGGAATGAACGAACGTTAAAGGCGATGGGGGCAAAAGAATTCGGCGTTCGCCATTATCGTTGGATCGTCATCATGCATATATTGTTTTTGCTTTCGTTCGCCTCCGAATCGCTGGCAAAAGGAGCGGATCTTTCCCCGCGGTGGCCGCTTCTTTTCGGCTTGTTTGTTGCCACGCAAGGATTGCGGGTTTGGACATTGCGGTCGCTCGGGAGGTTTTGGAATACAAAAATTTTAGTATTGCCGAACGCGAAAGTGGTTGCAAAAGGACCGTACCGCTGGCTGCGCCATCCAAATTATCTAGTCGTTGTTCTCGAAATGTGGCTCATTCCGCTGATGTTTCAAGCGTATGGGACGGCGCTTGTTTTTTCCGTCGCTAATGCGGTCATGCTGGCGATTCGAATAGATGTGGAAGAAAAAGCGCTGAAGTCATTGACCAATTATGCCGACCAATTTGATGAGCGTCCCCGCTTTTTACCGCTTCGCCCCGTCAAATAGAGGACGGGATTTTTTTATATTTTTTGTATTGGGAAAAGTGTGTAAATACAGTAAAATGGTTGTATATGATATAAATGCGAGGGGTTTGGATATGGGATCAGTGACTCAGCAAACATCGTTAACGCCATGGCTAAAAAAAATGATCGATGTGCATGATATGTTTATCGCCCATGGCGATGAGGCAAACGCGAAAAAAGCGAAGCAGCTGCTGGAAAAAACGGCGAACGAACAACTTGCCATCGCTTTTTGCGGTCATTTTTCCGCAGGAAAATCGAGCATGATTAATGCTCTTCTTGGCGAACCATTATTGCCGTCTAGCCCGATTCCGACAAGCGCCAATCTCGTAAAAGTAAAATCAGGGCAGGAATACATCCGGGTGTTTTACAAGCATGAACCGCCGGCGGAATATGAGCCGCCATATGATCTTGAACTGATTCGCGCGCAATGCAAAGACGGGGATGCGATTGAATTCATCGAAGTAAGCCGGCAAACATCGAGCATACCAAACGGAATCGTAATAATGGATACGCCGGGAATCGATTCGACCGATGACGCGCACCGGCTCGCCACCGAATCGGCGCTTCACTTGGCGGATGTGGTGTTTTATATGATGGACTACAACCATGTGCAGGCGGAATTAAATTTTCAATTTACGAAAAAATTAACAAGCTACGGAAAAACGTTATATCTTGTTATTAATCAAATCGATAAGCACCGCGACAAGGAGCTGTCGTTTCATGAGTTTCGCCGCTCTGTCGAGGAAGCGTTTCAAACGTGGGGCGTCAAGGCGGAACGCATATTTTTTACTTCCTTGAAAGCGGCGAATCATCCGCATAACGAATGGAACGAACTAGTAAAATGTTTTCAACAGCTTTTCCATACAAAAGACGAACGCCTTTTACACGGCGTGGAAATTTCGTTGAAGCGGCTCGTTGACGAACATGCTCGTTGGCTTGCGGAGAAAGACGCGGAGGAAGAAGCAGCGATCCGCGCCCGCCTTGCTGCGCTGGGAAGCGATGAAACGGAAAAAGAGCAAATACGAAAGCGCCTCAGCCGGATGCAAGAGGAACGCAAACAGCTGGAAGCGATACATATAAACTTGGAAGCGGAATTTCGCCAAGAGCTGGATTCTCTTTTAGAGAACGCTTACATTATGCCGTTTGAAACGCGGGAACTGGCGAAAGCGTATTTGCAATCAATGCAACCAGATTTTAAAGTCGGGTTTTTGTTTGCCAAAGCAAAAACTGCGCAAGAGCGGGAAAACCGGCTGCAGGCGTTTTATAAAAACGTAAAAGAAAAAGCGGTTTCGCAAATCGAGTGGCATGTCCGCGAGCTGTTGATCCGCTTCCTGAAAGCGCACGGTATCGAGGATTACACTTTATTGAACCGCTGCCAGCAATGGATGGTCGATTGGGAAGCGGACGTTTTAAGCGGACTGGTGAAAAAGGGAGCGGGCGCTGCTGGAGAAGCAGTCCTCCATTACGCGGACGATGTTGCTTATGAATTGAAAAAGCGATATCGAAACGCGGCGATGCAGCTATTTGGCCAATTATTCTCGAAATGGCAGGAACAAGCGGAAGAAAAGCGCCGCCGGCTTGAAGATGACATCGCGTTGGAAAGCGAAAAATATGAGTGGATTCAACGGATTGATCACCTGCAAAAAGCGCGCAAACAGGCGCATGAACAGCTTATGTGCTTGCTAGCGTCCGACCGCGTTTTCGAAGAGGGGGATGACAAGCGGCTTGCGGCATTGACGGCTCTGCCTGCGATGAGAAAGCGCAAACATTCATCATTAACGGATCCTTCAAAACAAATTCATGAAAAGAAACATCCGCGCGTTCAAGAGCAAGCGCTCAGTCGGGGAGAGCCGGCGCGGAAAACATTGCCAAAAACGGCGGAATGCCTGCGAAAAGCGGCAAAGATCGTAGCCGGATTCGATTGGATGAATCGCTTCGTCCGCGAATTGACGGAAAAAGCCGAGCGCTTGGAGCACCGCACATTTACCGTCGCGCTTTTTGGAGCGTTTAGCGCCGGAAAGTCGTCGTTTGCCAATGCGCTGATTGGGGAGAGGGTGCTGCCGTCATCGCCGAATCCGACGACCGCGACGATTAATAAAATTGTCCCTCCGACTGAAGAATGCCCGCACGGCACTGTAATTGTTCAAGTTAAAAGCGGCAAGCAGCTTTTTTCCGACGTTCAAGCTTCGCTCCGCCATTTTCGGATGAAGGCGGAAACGTGGGACGAAGCGCTGGCAGCGTGCGAAAAGATAGCGGACATGCAGGCGAATGCCGCGCACGAAAAACCGCATCGTTCTTTTCTTCAAGCGGTTCTTTCCGGCATTGAGCGCATGAAAGGCGATCTCGGCCGCAAACTTCGCATCGGGCTCGATGAATTTACGAAATACGTTGCTGAAGAAACGACCGCTTGCTTTATTGAGTCGGTTGAGCTGTATTATGACTGCGCCCTCACTCGCCGGGGAATAACGCTTGTCGATACGCCCGGGGCAGATTCGATTAACGCCCGGCACACGGATGTTGCATTCGAATATATAAAAAATGCTGATGCGATTTTGTTTGTCACTTATTATAACCATGCGTTTTCGAAAGCGGATCGCGAATTTTTAATCCAACTCGGGCGCGTCAAAGATACGTTTGCGCTGGATAAAATGTTTTTTATTGTCAACGCCGCAGATTTGGCGCATTCACCGGAGGAACTCAATGCGGTGCTGGCGTATGTCGAAGAACAGCTCGCTCAATTCGGCATTCGTTTTCCGCGCCTTTACGCACTTTCGAGCCGTTTCGCCCTTGATGAAAAAACAGGCAGAAAGGCGGATGAAGGATACGGTTTCTTAACGGAATCGGGAATTCGTCGGTTTGAAGAAGATTTTGCTCGTTTTATTTCTGAAGAGCTGGCGGAAGTAGCGATTCAAGGTGCATATGCCGAAATGAAGCGCGCGCACCAGACGCTTCTTGACTATATTAATGCCGCGCAGCAAAGCAATGAGGAAAAAGCCGCAAAACAACGCGCGCTTTCGCAAGAGCAAGCGGCGATTCGCAAGCTGCTTGAGTCTGTCGCCATTATTGACCATGACGTACACGCCATGAAACAAGAAATTGCCGAGCTTGTTTATTATGTAAAACAGCGCGTGTCGTTCCGCTTCCATGATTGGTTTAAAGAATCGTTCAATCCGGCTGCGCTGCGCGACGACGTCCGCGATATTCGTCAGGCGCTCCGCACTTGTTTAGAAGAATTGCTGCATTCTGTCGGTTTTGATTTGACGCAGGAAATGCGCGCGACAAGCTTAAGAATCGAACGATTTTTAAAAGAACGCCTTCACGAACAATTTGTCGATCTATGCGGCAAAATCGAGCGGATTCATAAAGGAGTGCCGCTGTCGCCGTTAGAATCGATTTCGTTTCCTACTCCAGAGTTTCCGCACGGTTTTACGCAAATCGATGAAGCCAGATTTTCTAAAGCGCTGTCGATGTATAAAAACGCGAAATCGTTTTTTGAGCGCGATGAAAAACGTTATATGAAAGAAGAAATGGAAAAACAAATACAAGGGCCGATCAGCGATTATGCTGCGGAACAAGAGCAGCGTATGTTCCAATTTTACAACGAGCAATATGCGGCGGCGGTCCAAAAGTTGGCCTTATTTCTTTTGCGACAAGTCGATGATTATTTTTCCGGTTTGCAAGCAACATTATCAGCGGAAGTGGATGTTGAACAGCTGCATCATTGCGAACGGCGGCTAGCGAGCTTATTAGAAGAGCAACAATAAAGGGAGCGAATTTCCGCCGTTTTCAGCGGGATGGATGAAGCCGATTCGCTTGCTGGAGGGCGCAAAGATTATTCACAGCGATGCTGCGCGCAAAATTCACTCTTCGCCTGGCTATCCGCCGCAATCGATATGAAGCGCCCGGGATTTATCTGTTTCCCGTTCCCGGCAGAGAAGCAATCGGCGTTCGTTTGCCGCCGTCTTGCACCGCTTCCAAAAAGGGGAGAAACAGTACGTGCGCTCGGGATTCAAAAAACGGATAAAGGGCTTTATACTTATTGTCAGCGGCTTGGTTACGTTATCCATTTTGCTGTTGAGCACCAAAGCCGTACGTCCGCATTGAATGGAAAAGGAAAAGAGAAAGGAAGATTCGAATGAGTGAAGTTCATGAAGCGATTACCGCCCACATCCAAAAACAGCATGCGATCATTAAGCGTTTTGTCCAATTAGAGGCAGATCGGGAACGCTATATTGATGAAGCTGTTGCGCTTTGCCAAAAGGGGTTGCCGTTTACTGTCGACAAAATTAATCAGATAACGAAGGAAATGAATGAATTGGCAAAACACGGCGTTGTGCCGCAGCGAAAATATGTGACGGTCGAAATGGTAAAAGAATATGTGGAACGTTTAACAAAGCAAGGGGGAAAGAAATGAACTATATTGTTTCACATGAATGGCTTATAGAGAGACTCGATCACGAAAATATCCGCATTATTGACTGCCGTTTTTATCTTAATGATCCAACTCGGGGATTAAATGAATATAGGAAAGATCATCTTCCTGGAGCATTATATTTTGATTTAGAAAAAGATTTATCCGCGCCTGCCAGCAAACATGGCGGACGGCATCCGCTTCCGCCTGTTGAAGAATTGGCAGAGAAGCTATCAGCGTCAGGAATTGATGAAACGGTTACAGTTGTTGCATATGATGACCAGGATGGGGCGATGGCTTCACGGTGTTGGTGGCTGCTTCGCTATCTTGGGCATGAGTGTGTCTATGTCCTAGATGGAGGCTATACAAAATGGAAAGAAGCGGGGTATCCAGTCACATCAAAGGTTGCTGCCGTAAAACCGCGATCATTTCAGCCTCGTCTTCAGCCTTCGTGGTTGGCGACTGTCGATGACGTGCGCCGTGCGGTTCAAGAGTCATCAGCAATTATTATCGATTCACGGGAATGGAAGCGATACGCAGGTATAGAAGAACCAATCGATCGTGTTGCCGGACATATTCCGGGAGCCCGCCACATGTTTTGGAAAGACTGTGTGACGGACGAGGGATATTGGAAAAATCCGCAAGAACAAGCGGAGCGTTTTGCCGCAATCAAAAAAGATGCTCCCATTATCGTGTACTGCGGTTCTGGAGTGACGGCATGTCCAAACGTGCTTGCGTTGAAAGAGGCAGGTTATACGAACGTGCGATTGTATGCCGGAAGTTGGAGTGATTGGATTTCCTATTCAGAAAATCCGATTGCGACAGGGGAAAAATAACAACATAATTTTTTCACCGTTTACCTATACTACCGATATACCCTTGTTGCAAAGGAGGAAGGCGAATGGGCCGCACAAAACTCGGCAACGCCAATGCGCAACGAAACAACAACGCCAAGCAAAAAAACGGCTTTAATCATGAATTTGCTTCCTATGCGGAAGTAGAAACGAAAAAAATGAAAAACGAACATAAAAATATCCGCTAATCGATCAACGGGGGTGTCTTATGGACGCCCCTTTTTTGCTTTTTTTCTTTACGATTTTATGGTTTAATAAAAGCGAGCGGGAGGGAAATAAATGAAAAAATTCATTGGCGTTATCTTGCTGCTTGCCCTTACCGGATACGGCATTTGGAACGCGCTTGCCGCTGAAAAGGCAAAGGAAGTCGGCCTTTCTGTAGGCAACGTTGCGCCGGATTTTTCGTTGCGGACGCTCGACGGCCAAACGGTGCGTTTATCGGATTTTCGCGGGAAGCCGGTCATCGTCAACTTTTGGACGACATGGTGCCCGCCATGCAAAAAAGAAATGCCCGATATGGAAAAATTTTATAAAGCCCATCATTCTGATGTGGAATTGCTAGCTGTTCATTTAACATCGCAAGATACTCGCGAAAATGCAAAGTCATTCGTTAACGAACATCAATTATCGTTTCCGGTCGCGCTTGACGAAAAACAGAAAGCGTTAAAGCTGTATCATATTCAAACGATTCCGACATCGTATATCATTGACCGGGATGGAGTCATTCGCAAAAAAGTGGTCGGTCCGATGACGTACAAACAGATGGTGGAAGTAACAGCGGCGCTCCGCGACTAAAAGCATCTTTCCATGGAAAGGTGCTTTTTCTTATTTTCCGCGCATTATTTTTCAAAAAGTTGTAATAATTTTTGTCTATTTCGGGAATTAATGAAATTAAAATAATAATTGAGGGGAGGGTGAAAAAATGCGAAGAACCCGTAAAGTGACATTTCAAGAATTAATAATGGAAAATAAGCGTCAATTGCTAAATGACCGTGAAGCAATGGAAAAAATCGAAAAAAAATTGGAAGAACGAATGCTAAAAAAAGCAGAATAATCCGGGCATAGCGATCATCCGGGCGGACAAACTAGATGGTGAGGAGGCGAGGCACATGAGCAATCCGAGAGGAAACCCGAAATATTTCAATCCGAACCATCTAGGCACCCAACCTCGTGCCGCTGGAGGAAATAAAGGGAAACAAATGCAAGATCAATCTGGGCAACATGCTCAAGTCATTCAAACGAAAGGCGAATAATTGCTTGTTCATATAAAACATAAATGCCAAATGACAATCACGAAGGAGGAAACGTGATGGCACATCATCGTCCGAAACCGGATGACCGCAGCGACAACGTGGAAAAACTGCAAGATATGGTGCAAAATACAATTGAAAATATCGAAAAAGCAGAAGAAACGATGCAATTTGCTTCCCCGGAAGAACGGGAACAAATTCGCGAAAAAAATAAACGCCGCGAAGAAGCGATTGCGGCGATGCGTGCCGAAATTAAAGACGAAGCAGCGGCACGTGAAAGCGGCTATCAGTAATGTCGAAAACGGAGTGATCCACATTATAGGATGACTCCGTTTTTTATTTCATAAAACATAGAGTATGATAAGATATAGTTGTTATAGAAGATGGTAACGGAGGGAGAACGAATGAAAGTCGCTGAAAAACAAATTGAAGTGCGTTATGCGGAAACCGATCAAATGGGGGTTGTTTACCATGCCAATTATCTCGTCTGGATGGAAGTCGGGCGCACGGAGCTGATCAAACAGTTAGGCTTTCATTATGCCGATATGGAGAAAGAAGGAATTATTTCTCCCGTTGTCGATTTGCAAGTTTCCTACAAAAAACCGCTTCATTACGGGGAGACGGCGACCGTCCGCACATGGATCGACGCTTATGACGGCATTCGCGTCACTTATGGGTATGAAATTTTAACGCCGGACGGAGAAATCGCCGTGACGGGAAAATCGCAGCATGTTTGCGTCAAGCGCGATACGTTTCGCCCGATTGTCATTCGCAAATATTTTCCGGATTGGCATGAAGCGTATGAACGCGCGAAAAAGTAAAGGAGATACATACGATGGCTTTCGGCATTCGTAGGCAGGAATTAATCGAATGGAAGGAGAAAGTACAAAAAGGGGAAATCGCGTTCTTAACTCATTATTGGTATGACGAACGGTTTCCGCAATATACGACGGTAACAAAAGTCGGCTGTTCAGACATCGAAAAACTTGCCGCATGGGGGGAAAAATACGGATTGTGCCGGGAATGGATTCATGAGCGCGATCTGTTTCCGCATTTTGACTTGTTTGGAGAAAAGCAGATCATGATTTTGCGACAAGAGGGCTTGTTTGACCATCTGAAACGGTTTCGTTTAGCAAGTAAAGGAGAGGGAGAAAGGTGAATTTGGCTCATTTAAAAGAGATAGGGAAAGGAACGCTATTAGAAGCGCTAGGCATTGAGATTACCGAGTTAGGCGAAGGGCGCGTCGTAGCGACGATGCCGGTCGACCACCGCACGCATCAGCCGTTCGGGATTCTTCATGGCGGCGCTTCTGTCGCCTTGGCGGAAACGGTGGCGAGCATCGGCGCATATGCGCTTGTCGATCAAGAAACGGAAAACGTCGTCGGTTTAGAAATAAACGCCAACCATATCCGCGCTGTTCGGAGCGGCACCGTTACCGCTACAGGCACCGTTCTTCACCGCGGCAAAACGACGATGGTATGGGATATTAAAATCGTCGATGAACAACAGCGTCTCGTCTCTGTTTCGCGCTGTACGATTGCCATAATCAAAAAAAGCTAGCCATTGCGAAAGAGCTAGCTTTTTTATTCTGAATCAATCAGAAATAATTGGAAAATAAGGGATATTCAACTATTATTGGTTTATATCTTCATGGAGCACAGGCGAGAGCGGTTCATCCGATCATAAACACTGGCTCATTTGCCTGCTTATTGAAATCGATGACTAAATTATGGCCATCGAAATACCATATGTCGCGGTCTTCCACAAAAAAGGTGATTCCATCGATTGTTGTTTGCGCTCCTGGTTCGATAGGGTCGTCCTTGGCCACACCGAGGGAAAATCCGCTTTGTACGGTGCTGCATCCGCCATAGCGCGCGAAAAAGCGGACGGCATCGCCTTTTTGCAAATTAAGTTCTTCCTTGTACCATGCAAATGCTTTTGGCGTTAAAATGATCTCCATTTCTGCACCCTCCTTATTTTTATTATAAGGGAGAAAGCGATACTATGTAAAAAGTTAGTGAATATCTTATGACATTTTTGACTAAATCGCGTTTCATTGGCAAAAAGTAAAGAGAGAAGCGAAGAAGGAGGGCAAAAATGGAGAAAAAACAGGCGTTTCCGCTGAGCTACGAATCCGATGGAGTGATGGGAAACAAACAGAAAAAACGATCCAATCGCGGCAAGGCAGAACAAAATCAACGCGATTTTTTCAACACGACGCCGTCGAGTGAATAAAGTAAAAGTAGCCGGCAGGCTGCTTTTTCTTTCGAAAACCACTATACAAATGCGCCATTCAACGTTATTATTAATCGAGGAATATTTTTTGCGAAAGGAGTGACGTTTTCGTATATGAGTAGTCGAAGTTCGAGTGAACCAGAGCCGGAATATAGCGGGGGAGCGCCGTCTTCTTCTTTTTCGATCACCGAGCTACTCATCGTACGAAAACGGGCTCCGATCGAAAAAGGAGAAGAGCAAACTTCCTCGCGATGAAAAGGAGGAAGGATGCGTATGATGAAAATGTATTTATCCGATGCCAACGGAAAAATGGCAGAAATTGATGAAATTAAAAATGGCTGCTGGATTAATTTAGTAGCGCCGACGGAAGACGAAATCCGCTATATCGCCAATCATCTTGATATTCCGATCGATTCGATCAAAGACGCGTTGGACGACGAAGAGCGGTCGCGCGTCGAAAAAGAAGACAACCATGTATTGATTATTGTCGATATTCCGATTGCCGCCAATGATGAAGTAGATGGGCCAATGTATGAAACGATTCCGATCGGCATGATCATCACCGATACATGCTTTATTACCGTTTGCCTTCAAGAAAATCCGATTTTTGAGGAATTTTCCAACAATAAAATCAAAAATTTTTACACGTTCATGAAGACGAGATTTGCGTTGCAAATGTTATATATGATTGCGACATATTATTTGCGCTATTTGAAACAAATTAACCGCAGAACGAGCGAAATTGAAAAAGAACTGCATCAGTCGATGAAAAATAAAGAGCTGTTTTCGCTTCTCAGCATGGAAAAAAGTTTAGTATATTTCATGACATCGCTCAAAGCGAACAATATTGTGATGGAGCGCTTGTTGCGCCTAAACTACTTGCGCATGTACGAAGACGATCAGGATTTGCTTCAAGACGTCATTATCGAAAATAAGCAGGCTATTGAAATGGCGGAAGTATACAGCAGCATTTTAAGCGGGATGATGAACGCGTTCGCTTCGGTCATCTCAAATAACTTAAACATTGTCATGAAGTTTTTAACGGCAATTACGATTGTCATTTCCTTGCCGACGATGGTGGCGAGTTTTTATGGCATGAATGTGCCGATTCCATATCAGCATTCCCCATATGCGTTTATGGTGGCGATGTTGATCGCTGCTTTATTGTCGACGGTTACTGCGTTTATTTTTTGGAAAAAGCGATATTTTTTATGATGTGTCAAAAGGGCTGCCTTCTATTCAGGCAGCCCTTTCTTTTTTGCTGAGGCCATTCCTCCGGAAAGAACGAATTTCATCGCTTCTTCTGGTTTCATATCAATGATTTGCACTTGTTGTTTCGGGACTAAAAAGGTAATGCCTGCTACTTGGAACGTTTGCGGAATGTAGACGGCGACATGGTCTTTAAGCGGATTGAGCCAGTTTTCGACCTCCTCTGACGTGATAAAGCCAAGGCATTTCATTCCGGTATTAGGCAATTCCACGAGCACTACTTTGGAAAATGACCGTTTTTCGCCGACGAAAGAAGTAATCGTATCTTTTATTACTGAATAAACCGTTTTAATCAACGGGATGCTTTCTAACAGGCGATCGATCAACCGAATCACGCGCCCGCTCACGTATTGCGTGGACAGCCAGCCAAGAACGGTAATGAGAATGATCGTGCATAATATTCCGATTCCCGGTATGTAGTCTTCTTTTAAATACGGGCGTACGTAGCGGCCAAGCAGCCCATCCAAAAACGCAAACACTTTATAACATACATATATCGCCAAAATAATCGGGACGATCGTAATCACGCCGTTAATAAAATTTTTCACTAAAAATTTCATCTGTTCACACCCTTTCTTTTTGCTACTCTATCAACTTATCAATTTTATGATCGAAAAACAAGCGATTAAAAACGAACATTTTTTATATAAAATTATTTAAAAGTTCGTATTTTATATTGACGAGACAAAAAATTCTTAGTATAGTTACAAATGGAATACGGAAAATGGGGGATGGACAGATGAACAACCGTTACGATGTAATCGTCGTCGGCGCAGGGCCGGCAGGAATTTTTACATGCTATGAACTAACGTTAAAACTTCCGGGAGCAAACGTTCTATTGATTGATAAAGGACATGATATATACAAACGGAATTGCCCGATTCTTCAGAAAAAAATCGAGAAATGCCCGCCGCCGGCCGGCAAAAAAGATTACGCCGGCTGCGTGCCGGCATGCTCGATCACGAACGGCTTCGGCGGGGCCGGCGCCTATTCGGACGGCAAATTTAATATTACAAGCGAATTCGGCGGCTGGATGACCGATTATTTGCCGGCGTCTAAAGTGCTGGAACTCATTCGCTATGTCGACGAAATTAATTTAAAACACGGAGCGACGACATCGATTACTGACCCGATGACCGAGAAAGTGAAAGAAATTGAACGCCGCGCTTACGCCGCTGGGCTGAAGCTGCTTCGCGCCTACGTCCGCCATTTAGGAACGGAACAAAACTTAGAAATTTTAAAAAGCATTTTTGAATATTTGCATGAGCGGATTGAGATGCGTTTTAAAACGGAAGTCGACGATATTATAACGGAAAAAACGAACGATGGGCATCGCGTGACAGGAGTAGTCCTGAAAAACGGCGAAACGCTGATGGCGGAGAAAGTCGTCATCGCACCGGGGCGCGATGGGTCGGTGTGGCTGAGCAAAATATTGCGGAAACGCCGCTTGCGCATGATCAACAACCAAGTGGATATCGGCGTGCGTGTCGAAACGTCGAACATTGTCATGGAAGAGATTAATGAACATTTGTATGAAGGAAAATTTATTTTCAACACGTCGGTCGGCACGCAAGTACGCACGTTTTGCAGCAATCCGTCAGGGCATGTCGTCGTTGAAAACCATTCCGGCATTATGCTCGCCAATGGCCACGCCTATAAAGATCCGGAACTTGGTAGCAATAACACCAACTTTGCGCTCCTTGTATCGCACAAGTTTTCCGACCCGTTTGATAAGCCAAATGAATACGCCCATGAAATTTCCCGGCTTGCTAACGCGTTATCGAACGGCGGCATCATCGTGCAAAAGTACGGCGACATTTTAAAAGGAAGACGCTCTACGGAAAAACGGATCAAAGAAGGATTTATCGAGCCGACGCTGAAAGAAGCGGTTCCTGGCGACTTAGGTCTTGTTCTCCCGTATAATACGATGAAAAGCATTATTGAAATGACGGAAGCGCTCAATCACGTCACTCCGGGAATTGCTTCCGAGCATACGCTTTTTTACGGGGTCGAAGCGAAATTTTACTCCGCCCGCCCAAAATTAAACGACCGGTTTGAGACGGAAATTTCCGGCTTGTACGTCGGCGGCGACGGCGCCGGCATTACGCGCGGCCTTGCCCAAGCGAGCGCCTGCGGCGTATGGATCGCCCGCGATATTGTCGAAAAATTAACGGAATAAATGGAAAAGGATATGCGCCTATATGGGAGCATATCCTTTTTTATATGACTAGTGAAGGATTTTTCGTTCATTTGCTCGAACAACACCTATTGAGAAGAAGGAGGGAAACTAAATGTTGAATAAGGCGATAAAACTGATCGAAGCAAAGCAATATGAAGAAGCACAAACGATATTGCGCTCATTGCTTGATGCATTTCCTAAAGATGCAATGATTCATTTTTATTACGCCACTACCTATGATTCACTAGGGCTGGAAAGAAAGGCAATTCCGTATTATGAAAAGGCGATTGATTATGGTCTTGAAGGCGAGCTGCGCCAGAGAGCATTGATCCAATTAGGCAGCAGCTACCGCTGTACCGGCCAGTATGAACAGGCGGCCAACGTGTTGAAGAAAGGATTAAAAGAGTTTCCTGATAACGTAGCCTTACAAGCATTTTTGGCGATGGCACTTTATCATATGAGAGAAGAAAAAAGGGCAGTGTCAATGTTGATTCATGCGCTGGTCGCCGCTTCTTCTGACCCTTGGATCAAAAAATATGAAAAAGCGTTAGTTTTTTACGCCGACCATCTTGATGAAATTTGGAATTAACAGTTAATAGACGCTCATCGGCAACTTGATAATGGATTAACCGTTAACCAAAAAAATATTTTGGTTGACAATATGACTTCTCTTCCGATACGATAAATGTAATCATATGGAAAGGGGAGAGGAAGAATGCCAAATTGGCTAGCATTGGCTGATCGCGTCATTGCAGGGCATGAATTGACCGATGAGGAAGCGCTGGCGGTGTTAGACTGCCCTGATGAGGAGCTGCTTTTGCTGATGCAAGGCGCATACAACATTCGCCGCACGTATTACGGCAATAAAGTAAAGCTTAATATGATTATTAACGCGAAATCGGGGCTTTGTCCGGAAAATTGCGGATATTGCGCGCAGTCCGCCGTTTCGACGGCGCCGATCAAAACGTATAAACTAGTTGATAAAGAAACGCTCATCCGCGGAGCGGAAGAAGCGTACCGCCTGCGCATTGGGACATACTGCATTGTCGCGAGCGGCCGCGGTCCGAGCGAAAAAGAAATCGATACGGTCGTTTCCGCTGTCAAAGAAATTAAGGAACGCTTCGGTTTGAAAATTTGCGCATGCCTTGGCATCTTAAAGCCGGAACAAGCGGCGCGCCTGAAAGAAGCGGGAGTCGACCGCTACAACCACAATATTAACACATCGAAAGAACATCATCCGAACATCACGACTTCCCATACATACGATGACCGCGTAAGAACGGTGGAAACGGTGAAACAAGCTGGCATTTCTCCTTGTTCGGGCGTCATTATCGGCATGAAGGAAACAAAACAAGATGTCATCAACATGGCGCGGAGCTTGCGCATGCTTGATGCGGATTCGATTCCTGTTAACTTTTTGCACGCGGTGGATGGCACGCCGCTGGCGGGAACGAATGAATTGGATCCGCGCTATTGTTTAAAAGTATTGGCCTTGTTCCGCTACATTAACCCAACGAAAGAAATCCGCATTGCCGGCGGGCGCGAAGTCAACTTGCGCTCGCTGCAGCCGCTCGGCTTATATGCGGCAAACTCCATTTTTGTCGGCGATTATTTAACAACAGCCGGCCAGGAAAAATCAGAAGATTATCGGATGTTGGAGGATCTTGGCTTTGAAATTGATTTTGCCGAGGAACAACAAACGGTTTGTTAACAGGTGGCTTGCGCCGTCTCTTATACGGAGGCGGCTTTTTTTATGCAAAGTGCATGAATACGAGTCAATAACGAACACTACAAAATAAAAGCAATGACGGGAGGTGATATACGATGTATGAATGCATCATTATCGGAGGCGGAATCGCCGGATTGCAGGCGGCAATTCAGCTCGGCCGCTACCATCATCGCATTCTTGTGATCGATGCGAATAACGGCCGTTCCACGCTTTGTCGCGCGTATCATAATTTGCTCGGCTGGCCTGACGGCGTGAGCGGAGAAACGCTGCGTGCGCTCGGCAGAAAACAAGCGGAACGATTGGGAGTGCATTTTGCCGATGATGAGGTAGTGGCTGCGGAGAAAAAAGACAAGCGATTTGTTTTGTTTGGAAAAAGCGGGAAAACGTATGAAAGCAAACGGCTGCTATTGGCGACGGGCGTGAAAGACCGGATTCCCCCCATTCCCAATCTTATTCCATGTTTAGGAACGAGCGTTTACGTTTGCCCGGACTGCGATGGATATGAAGTAACAAACAAAAAAGTGATCGTGCTCGGAGCGGGAGTCGCTGGGGCGAGCATGGCAATGGCGCTTTTGTATTGGACAAAGGACATTATTTATGTTAATCATGATGGTGAAGAGCTATCGGGGAAATGGCGGAAGCAGCTGTCCGAACAAAGCATCCGTTACATTCGCGAACCGATTGAATCCGTGCTAGTAGAGGAAGGGCCGATGTTTTGCGGCATCCGTTTGCAAAACGGTACGGAAATTTTCGGTGAGCGCGGATTTATCGCATTTGGCCATAACAAAGTGAATACAGAGCTTGCCAAACTGCTTGGCGTGGAGCGGTTAGAAAATAAGCATATTCCCACTAACCCGCGGACGAAAGAAACAAACGTCCCGAATATTTGGGCGGCAGGAGACATCGGCGTTCATTCGGAGCAAGTCACGATCGCCATGGGGGAAGGGGCGCAGGCGGCGATTTGGATTCATAAAAGCATTGTGAATGAACAAGGCGATTAAAAACATTTATAAATTGGATGGAATTGCTTCCGCTTTCATCGGGCCATGTCATGTTGATTAGAAAGGGCATAAGATAAAACATTATGCGAAATTTCCGGCTAGGTTCCTGCATGCGAAAGAGAGTCTTCCATGCCTATGAGTGGGTGATGAACATGCTCTTTCATTGTAAAAGAGGGAGCGGAGGCTACATAAATGTTTCAATAAGCACTTCACAAAACCGCGCAAACTCATTAAAATGACAACAAAGAAAAAAAGAAAGAGGATGTGGGACAATGGCGCGTTCGTTTTATCATTATTTATTAAAATTTCGTGACGGAACAAAAGAAGACCCGTTTGTCCGGTTTGCGAATGGAGCATATTTTGATCACAGTTTTCCAAAAATGTCAACCGATTATGATGAAATTAGTCGGTACTTAGAGTTAAACGGCGATTACTTAGATAGCATGACGATATTTGATGAGCTATGGGAACAGTTTTTACGGGAGGCGTAAACGTCTTCTCATCTTTCCTTTTTTGAAAACGTTAACAAAACGTTTTTTCGGATTGACGGAGGCGCCCGCTCATTTGTGCCCGCGTAATTTCAACATGGGCTGCAGATGAGTGGCGCTTTGTTGTACGGAACGGTTGGCGTGCGGCGATACGATGCGTTTTTGGGCAAAATTAATGATGGCCGCTTACAACGGTTCCTTTTGTTTTATCGATGATGGCTGCTTGTCCATATAATATTGTTTTTTTCTACTAATGCTTGGGCAAAAAGGGAAAATTAGTACATAGATCAGCAAATTCTTTTGACATAAAACGGTATCAGCGCACATAAAACATTACAAAGGGGGCGAGACGTAGTGAAAGAAATTGAAGTCGTCATTGATACGGAAGAAATTGCCGAATTTTTTTATCGCGAATTGATCCGCCGTGGTTTTGTGCCGACACAGACAGAATTAGAAGAACTAGCGGATATTACGTTTGATTATTTATTGGAAAAATGCATCATTGATGAGGAGCTTGACATCGGAGACAGCGACGAGTGACACCGCTCGTCGTTTTATTATGGAATCGCGGAGGCGGCAACTCTTAAGGTTTGAATGTTATGCATATAGTTTGTCGTCATATCTTTTTCTTTTATCACAGGGATTGTTTCCATCATTTTGATAATTGTTTTATCGGTAAACCAGTCACGGCGGTCGGAAAACGGATGGGGGATGTTCGGCCACACCGCTTCCAAATGTGGGCTGTAAATGCGAAAAGGATCGGTTTTTTCGGGAGAAAATAGCTGCGGCCAAAAATCGGCGCGTGAACCGGTATGCGCCGTTTGCGACGCAAATTGGCAGGCGCGCTTTGCTAGCTGTTTTTGGAAAAACAATATGCTGTAAAGCGTTTTACCGATATGAATGCGGTGATGGACATCGGCAAAATCGCGGACAGTTGTGCCGGCAAGGCGGATATGGCGATCAGCCTTGTACGGAATGAGCACGTCGTTAAAACCGAGCCATTGCTCGGCAATAAACGGCATTGTCTCGAGCACGTGCGCTTGAAAAAATTTGTTTTCGATCACTCTTTTTTGAATGTACTGCTGTTCGTTAATGATCAACGCCACGGTGATTACTGGCGAATTTTTGGTTTCAAAAAAATATTCCCAAAATGGTTTCATAAAGGAAGAAACAAAAAAACAAGGCAGCAAATGAAATAATGGTTTTTTCATTTGTTTGCTTTGTTCATATAGCAACAGCTGAGGGTAAGCGTCATGAAAAATCAGCGCGTTTGCCCTCTCCAAAAATAAAAACAGCGGGTGAATCGATGCGGAGGGGAGAAGACGAGGAATGACGCTTCCCCGCAAATCGGTCATATTCCATCCGCCGTTTCGGGAAACGATATGCGCCAAAAGCGCCCAATGGACTTCGGGGTGGCGCTCGAAAAACGCCCAATAGGCCGCTGTCCGCGTAATGTTGTTGCGGTTATACCTCGCTGTTTTTTTCCAGATTTCAGAAACAAGCTTATCTTCTTCTTCGGTAATGCGGGGGTGCGGCGGACGTTCCCATTGTTCCGAAAGTTGATGCAACAACGATGGGGAAGCAATCTGAATGCGGTGCCGATATAAAAAATGACGGTACAGTGACTGCACAGGATGAATGATTCGGGATAAAAAACGATTTCGTTCTATGGCGACACCCCTCCTAGCACTTATTTTGCGTGAAAGTGAAACTCATGCTTGTTTTATTCGTATATATGAGTAAACTTTATTCAAAAAGGAGCGATTATGATGCTGAAAAAAATGATCAAAGCAATTTTGCAACAAAGCATGTCGCATCGTCATTACCACAAAGGCCATTACAGCAGCAGCGACCATTACCATGCGCCGAATCATTATCCGCATATCCATCCTTCCCAATATGGTTATAAGCATTATAAAAAGAAACACCATAGCGGCAGCTTCTTTTCAAGCTTTTTTGGCAGCTAACGATGCGACTACCTTATTTTTTCTCTTCGTTCGCCCGTTTATTCGAACGTCGGTATCGAAAAGGCCATCTTCTTCGGCAGCGCTATCGAATTATTGAGGAGCTAGGCATGGGAAGTTATGGCATTGCTTATATGGCAAGCGATTTACAGACGGGAAGGAGTGTCGTGGTAAAACAGGGGCGGACGAAGCGGAACATAAGCGACGCGTTGTTTCAGCGGGAAGCGGCCATTCTTCGCCGCCTTCAGCACCCGCAAATCCCGAAATTGTATGATACGTTTGTGGAAGAAGGGATTCCACATCTTGTGATGGAGCATATAGAAGGAGATACAGTAGAGACGTTGATTTTTGAAAAAGGACATACGTATACGGAGCATCAATCTTTTTGTCTGCTCCGCGATGTGCTCGAAGTGGTCGCTTATATTCACGCCAAGGGCGTCGTGCACCGCGACTTGCGCATTCCGAACATTTTGCTTTGCGATGGCGCGGTGTTTATCATTGACTTTGGTTTGGCGCGTTTTTTTGGAGAACCAATCCCTCATCTGGAAACATATGTTCTTGAAAAGCGGCTCCGGAGGGAAACGAGCGCCAAAAGCGATTTTTATGCATTAGGGCATTTCACTTTATTTTTGTTGTATTCTTCTTATGAACCGGTGGCGGAGGAAGAAAAAAGCTGGGAAGAAGAATTATCGCTTTCCGCCGAGGCTCGGCGCATATTGCGAAAAATGCTGCAAATAGACCGGCCTTATGACAATATTGCCGCTTTGATCAACGATGTTGATCAGTTGATCGGACGCGAAATTACTGGCAAGCAACTAATCCATTCGACAAAATAACAGCCATTTTGCTAAAGGAATCGACATCGCTTATCACTAATATGATTGGATAATAAAAGGATGACAAAAAGGAGCGATGTCGATGGTACGCCTATTGATGAAAAAAATGCTTCATGTAAAGCGAGAGTATGATATCACCATATTTCAAACACCGAGTTTTGGGCAAACGAAAGGATATAGGCAAGTATACAGGCTGACAATCAGCGCGGCCAATCACCATCAAGCATTATCGCATATTTATCGTATGTTTAACGTACCCGATTTATTGCCAAAAGACTACCAAGCCCGTTTTATGAGTACGGGAGATATTGTTTTCATTGACGAAGGACTAAATGGGCAAGCGTATTACAAATTATGTCCGGAAGGATGGCAAAAAATTAGCCGCATTCACATTCGTTAGCGAAAAATTCGAAATATTCCATCCTGAAATAAAAAAACGATGGTATAATGAAGAAAAAAGTCGAATAGTTTACGTGAATTTCGGGTATGGATATAAAGGAAGGGAGGCGGTCATTTGGAGAAGAAAAAGTATGATAACAGGTTTCCAACCATCGCGCCGGGAATCGATGATGATGAAGAGCTAAACGAAAAAGCGACGAAAGAAGAAATTGCCCAGGGCGATTATACGAAAGTAGTGACATTATCCTTTGATGAAGTCGATCCTGCCACATAACCCTTGTTGTCATGCAAGGGTTTTCTGTCATACTTAGGCTTGGCGATGCGGCTGATTAGGTCTCAAAACAGCGAAAAAGTGAGCCAAGCTCACCGGCCAGAGAAGGGAATTTTACACAAAAATCAGGGTATCGTTATGACTCCGGGTTGTCGTGATGTCCTGGTCCGTTTTTTCGTCCTCCCGCAGCGGAGTATTCTTTCGCGTGTGCCATGTCCTCAGCAATTAATGCTTCTTTTGGAATATGGTTATTCTTTTTTTGACCGTTAATGCGGTTTCGGTGTTTTTTACCCATAACAGCTTCCTCCCTTGTTATTATGTCATTGTTAGTTTGGGCAGTTTCGGCGGGTTTATTGATAGAAAATTTTTGCAGTTGAATGTAAAGGGGAAGGGGAAACGGTGATGGTCGCGCTTACTGTTTCAATGTTGCTTAGCGTCGTATCCGTCGTTGTTTTGCTATTTGTAAAAAACCAGATAGAACGAAAGTTTTTTCGCTGGAAAGACATACCTTTTTTGCATGTGGTCAACGTGCTTATCGCCGGGGGGATTGTGGCGGTTTCCTATTACACGTTCAGTGATATCGGTGTACAGCTGGCGAAAATAAAATGGACAAAACAATTTTTATACGTTTATGCGGGAGCGATAGAGTTAGTTCTTCCTATGTATCTACTCGGTTATTGGCTTGTTCGCAAACGAAAAGAACGGGAAAAAAAATATACGCGAAGCAAAGATAAAAAAGTGCTGTATATTAATGAGAAATATTTAGCGCGCCGCCGCGATGATTATCATTCCAAGACGTCTTAAACGGGAAGGGGAGAAAGTTTCTCCCTCAAAATTTTGTTTTTTCTTTTTTCGAAGTGGATGGTTGGTTATTGGAGCGGGATGACGGGTTTGTTTTATTGGCGTATTCTACCGCTTGTTCCAATTTCTTTTTCATCAGTGATCGCCTCCTTCCGAACGCTGCGACAGGAGTGTTATGAAATTTGGTAAGATTTCGCCGCCTTGTTATTCAGTATGCCCATAATGATGATTTTTTACGCATAACGCTTTGCTGGATGATGTGTCCAAAATGCAAACAAGAAACCGATAAAAAGCGATTGTATTTTCTAACGAGCGAAGTTCATTGGCAGAAAATAGTGCTTGATCTTTTGCTGCCATTTCCAATGAATGTGTGATATGATAGAAAGGCAAACATGATGCCAAAGAAATTGTTGTTATCGAACGAAGGAGGTATATTGCTTGAGCATCCATATCGAGGCGAAGCAACAAGAAATTGCCGAGAAAATTTTGTTGCCGGGTGATCCGCTCCGCGCCCAATATATCGCGGAAACGTTTTTAGAAGGAGCGACATGCTACAATCGCGTGCGCGGCATGCTTGGTTTTACTGGTACATACAAAGGGCACCGCATTTCCGTGCAAGGGACGGGAATGGGAGTTCCATCAATTTCAATTTATGTCAACGAATTAATACAAAGCTATCATGTACAGACACTCATTCGCGTTGGAACGTGCGGAGCGATCCAAAAAGATGTAAATGTTCGTGACGTTATTTTGGCGATGAGCGCATCTACGGATTCGAACATGAACCGTTTAACTTTCCGTGGACGGGATTATGCGCCGACAGCAGATTTTGATTTGCTGCGGACCGCTTATGAAGTCGGCGGCGAAAAAGGGCTTCAGCTAAAGGTCGGAAGCGTCTTTACAGCTGATATGTTTTATAATGACGAACCGGACTGGGAGATGTGGGCCCGCTACGGTGTTTTAGCCGTCGAGATGGAAACGGCGGCATTATATACGCTGGCGGCAAAATTCGGTCGAAAAGCGCTTTCGGTGCTGACGGTAAGCGACCATATTTTAACAGGAGAAGAAACAACGGCACAAGAACGGCAAACAACGTTTAACGATATGATTGAAGTGGCGCTGGAAACGGCGATTCGCGTAGAATAATCGCGCAATGGACCGTCAAGCACGCATATGAATGAAAACACCGTTGATTTTTTATGCTGGGGAGTACTGCGATGCAATCACATTTGCGCGCAGGAAGGGAAAAGCTTTTTTGCATCCAAGAACGCGCCGGCTTTCGCCGTGCAGAAACGTAGAAAAGGTGAAATGATGAAACAGCTATTTCGATGGATGGCGGTTGCATTGCTTTTTTTATTTAGCGGATGCAGCCAACTAAACCATTTTTCGAGTGAAAAAGCAGCGGACAAAATAGATGAGCGTGCGGCAATCGATAAGAACGAGAAGAAGAAACAAGCTGCGGACCCGGAGCTATTGCTCGAACCGGAATATTGGAATGTTGTCAAAGTGCAAAATGGTATAAAGGTCATTATGAATCCAAGCAATGTATTGGCGCTTGTGAACAAAGAACAATCGTTGCCGGCTACGTATAAGCCGGATGATTTAGTGGTTCCACGCGTTCCGTTCTCGTTTGCCGAAACGAACGTGGATAAACGGTATATGCGCGCCGAAGCGGCAAAAGCGCTTGAAGCGTTATTCGCCGCTGCCCGTAAAGACGGCATCCGGCTTGCAGCCGTATCCGGCTATCGTTCCTATGAGCGTCAAAAAATAATATTTACGGAAGAAGTAAAAGAAAAAGGAAAAGAAAAGGCGATTCATGCGGTCGCGCTGCCAGGGCAAAGCGAACATCAAACGGGATTGGCGATGGATATCACAAGCCCGGCGGTTGGATATCAATTGACGACCGCTTTTGGAGAAACGAAAGAAGGAAAATGGGTTGCCCTCCATGCTCATGAGTACGGGTTTATTATTCGCTATCCGAAAGGAAAAGAAGCGATCACCGGATACCAATATGAACCGTGGCATCTTCGCTATGTCGGGAAAAAAGCAGCGAAGGTGATGTTCGAGAGAAACATAACGCTGGAAGAATATTTTCGCATTGTGAAAAAGACATAATGGGAAACCACGAAAAGGAGATATAACCAAGACGAAAAACGCCTTCTTTCATGTTACAGAACATAGAAGAAGGCGTATTTTATTGATCCAAAACAAAAATGAAAACTGGCAAATCTAAATTACGTAAGCCAATTATGTAGTTTCTTGACTTATTTCCAATTCTATTTCGGAAATTTCTAGGCAATGACCGAAGCTGTTTTGAGGTTAGCCAATTCATGCCTAATAAAGCTATGTGTAAATGGAAGATTCACTTAACTCATATACTAACCACTATGCTATCTACAATGTTCGTTAAAAACCTCCCGCTAAGTAAAAGCGTAAAATTCCGATTTATGAAAAGAATTTTCATATAAATATCCCCCTAACATAAACCATTTCAATCAAATACTAATAAAAATATTTAAAAAATAGTTGAAATGTGCAATAGATTGATGATAAAGGTTCTTCACCATAAAATGTACTTGAAAACCACATGTGCATAAGAACATAAAAAAGTGAAATTTCCTGTATGGTAAAGATGTTCAAATTATCAAACTTATGGAGGAATTTTCGCATTCAATCTCAGTTTATCAAAGATTTGATCGCTTTATCCAAAAAGCAAATGCATCTTTTAGTGATGGACGAAAATATTTTAAAATGATAAAGAAGAATGCAAAAAGTGGTCCCGCACTTGTTGCTAGAGGGCCACTTTTTTGCATCATACAGGAATTTTTTACCAAAACAAACCAATTAATGCGATCGCGGCGATGGCGGCGAGCGCGATTCCGTATCCCCACCCCCATCCCCAGCCAACAAACGCGTAGCCAAACCCGCCGAGGTTTCGCGCTCCGACTGGCGCGATATAGACGCGAGTTGGGGTGACACGGGTGATCCGTCCGATATGAACATTGCCAAATTTATCATGGATACGTACGACTTTACCGTGGTAGCGGCAGCAAACATGATACCAATGCGGCGACATTTGTCCTCCTCCTTTTGTCATTATTCATGGTAGTGTATGTTAGGGAAGACAGCCCGGTTTGTATCAATGACTATGTTTAACAGGAAAATAGACGATCGCCGAGCTTATGCCCAATGCGGCGCTGCTGTTGTGAAAACCATGAGTATTGTCGATTCCTCTTTTTTTATATGATTGCAACTTGACGCTAGTTTGGCTTTATCCAAAAAAGTTACCTTAATAGGAAAAAATTTGCCCACTTCTATACTCCTTCCAAAAGCCAATTTTGTTGCTATAGACTCACACGTTTTTGTATTGGTACACTTATAAATGCAAAAAAGGACAGTGCTAGGTTGGTGAAGTATGTGGAAAAGAAATGGAAAGCAGAATTAGGGGCTTGGATCAGTATCGTTAGCTATATCGTATTAGCGATAAGCAAACTGATCGTCGGCTCCATTGCTCATTCGGACGGCGTCAAGGCAGACGGATGGAATAATTTTAGCGATATTATTGCTTCTGTTGCGATTCTAATCGGAATTAAAATTGCGAAAAAACCGCGTGACCATAATCATCCGTATGGCCATTCGCGGGCGGAAAATATTTCGTCGTTAGTTGCGGCATTCATGATGATGTCGATCGGCATAGATGTGATCATTGAAGGAATTTCTTCCATTTTTCATCCCGGAACCGAAAGCGCTCCTGAACCTCTTGCCGCGTTTGTCGCTATTGCATCCGCTCTTGCCATGTTAGCCGTATATTCTTTTAATACGCGGTTAGCGAAGCGGACGAATAGCCAAGCGCTTGCCGCGGCCGCAAAAGACCATTTGTCCGATGCCCTTGTTAGTGTTGGGACGGTCGTCGGGATTGCTGGAGCGCAAGTTCATCTATTGTGGCTCGATCCGCTTGTTGCTGTGCTAATTGGAGGAATGATTTGTAAAACTGCATGGGGAGTGTTTATGGAAACGTCCCATGCGTTAACCGATGGGTTTGACGAACGTATATTGACGACATACAAACACGAAATCGCAACCGTTGACGGGGTAAAAAATGTTGCCGATATAAAGGCAAGAATGTTGGGAAATTATGTCGTCCTTGAGGTAACGATACATGTCGATCCGCATTTAACGGTTGTTAAAAGTCACGAAATTGCCGATGAAGTCGAGCGCTTAATGAAAAAGCATCATAATATTGAAGCGACGCACGTTCATATTGAGCCGGAAAAAATTCCTTAACCGCTTTCCAAAAGCGGTTAAGGTTTTTTTACGAAAAAAACGCCAACACTATATGGTGATGAAATAACCGCGTAAGAAAGGAAATGTGTGATGCTATATAATGACATGATTGCTAACGTCAATAACCGTTATGCACCGGCTGGAAAAGACGCGTGTTGGCTGCATTTTACGAAAGCCTCCAAAACAGACTTGGAGCGGTTATTGCAGACCATTTCCGTCCATCCGCTAGCAAAGCAGCGGTTGTTATACGGAACGGACATACCAATGGTGGACGAGTATGAACGATGTTTATTTATTTCGCTTTTTATCATTCGCCCTCGGCTGCAGATAATGAAAATACAAATGATTGTCACAGAGCAGTATATGATTAGCTATGCAGAAGAAAATGACCCATTGATTGAGCAAGTAAAAGAAAAACTGCTTCATCATCGCGAACATGCGTCACATCCCGGATATGTGTTGTATTATTTTTTAGATGTATCCACACGTCGTTTTTTACAAGTGATTGATGACATTGCCGACCGTATTCAATCGTTGGAAAAACAAGTGTTTAAAACGCCGTTTGCCAATGAAATTGGTCGTAATATTTATCGCTGGAAAGTCTGGATTCATGAGCTTCGGCAGATTACGGAAGCACAGGAGGAAATGATGAAACTGCTTCAGCATACAAAGTTTCCATATATTCATGCAGAGACAAATCCTTATATGCAAGATGTCGCCGGCCGTTTTTCCCGCATTACCGCCGCGTTGGACAAGTTCAAAGAAACGCTGTCTGGCATTTTTGATTTACAGTTGTCATTAAAATCCGATCACATGAATGTCATTATGAAAACATTGACATTAGTGAGCGTGATTTTTATGCCGATGACGTTTATCGCTGGCGTATACGGCATGAATTTTGAAGCAATGCCGGAGCTGAAATGGAAGTATGGTTATGTTTATGCCCTTTTGTTAATGGCCGCACTCGGTATTTCCATTGCACTATATTTTAAGAAAAAAGGCTGGTGGGGAGAAACGGATACGAAAGAAAAGTGACGCCGTGAAAAGCGTTTTGTAATCGCGTTTTGCCTCTAGTGGGCGTTTTTCTTGGAAAAAAACAGAAAAATGGTTATAATGAATCAGTAAAACAAAAGCAATCAAATAAAAGGGGATAGGGCAGTGAATCGAATCAGTGAAGAGAAAATCGGAATATTATACACGGCATTTTCTTATTTGCTGTGGGGGATTTTACCGCTCTATTGGAAGATGCTAGAATCCCGACCTGCGATGGAAATTTTAGCCCATCGGATCATATGGTCGTTTTTCTTTATGGTCGCGCTGCTTGTTGTAACAAGGCAAATCACGTTGTGGCGAAAACTCGTTTCGATGATGATCAAGCAGCCAAAATTAGCATGGGGAATAAGCGCAGCGGCGGTTTTAATTAGCGTGAACTGGTTTGTATACATATGGGCGGTCAACCACGGACATGTCGTTGAAACAAGCTTAGGTTATTATATTAATCCGCTGGTGAGCGTCGTATTAGGAATGGTGGTATTAAAAGAACGGCTCAATGTATGGCAATGGATTTCCTTTTTTCTCGCCACCATCGGAGTTTGTATCATGACATTCCAATATGGCGCCCTTCCGTGGATTGCGCTATCGCTTGCCTTTTCCTTCGGCGTTTACGGGCTAGTGAAAAAACTGGCAAGCGTTGATTCTGCGGTTGGTTTGACGTTGGAAACGATGGTCATCACACCGATTTCTTTCATCTATTTGTTCGTTTTATATCACCATCATGCTTCGCTTTTATCGACGATCACTATTTGGCAGGCGTTATTATTGATCGGCGCTGGGCCGGCGACTGCCGTTCCGCTCTTATATTTCGCCAAAGGAGCGAAACGGATTTCGCTTACGATGCTCGGATTTCTCCAATATATTGCCCCGACGTTGACGTTATTATTTGGAATATTTTTGTTTCACGAAGCGTTTACGAAAGCGCATGTATACGCGTTTAGCTGCATTTGGGCGGCGCTTGTCATTTTTTCTTTTTCCAAAACAAAATGGATGCAAGGATGGCACGATAAATTCGTTAAACGGAATTCATTTGGAATGTAGAAAAACGGACCGAAACATCGGTCCGTTTTTTCTTATACTGAGCGAGGCGATGAACCAATAAATTAGTTATGTTCGGTCCGCCAATGGCTTTTTGTCGAAGTCAGAAAGCTTGAATCATGCGCCAAACACCCATTTTCATGAAAATATCTAACCATTTTTGGACTAAATGAATAGTCTACTAGTACAAAAATGAAGGAGGTGCTCAATGATGGGTGCAGCTTACGGTGGTGGATTTGCGCTAATCGTCGTTTTGTTCATTTTGTTGATTATTGTTGGATGCGCATGTATTGGTGGTTGGTGGTACTAATCGCCTAATTAACGTAAGGAGGTGGGCAACAATGCCATATGGTTACTACGGCTGGGGCGGCTATGGCTGGGGTGGCTACGGCTGGGGCGGTGGCTACGGTTATGGCCATGGTTTTGTGCTTATCGTCGTCTTGTTCATCTTGCTCATTATTGTCGGAGCAACATGGTGCTAACGGTTCAATCGATAACAAACGATTATTGGGAAGAAGCTAACCAACTGCTTCTTCCCAATTTTTTCGTTTTTAGAAAAAGGATTTTTCGCAATGAACAATATGGCAGGACTAGCGATTTGTCTTTAGAGCATTATCCAGATGCGATGACGGAAGCATTTTAGTGAAAAGATGGAAAATGAAGAGCTTTTAATGCTCATTAGTTATTCCTTATTGTCAAGATTGCATACAGACTTTGAAAAACGTGAACTGGAAAAAGAGAAAGTCATTTGGGAGCACGGAGAATAGATAAAAAATTGCCATTAAAAAACGAGAAAGAGGCTTTCGTACAGCCTCTTTTTTCGCGTAAACAAATCCGCTTTGTTCCCGCATTTGCCTTTCGCCATGCCATGAAGGCAACCGACGAAGAGTGCCGCCTTTTTCATTGGGAGGAAACTTGCCTGTAGCGGCACTGGATATAAAGGAGGCGGAAAAAGAGGAATACTGCTCCGGAAGCTAATCCGGCAATCAGCCCGATCCAATATCCAAACGCCCCGAAAGAAGTGAGATTGGCAAGCATATAGCCGAATGGCAACCCGATGCACCAATATGAAGCGAAAGCGGCCCAGAATGTAGCGTTGACATCCTTATATCCTCTAAGCGCTCCTTGGATTGGAGCTGCAACGGCGTCGGAAAACTGAAAGAAAATCGCATACAGCAAAAATTGCGCCGTCAACGATAACACCTCTTGTTCGTCCGTATAAATTTTGGCAATATCCCCGCGGAAAAAATAAAGCAAAAGCGAAGTCACAGTCGCTATCGACACTGCCATTCCAATGCCGATAAAGCTGTATTGTTTCGCGTCTTTGTAACGATTCGCCCCAACTTCGAAACCAACGGCGATCGTTAATGCCATCGAGATGCTCAATGGGATCATATAAAGAAACGAAGCGAAATTCATCGCGCTTTGATGGGCGGCGATCGTCGTCGTATGAAACTCGCTCATCAACAATGTGACGGCGGCGAAAATGCTCGTTTCAAAAAAAACGGCAAAACCGATCGGCAGCCCGATTTTTAATAGTTCTTTCCATGCGGCGAAAGAAGGGCGGTAAAAACGTTGAAACATGTTGAAACGCGCAAACCGCTGAAATCGGACGACGATGATGATGGCGATAAAACATGAATACCAATATGTGATTGCCGTTGCATAACCAGCACCGACGCCGCCGAGTTTCGGAAAGCCCCATCTCCCATAAATGAGCAAGTAGTTAAACAAAATGTTAATAGGAAGTGCTGTTAATGTGATCCACATCGTGATTTTCGTCTGCCCAAGCGCATCAATAAAACAGCGCAGCACGTAATAAAGAAACAACGGAATCATGCCGAATGCAAGGGCGATTAAATAGTCATGGGCGATGCGCTGCACTTTTGCTTCTAAATCCATGCCATTTAAAATCGGATTTAAGGCAGCGGCGCCGCCAGCGATGATGACTAGGGCGATGACAATCGCTAAATACATCGCTTGGATGACCGCATGGGAAATTTGCTCGTATCGCTTTGCTCCGAGGTGATGCGCGACAATCGGTGTGAGAGCGAGCAAAATTCCGCTCGTTCCTGTAAAAATAGGAACCCACAAGTTCGAGCCAATGGCAACTCCGGCTAAATCGCTCGAACTGGCGTGCCCTGACATCGTGACATCAGCAAAGTTCATTGCGTATTGGCCGACTTGAGTAATAAATACAGGCAGAAAAATATGAAGCAGCTGAATGATTTTCTCTTTTCGCGTCATCGTTTCTTTCATTGAGACCGCCTCTTTTCTCAAAAATTGCGTCAATAATATAGATTACGAAAAAAATCAGAAAGAAACAATCATTTTATTTTACTATATCTAATCAAACATTGTGCTAAATGCAAAGTTATGACGGTTGCCTGCTTTTTATACAATTTTTCCTTATGAAACAAACGAAAATATTTCATAAATCGAATACTATGGCAAAGCAAGAAAAGGAAGCCATTTTTTGAATTTATTAAACTATGTTCTAAATAACCAGCGAAAAAAGAAACACAATTGCCCGATTCTAGGATTAAAAACCAGACGCACTTCTTCCACTTAGCATTTTGGCTTACGGCTCTTATTAATACGTTGTATACGTGACGGATTTGTTTATTAATCAAATCGCGAAACCGCACATGAAAGGTTTATATTTTGGTGCGATGGAGGTTGCCTCGATTGGGAATTCGTTCGGACCGGCATTGGGAGGATTTTTGATTTCCGTATTTGGGATTTCGAATGGGGTCGGTATATTCGGGCTTACTCGCGTTATTAAGCTTTTTAGGATTTCCTTTCCTTTTGTATGCGGCGCACTTATTAGAAAATGAAAAACGTTATATTCGGATATAATTTTTTGTAGGCGAAATATTATTTTAATGTATAATGATCAATGGCGGCTTTTAAATGAACGATAGTTAGGTGATGAAGACGATGTTAACATTGAATGATATTTTAGAAGCAAGGGAAAAAATGAAAAAGGTTGTTCATGAAACTCCGCTTGAGCATTCCCAAACGTTTACTAATCTTTCTGGGAATGAAGTATACATGAAGCTAGAAAATTTGCAAAAAACAGGATCGTTTAAAGTGCGTGGATCGTTCAATAAAATTATGTCATTGAGCGAAGCGGAACGAAAACGCGGAGTCATTGCTGCTTCAGCTGGAAACCATGCCCAAGGAGTAGCTTATTCGAGCGGCATGATCGGCATCCCATGCACGATCGTCATGCCGAAAGGAGCGCCGTTAAGCAAAGTGGAAGCGACAAAAGGATACGGAGCAGAAGTGATTTTACATGGCGATGTGTTTGACGAGTCGCTTGAGTACGCGTTCGAATTGCAGCGGCAGCGCGGCATGACGTTTGTCCATCCATTTGATGATTTGGCGGTTATGTCAGGACAAGGAACGATTGGCTTAGAAATTATCGAGCAGCTTCCGGAAGTCGATGTGGTGCTATGCCCGGTTGGGGGCGGCGGACTGCTTGCCGGGTTGGCATTTACGTTAAAGCAGTTAAAGCCGTCGATTGAGATATATGGTGTCGAATCGTCTGCTTGTCCAGGAATGACGGCGGCGCTCCGCCATAAAAAACCGGTAATGGTTGCTTCTTCTGATACGATTGCCGATGGCATTGCAGTGAAAAAACCGGGAAACATTACGTATAGATATATTGAAAAATATGTCGACGGTGTTGTTTGCGTTGACGAAGCAGAAATTTCCCGAACGATGCTATATTTATTGGAACGTAACAAACTGTTGGTCGAAGGCTCTGCGGCGTGTCCGCTGGCGGCGTTGTTGTATCAAAAATTACCGTTTACCGGAAAAAAAGTCGTTGCCATTTTAAGCGGAGGCAATGTTGATGTCACTCTTATTTCGCGAATTATTGAACGCGGGCTCGTCGAATCTGGACGGTTTGTTACATTTACGACTGTCATTTCCGATAAACCTGGCCAGCTCAATAAGTTGTTGCGCATTATCGCCGAACTGGAAGCAAACGTCATGTCGATCCACCATCAACGCATCGGTGCAAAAGTATTGCCGGGTCAAGCAGAAATTCATTTTTCGCTCGAAACAAAAAATCGAGAACATATTCATCAAATACATCAAGTACTACTGAAAGAAGGATATGACGTGGAGTTTTTCCAATAAATATCGTTTCAGGGATGGCGCAAACTGCGCCATCCTATTTTGTTGTTAATGAATGTTTGCTATATTTCTCAGTTTTGTTTGTCCAATGCCATCCTGTGCCATTTTCGCTTTCAAACATTCGAGAATGTAAAGACCGACCATCCCTGTTAATTCTTCATTGCTCATTTCTTGAACGAACTGCAACAAATCATTTCGGTCGAGCTCTTCCAAAATCGACATCGTCATCACTTCCGCATCTTCTTCGTCCCCTGTAAGCCGGTCCTTGTAATATTCATAAAGTTCATCAACAAATTTCATTGATTTTCCTCCATCCATTTTGTTTATCTTCCGGTTTCCACAAAATACTGAATGATTTCCTATTTTTGGTTAAGTTAGTATAATAGCAAAAATATTAAGAAAGCGGGGGAGAGGGATGATTCGTTGTCTAACATGATATGATTATGACAAAATTTTACTATTTATACAACAAAATCCATCGTTTCATCTATTTTTATTATCGGCGACATCGAATCATTTAGATGCGATGCCGATTTTCAAGAAGCTTGGGGAGAATTGGATGAAGCAGGCAAGCTAAAAAGCGTGCTGCTTCGGTATTATCATTCTTATATTCCATATGTGCAAGGCGGTTTTGTTGTAGAAGGGTTTGCCGCGCTGATTTAGCAAATGAGGACGTCTTCTTTCATGCTTTCCGGTAAGTCGGCCATTGTTGAGCGGTTCGAACAATGGCTACCGCTAAGCAAAAAGCGCGCAATGTATTTCTGTAAATGCAACAGAAGGAATCCAGCACCATATAGAAATCAAGCAGGCTACGCTTTCGGTACATGGACGATATATCGTTAAGAAAAGGGAGGGCTTACTGGCAAACGGAAAGTAAGCCCTCCTTCCCATATATTATTGCCCGTCCGCTCCGTTTGGCGTGACGCGGCGAATATGTTGGTCGCCTTTTTCTCTCATCGCCTTTGCCTTATCGTTAACAAGTTGTTTTTGGTTGACCAATGATGATGGAGTTTGCTTTTTGTTTGCCATATGGATCACCTCATTTGCGAAGCTTTTGCGCGTTGAATAAACATTTCAGCATCTTCAATGAGCCCGCATGTGCCACATTGGACGCGGTAGCTTGGGCCGCGATACGGGAGATGGAACGGTTCTAACGTCTCGTTCGTATATTCTTGTTCAATTTCGCCTGTTTGTGGGTTGAGTTTTACTGCTTTTGGATGTTGCTCGATGAAATGGAAACGGGTTCGATTTGTTTTGCAGTTTGGGCATAACATCGGTTCCAAAAGAAACCACCTCCATCTTTATAGTTTGGAAAAACAGCCATGATTATGTATAAAATTGTAGAAGTTTATCTATGTGCCATAGAGGAATCGCATCTAAAGATAGCGAACATGTATGCAGTAGAGAAAATCAGAAAGGAGAGGAGCAAGATGCAAAATGCGATTACATTGACTCATCGCGGCATGACGATGCGCGGGATGGAGCATATTCCGGAAAAAGCGCTTAGTGAAAAGGTACCAGCAGTTATTTTATTTCACGGATTTACCGGCACGAAGCTCGAGCCGCACCGCCTGTTTTTAAAAATATCGCGCGCGCTTGAGAAACGAGGAATCGCCAGCTTTCGTTTCGACTTTTTAGGCAGCGGGGAAAGCGACGGCGATTTTGAAGAAATGACCGTATCGAAAGAAATCGACGAAGCGCATGCGATCTTGGATTTTGTAAAAAGAGATGTGCGCATTGATCCGTCGCGCATTTACTTGCTTGGGCTGAGCATGGGCGGGCTCGTTGCCAGCGTCGTTGCCGGCGAAAGACCGAACGATGTCGCCAAATTAATTCTTATGGCACCGGCGGGAAACATGTATGAACTGATTTCAGAGACGATTCGGCAAGAAAATATCGATGCGACCGCTCCTTATTTTGATTATGGTGGCAATTTGGTCGGTCGCGCGTTTTTGGAAGATTTACAAACAATCAACGTATTTGAAAAGGCCAAGCCGTACGACGGCCCTGTGCTGCTTATTCACGGGACGAAAGATGATATTGTGCCGCACCGCGTCAGCGATCTGTATAAGCAACAATGTTATGGCAGTCGCGCTGGCATCCATTTGATTGAAGGAGCCAACCATACATTTGACGGACATTGCTGGGAAACGGAAGTCATTGAGACGATTCTCGAGTTTGTTTCCTAGGGAGGAAGGTCGGGGAAAGATGTGCTGCGCAGCAAAACAGCGAAGCAATTAATAAAGTAAGAGAGGTATGCTAAAAAATGTTTCCCATAGAAACAAAACGTATAGATCTTTCATTTTTCCATGAACCGTCTAGAAGCCGCAATGGAAGGCAAGGAAACGTTGAAAAAGGCTTCTGGGTATGACGCTGCAGCAGAATGGCCAATTGTGATTATGTAGAATTTTTACCGTGGCTTTTGGAGCAATGGAAGCAACATCCTGAACAATAAAAGTAGAGCTATCGTTCACAAAAGCGATCCATGATTATGGAGAAATCGGAGACAAAGGCGCGGTATCATTGAAATTGGCTATGGGATTGTACCGGGGGATGAGGGAAAAGGATATGCGACCGAAGCGGCCATTACTTATGTACATTGGGGGCAGCAATGCCCGAAAGTGAACAAAGTCGTTGCTGAATGCGTCAACGCTGATACCGCCTCTAAACGCGAATTGAAAAAATCTGGGTTTTGACGAAAACGCGGAAACGACGGAATGCTTTTGGGAGATGGAGGAAATTCCCTCCGCATAAAGCGGAGGGAATTTTATAACGAGCGAAAAAAAGCGTTCCAGTAATTCGCTTGACCGATTGCCCGTTTGTCGTGGAAAACGTCCCCAGGAGCATTTCCTTCTCCGATCACATAGCCGATGTATTCAAGGCCGATAAATTGGAAAATATACTGAAACTGTTGAATGAGCGGAAGACCTTTTATATACGGATTGTCACCGCCGCAAATCACGACAAAGCCTTTTTTCTTTTTCATTTCCTCTTTAAAAGAAAATCGTGTATCCCGCAAGCTTTGTGACCAGCGATCGATAAATTGTTTCATATGTCCGCTCATTCCATACCAATAGATGGGCGTCGCAAATATAAGAACATCATGCTGGCGAACGAGCTCAATCATTTGGTCATAATCGTCATCAACTTTCGTAAATCCTGCCGGATCATGACGTTTGTCAACAATCGGCTGAATCAAAAAGTCTCTTATATTGATGCGAGTGCAAGAAACACCTTCTAAAATTATGTCTGTCAGCAGTTCGGTATTTCCGTTTTCTCTTGAGCTGCCGTTTAACACTAATATGTTTGCCATCGTATCGTTCCTTTCTTTTTCGTCATAATTGATGATAAACGATGGTTGACAATTCCGGCAACCATTCCGTATTTTATAATTAAGCAAAAAATATTTTATTTTTCAGAAAATAATGGTAACATAAAAGCAAAGGAGATTTTTCATGGCAGAAAAACCGCTAAAAGACCGAATTATTGACACTGCTCTTCACCTCTTTGAAAAATATGGGTATCACGGCGTGACCGTTGACCGCATTGTGACGGAAAGCGATACATCAAAAGGCGGCTTTTACCATAACTTTAAGTCAAAAGACGAGCTGCTTTATCACATTCATGACGTATTTATTACGTATGTCTTGAATAAGGCACAGGAAGCGTATGAAAATTACACAACTCCGACAGAGCGCTTATATGCCATTATCCAGTCGTTTGTTAAAGTGTTTCATTTATATAAGCCTCATATTACTGTTTTTTATCAGGAAAGCACGTATTTGAAGCCAGAATACTCGGAAAAGATCAACCGAAAACGTGACGAATTCAAACAAGTCATTTTTCGCGTCATCCGCGAGGGGATCGAAGCGGGGGAATTTCGTCCTGAACTATCCGTAGAAATTACTGGCATGTCGATTATCGGTATGGTCAACTGGACGTATAAATGGTATAACCCGGAAGGCCCGCTTTCGATCGAGCAAATTGCAAAATATTTTGCCGATTTTATTTTGCATGCCGTGCTGAGGGAAGAAATGAAGGAAAAACCGACCATTTCTCGATTTTTGCTTTCGCCTTTGTTTCATTCGTTTTCGGAGGAAAAATAATGTGTATATGTTTGTAAAGAAACCAACTAGTCGGTCTAAATAGAAACAGAGATAGTTGACCTCTGTTTCTATTGCTAATGACGAAAACCGACTAGTCGGTTTTAATTAAGATAAATATAAATCTAATGGGGGAGAGAGAATGAATTTCTCATTCACAAAAGAGCAGCAGATGATTAAAGAGATGGTCCGTGATTTTGCCGAGAAGGAAATTGCGCCATACGCGGCGAAATGGGATGAAGAAGCGCATTTCCCCGTTGAAGTTTTTAAGAAGATGGGCGCGTTAGGGCTTTTAGGCATTCCGTTTCCCGAAAAATACGGTGGCGCTGGCGGAGATACGATTTCATATGCGATAGCCGTAGAAGAAATCGGCCGCGCATGCGGAGGAACTGGATTAAGTTATGCTGCTGCCGTGTCCCTAGGGGCAAGCCCGATTTATTATTTCGGCACGGAAGAACAAAAGCAAAAATGGCTTGTGCCGATGGCAAAAGGAGAAACGTTAGGAGCGTTTGGCTTGACTGAACCAAACGCCGGGTCCGATGCGGGCGGAACGCAGACGACAGCGGTATTGGACGGTGATGAGTATGTCATTAACGGCGAAAAGTGCTGGATTACTAACGCCCAATATTCCAGACAAGTGATTGTCACGGCGGTAACGGGAAAAGATGAGCGCGGCAAAAATATTATTTCCGCGATTATCGTTCCAACAGATACACCAGGATTTACAATCCGCTCGAACTACGATAAAATGGGCGTCCGCGCCTCGAACACGTGCGAATTAGTATTTGAAAACGTCCGCGTGCCACAAGAAAACGTACTTGGCGATCCGAAAAAAGGGTTTAAACAATTTTTGCACACACTTGATGGCGGCCGCATTTCGATTGCCGCATTGGCGGTTGGCATTGCGCAAGCCGCGTTTGAGAAAGCGCTTCAATACGCGAAAGAGCGCGTCCAGTTTGGTCAGACTATTTCGAAATTTCAAGCAATACAGTTTAAGCTTGCCGATATGGCGATGGAAATTGAGCTGGCCCGCAATATGGTGTATAAGGCAGCATGGCTAAAAGATCAAGGGAAACCGTTTACAAAAGAGGCGTCGTTCGCGAAACTGTTCGCCTCGGAAATGGGCTTCCGCGTTTGCAATCAGGCAATTCAAATTCACGGCGGCTATGGGTATATGAAAGAGTATGGAGTCGAGCGCCATTTACGCGACATCAAACTGATGGAAATCGGGGAAGGCACGTCGGAAATTCAGCGTCTCGTTATTGCCCGTCAACTTGGATGCTAAACGTCGGGAAACGCGCATATAGTTAGAAAGGAATTGGGACAAAGGGGGAGGAGACGGTTTATGTTGGCGGTCACGGTGGGGAAACTGCTGGAAGAGAAAGCAAGGCTTCATCCAGATCATGAAGCGGTGGTGTATGCAGACCGCGGTTTCAGAATGACGTACAAACAATTTGACGATTATTGCCGCCTTGTTGCGCGGGGATTCATAGGGCTAGGAATCGAAAAAGGAGAACATGTGGCGATTTGGGCGACCAATGTGCCGGAATGGCTTGCGTGTCAGTTCGCCACAGGAAAAATGGGCGCGGTGCTTGTTACGGTAAATACGAATTACCGTGCGGCAGAGCTAGAATATTTATTAAAACAATCTGATTCGACCACTCTTCTGCTAATGGAGCGGTACCGCGATTCCTCCTATATCGACATCCTTTACGAAATTGCTCCGGAGTTGCGTGAATGCGAGCCTGGGCAATTACAGTCAAAGCGGCTTCCAAAATTGAAAAACGTCATCGTGATCGGTGACAAGCGCTATCCAGGCACGTATACGTGGAACGATATTCTTGCGCTGGCGCACGACGTGACGGAAGAACAGCTCGACGAACAGATGAACTCGCTTGACCCTCATGATGTCATCAACATGCAGTACACCTCAGGCACAACAGGATTCCCAAAAGGAGTCATGCTCACCCACTACAACATTGTCAACAACGCTTACAACATCGCGCAATGTATGAAGCTGACGAAAGAAGACAGGCTTTGCATTCCCGTGCCATTTTTCCATTGTTTCGGATGTGTGCTCGGTACGTTAGCATGCGTCTCGGTCGGCGCGACGATGGTGCCGATTCAGGAATTCCATCCAAAGCAAGTGCTGCAAACGGTTCAAGATGAGAAATGCACCGCGCTGCATGGGGTTCCGACGATGTTTATCGCCGAATTAAACGACCCTGATTTTGAAAAATACGATTTGTCATCGCTTCGAACCGGAATTATGGCCGGTTCCCCTTGCCCGATTGAAGTGATGAAAGCGGTCATGGAGAAAATGGGGGCGAAGGAAATTACGATTGCGTACGGGCAAACGGAATCATCGCCGGTGATTACGCAAACGAGAACGGACGATCCGCTTTACCTTCGCGTCGAAACAGTCGGGCGTGCGCTTCCAAACGTGGAAGTAAAAATTGTTGATCCAAGTACGAATAAAGAAGTGCCGCCAGGCGTGCAAGGAGAGTTATGCACACGCGGTTACCATGTGATGAAAGGCTATTACAAAAATCCGGAAGCAACAAAAGAAGTCATTGATGAAGACGGATGGTTGCATACCGGTGATTTAGCAGTGATGGATGAAAACGGATATTGCCGGATTACGGGACGGCTAAAAGACATGATTATTCGCGGTGGGGAAAATATTTATCCGCGCGAAATCGAAGAGTTTTTATACAAACATCCCAAAATTTTGGATGTTCAAGTCGTCGGCGTGCCAGATGAAAAATACGGCGAAGAAGTCATGGCGTGGATTATTTTAAAAGACGGGGAAACGGCGACGGCGGATGACATTCGCGAGTTTTGCCGCGGAAAAATTTCACGCCATAAAATTCCGCGCTATATCGAATTTACCGACTCGTATCCGATGACAGCCTCTGGAAAAATCCAAAAATTCAAATTGCGGGAAATGGCGAAGCAACGCCTTGGCTTAACGAATTAAACGGTTGCTGTCAGGCGCGCTTCTTCCGCGAAGACGCGCTTGGCAGCAAAACATGACGCAAAGGGTGAATATTATGATGTTTTCAAAAATATTAATCGCCAATCGCGGGGAAATTGCAGCGCGTGTCATTCGCACGTGCCAAAAACTAGGAATTCAAACGGTTGCCGTCTATTCGGAAGCAGATGTTGATTCGCTTCATGTACAACTAGCGGATGAAGCGTATCTTATTGGCAAGCCGCGCGTTAGCGAAAGCTATTTAAATATCGACAAAATGATCGAAGTCGCGAAAATGACGAAGGCGGAAGCCATCCATCCGGGCTATGGATTGCTCTCGGAAAATCCAGAGTTTGCCCGCCGCTGCGAAGAAGAGGGCATTGTTTTTGTTGGGCCGAAAGCGGATGTGATCGCAAAAATGGGAAGCAAAATTGAAGCGCGAAAAACGATGGCAGAAGCTGGCGTTCCAATCGTTCCCGGCATTTCGTTTCCTCTCAAAGATGCCGATGAAGCGGCGGAAACAGCCGAAGGGATTGGTTATCCGATTATGTTGAAAGCTTCGGCGGGAGGCGGCGGCATCGGCATGCAAATCATCCACAATGAGGAAGAGCTCCGTAAAGCGTTTGCAAGTAACCAAAAGCGGGCCGCTTCATTCTTTGGCGACGGGGCGATGTATTTAGAAAAATATATCGCCAATCCGCGTCATATTGAGATTCAGCTTCTCGCTGACAGACACGGGAACTGCATTTATTTGTGGGAACGGGAATGTTCGATTCAGCGCCGCCATCAAAAGATTGTCGAAGAGGCGCCATCGCCGTTTTTAGATGAGGAAACGCGGCGAAAAATAGGAGAAGCCGCCGTCAAGGCTGCCAAACATATCGGCTATACGAACGCCGGAACAATGGAATTTTTAGTCGATGAGCACAAAAATTTCTACTTTCTCGAAATGAATACGAGATTGCAAGTCGAACATCCAGTAACGGAAGAAATCACTGGTATCGATTTAGTTGAGGAACAATTACGTATCGCCGCGGGGGAACCGCTTTGTTACAAACAAGAAGACATTCGCCGCGACGGTCATGCGATGGAAGTGCGCATCTATGCGGAAGACCCAAAAACGTTTTTGCCGTCGCCAGGGAGAATCACGGTCTTCGGACTGCCGCAAGGAGAAGGCGTGCGCAATGAAACGGCAGTGCAAAGCGGCATGACAGTCACGCCATTTTATGATCCAATGATCGCCAAGCTCATTACGAAAGGAAACAACCGTCAGGAAGCGATCAAGCGCATGCTTGCGGCGCTAGAAAACTATCAAATTGAAGGAATTAAAACAAACATTCCAATGTTAAAAGAGGTGCTTTCCCACCCTGCGTTCCAAGCAGGAGACACAACCACCAATTTCATAGAAAAACACTTGCAATCACAACGATAAAATAGAAGAAATGGAGGAAGACAACGATGAGTCAAGTAGTCACATCAATGGCGGGAAGTGTATGGAAAATTGTCGTATCGGTAGGAGACAAAGTGGAAGAAGGTCAAGATGTGGTCATTTTAGAGTCGATGAAAATGGAAATTCCAATTGCGGCAGAGTCTTCAGGAGTCGTCAAGCACATCTGTGTGCAGGAAGGGGACTTTGTGAACGAGGGCGATGTGCTTATCGAACTGGAGTAAGAAGGGGGATGATCATGAGCAAATGGCCAAAGCAAGTTACGATTAAGGAAGTCGGTCCGCGCGATGGGCTGCAAAATGAAAAAACAGCAATTTCGACAGAAGATAAAATTGCTTGGATTAATCGATTGTCTAAAACAGGACTCACTTATATTGAGATTACTTCATTCGTCCATCCAAAGTGGATTCCGCAGCTTGCCGACGCGATGGAAGTGGCGACGAGAATTGAACGGGCGCCCGGCGTGACGTACGCCGCGCTCGTTCCAAATCAAAAAGGCTTGGAGAAAGCGCTGGCGGCAGAAGTGGATGAGGTGGCGGTTTTTATGTCGGCGAGCGAAACGCATAACCGAAAAAATATTAATAAGTCGATTGAAGAAACGTTTTCGGTGTTGGAAGAAGTGGTGAAAACGGCAAAACGAGCAGGAAAAACGGTCCGTGGCTACGTATCGACCGCATTTGGCTGCCCATATGAAGGAAACGTTTCGATCGAGCAAGTCATCCGCGTTTCCGAGCGATTGTTTACCATGGGAATTGACGAGCTTTCATTAGGCGACACGATCGGCGTTGCCACACCAAAGCAAGTGCTGGAATTGCTTGAAGCCGTTTTGCAGTGTTTTCCAAAAGAAAAGCTGGCGATGCATTTTCATGATACAAGGGGGACGGCTTTGGCCAATATTCTCGTTTCGTTGGAAATGGGAATCACGACATTTGACAGTTCGCTGGGCGGATTAGGAGGTTGCCCGTATGCGCCAGGCGCGTCTGGGAATGTAGCGACTGACGATTTAGTCTATATGCTTCACGGCATGGACATTGCCACAGGGATTGATGTCGAACGATTAACGGCTGCGGCATTGTTCATCCAGGACACAATCGGCCGTCCGCTTTCTAGCCGGTATTTACAAACGATTGCACGGTAATCAAAGGGGGAATACGATGCCATCATTCGTTTCATACGAATTGCTTGAAAACGGAATTGCGCTTGTAACGCTAAATCGCCCGGAAGCGGCAAACGCGCTGTCGATCGCTCTCCTGAACAAGTTGTCCGAGCTTCTTGATGATCTTGCATTTAATAAGGCCGTTCGCGTTGTCATCATAACGGGAGCTGGAGAAAAAGCGTTTTGCGCCGGAGCGGATTTAAAAGAGCGCGCTGGCATGAACGAAACGGAAGTACAAAAAACGGTCGCTCTCATTCGCGAGACAATCAACAAGATAGAGCAGCTGCCTCATCCGGTCATCGCCGCATTAAACGGCTCTGCATTTGGCGGCGGGTTGGAGCTCGCCCTTGCCTGTGATATTCGCATTGCCGCAGACACGGCGCAATTCGGTCTTACAGAAACATCGCTTGGAATCATTCCGGGCGCAGGAGGAACGCAGCGGCTTCCGCGTTTGATTGGAACCGGAAAAGCGAAGGAATTAATTTTCACCGCCAAGCGTATTACTGGCAAAGAAGCGGCACAAATCGGCCTTGTCGAATACGCGGTGCCGCGCGAGCAATTAACGGAGAAAGCGCTTGAGATTGCTGGGCAAATCGCCGCCAACGCGCCAATCGCCGTAAGGCAGGCGAAACTTGCGGTTAACCGCGGATTCGATGTCGATTTGGCGACTGGATTGCGCCTCGAGCAAATGGCATATGAGGTGACCATTCCAACAAAAGATCGTCTTGAAGGATTGCAAGCGTTTAAAGAAAAACGAAAACCGATCTACAAAGGGAAATAGGGGGGAAGGAAACATGCAAACAAACGATGTGGTGAACAAACAAAACGAAAAGCTTACGGAACAATTGATGGAACGAACCAAAAAGATTGAGAGTGGAGGAGCAGCAAAATATCACGAAAAAAACGCGGCGCAAGGAAAGCTGTTTGTCCGCGACCGCTTAAAATTGTTATTGGATAGCGGGCTTGAATTTGAGGACGCGCTCTTTGCGAACTGCCTCGCTGATGGACTTCCTGCGGATGGGGTTGTGACAGGGGTCGGAAAAATCAACGGCCAAACGGTATGCGTAATGGCGAACGACTCTACAGTGAAAGCGGGTTCTTGGGGAGCTCGGACTGTGGAAAAAATCATCCGCATTCAAGAAACAGCGGAAAAACTGCGCTGCCCGATTCTTTATCTAGTCGACTCGGCCGGAGCGCGCATCACGGATCAAATCGAAATGTTCCCAGGCCGGCGCGGCGCGGGCCGCATTTTTTATAATCAAGTCAAATTATCGGGAAAAGTGCCGCAAGTTTGCCTCTTGTTTGGTCCTTCCGCCGCCGGTGGAGCGTATATTCCGGCGTTTTGCGACATTGTCATCATGGTTGAAGGAAACGCGTCAATGTATTTAGGTTCGCCGCGCATGGCGGAAATGGTCATCGGCGAGAAAGTGACGCTGGAAGAAATGGGCGGCGCCCGCATGCATTGCACCGTTTCCGGATGCGGAGATGTGCTGGTGAAAACGGAAGAAGAAGCGATCGACTATGCCCGCCGCTACCTATCCTACTTTCCGTCCCATTGCGGCGAAAAACCGCCAGTGTCGGCAGCAAAGCCGCCAAAATCGTTTGAAAAAACGATTGAAGATATTATTCCAACGAATCAAAACACCCCGTTTAATATGTACGATCTCATCGAGCGCGTGATCGACGAAGGTTCGTTTTGCGAAATTAAGAAGCTGTTTGCGCCGGAGATCATCACCGGGCTGGCCCGTTTAAACGGCCAGCCGATCGGCATTATCGCCAATCAGCCGCGCATCAAAGGCGGCGTCTTATTCCATGATTCCGCCGACAAAGCGGCGAAATTTATCACTCTTTGCGATGCGTTTAACATTCCGCTTCTCTTTTTAACCGACGTTCCGGGTTTTATGATCGGGACAAAAGTCGAACGCGCCGGTATCATCCGCCACGGAGCGAAAATGATTTCGGCGATGTCGGAAGCGACCGTGCCAAAAATTTCGATCATCGTGCGCAAAGCGTACGGCGCCGGATTGTACGCGATGGCCGGACCGGCGTTTGAGCCGGACTGCTGCTTGGCGTTTCCAAACGCGCAAATTGCTGTCATGGGGCCGGAAGCAGCCGTCAACGCCGTGTATGCGAATAAAATTGCGGAATTGCCGGAGGAAGAGCGCGCGGCCTTCGTCGAAAAAAAACGTGAAGAATACCGCCGCGACATCGATATTTACCGGCTCGCGTCGGAAATGGTCGTAGATGGCATTATCGCGCCAAACAACTTGCGCGATGAACTAATCCGCCGTTTTGCTGCATACATGTCCAAATGTATGATATTCTCGGAAAGGAAACACGGTGTGTATCCAGTTTAAAGGTATTTACAAAAAAATGAAAGAGACGTCCACTTGCAAAAAGAAAAAAGATTATGTATTATATTAATCACCAAAAACCGCTGCGTTGTACGTTGAAGAATGAGTTTCAACCGATGGCAATAGAAAGGGAGTTCTATATTGAAACGGGAATGTCATGCCTCCCTACTCGTTAGGTTGGAGGACGACAGGAACGTTTCTGCGAACACCCACCTGGTGGAGTGTGGTTGAGAAACTGCATTCAACCAACGGCAAACGCGGCGATGCGTAAAGGAAAATGGAAAAGCCGGTCTCTTGCGGAGATCGGCTTTTCTCATGCAGTTTTTTATCAAAGGCGAAACAATATAGTTGATTTATAACATAAGCATGTTATAATTATACTTCGCATAGAAATAATTCGTATTGGAATTATTTCTATTATACATAACATAATTGAGGAGGGGGGCTCATGGAAAAGCTTGGGCGAGAAATTATGTATTCGGTGTTTCGAATGCAAAAAGCGTTGTGCCGGCTCGCCCGCGAAGATGCGGCCCGGGTAGGCATTACAGAAGTGCAGCTAATGATTCTCTACACGTTATTGAAAAAAGAAAATATCCGCTTGAACGATTTGGCGGAAAAATTAAATTTAAGCAACAGCAACGTCAGCGGTACGGTTGACCGTCTTGTCAGCGCCGGGTTGGTGGCACGGGAGACGTCGAAAGAAGACCGCCGTGCTGTGATATTAAGTTTGACCGATAAAGGCAGACAGACGATTAAAGAAGCGTTTAATCATGAATCCATCCTTTTGCAGCGGCTGCAAAAAATCGAACAAACTATTGATACGGAAGAAATTTTGCAATTTCTTTCTCTCCAGCAAAAGATGAAAAATATTTTATTAGGGGAGGAATAAGAAAGTGAACGCAAAAAGATTAATCGCGTTGAATATTATCGTTCTCATTTTACTTGTCGGCGGCGGTTTTGCTGCTTATTATTATGTCAATGAAGTGACCAACTATATTAAAACAGACAATGCTCGCATCGACGGGCAAGCCATTTCGATTTCTTCTCCATATTCTGGAAAATTAACAAACTGGTCGGGAAACATTGGAAAAACGTTTAATAGCGGCGACCAAATCGGTGAAGTATCAGACGGGAAACATAACATTCCAATCACCGTTCCGCATCATATGACGATTGTCCAACAAAACGCCGTTCAAAATTCGTTTGTCCCAGCGGGAATGACGTTGGCGCGCGGCTATGATTTAGACGATTTATGGGTCACGGCAAACATAGATGAAACCGATATTGAAGATGTCAAAGTAGGCCAAGATGTCGACATTTATGTGGATGCCTACCCAGACCGCAAATTTACGGGGAAAGTGGAGAAGCTTGGATATGCGACTGCCAATACGTTTAGCTTGTTGCCAAGTTCCAATAATACAGGCAACTATACGAAAGTGACGCAAGTCATTCCGGTTACGATTTCGATTGACGATGATAACGGGGCGGGACTAGTACCAGGGATGAACGTCACTGTTCGCATTCACAAGTAGGTGATTGGATATGTCAACGTTTTTAACTGGTTATATTATATTTTCCATTTTCGTTCTCGCCGTGATGAATATTATGGTGAGAAGACGAAAAAACGCGCCCGTCCCGCATGATGCGGAAAAAGCGGAACTTTCGAACGCAACCGTTGCAAATCGCCATGAGGAATCCGCTTCGACAGCGGTGCCTCCGCGCCAAGCAGGCTTGGCAAACATTGGCGACAGCCGGAATAAAGTAGTGGCTACTATTATGCTTGGGGCGTTTGTGGCGATTTTGAATCAGACGCTCATCAACGTCGCGCTTCCGCATATGATGAATGATTTTAACGTAGAAACGTCGACGATTCAGTGGCTTGTTACAGGATACATGCTCATTAACGGCGTGTTGATTCCGATCAGCCCTTTCTTGATTGCCAAATTTCCTACGAAGAAATTGTTTCTTTCGGGGATGTCATTTTTTGCGATTGGCGCCTTTATTTGTTCCGTCGCCCCTTCCTTCGCCATCATGCTGACCGGCCGCCTTATCCAGGCGATCGGTGCAGGGATTATTATGCAATTAATGATGGTTATTATGTTAAATATTTTTCCGCCAGAAAAACGCGGAGTGGCGATGGGAACAGTCGGAATTGCCATGATGTTTGCGCCAGCCGTCGGTCCAACGTTGTCCGGATGGATCGTTGAACACTATTCGTGGCGTCTTTTATTCTACGTCGTATTGCCGATTGCGATTATTGATATTGTGCTGGCCTTTCTTTGGTTGAAGGATACATCAAGAACAGGCAATCCGCCACTGGATCTGCGCGGAGCGATTTATTCGACGATCGGTTTTGGCGGTGTGCTATACGGATTCAGCGAAGCGGGAAGCAATGGTTGGGGGCAGACGAACGTTATTGTGTCGATTATCATCGGCGTCGTATTCCTGGTTTTATTTACGTGGCGTTCGTTGACGGTGGAAAACCCAATTTTAAATTTTCGAGTGTTTAAATATAACGTCTTTACATTATCTACAATTATCGGCTGTGTCATCAATATGGCGCTGTTTGCTGCGATGGTGCTGCTTCCGGTCTATTTGCAAAACTTGCGCGGCTTTACGCCGCTGGACGCCGGTTTGCTGCTCTTGCCTGGAGCGATTGTGATGGCCATCATGTCGCCGATTTCCGGCTGGATTTTTGACCGCATCGGCGCGCGGATGCTTGCGATTGTCGGTCTAGTCATTACGGTCGTGACCACATGGGAGTTCAGCAAGCTGACGATAGATACGCCATACAGCCATATTTTGATGTTATATATTTTCCGCATGTTTGGCATGTCGATGTTAGGGATGCCGATTATGACGGAAGGGCTCAACGCATTGCCGCGCCATTTATACAGCCATGGAACGGCGATGGCAAATACATTGCGGCAAGTCGCTGCTTCGCTTGGCACGGCGTTTCTCGTTACGGTGATGTCGAACCGTTCGAAGTTTCATGCAGAAAATTATCGCAATGAGATGACGGAAAACAATCCGTTCTTTTTAGATATAGTAGCGCAGCTAAAACAAGCCATTCCAAGCGATGAAGCAATCGCACAGCTTTTATACGGCATCGTGCAGCAGCGTTCCGCGATAGAAGGCATTAACGATGCGTTTTTTGTCGCGACAGGGCTCGCGTTTCTCGCGCTTATTTTAGCGTTTTTCTTAAAAGGGAAAAAGCGAAACGCTCCGTCTTCTTAAACATGACAACCACCTTTCCAAAGGGAAGGGTGGTTTTTCTTATTAGCTTGAGGAAGCGAAAGAAAAACGCGCGCTTACCGAAAAAGAGCGTTAGCGGGGAAAACAGGCTCAACGCAAGTTCCATTAAATGAACAAGCGGGGATAAGATTTGGATGGTTGGCTAACTCCGCAGCTTGTTGGAGTTTTTTAGTTCTATTTTTTCGTTTTCATCGTATATATTAAGGCGAGTGACAAAAAAGGGGGAGTTTTATGGCTTACTTCGGTTCGAAAGGCTGGCTTGTCCAACAATTGAAAGAGGTGGGAATTCGTCGGCATCCTGTGGAAAGGAAAAAAGTTGAAACGTATAAAGCGGCCATTTTATATGGACTGTACCAAAAATATGTAAAGAAAATCCGCTAACTGAACGCCATGATCGCGCTCCGTTTGTTTTTGCGCCTAACAATAAGGGGATTATGGGCATGAAAAGGTATTTGCCGTCGAAGAATGCGACATGATGGATGAATGTCTGGAACGCATAAAAGCAGAAGGATATTGCGGCCAAATCGAAATACCGCTAAAATGGGAATAGTATGAAGAAGACAGAAAAAGGAGAGTTGGACATGATTCATCGCACTTGGTTAAACCGCCCAACGTTAAAAAAAGTGAAATGTGTACATACCAACGCGGAAAAATACATCGTTGACCATGTGCTGACGCCAGGGAAAACATATGAAGTGAAAAACGAAACAGAAGAATTTTATTTTATTATTGATAACACCGGGAAAATCGGCGGGTTTTATAAAGACTATTTCGAGGAAGTATAAAAAGGCGCAGGGAGACGGCTTAGGAAAAGGTGCGCAACCTCCTAACATTCTGCAAATCAGGAATCATTGAACCGTCAGCTTTATATGCAAACGAAGGAAGGCTGACTTCGTTTCTTGCGAAGACAGCCTTTTCGCGTCTATTGGGAAGCGGACGATTTTTTTCGGTAACCACATTCCCTTCATATGGAGGCCCTTCGATAACCACGCAGTCATACTGTTTGTCGATAGAAACGAGGGTAATTGGCTTTCTTGCCAACGCTATCGACAAATAAATGGTTCATCGAAAAATCTAAACCAATCACAGATTGCACTTCTGTTGGCATGGGATGATGTTCATATTCTGTAAGAATCGAAATATAATATTTTCCGATTTTGGTTTGAAAAATAGTGCATGACTTGATCACATGACGGGACGGAATTTCTCGATGTTGTTTCATTTTAACAAGTTTGAGTTTCGGTAATTGGATATAGCCATCTAAAAGCGCAATATTTCCGTTGACTACATTGGTTGTATACGACTGTCTTGCCTTACGGCTTTTGGACTTAGGAAATCTGGCACGTCCGGAGAAAAAATGTTGATATGCCTGTTTTAAATGAAGTGGAGCATTGGCTAATGCAAGGCTATCGACTTTTTTGAGCCATGGGAACTTCTTATTATATTTAGCAGGAATTGGGAATTTTAGCTTTTTTAATGCTGCTTTGTCGTTCTTGAATTGCTCGTATGTTTCCTTACATTCCGATAACATTTTAGAGAGGATGTGGCATGTCAGAGCGTATCGATTTTATGTACAGAGCTGGGGCGGCCATAATTTGGAGCTGCCTACGGCTTCTTTTTTGGCGAGCGATCAGTATTGCCAGGAATCTTAGCTTGTCTTTATTAATTATGGTTCAGGCATGATGGCACCATACGTCGAAGGGAATTGCGAAGTGCTACTGGATTTAAACGTATTTCGAAGAAAGTTATGATTTCTGCAATGGTAGCTGTGGCACGTTTGGCAGATCGCGCAGTCGGAACAAACAATTTATGCCGAGATGCGACGATCTTTTTTTATTTAACGAATGAGTTGCTATCCATTCTCGAAATGCTGGCCGGATAGAATGGCCGGTTCCACAACAAATCCGACAAGTCGTTGAAGTTTTACAAGGAAAAAGTGAGGAAGGGGAGGATAAAAAATGGCTTATACCATTATAAAAGACTTTATTGATTGTTTACATAAAGAGCCAGCAAAGGCATCGGCGCATATGAAGGTGTTGTAGCTCATACAACGGCGGTCTATGCTTCTGCGATCAATTATGTTAAATCATCAAAAAATAACTGCAAAAAGCCTTCGTTCATTTCTTTGTCGATTGGACAAGTATTATTCAAACAGTCAATAATATTATAAAGCATGGGGAGCTGGAAAGACTGCAAATGTTCGTTATGTTGTATATAGAGCTTTGTCAAACGAAAGATCATGACCAATTCCAAGAGTCGTATAAACGCTATATATGGTTTTTTGCTTATCTTTTATTCCAAAAACGGTTTGGCGTGAAAAATAACATCGCACTTCTAAGACATTTCTATTGCAGCTATACTTTCTGTAACACGATTCACCCCGATCCTTTGGAATATTTTGAAGAACATGGCGTTACATGGGCGAATTTGTTCAAGATGTGGCGAACAAATATAAGCAAATGGAACAGCCGAAGACAACAACACAAAGCAAAAGCAGAAGCAAATGTTTATGTCGTGAAGCCGTGCGATACATTAAGCAAGATCGCCGCTAGATTATAAAACAACGGTAGAAAAACTTCAAAAATTAAATGGCATCAAAAATCCAAACTTGATTCGTGTCGGACAAAAATTGCGCGTGAAAAAATCCTCCGCCAAACGCCAGGGATTGTTTGTTTTTATGAGTCAGAATAATGCAAAAGTTTCTTCTCACTTAGAGGGGCTTTTATATGTAAGGTCTTTGTAATTTGATGATGCACTAGAAAACGAATGCTTATAGTTCTATAAAAGTGAGAAATAAGCCACTTATGTTGGCTTTTTTTGTATCATTATTTACTCCACATAACATAAAATTTGTCGAAAAATATCGAATTTTGTATATCAAAAAATATTGTTTGATTCGTCTTTGTGAAATACAATTTCTTTGGCAATTGTAAGTAAAAAGGGGGATTATATGAAAAGCACTCGTTTAAAAAAATGGTTGGTATGGTTTATCGTTTGTTTGCTAGCTTTCTCAAGTATTCCTCTAGAGGGACTTGCAGAAACCATTCATTCTAAAGTCAACAATACGGCAGAAAATCATTTACCACCAAAAGTGCCAGAAGCTCCTAAAATCAACCTCAAGCCGGGGGAAATCATAGAAGAACGGACTGAGAATACAAAGGTTTACTACAATGGAGATGGCACGTTTACCAAGAAGATCTACTTTGAACCTATTCATATTAAGAAAAAGAATCAAAAACTGTTTGAGGAAGTATCTTCTAGCCTAACGGATAGTCCCAATAATACGAACTACGTTGAAACAGAGAATACCATTTTAGAGACCAACTTTTATAAAAAAATGATCAATGGAGAATACGCCACGTTCCATTACAATGGATATTCGATTTCTTACTCTATTTTAGAGGCGGCAGGTAATGACGTACAACCGATCAAGGCGAAGGATGTGACCGCCACTTATAAGAAAAAAGACAACAAAATTCTCCATAAAAACATTTTTCCAAGCATAGACCTGCAAAATATTACATTTAACGAGTCAACGAAAGAAGATTTAGTTCTTCATTCTTTTACTGGCTATCATATTTTCAAATTCCGTCTGAAAACGAGTTTACATGCAGACATTCAAGACGATGGCTCCATTTTATTTACAAATAAAGAAAATGAAAAGGTGTTTGAACTGCCGAAGCCATTTATGGTCGACTCGAATCTTGATGAACACTCTGGAGAAGTCCAACGTTCCGAAAATGTAACGTATGAACTTCAACCGGATGATCAAGGATATGTATTAACGGTCAAAGCCGATCCAGAGTGGCTGAAAGACCCGAAACGAGTCTATCCAGTATATATTGATCCGAGTACGTCCATTAATGTATCGACCGATACATTTGTGATGAGCGCATATCCGACCACCAACTATAGTTCTTCATCCAGTAAGTGGGATTCCGCGCAAGGACAATATGTGCTAAAAGTAGGATATTATGATGGAACGACAGGGACTTGTTATGGGTTTTTGAACCCTGATCTCTCCAGTGTCAAGAATATGAATGTGACAAGTGCCACATTTAATGTCTATGTTACTCATTCGTACTATGCAACGACACCAACCGGGTTATGGCTAGATACAGTTAACGGCCCATGGTCAGCGAGTACGCTCACATGGAATAATCAACCTTCTTCCACCAATATAGGCAAAGTCGATGTGGCAAGAGACCAATGGGCGCAATTTAATGTGACTAATATTGTGAAAGAATGGGCATCTGGGACCAAACCGAATTACGGATTTAAACTTCATACGAATGGTAATGGGCAAACGTATTGGAAAAAAGTTGTCTCTTCCACGAACAGTAGTTATAAACCTTACTTGTCTGTTACGTATACGATACCAGTTCCAGACATGCCGACAGGAACAGTGTTCAGTAATGGAGATGGTACAGGATATGTGAATTTATCATGGGATCCGGTTCCAGGTGCAACTGGTTACAAGGTTTGGATCTATAACGGAAAATCCTATGAAGCGTTTAATGTAGGAAGTGTCACTTCTTGGAGTACAAAAGGAAAGAAAATTTGGCCGACTTCTTCCGAAATTAGTGTCGGAAGATATGATTTACATCAAGATAATTTAGGGACAGAGCTTTCTGTGGACCCTTCCCCTGTCTATCGAAATTCAGGTGGAAGCTATCCGAACAACAAGAACTACTGGTTCCGAGTTAGTGCGATTTTCCCTCAAGGCGAAAGTGCGATGTCTGAGGCTTACATGCCGACTATTCCAAATTTAGCCAAACCAGCTGCTCCAACTGGGGTGAGCTATACAAATGGAAATGGGACAGGCTACATTGATTTTCAATGGAATCCTGTGAGTGGAGCGACAGGATATAAAATTTGGATATTTAATGGTTCCTACTATGAATCGTTAGATGTCGGGAATGTCACTTCATGGACAACCAAAGGAAAAAAATATTGGCCAACATCTACTGAGATTAGTGATGGTAGATATAAGTTGCATTTAAATGATAGCCTTGGCACAGAATTGGCTGTCGACCCTTCCCCGGTCTATGCAAATGCTGGGACGAGATATGCAACTTCTACAAACTATTGGATTCGAGTAAGTGCCTATAATTCTCAAGGCGAAACGGTTCTTTCGGATGAGTATACGCCTAGTATTCCGGATTTGCCAGTGCCGCCAGCGCCTTCGGGGTTTGCTTACAGTAACCAGTTAGGAAGCAACTCAGGTTATGTCATGTTAGACTGGGAGAAAATCGATGGCGCAACAGGATACAAAGTGTGGATTTTCAATGGACTTTACTATGAAGCATTTGATGTAGGAGACGTTGACCATTGGACCACACAAAACAAAGGAATTTGGCCAACTCCGGAGGAAATCCAACAAGGGAACTCTAGTACCTTAACGTTACATCATGATGGAAAAGGATTGGAACTTCCGAAAGATCCTTCCCCAATGTATGCAAAAATGGGAACGAGATACGCAACAAGCACCAGTTATTGGTTCCGACTCAGTGCCTACAACGAGAAGGGAGAAACCGTATTTTCCAGCAATGCATTGACGGTGAAAATCCCTGCGGCGAATGAATATTTGGGTAAGGAAGAGTACTGGTCCATCATTGATGTTCCGTATGGCAGCGTCAATGCCGCTACCGGCAATCTGATTATAGACGAAGACGATGTTTCGATTTCCGGAAGAGGTCCAGAGCTTGGAATCACAAGAACCTACAATAGTTTATCCACATCGGTTGGATTGTTCGGAAAAGGATGGCATAGCGACGCGGAAATGAACGTTGTTGCTCAAGGAAATGAAGCAAGATTTACGGATGAAGATGGCACGCTCCATATATTCACTAAATTATCCGATGGCACGTATAAAGCCCCAACAGGTGTGTACCTTCAGTTAAGCGAAACAACCGATGAATATATACTGACGACAAAAGATCAAACGAAAATACATTTTAATAAAAATGACGGTAAATTAACCAAAATGGTCGATGGTCATGGAAATACGACGACATATAGTTATTCTAATGGAAAGTTAGTAGCGATTACCGATGCTTCCGGCAGAAAATTAGATATTCAGTACAATTCTAATGGAAAAATTCAGAAAATCACCGATCCGATGAATCGGACGATTACGTATGAGTATGACAATGATCGGTTAACCAAAGTAACCCAGACTGGCGGAGAAGTGACGAGATATGAATACAATGAACAGGATCGGTTAGAGAAAGTATTGGAACCGACGCATACGGAGGACAAGCCGGTTGTCAATCAGTTCGTGTACAGTGGCGACAGGCTCAGTCAAGTCATTGATCCTGAAAACCACACGTATACTTTGAGCTATGATCCAACGAAACGGCAACTGATCATGACGAAGCCGAATGGCCGCAAAACTCGATATACTTTTAATGAAGCAGCGAATCCTATTCAAATCGTGGATGACCTAGATGGCTTAAACATTACGACAAGTTATGTTTATGAGGGAAATAATTTAAAAGAATCACGAGATCCCAATGACCAACATGCGGCGAATCCTACTGAATCGTATACGTATGACGCCAACGGAAATGTGTTAACGGCGAAAGATAGTTATGGTACGGAAACATACGAGTATAACCAAAATAATGATGTCGTCTCCATGAAAGATACGGAAGGCGATACCACCACGATTGCCTATGATGGCTTAAATCCGGTATCGGAAACCGATCAATCAGGAAAAACCTCTTCTGTGTCGAAGTATGATTCATACGGCAATATTATTGAAGAAAGTGATACATTAGGCAGTGCGACGAATTTACTCTCTAATAACGGCTTTGAACAGGGAACGACAGCTTGGACTCTTCTTCGTTCGTATGATTCGGGGCAATTACTAGAAGATACAAATGTATATAATGGATTGACCGGACGAAAAACGTTAAACATCACGGTGAACTCGACTTCGCCTAGCACGGAACTTGGCTATGTGGCGGCTACCCAAGAAATCACCGTGAAACCCAATACGACCTACACGTTAAGTGGGAAGATCAAAACGAATTTGACGAAAGCCAACGCCTTTTTCAATGTTCAATTCATCAGTAGTCAAAATCAAACGATTTCTTGGGCCGATCATCGTTATAGCCAATTGACAGGCACAAGACCGTGGACAGAACGACAATTTACGTTTACCACTCCTTCAAATGCAGCCAAAATACGTATCTATTTAGAGGTAGAGCATAAGTCTCCCGATGCTTCCGGAGAAGCGTGGTTTGATAATGTTCAATTAGAGGAAGCGCAGGTTTCTTCGAGCTATAACCCGGTGTTAAACAGCAGCTTTGAAGGAAACGTTGCGAATTGGAGTGGAACAGGTGGAAGCATAGACAGCACGGAATCATTCGATGGGTCTTACTCCCTCAAAGTATCGAGAACGAGTACCACACAATCGGCGAGTGAATATAAGCAGACGGTGATCGTGGGACAAACGTCGAGTGATGCACCAATTAACCTTACGCTTACTGGGGTTTCGAAAGCTGAAGATGTCAAAGCCAATGGCACAGTGAGCCCAAGCGATTATTCGATTACGGCCAAAGTATACTTGGTGGATGGAACGACCGAAACGTATACCGCGGATTTCCCTACTGGCACGCAAGATTGGAATCGGGCGGCGGTTTCGATCCAACCTTCCAAGCCAATCGATAAAATCGATGTATCCGCTGCCTTCCGCGGCAATTATACGGGAACGGTATGGTTTGACGCGATCCGGCTCATGGAAGGAAACGTGGTGATGAAAAACAAGTACGACGCCAATGGCAACTATGTGGAGGAAGAAACAGATGAAGCCGGGTATGTCACGAAAAAGAAGTATGATGCTGTAGGAAATCTAGTAAGCGAGTACGATAAGAAAGGAAACCAAAAAGAGTACACGTATGATGCATCGAATCGTTTAAAACAGCTCCTATTGGCGAATGGAACGTCCGTCAACTATGATTATGACGCGAATGGCAATATGACTTCCAAAGTCATTCAAACGAGTGGCGGTCAGTCACAAGAATTTCGTTATTCTTATGATAAGACGGGAAAACTTATTAAAACCGTCGGTCCGCTGAATGATGTGACCACCAATGAATATGATGCCAATGGAAATAAAATCAAAACGGTCTTGCCGAAAGGAAACACGATTCAATGGACGTATGACGGAACGGAACGGGTCAAAACGATTTCTTACAACAACGTTCCGTATTACGAATTTAGTTACGATAAAAACGGAAATGAACTTTCTGTAAAATACTTAAAGGACGGCACGACCAAGACAAGAACCTTTGATAAAGCAAATCGGGTCATCGAACAATCTGACCGTGGAGGGGTACAAAAGTGGACCTATCCGACGACATCGGATAAATTACAGCAGTTGATGTTCTCTCATGGGTCCTTTAGCCAAACGATCAATTACCAATATAATGCATTGGATCAAAATACAGTCGTTCAAGATGGAACGTATACGTACCGTTTTGACTATGACGAGAGAGGAAACGTTCGCACCTTCACGACAGGAAACGGAGCCGGTTCGACCTTTACGTATGATGACCGCGGCCTTGTGGAAAGCGTTTCGGTCGGTACGGCGGATGGAAAAGAAATTTTATCGGAAACGTACCGTTACGATGAAAATGGAAACCGGGCAAAAATTGAGTACCCAACGGGAGAGACGATCGTTTATCACTACGACGCGCTCGATCAACTAGTGGAAGAACAGCTGCCAGACGGAACGAAGATCGAGTATACGTATGACGGATTTGGCAACCGGACGAAAGTCGTGAAAACAAAGGATGGGCAGTCGACGACGACCAATGCCGATTATAATGCCGCCAATCAATTGGTTCGTTTCGGGGATGAAACAATTACCTACGATGCGAATGGCAACCGCGTAGAAGACGGCCAGTATCGGTATGAATGGAACGAAGCCGACCAGCTCGTCTCGATTACAAGAAAAGGCGAAAGTACCCCATTTGTCACGTACAAATACGATGAAGACGGCCGCCGTATTCAAAAGAATGTGAATGGCGTTATTACGAACTATCATTACCAAGGCGATAGCCTCAACGTTCTGTATGAAACCGATGCGAGTGGAAATGTGGTACAATCGTATGTATACGGAGAAAACGGCCAGCTCTTGGCGATGAAAAAAGGCAGCGTCACATACTTCTACCACTATAACGCGCATGGCGATGTCATCGCCTTAACGGATGCGCAAGGAAACGTGGTCGCCCGCTACGAATACGACACATGGGGCAACCTTCTTTCCCAATCAGGCGATATGGCAGAGGAAAACCCATATCGTTATGCCGGATACCAGTATGACCAAGAAACAGGTTTATATTACCTGATCGCCCGTTACTACCACCCAACACATGGCGTGTTCCTATCCCTAGATCCAGACCCAGGGGATGAAGATGATATTCTCACGCAGAACGGGTATGCGTATGCGAACAACAATCCGGTGATGTTGGTGGATTTGGATGGGCATTATGCTCATATTGTTATTATAGCTGGAGTGGGGGCTTATAGAGTTTATAAGATTTATAAGGTCTACAAGAAATATAGAAAGATTTCAAAAAAATATCATTCGAATAGTAAAAGAAATCCTGCGATACATCATGGATATGAAATTTATGATAAAAAAACTAATAAAGTAGTCAAAGTTGGTATTAGTGATGGAAGGATTTCTAAAAAGGGAAAATCATATCGCGCTGAAAGGCAAGTTAGAAAGTGGAATAAGCGATACAAGACAGATCGGTATGCTTCACGAATAGTAAAAACTAACATACGTGGTAGGTATAATGCACTGAGATGGGAAAAAAGGCATACGGAATACATTAATAGAATCCAGCCTAACAACAAATTATCACCTCCATTTCACTATCGCCCATAAATTTAATAAAAGGAAGTGAAAAAATGACTGTTATAAGGGATATTCAACTTTCTATTCCAAGTGATATAAACTATTTTGATCATACTGTAATAGTTGACTATGATACTGGTGAGACAAGCCCCTTTACCGATTATAGGCAAAGCAAGTCCGCCATCTTTCATTATGAAACAAGATGTATTACATCACTTTATACTCGTCTTTTGCCCGAAATTCATACAGATGGGGAAAAGGGAGTTATCATTCAATGCGTACCGGATCTATCTAAATTAAGCGAGAAAGAAATTGAAATGGAAATGGTACCCGATTTTATTACTGTTTATGTTGAAATGGATTATAATCAATACTTCTCTCTTACGGATGACTTGGAAAAAAAGAAAATGGCATTAGAAGTGTTACAAGAGGGTATGGAAAAACTTGCTGATGAGCGAGGATGGGATAAGCAAATTTTTCGTGAAATATACAACAAGATAAAAGAATTAAATTACAAAAATACATTTATCTATAAGAAAAAGAGCAGTCCTAATCGTAGATATATATGTAGCATTATATGTGAACACGAAGTCTCTTATGTAGATATATATTTAGAAATAAAACGTCAAAAAGGAAATAAGGTTTTAAAGAAAGAAAGATTAGTAAGAGTAGACAGACCACACGAATCTTTTTATTGGAGATATTTAGGTGATTTAACATGGACACTAAATCATAAGGTGACGTTTACTGATCGTTTACATCATTTCGGGTGGGTTGTAACTTTTTTAGAAAAAGAAAACGAAACACAGATTATATGGAAAATAAATAAAGTGTCTTATCTTTCTTCATAAACTCAATGAAAAACAGGAAAACATTGTGATAAAATATTGATTAAGGTGAAGGAAATCAGACATATTAAATAAAATATTGATTAGATAGGTCGGATTATTTTTGTAATTGTAGAACCTTAGGAGAAACGCTCTCTCCTAAGGCATTTTTTTATAATTAAAACTTTGAACCTTTATTAATATTAAGGGTTTTGTCTTACTTTCTGCAAGAATAAATCAGACAAGCTCGACTGTTAAGGGATGAGGCAGCGTATTTCCCTGCTCCGGTTGGAAGTAGGCAACTCATGCATGTATATTTTTGAACTTCTATTAAGCGGATATTTCTCATTACCCGGTACTATTACCCGGAGCATGGCGTGTCCCTTTTCTTGGATCCAGACTCAGGGGATGCGGACGATATCCTCACACAGAACGGATATACGTACGCGAACAACAACCCAGTGATGTTGGTGGATCCGGATGGGCACCTTCCTTGGTTGTTAATTAATGCAGGGTTTGCGGCGTATGAAGCGTATAAGGCATACAAGTCGGGAAAGGGATGGAAAGGTGTCGCGGCTGCGGCGGCTATCAATTTTGTTGGTTTTGGTGGCAAGTTTAAAGCTGCTAGTAAAATTATTAAAGCTGTGCATGGTAATAGTCGATTCTCAAAGAGGATTCATCATGGGTATGAAATTTATGAAATAGTTAACGGTAAAAAACGTATAGTTAAAGTAGGTATTAGTGGTGCTAAGCTAAACAAAAACGGTACATCACCTAGGGCTAACCGTCAGGTCAATAAGTGGAATAAAAAAGCGGGGTATCAAAGATACTATGCTCGGATTGTTAAGAGAAATATTTATGGAAGAGAGAAAGCTCTAAAGTGGGAGAGAGGAAGAGCTTATGCAGTGAGAAAAGCTGGGGGTAATATGTATCTTCATGTCAGACCGTGATAACATAAAGAAAGGGGTAAGCTATGTTACTGAAAACATTTCTATTATTAGGAGAAGAAGGGATATCCGACGTTAAAAAAAGTTTTTCTTTTCAAACTAGATGTATTACCAAATTGTATGAACGGGTCTTTGATAAAAAATATAAAACCGCTGATTGTAGGCAGTTAAATTTCCATTGTGGCAATTACTCCGAGATGAAACTATTAGGATGTTTTGATGGTTTTTGTCAAGTCTTAGTGCCATATAATATTCAAGAATTTCTAGAGTATCCAGATAACAAAAAAAAAATAGAGATCCTAGAACTGTTGAAAAATAGCCTCGATTTTGTTATTAGAGAAAAAAATTGGGATCCTAATCCTTTTCAAAAAGCTTATGAGAGAGTAAAGGAGTTAAACTATATTAATGAGTTTATTTGGAACAAGCCTAAATTAAGTCCAAATAAAAAATACAAAGCTGAGGTACATTGTAATCACGATCTGTATGATTTTACAATAAAGATGGTGATTAAAGATAGAAAAGATAAAGTATTACTTGAAAAAAAAATAGTGTCAACTGAACCCGATGAACTTATTTACGATAGGTTTTTAGGTCATTTAATGTGGATAAGTGATGATGAAATAGCGCTTTACGAGAAAAATTCAAAGCGTTATACCTCTGTAAAATTAAGAGAGGCATAATGAATAGCTCTAAAATATTATCAAAGTTGAATCATTTTTCACCAGATTGACAGTTTAAAATTTTTCTTCAGAAGGACGCAAATTCGTCCTTCTGTTTTTTTATCCTATGGGGTTCCGTTAAGCAGCTTTCTTATTGTCTAGGGCACGGTGTGTTCCTTTCCTTGGATCCAGACTCAGGGGATGCGGGTGATATTCTCACGCAGAATGGGTATGCGTATGCGAACAACAATCCGGTGATGTTGGTGGATCCGGATGGGCATTGGGTGTGGATGGCAGTAGGAGCGTTAATCGGAGGAGTATCGTCGTATAAGTCTGCAAAAAGTAGAAGTCTCAAAGATTGGAAGTTGTGGGGTTCTGTTGCAATAGGAGCTGGTTTAGGTGCTATCGGTGGAATAGGCTCAGGTGCTTACCGTGCAGCTAAGGTTGCAAGAAATATTTACAATATTACTAAGGGTCCTGCATATGTTAGAGGGAGAGCCGCGCACCAAGCATGGACAAAAGCTATGAAAAGAGTTGTTCCTGGAGGCAAATATGATAAACCATTAAGAGGTACTAAAAAACGTCCAGACCTTCAATTTTTTAGAGGAAGGGTTGTCGTTGAATTAAAACCAAAAGGTTCTTGGAAAAGAAGCTATGTAAAAAGGCAACTCAAGAATTATAAGAAAGCCGGCGCATGGATTATAATTAAGGCAAGTTATTAAAGATATTTTGGGACACACACTTAGAGTGTGTCCCTCTTTGATAGTTTTAGGGGTGAAAAATATGAATCAATATGAGGAGACGGTTAGAAATTTAGTTAATAATTTTAATGAGCATAATATAGATATAGTTGCTCAAGATTTAGCTAAGATGGGAAGGGACATAATTACTATCTTACAAAAATACTTTTATAAAGCAGATCCTAATGGTAAGATTGGAATATTAGAAACATTGAAATTATTAAATGACAGTAGTGTAATCCCTTTTCTGAAAGCTATTCTTGAAGATGAGACAGAGATATTTTTTGTTAAAGCTTATGCAGAAAGTGTATTGGATTTTTTAGAGGGTAAAGAAACTCAATTAAAAAGAAAAATTCACAATTTATCTAAAAAAAGTGGCACGGATTTAATCGCAGATATAGCTATGATAGGAACAATTGGCGATTACAATGCTATAAGAGAATTAGACAAAATCAAGACGAATAACAAAGAGGTACTGGAACAAATCAAGGTAGCAAAATTACAAATAATATGTGGACTAGAAGAAATAATTAAGGAGTACAGAAAACCAGATTCCCGTTATTCTCATAAAGCATTAGCAGAGGCTATTTATCATTCATTTGATCATCCAGAAGCATCAAAAGTTATAATAGAAGATCTCTTTAGTGAGGAATTTGAGCGTGTTTTTAGTGCCGTTACTCTACTTGCTTTCGCGGAAAAATTTCCTAAGGACAAAGTTACTAGAGATGTAGTAAATAAGTTCTTTGAAATTTTAACGGGTGATTTTAATACAACACTAAAGAATCATGCCATACTTGCAATAGGTAGATATGGAAATACTGATGATGCATCAAGACTTGAAAGAATTGTTGAGGAAAAAAAGTATTTAACAAAAAGGAAATTTTGGAAATGGCTAAGTGAAAGCGCACTGTTAGACGATATCAACATCACAATAAAGAAATTGAAACGAAAGAAATAGACGATTCACACTCTAAATGAGCAACAAGGAAACATTGTGGCCCGTTACCAATACGATGCGTGGGGAAATATTCTTTCTCAATCCGGCGCCTTGGCGGACAAAAACCCATACCGATATGCGGGATATCAATATGACAAAGAAACGGGTCTTTATTACCTGATTGCCCGGTACTACCGCCCAGAACAAGGTGTGTTCCTATCCTTGGATCCAGACCCGGGAGATGCGGACGATATCCTGACGCAGAATGGATACACGTACGCAAATAACAATCCGGTGATGTTGGTGGATTCGGATGGGCATTGGGTATGGCTGGCTATCAACGCGGGATTTGCGGCGTATGATGCGTATAAGGCGTACAAGTCGGGAAAAGGATGGACAGGTGTCGCAGCTGCGGCGGCTATCGGTTTTGTCGGTGGAGGAAGACTCAAAGCGGCAAAACACTCTGTTTATGTCTTAAAGAAAGGAAATGTAGTAAAATATGTCGGAAGAACTAAAAATATTCAGAAGAGAAGATATGCCCATAGTAAAAACCATCCTGATTTAGATTTTGAAGAAGTTGCTAGCAATCTATCCTATGGACAAGCTCGTGGATTAGAACATCGTCTATTTTTGAAACACGGTGGAAAAAGTAAGCTTAGAAACAAGATAAGACCTATTAGTCAAAGAAATAAAAGTTATAGAAAATATATGAGTGAATCTAGAAGTATTTATAAAGAAGTAATAAGAAGATATGGGTGGTGATTTCATGGCGTTTTGGAAGAGTATTAAGAATAAAGAAACAGTTATTTTAAGTGAAGATGCAGTCGATTTACTAAGTGATACTCTTTTAGAGATAAGAAAGATTTATGAGGAAGATTTAGAAAGAAAACCAACTGTAGCTGAATTGGAAGCATTGATTATGGAGGCAATGCAACTTGATTCAAATATAGCCGAACAATTGGAGGAAATGGAAATCACCGATGTAAAATTTAAATTGAAAAAGAGAAAAAAGGCTCCTAACATTGAACCAGGTATTGTATTTGCAATCCCGCTTAAAGGAATTGAAAAATATGCTTATGGGTTAGTAGTAAAAGGAGAAGGGCTAAAGGATGACATTTATATACAATATTTTGATATCTTCACTAATGAAATATTAGATATAAAAAACTTTAGTAATCAATTTGAAAAACTTTCTGTTCTATATACTATTAACAGTGGAATATATGGAATCGTTAATAAAGAATGGAAAATTATTGGGAAATTGTCTAAAGGAAAATTCAATCCTGAAGAATATGAGTTACCTGATTTTGTGTTTTACAATGGCAAGGAATATTTTGTGAGTCGAGGGGATGCGAATACACCAATAGCAGAATTAGAGCCTATTTCTAAAGAGGAAGGGGAAAAAATAAAAAATCCAATTGGTCTGATTGGTAGTAATAATATAGTGGAAATGCTTATTAATTCTTACTACGAGAAACAAAATCAAAAATGTATTTAGCCTTTTTAAGGTTATCCCGTGATTTAAGGGATAACCTTTTTATTGTACAGTGAAGACAGCGGGCGCATCCAAAAGAATGTGAATGGCGTCATTACGAATTACCATTACTAAGGCGACAGCTTAAACGTCCTGTATGAAACGGACGCAAGTGGAAATGTGGCAAAATCTTATATATACGGAGCGAATGGCCAGCTCCTTGCCATGAAAAAAGGCGCAGCAACGTATTTTTACCACTAAAACGCCCATAGCGATGTCATCGCCCTGACGGATGAACAAGGAAACATCGTTGCCCGTTATCAATATGATGCATGGGGGAATATTCTCTCTCAATCCGGTGCCTTGGCGGAGGAAAACCCATACCGATATGCGGGATACCAATATGACAAAGAAACGGGTCTTTATTACCTGATTGCCCGGTACTACCGCCCAGAACAAGGTGTGTTCCTATCCTTGGATCCAGACCCGGGGGATGCGGACGATATCCTGACGCAGAATGGATACACGTACGCAAATAACAATCCGGTGATGTTGGTGGATCCGGATGGGCATTGGGTATGGCTGGCTATCAACGCGGGATTTGCGGCGTATGATGGGTATAAGGCATACAAGTCAGGAAAAGGATGGAAAGGCGTCGCGGCTGCGGCAGCTATTGGTTTTGTTGGTGGAGGAAAATTTAAACTTGTTAGAAATACAGGTAGATTTATTATAAAGGGTACAGGCAAAGCTTCTAAATATGTAGATGTGACTAAATATGGTAGTCGTTATGCTAACAGAGCGACTGATGTATCTAAAGCACAGTTCGAAAAAAATCTACTTAGAGATGGATGGAAAAAATCAATATCTAAAGACGGAAAAACAATAATACTGACAAAAGATGGCGCAAAATATGTTCTTCGTGACGGTGCTAAATCCACGGGTGGCCCAACTGCTGACTTTTATCCAAAAGGGAGCAAAAGAATGACTTTAAAAATTAGGTTAAAAAAATAGGGTGATTTCAGTGAATTTAGAAACTTTATTTGTTAGGGAAAAAAAGGAGTTTAATAAGTTATTAGAAATGGCTAGTGATGCGTTTTATTTAGAAAATAGATTGCCTAAACAGGTATTCCGAGGACAATTCAATTATTTTTTATTTGAAGAGTTTGACTGGGCAATGGACGAGGATTTTTGGAACACAATCCAGCAATTATCTAAAGAAACGAAAGATGATTATGTCCTTACCGCAGTGTTAGATCCTAATCCAGTAGAATATTTTTATAAAGAGTTTAATTATTATAATTGGATGAAACTTCCTGTCAATTTATCATCCGATGAATATTTAGATGTTCTTGAATTAGGCCCTGAGGAAAGTCCGGCGGATGCAGTGCTATACAATTCTTATACCGTTATTTGGCTACCTCCTTCAATAAAATGGGCAATATGGGGAGAAAGAAGTTATGGAGTTTGTGTTTTAGGGCTTCAAGATGTGAACAATGGTGCGGATTTATTGCCGATTTTAAAAACTTGGCGTTCTATTGATAAAACAGTTTTATCATGGGTGGCACTCAATTTTGTAAATCAACAACTTCCACAAGAAATTGCTAATACTCTTTTCTTAAATTATTCTAACGACGCTAAGTAAGTATAGACGCCTATCCCGAACACAAAAATAAAACAAAGAGAACCTTGATTGGCTATAAGCCTTTCAAGGTTTCTTTTTATAGAAGGGGTGTAGGTGCCGAATAAACAGTTTTTAGTATAACCTATACACATAACCAATAATGTGTTGATTGGTGAAGAAAAATTAAAAGACATTGTATTGAGTATCCAACAGGTGGAAGTTCGGGTAATATTCATATTCAAATAAAAGGTGCAGGTGGAAAACAGAAAACAAAAATATACCTTAACACCCTAAGTGATTTAAAAGTCAATACGAAAAAATAAGGATATTCAGAATAGGTTAATAAAGCTTTGATATGTTAGAAAGGGCAAGGTGATATAATGGAGTTTTCGAGTAAAGAATAAGTTTAAAATTAGAGTTTTTTGAAGACAGACAATATGAAGAAAAGGGGATATTTGAGGGGGAGTAAAAGACCCAGATGGCTTAGATGAACTTGTAATTGATGTGATTGAAGGAGAGACGTTTGATTTTGAAACAGATGAATTGATAATAAGACAAAGAAAAAATGCGGTGCAAATGCAAGTCCTATCATGCCAAGCAAGCTCGCTGCCATTCCGAGAGGAAGAAAGTAAGGAGAAGGGGTTCTGTCCGTAAAAAGGCCAACAACCGGTTGCATCACCGAGGAAGTCATATTTAGGGTAAACGCGATCCGTCCAATTTGGGTGTACGATAAATTCATCGATGTTTCTAAAATCGGAAACAACGCCGGAATGACCGCTTGCATCGAGTCGTTCAGTAGATGTCCCACGGGATATACGGTTGTTTGCACTCCCGCGACACGTTGGACGTTTACTTGCATTTCTCCATCCCCCTTTCGCTTTCAAAAAAAATCCCCTCCGCTTAACGCGAAGGGAACCATTTTATTCTTTATTTCCATTATGAACCATTTGATGATGGTTGCAATAAAAATTTTTGACAAACAGCATCTTTTGATCCACTGAGTGTCAAAAAAATTATTAATACATTATCACCGTAATTTCTCCTTCCCAGATGTATCAATGGAGATTTTTACGTTGATCTTTTTTAAATTTTCATCTGTTAATGGAATCTTTCCATTTTTAGAAAACTTCTTCCAATCTTCTGGATTTTGGCGATACAACGTTTCAGAAAGGTTAAGGGTATCGATATCGTATTTTAGCCCTAACTTGTAGAGGTTTCTTATTTCCTCTTCCACCGTTTTTTGCGCTAGGTGGATTAACTGTTTTTCCGTTAACTTTTCCCTTAACTCAATCACATTCCCACTGATAGATATGTCTATGTTAAATACGGGAATATTTCCATTATGTTGGTAGGAAATTTTTGTCTTTGGATGAAGGACAGGGACCGATGCAATTACTTTATTGCCTTTTTTAATATAAATAGTAGTTCTACTTATTTCTTTTTCCAGCCACCTGATTCCAAGCAACTGAGAGCGATCAAAGCATTTTTGAAGTTCATCATTGTTTATAAAACATAGTCCTTTTAAATTTAACATCGGCTTTTTTTTGTTATCTTCCTTTCAAATGCGCGTAGTAATGTTGAGATAAGGAAGTTGCGCTGTTTTGGAAGCTTCATGGATGTCAGCTACAAAGCGGTTTAAGCGAATCGGCCGAATCAATGAACTTTGCTGAAAACTTTCTTCAGGACTGGCCAATAAAGAATAGTATGGGGATGTATGCAAAATTGGTGCTGCCCCAAAGAAAAGTTTTGTTAACGGTTCATCTGTCGCATAAACCCATATTGTATTCCTGAGTTCGTGATATCGGTCTAAAACATCTAAGACGTCTTCTAATACTCCTTTTTTCAAGGCTCTTTTTGTAAACACAATACTTTTCACATGCGCCCACGACACCATTCGTTGAATAGAAGAATACAGGTTATCGGTGGCAATATTAAACGTTTCGCCTTTGGCTTTTCCAACGGCAATGCCCGATTTTTCCTTGGCACCTCCGCTCTCAACTTTCGCTAATCCGGTAAAGCTAGTGAGGGCCACATAAACGATAAACTGATTATCCTTATAATCTACACCGATTACACCAACATAAAAAAGATGATCAATATTTTGTGCCCCCCAGCATCCTGCCAATAAAAATATAGAGATGATCAAGGGAAAGGCTGTTTTGCATTTCAATTTGCTTCCCCCCTTGGGGTATCATCCTTCGGTTTTACTAACCCCGCTCTTTTTTTGAATTGTTTCCAACCATTCGGAATTAAGACTTTGAAAATATCCATGGTTGGAGGAGAGAGCGGAGTAAGATACGGAATTCCAAATGTTTTTAAATTTGCTACATATGTCAAAAGCAAAAATAAAGAGGCGATAAACCCAAATAACCCTAATACAGAAGAAGCAGCTAAAACAATAAAACGCAATAATGTCACAGTTCCTGACAAATTTTGATTCACTAACGTAAACGTGGCGATAACGGAAATGGCGGCAACGACAAGGCTTCCCGGCGTAAATAAGCCAGCGTTGACCGCTGATTGTCCGATAATCAATCCGCCGACAACCGATAATGTTTGCCCGATCGCTAACGGCAGGCGCATGCCCGCTTCTTTAAAGATTTCGAATAACCCGACCATGATAAACATTTCCAGTGGGACAGGTAGCGGCACTCCTTGTCTAGAAAGCACCACTGTTCCTAAGAGAGTGAATGGTATTTCTCCCGGATGGAACGATAATAAGGCGGTCCAAAATCCGGGCAAATAAATAGCCAACGAAATTCCCATGAAGCGAAGGAGTCTCTGAAAAATGACAAAGAGCGGTATCGTAACGTTATCTTCCGATGTATTCAGTAAAAACATTAAGTTTCCCGGGCCGATGATGACGGTGGGCGCCCCGTCTAGCAAGATGACAAATCGTCCATTCAATAAACTATTTGCCGCAAAATCTGGGCGTCCTGTATAGGAAAATAAAGGGAAAAGCGAGAAACGTTTATCGCCAATCAGTTCTTCCAACTGATTGGTACTCATAATGGAATCAATATTTAACTGCAAAATTCTTTTTTTCACTTCATGAATCATTTCGCGATTTGCGATGTCATCGATGTACATTAATCCCACTTTTGTTTGGCTTCTTGTTCCGACGATAAATTGTTCATAGCAGAGCTTATAAGATTTAATTCGTTTGCGGATGAGCGCGACGTTTTTCGAAATTTCCTCAATAAAGCCATCTTTTGGACCGCGGATGGACACTTCCGTGTTTGGTTCTTCCGGATCGCGGTTCGGCGGATTGGCAAGCGTGAGGGAATATAAAACATCGGCTTCTTGAAAGTAGACTAATAAATCACCGTTAAAGAGATGAAAGTCTAGATCATCTATAGGCACTTCTTTTCCAAGCAACTCCATTGGCACCAGTTTGTTTGCTTCAATTTCGTTTACTGAATGGCAAGGATATTTACGGCACATTTCGTGAAACATCGGAAATATAACTTGTTTCATCAGTTGGGTGTCACACAGCTCCTCGCAATAGACGAACACTAAGGTGAGCGCGCCGCTAGCGGTGTTGTCCGGTTGAATCGTCGCGGTAAGAATCGCGACATCTTTACAACGAGAAAAATGATCACGTAAAGTTTGTTCGGAAATGACGAGCGTTTCCAAACCGCTATGATCATTTGTGTTATTTCTGTTTTGCGAAGCTCTAATAGGAAGTGGCATGATTATGCTCTCCTCTTTTTGAAATATGTAATGAGCGACAACATCCCAACGAATAAAGAGAGAAAGAAAATGAGCAACAACGAAAACGGTAAAACCAATTGATATAATAAGCTTAAAAATTTATCGTCGCTGATCGGAATCAATGATAATAAGAAAATGGTGATATAAATAATGATTAAAATCCGTAATCGTGCTTTTTTATCCGTTATATGAAATAGCTCTGGTATAAGCGCAGTAGCTAGGGAAATTCGGATAAACGCTCCAGACATCCATTGATAAACAGCAAGAAAATCAAGATATTCAATGTATGTTCCTAAACTGATTAATCGCCATCCTTCAAAGGCAGGATAACGTAAATTCGTTGCTTCTTTCGGCCCAAATTCCATAATCGCGCCAATCGTTGGGCCAATGCTTAAGCTTGCGGCGAGCAAACTGATGATGAACAGCGCTTTAAAAGAAAAGCGGGCTTGAAGATGATGTTGCATGAACAGAATAAGAAAAATTTCCACATATCCGGCACCGGCATAGATCATCCCTTTGAAAACGGGAGCAAAGCCGTTCGCCATGATTGGCTTTAATAAGGAATAATCTTTGTGTGGTATCGTCGCTATCGCAACTAAAATCCCAAAAATAGAAACTAATGGTAAAAGAATGACCGCTGTCTTTGCAATGGATGGTATGCCATAATAGGCGTTATAAAAACACATTACTGTTAAAGTGAACAAAATGGCCCAATCGGGTGTACGCGTTAAGTAAGTAGTAGTAGTAAACGTAACCGTGTCGCTGAGTGTAACATAGCTGATAACCAGTAATAATAGGCTTCCAAGAATGGCCACGAAATATGCAATGGCGCTGTTAAATTCTGTTTTTAACCATAAAAATAAATTCATTTGCTTGGATTGCTTCATGATAAAATACAAGAGCGGAAGCCATAATGGCAATGCGCCAAGGGCTATAATTGCCGAAATCCACGCATCACGACCGGCTGCGTCTAACAGCAGTGGAATTACAATGACATGATTCATTAGCCCGATGGACAACATAAATATACAAATCAATTGAATGATATTTAATGGATTGTTATTCACAACATATCCCTTTCTTTAAGAGAATGGCCAATCTCACCACTATTTTTTCCAAAAGCGGAAATGCCTATTCTTTTTTGCGGCATGCGCAATATGCAAAAATATAGTGTGAAGTTGGCGAGCATCTGATACAATGAAACAAAATGAATAGTTATAGAAAAAATAGCATATTGGAAAATTCGCATTTAAGACGAGAAAAGCGGCTAAATGACCGTGCCTCTTCTTAGGGAGGATGTTTCTTTGATCCCTATGGAAGCCGGAGGATTGTTTCAAATGAAAAAAACATTGTTTGGTTCCTTCTATTTATCACTAGCAGCCAGCATTTGGGGCGGAATGTATGTTGTCAGCAAATATGTCCTTGATTTTGTCCCGCCGTTTACGCTAGTGTGGCTCCGCTATATAACCGCGTTTATTGTTTTATTTGGGATATTGAAATTCCGCCAATATAAAACAAAAATGGGGCTGTCCATTCGAAAACAAGATTATTTTTTGCTAGGATGGATTGGTTTTATTGGTTATTTTGTTTCGATATCATTGCAATTTATCGGAACAAAATTATCCGATGCGCATACAGGGGCGTTAATCACGTCGGCAACGCCGGCGTTTATTGTCTTGTTCGCAAAGTTTGTTTTACATGAGTGGATCACCTTGAGAAAAGCTGTGGCTCTTTTGCTGGCCACCATCGGAGTTGTCATCGTCATCGGTTTGGACAATAACGGTGGGCAATCATTTTGGGGAAATATGATGTTAGTTGGGGCGGCGCTGACATGGGCGCTTTTATCGGTGTACGTGAAAGTGGCATCCGCCCGCTTTTCGGCCTTGGCGATCACCACATATGCCATTTGGTTTGCCTTATTATTCACTACCCCAGTTATGCTTTGGGAACTGCATGAACAGCCTGTTTCTGTTCCTAGCATGAGCGTCGTGTTTGGGATTCTTTATCTTGGGATTATTTCGACAGCGGGGGCGTTTTTTCTGTGGAATAAAGGAATGGAAATGATGGATGCCGGGATTGGCTCGTTGTTTTTCTTTTTTCAACCGCTCGTTGGCGCTGTTTTTGGCTTTTTGTTTTTACATGAACAGATAACAGCTTCGTTTTATTTAGGTGGATTGCTAATTATCATAGGGGTGTTTATTGCCATTCTGTCTCCTATCCATCAACGTCAGTCCAAAGAAGGGGCGAATCATGGTCGATCACTAGTCGAATAAAGGGCTAATGATGGTCATCACCGGCGCAGCGCTTTGGGGATGATCAGGAGCTGCGGCGCAAGTGTTATTTCTGGAAAAGCAAATCACCGCACATGGCTTGTCGTAGTGCGAATGATGATGGCGGGAAGTGTGTTACTATTGTTTGCAGCATGCAAACGGATGGCGATATTTTCGATTTGAATCGGACTGTTGTTTGGGTTTATCGGCATGCTTGGAGTGCAATATATACGTATTTTGCATTGATCGCTACAGGCAATGCCGATGCGGCGGCGTTATTGCAATATTTAGCGCCTGTCTATGCCGGATCGAGCTTACTATCTAGCCTAGAGCCACTATCAGCCGCAATGGTCTCGATCGTTTTTTTACATATTCCGTTTAGTCTATTTCAAGCCATCGGAGCTGTTTGCATGATAGTGACCGTTCTTTTGCCGTCTCCGAAAAAGAGAGCAACTTTTGCAATTGGCATCGATATGTGGATGGGCTTAACTTCTCTTTTGTTTATTGAACAAGTAGGAACATAATTCGGCTTGCATCCAATGACGAGTGTGTGCGAAAGGAGCGATGGTGAAGCGCAAAGACGCGTTGATTGCGGGAGTGGCTTGAGAGAAGACGGAATTATTTTATGCAAATTATATATAAAAATGAAAAGAGGGCATATAAGCCCTCTTTTTCTGCCTGAATTAGTTCGCGGCTTTAGGAAACGTAATCGTTAACGTAGTTCCTTTATTTACTTCACTTTCGATATGCAGCTTCCCCTGCATTGCTTGAATCATCTTGACAGCCACCATTGTGCCAAGACCGGTTCCCTTATCTTTTGTACTAAAGTATGGCTCGCCAAACCGGTTCACTTGTTCCGCTGTCATTCCCACGCCGGTGTCTTTAATCGTAATGATGATATGATTTCCATGCAAGCGGGACGAAATCGTCAACGTCCCTCCATTCGGCATGGCCTCGATGCTGTTTTTGATCAAATTCAAAAAACATTGTTGGAAGTACTGAATGTTTCCAACGATTGCGCCGGGTTGCAGCTTTTTAACGATTTCAATCGAATTCATATGAGCCATTGGCGCTAACATCTGCACTACCTTTTGCAATTCCTCATTGACCATGAGGCGTTCCACTTTATCAGATGTTGGTTTGGCAAACGTCAAATAATCGTTAATAATTGCTTCCGCTCGATTAATTTCGTCTAAAGCAATTTGAATGTATCGGTCTTTTGTATCTTGCGGAAGTGAAGGGGTTTTTAATAATTGAATAAACCCTTTTACAACGGTTAATGGATTGCGAATTTCGTGCGAAATGCTGGCGGCGAGCTGGCTAACCACTTCCATTTTCTCGATTTTTACGAGTTTGGAGCGCATGATAATTGCCTCTTTTAATGTTTCGATAATGTATACGACAAACAGCATCCCAATCGGAGGAAGCAAAATGAAATAAACAATATAAGAATTTGTTACTGGAAAATCAGCGATGATGATGGCAAGAAATGTGACGAGAATCGCCAGAAAAAAAGTCAGCCAGACTGACATCGACAGCTTGTTTGAACGCTTTAATGCATGGAATGTTGGCGAAATGAGAGCAGTGACAATCAACATCGTCATATACACAATCGCTGTAATATACTCAAACCCGTAAATCAGAGAACGAGCAGCCAATAAGATTAGAAGCAAAATAAAGCCAACGATTCCCCCGCCATACAGCGTACCGATCAGAAAAGGAATTTGGCGGAGATCATGGACGCACTGCTCATCAATATAAATAGGAAACTTCATGCATAAAATGATGGGAAACCCCATGCAAGCAGTAAGTAGAGCGTTTCTGTATAATATCCGCTTTTTAAATATCTCGCCGTGGTCATAAATAAAGTAAAAAACAAATACGCTTACCAAAATATAAAACAAATTGTTTAATACGTGCTGGTTTACATAAGCACCCATACAATATCTCCTATCTTTGAAAACTCCACATTATATTATACGGCAAGAATGGATCGAAAAAATAGTTTTTTATCGTTGAGAAAGAGTTGCGTCCGCCCGATCATTTTTAGTTTCTGGCGGAAAAACTTGGACATGACATAATTTAGCACATTGGCGTTCATAATGAAACTAACGAATCGCAATCAGGATGGTGACAATGGATGAAATGGATGCATTTAACAGTGGAGCTTGTGACAGGATTTATACTTTTATTTCTCGTTGTAAAAGTGGCCGGTAAAAAACTGATCCATCAAATAAGCCCATTTACGTTTATTTCAGCGCTTGTATTAGGAGAATTGTTAGGAAACGCTCTATATGATAACCATATCCATCTGTGGTATATCATCTATTCAATATCATTATGGGGAGCGCTATTGTTGCTTGTCGAATACATGAGTCAAAAATGGCTCTCGTTTCGGCGCATTAGCGAAGGGAAGCCAACGGTATTAATCCGCAATGGAATCATTGATTATAAAGCATTGCAGAAAAACCGGATGACGCTCAATCAGCTGCAAAGTTTGCTGCGGCAAAACGAAACATTTTCGCTGCGAGAGGTCGCATTTTGCTATTTAGAGGCAAACGGAACGATCAGCGTCTTGAAGAAAGCAAAATATCAAAAAACGATACGGGAAGATTTTCAATTGCCCCCGCATCCTATTCATGTTCCGATTACGCTTATCCGCGATGGAGAGCTGCTTCGAGATGAATTGCAGGAACTTGGCAGAGATGAACAATGGCTAAATGAGCAATTGCGTGCCCATGGCGTGTCATCGTATCAGGACGTCTTCATTGCCGAATGGCTGGAAGGCGACGGTTTGTTTGTGCAGACGTATTCGTGACGCAAGGAATAGAATGCCTTGCGTTGCATTTTTTATAAAAAGCACTTGCTGTCTATCTGTTATAAGTGTATTATTATTAATAGTACGGTTGGTACAGATAATGAAAGGAGGAGGGGGTATGTTTGAGCTAGATGTCCGCAGCCGCCAGCCGATTTACGAGCAGCTCGTTGAAAAAATGAAAGAAATGATCATCCGCGAAATATGGAAGCCCAATGAGCAGCTGCCATCGGTGCGCATGCTTGCCAAACAGTTGACGATCAACCCGAACACGATTCAAAAAGCGTATCGGGAATTAGAACATCAAGGGTTTATTTATTCGATTCCGGGAAAGGGAAACTTTGTTTCTCCGCAGCCGAAAACAGCAAGCCAAGAAAAAATCAAAGCTATTCGTCGCGATATCATCCGTCTGGCTGCCGAAGCGCTTTTTTTAGGGGTGGCAAAAGAAGAAGTGCTACAATGGATCGAACAAGCGGAACAAGGGGAGAGAGGAGGAAAAACAGATGATTTATTTGACGAACGTTACAAAAATGTTTGACCGTTTTCAAGCGATTCGCGGAGTGAATATGACGGTGCAAAAAGGAAGAATTTACGGACTGCTTGGTTCCAATGGCGCCGGGAAAACGACATTGCTAAAGATGATGGCTGGGATTATCCGTCCCGATCACGGCACGGTGCTCATTGACAGGGAAGAGGTATGGGAAAATCCAGAAATAAAACAGCGAATCTTGTTTTTGCCGGATCACGTATACTTTTTCCCGCACACGACAATCGAGCAAATGGCTGCGTTTTACGAAAGCGTCTATCCATCTTTTCAGTGGGAGCGGTTTACGAGATTGCAAGAACTATTTTTGCTTGACCCACGCAAAAAAATTCATCAGTTTTCGAAAGGAATGCAGCGCCAGGCCGCGTTTTGGCTCGCCTTTTCAACGATGCCGGATGTGCTCATCATGGATGAGCCGCTTGATGGACTCGATGCCGTCGTTAGGCAAAAAATAAAAAATATTATCGTTCAAGAAGTCGCCGAGCGGGAAATGACAGTGGTCATTTCTTCGCATAATCTGCGGGAGATGGAAGATCTTTGCGACTGTATCGGCATTTTGCATGGCGGTGAAATGCTGTTTGAAAAAGAGCTCGATGAAATGAAAACTGATATCCATAAAATTCAAGTCGCTTTTCGCAATGGAATTCCAAAACAATTTGCTGAGCAATTTAATATCGTTTACAAAGAGGAGCGCGGCAGCGTCCTGCTTCTTATTGTGCGCGGCGAAAAGCAAGAAATCATTTCCTATATTCAGCCGTTTCAGCCGCTTATTTTTGATATTTTGCCGCTTACGCTCGAAGAAATTTTCATTTACGAAATGGGGGATGTCGGCTATGCCATCGAAAATATTATCGTTTAATCGCGGGCTTTTTGCGCAAAATCTTCGCAGCGTCGGCTGGATTGGCATCGTGCATTTCTTGCTGTGGTTTGCCGCCATTCCGCTGCAATTATTGATGGCTTACTCCCAGCAGAAAGACAGCGGGCATTATCCGGAATGGGAAAGCTTATACAGCATTTCCGCATCATTTCAAACGATGATTGTCTTTACGTTGCCAGTGTTATTAGCTGTGCTATTATTTCGTTATATGCAAGGTAAACAATCGTCTGATTTTATGCATAGTTTGCCTGTCCAGCGGGCGGAACTGTTTTGCCAGCAGGCCATGTTTGGAGTGCTGCTCGTTGTCATTCCAATCGTGCTTATTTCATTGCTTGCCATCGTTTGTCGCTACGGATTAAGCCTTTCCGTGCCGCTGACGATCGGTGACATCATCCGCTGGATGTGGGAAACGGCTATCATGGAATTGTTTGTTTTTGCCGCTGGCGTGTTTGTCGGCATGATGACAGGCATGTCGACGCTGCAAGTCGTATTTACGTATATTTTGTTTTTATTCCCGGCAGGCATCACGGTTTTGTTATTGGCCAATACCTCGTTTTTATTGGTTGGTTTCTCGGCCGATTATTATTTGTCAAAAAATTTAGAGAAAATTGTACCGTTTTACCGCTATTTAAATCTCGAAACAAAATTATTGACGACGGGCGAATCGCTTGTATATCTGCTTTTGATCATTTTGTTCCTTATTTTCGCGATTTGGCTGTACCAAAAACGGCATAGCGAAGCGGCGACGCAGGCGCTGGCGTTTCCGGCGCTCCGCCCGATTTTTAAGTACGGCGTCGCCTTTTGTACCATGCTTCTTGGCGGTTTTTATTTCGGCGTTACGCAAAATCAGTTTGCTTGGATTTTGTTCGGATACATCACATCCTCATTGTTTGGCTTTTTTATTGCTGAAATGGTTATTGAAAAAACGTGGCGCGTTTTTTATAAATGGAAAGGATATGTTTATTTTGCCGCTGCGATGGTGGCCATTGGCTTTTTGCTTCATCTTGATATAACTGGATATGAAAAACGGCTGCCAGCGCTAAAGGATATCCGCCAAGTCTATTTTGGCAGTTCTGTCTATGATTTTGTCAACAATGACAAACGTCCGTATGTGCCGTTTGAGCAAGAAAACCAGTTTTTAAAAGAAAAAGAAAACATTCGTGCCGTCTACGCATTTCACCGACAGTTAGCCAAAGATCAGCCAAGACCGTCTCGGTTTACAGATCAGAGACAAGTGGTGATCGGCTATGTGCTAAAGGATGGCAAGCGGATGATCCGCCAGTATAGTGTGCCTAGCAAATCGTATTTTTCCTATTATAAACCGATTTTAGAATCGAAAGAATATAAGAAAAATTATTATTTCTTGCTGCGCGATCAAGGATATTCGCCGATTCGCCAAATCACCTTCCGCCATCCAGAGACAGACGAGAGAACATTGACGATCATCGAGCCGCAGCAAATTGATTCGTTTGTGGAAGCGTTAAAAGCAGACTTACTGGAAGAGCCGGCAAGCGTGATGCTGGATGCCGGAAAAGCATGGAAGGGGGATATTGAATTTTTGCAAAGCGATGGCGATACCTTTTTGCTGTCGTGGAAAAAAACATATACGCATGTCGAAAAGTGGCTCAACGATCATCATCTTCTCGAAAAAGCCCGCGAGGATGTGGAATGATAGAAGGGAATCGCAATGATTCCCTTTTTTGATTGAAAAATATTCAAATGGTTGTTTGAATAAATTGACACATTTATTTAGGAAGGAATATACTATATTCAAACGAATATTTGAATGAAGGTGGCAAAATGGCGAACGATGTATGTGAAGTATTTTCTATTAACGCGGAAAAGGTCGGCGCTGCCCGGCAGCGCATCAATGAAATCAGCGGGGTGGAACAGCTGTTTAAAGCGCTCGCCGATGCGACGCGCTTAAAAATCACGTATGCGTTAATGCTTGAAAAAGAGCTATGCGTCTGCGATGTGGCGACGATTATCGGCTGCACGGTCGCGACCGCTTCCCACCATTTGCGGCTTTTGCGCGATATGGGCATCGCCAAGCGCCGCAAAGAAGGAAAACTCGTGTTTTACTCGTTGAAAGACGATCATGTCGAACAGCTTGTAGCCCTAGCGCTTGTCCACAGCAAAGAGGGGGAAGAAAACGATGGAAAATAAACAAGTGTACCGTCTGCAAGGCCTTTCTTGCGCCAACTGCGCAGCAACGTTTGAGAAAAATGTGAAGGCGATTGCGACGGTCAAAGACGCCGAAGTCAATTTTGGCGCGGCGAAACTGACGGTCATCGGCGAAGCGTCGATCGAAGAACTCGAAAAAGCGGGAGCGTTTGACGGAATTACCGTCATTCCGGAAACGGAGCGGAAAGAACAAAAGGAAGAGCCGTTTTGGAAAAAGAAAACAAACGTGACCGCGCTGATATCGGCTTTATTTCTTTTTGCCGGCTACATGTCTGCTTATGCGATTGGGGAACGGCATACCGTGACCATTTTATTATTTGCGGCGAGTACGATCATTGGCGGTTACCGCTTATTGAAAACAGGGATTATGCACCTAGTGCGTTTTCAATTTGATATGAACACTTTAATGACGATTGCTGTCATTGGGGCGGCGTGCATCGGAGAATGGAAAGAAGGGGCGGTTGTCGTCTTCCTGTTTGCGATTAGCGAAGCGCTCGAGCGCTATTCGATGGATACGGCGCGCCGTTCGCTTCAGCGGCTCATTGATGTCGCTCCGAAAAAGGCGACTGTGCTTCGGGGCGGCAAAGAGTATGAAGTAGATGTGGAAGATGTCGTTGTCGGCGATACGATTCTTGTGAAACCGGGGCAAAAAATCGCGATGGACGGCGTCGTGCTTCACGGCGAATCGTCAGTAAACGAAGCGGCGATTACCGGCGAATCGATGCCGGTCGCAAAAACCGCCGGCGATGAAGTATATGCGGGAACAATGAACGGAGAAGGCGCCCTTGAAGTACGGGTGACAAAGCGCGTGGAAGACACAACGATTGCGAAAATCATTCATCTTGTCGAAGAAGCGCAGGCCGAGCGGGCGCCAACCCAGCAATTTGTCGACCGCTTCGCCCGCTATTATACGCCGGCGATTATGCTGATCGCATTGTTTGTCGCCACCGTACCGCCGCTATGGCTTGGCGGAGAATGGATGACTTGGGTTTACCGCGGCTTAACGGTGCTTGTCGTCGGTTGCCCGTGCGCGCTTGTCATTAGCACGCCAGTAGCGATCGTGACTGCCATCGGACAAGCGGCGCGGCAAGGGGTGCTGATTAAAGGCGGGGCGTATTTAGAAGAAATCGGAAAGATCTCGGCGATTGCGTTTGATAAAACAGGAACGTTAACGACAGGAACGCCGGAAGTAACGGATATTCATTCATTTAGCGACTTGGATGGCAAGGAAATGTTGAAAATCGCTGCAGCCATTGAAAAACAGTCGGAGCATCCGCTTGCTTCCGCCATTTTGCGCAAGGCAGAAGCATTACAAATATCATTAGACGATTTGCAGGTAAGCGAGTTTCGCGCAATGGCTGGCAAAGGCGCGGCAGCCCGTGTGAATGGAACGATGTATTATATTGGAAAACCGTCCTTGTTTTCCAGCGCGTTGTCTATAAGTGAAAAGATGCGCGCGCAAATCATGTGTGCACAAAAGCAAGGAAAAACGGTTATGCTGCTTGGAGATGAAACAAAGGTGCTTGGCATGATTGCCGTTTCCGATCAACTGCGTGAAAATGCCGCTTTTGTGCTCGAAACATTGCGCAATCTAGGAATCTCGCAAACGATCATGTTAACCGGCGACCATGAAGCGACAGCGCAGGCTATTGCGTCTTCCCTTCCGCTTACCGATATTCGCGCTGAACTGCTTCCAGAAGAAAAATGGACGGCGATTCAGATGCTGCAGCGGCAATCCGGACGCATCGCAATGGTCGGCGATGGCGTCAACGACGCTCCCGCGCTCGCTGCGGCAAACGTTGGCATTGCAATGGGGAATATTGGAACGGATGTGGCATTAGAAACAGCGGATGTTGTCTTGATGGGCGATGATCTTGGAAAACTTCCGTATGTCATTCGGTTAGGCAGAAAAGCGATGCGCATTATCCAACAAAACATCGCGATCGCTTTTTTGTTAAAAGTATTGGCGCTCATTCTAATTGTTCCAGGCTGGCTTACATTATGGATGGCCATTTTTGCGGATATGGGAGCGACGTTGCTCGTATTGCTTAATTCGCTGCGGTTGCTTCGCCTTGACGGGGTCAGTAAAAGTAAAAAGTGGTAATGCAAAAAGGTTTCTTGCCTTAGCAAGAAACCTTTTTATATTTTTTTCTGTTTTTGAAAAAATAGCGCCGCTAACAGATCGACCACCCATAGCAATAAAAATAAAAATAGAATAAACATCTCTGGCGCTTCCATGACACGAAACGGGTTAAAGACGTTTTGCGCCGATTGACGCAACGTTAAACCAATTAATATATCCATTCCGATGGCAATGATGATTAAAGCGCTGCCAATAAATAGCGAAATCCCCAATAGCTTCATGAAATTCCCCCACTGTCGTTTTTTCTTTAGTTTTCGTTTTCTGCAATGAAATCATTCTTTGGTCGTATATTAGGACGATTCGTTGTCTATAATGCAAGTGAACGAGTTAACGAGCTAGAGAGAGGCGAAAACGATGCTGTTTCAGTGGGGATTGCAAAAAAAGCAAAAAGAAAAAAAAGGAAACAAAGAATCGACAATCCAACAAGAATGTGACCAAAGCGGTCAAGCGCAAGATGTTCCGCGTGAGCCGATTCATTCGCTGCTTGATGTGAATCTCGACATCATTCGCCATACGACCGGGGGCAGTTCCGATATTGTCATTCGCCGTTTTACGATTGGACAAGAACGGTCGATTCGCGCCGCCCTCATTTTTATCGATGGGCTTGTCGATGAAAAAAATGTGTACCAATTTTTGCTTGAACCGCTGATGGCTGCAACGTTCCCCATTTCCTTATCTCCGAAAGACACGTTTTTCTTTGTGGAGAAAAAACTGGCTGCTGTTGGTGGAATTAAACGTATTTCTCATTGGTTTGATTTATTTCTAGCACTTACGTCTGGAGAAACGATCATTCTCCTTGACGGGATACCATCCGCTTTAAGTGCAAGCACAAAAGGCGGAGAAACTCGAACGATTCAAGAACCGCAAACGCAGCTGGCGATTCGCGGCCCGCGGGATGGCTTTACCGAATCGCTGCGCATGAATACCGCTCTTATTCGCCGCCGCATTAAAAATCCGAATCTTTGGCTGGAAACGCTGAAAGTTGGCGAAGTGACGCAAACGGACGTTGCCATTATGTATGTGAAGGGAATTGCCAACGATGACATCGTCGAGGAAGTCAAAAAGCGGCTTCGCCGCATTCGGATTGACAGTGTCCTTGAATCAGGAGATGTCGAACAATTAATCGAAGATCAAACATTTACGACTTTCCCAACGATGTACCATACAGAGCGGCCAGATGTGGTGGCGGCGAACCTTTTGGAAGGGAGAATAGCGATATTTGTCGAAGGAACTCCGTTTGTGCTTGTTGCGCCCGCTTTGTTCATTCAATTTTTCCAAGCGGTTGAAGATTATTACGCCCGCTTTGATATTGCGACAGCACTGCGGTTTTTGCGTGTTCTCATTTTCTTTCTTTCCCTTGTTGCCCCGGCAATTTATATTGCGGCAACGACGTTTCATCAAGAAATGATCCCAACGCAACTTGTCATTGCGATTGCTGCCCAACGAGAGGCGGTTCCGTTTCCGGCGTTTGTGGAAGCGTTAGTAATGGAAGTAGTTTTTGAAATTTTGCGGGAAGCGGGGGTGCGCTTGCCGCGCGCCGTTGGCCAAGCCGTTTCGATTGTCGGGGCGCTTGTGATTGGACAGGCAGCGGTAGAGGCCGGGTTTGTTTCATCGGCGATGGTGATTGTCGTTTCCATTACGGCAATTGCCAGCTTTGCGACGCCGTCGTTTGCGATTGCGATTTCCGCACGCCTTATCCGTTTTGCGCTTATGTTTCTCGCCGCTATGTTTGGGTTTTACGGCATTATCATCGGAATTTTAGTGATGACGATTCATTTGTGCAGCCTGCGCTCCTTTGGCGTTCCGTATATGTCGCCACTTGCTCCGTTTATTCCATCCAACATGGGTGATACGCTTTTTCGCGTGCCGACATGGGTATTTAAAGAGCGACCTCGTTTAATCAGCCAAAAAAATATTGTGCGTCAAGGACGACATCAACAACCGTAGCCTTCTTTTGCGAATCGTCAGAAGGAAAACGAGGGAGAGCAATCATGAAACGAAAAATGGCAATCATTCTTTCACTTTTGTTATATGCAACTATCCTTTCCGGATGTTGGAGTAAAAAAGAGCTGACCGATTTGGCATTTGTCATCGCGGTCGGGATTGATAAAACAAAGGATGGAAAATATATGATGATTTTTCAAGTCGTCAACCCCGGAAACGTCGCCGGTGCGACACAGCGAGGCGGAGGTAGCGGCGGGGTGCCGGTTTCCATCTATAAAGCGACAGGAGATAACATCGTCGAAGCGAGCCGGAAAGCGTCTAAAAAGCTATCACGGCTTATATACTACGCGCATACAAACTTAGTTGTTATTAGCGAAGAAATTGCGAAAGAAGGAATCGACGGGCTGTTGGATGCACTCGAAAGAAATAGTCAGTTTCGCACGACCGCGATGGTTGTGATCGCCCGCCATCATTCCGCAGAAGATGTTCTGAAAATATTAACGCCTATTGATAAAATTTCAGCAAATCAAATTATAAAAACATTGCAGTTTTCGGAAAAAGTGTGGGGACAAACGATGAATGTCCATGTAGGGGATGTCATTTATGATCTTGATTCCACAGGAAAAGCGCCAGTCATTAGCGGTGTGGAGATTGTCGGAGGAGTGAAGAAGGGAAAACGGCAGGCGAACGTGCAAGCTTCCGAGCCTGATACACGATTAAATATTAATGGTATCGCTATGTTTAAGAATGGCAAATTGGTTGGATGGGTTTTTGGCGAGACAGCGCGCGGAGTGTCATGGGTGATGGATAAAATTGAACAGACGAGCATTACGGTCGAATGGAAACGAAAAAAAGAAGCAGTATCCTATAAAGTCGTTCGGGCGAAAACGAGTGTGGCGGCGCATATGAAAAACGGGAAACCGTCGATTTCGATTCGCATTAAGGCAGAGGGAGATATCGGCGAATCGCTTGTACCAGTTGACTTTACAAATCCGATGCAAATTTTTGCGCTAGAAAAAAAGATTGAACAAACGATAAAAAGTGAAGTCGTTCACGCGGTGGAAAAAGCGAAAAAAGAAAAAACGGATATTTTCGGGTTTGGAAATGCTGTCTACCGTTCGTATCCGCGTGAATGGAAAAAGATGAAACGCGCTTGGGACGAAAGCATTTTCCCACAATTAGAAGTGAATGTGACGGTAGATGCGTTTATTCGCCGGACGGGATTGCGTACTAAACCGTACATATTTGGAGAATAAGGACGGTGAAAGGAATGGAACCGGTGAAAATAAACGCACGGCAATTGTTTGTGTTAATTGTCTTGTTTGAACACGGAAGCGCTATTGTCATTCCGCTTGGCGTAGGGGCAAAACAGGATGTTTGGCTTGCGATTTTATTAGGTTTAATATTCGGTTTATTATTGTTTTTTGTCTATTATCATCTCTATCGCTACTATCCGGATGCTCCATTGACTGCGTATGCGCAATACATTGCCGGGCCTTGGATCGGCAATGTGTTGGCGTTTATATATATTGTCTATTTTCTTTATATCGCTTCCCGCGTGCTCCGAGATTTTGGCGAGCTGTTGCTAACCTTTGCCTATCCAGAAACACCGCTCTTTATTTTAAACGCGATTATGATGTTGGCGGTGATGTATGGCGTATACAAAGGGATCGAGGTGGTTGCGCGGACGGGGGAGTTGTTTCTTACCTTTCTTTATCTTCTTGCCGTATCTGGGTTTATCTTGATCATTTCCACAGGGTTAGTGGATATTCATCGGCTGCAACCAGTTTTGGAAGAAGGATGGAAAAGAGTGTGGAAAGTCGTATTTACGGAAACGCTTTATGTTCCCTTTGGGGAAATGATTGTTTTTACGATGTTATTTCCATATATGAATAACCCGAAAAAAATGAGACAAGTCGCGATTGCAGGTATGGCGTTAAGCGGCATTAATTTAGCGATTATTATGACGATCAACGTTGCTGTACTCGGAGCGGATATTGCTGTTCGTTCCACGTTTCCGCTTTTAGATACGATACGGAAAATTCAAGTTGCTAATTTTTTGGAACGTCTTGACATATTTTTTATGATTGCCCTTATTATTGGCGGATTTTTTAAAGTATCGGTATTTTTTTACGCGGCGGTCATCGGGACAGCGGACTTATTTCGCGTGCAAAATCATCAGCGCCTCGTATACCCGCTCGGGGTGATGGTTTTGCTGTTGTCTATTGCCATTGCGAGCAACTATCCAGAACATATTAGAGAAGGGTTGAAAATTGTCACCATCTATATGCATGTACCGTTGCAAATTGTCATCCCGCTATGCTTGCTTATCGTTGCAGTCATTCGTCGCCGCATTTTCAAACAACAATAAAAACACATTCTTTTTTATAAAAAGCAGGAAAAAAAGAACGATAAGCGAAGTAAATAAAAAAGAAAACTTTTTATATTTGAAATTTGAAAAATTGGTCTCCTTATTTTAAAGGCGACCTTTTGTCATGAAGCGGAATGCGGTGTATGTTTGCTTAATGATCAAGAAGAAAGATTACTATGAAAAAGGGTTGAACAATAGTGAAGCTAGATTTACAGGCGATAAGGAAAACATACGGCCATCGTACAGGCGAAGGAATTGTCATTACAGATCGGAATAAAATGATCGTGGCGGTAAACGATGAAGCGGTAGCGTTAACTGGTTACTCCAAGGAACAGTTAATCGGTCAATCGTTTTATCTTCTTGTTTCCGATGAACATCATGTTGAGAAGTACGAATTCATATGGAAATCGGTGTTAGAAAACGGCTATTGGGAAGGAGAAATCGATTATCTTGTCGACAATGACCGGAAATTGGCGCAAACATTAACTGTTTATGCGCTCACAAGTGCAGCGGACGAATTTTACATTTGGCGTTTTTCGAATATTGAGACAACCATCTGTTCGCCAGAACCAGAACAAATTCTTCAAGCCATTTATCAAACTGCTCCAATTGCGGTCATTTCATTGTGCAAAAATATGGCTGTAAAAGAATGGGGAAATGCGGCGGAAGCATTATTTGGATGGAAGCGCGAAGAAGTCATCGGACGGGAATTTGTTTCGTTATTTCCTGATCAGCTACCACGTATGGCGATGTTTTCTCATCCGTTAAAAGAGGAAAAAGAGCGGATTGCAACAGGGGAATGCACGGTAAGGCGAAAAGATGGGACGTTTGTGGATGTTGCTTATTCCGTCATTTCGGTCACTGATTCGGGAGGAAACGTGACAGGATACATAATAATGGCCAACGATATCACAAAGCAAAAGCAAAAGGAAATGGAGTATAAGAAGCAAGTGGAGCTTGCGAAAAAAATTCAGCAAAGCGTGTTAACGCCCCCGATACAAAACGGTGCGGTGACGATGGATGCAATTTATATTCCGTCGGACGACTTGTCTGGAGACATGTACGCGTGTTATCAAATTGATTATGATCGCTATGGCGTCATTATTATTGACGTGATGGGACACGGCATTTCCTCTTCGCTCGTCGGCATGCTGCTTCGCTCGCTGTTAAGAGGGTTGATTGTGCGCGTTATCGACCCCGTGTATGTCGCCATAGAGCTAGAAAATCATGTGCGGAATTTATTCCCTAGCAATGCGAATGAACTGAGATATTTATTTTCGATGATTTATTTAGTCATTGATACGAAAAAAAAGCAGATCGAATATACGAATGCCGGGCATCCAGCTGGATTGTTAATTACGGAAGATGGAGAAGTCATTGAGTTGGATAAAGGCGGGTTGGCGATCGGCAGTCCGTTTTCCGTTCCGTTTGAAAAGGGGATTATTCGTTATCGGCGGCGGACAAGATTGTTTTTATATACAGACGGGATTTTGGAGGAAATCGACCCGTCTATTTTGCAAAGCATGAATAAAATTCGCCACTATGCAAAAATGTATAGTCATTTGCCAGATAAACAATTTTTGCGCATGTTGATCGATCGCGATCGGTCACCAGCGAATCCCGCCGATGATATATGTTTATTATCGATTACGATTCAATAACATTCCTGTGATGAATCATGTCAGAGTAGGTGCGAAACCATGTACGAAATGACAATACAATGTGTAGCGACAGATGAGGCCATTGATTTTTGCGATTTGCTGGCGGAACAAATTGCCCGTTTTCTTTCGGTTCAAGATTGCGATATGTTCGTGTTATCTGTTCACGAAGCTGTCATTAATTCGGTGGAAGCAATCAAGCAATTGGGGAAGGAAGCGGCAAAGAAGACGTTTTTATTATCTTTGCGAATTACGGAGGAGGATGTAACTGTAACAGTTGCGGATGAAGGGGATGGAATTCCGATCAAACAGCTGGAACGAATGAGGGAGAAAAGCCTTGAAGATTTGTTGCTTGCGGAATCTGGTCGCGGGCTTTTGCTGATAAAAGAAACGATGGATGATATATGGTTCGAACGTCAAGAAAATGGAAAATGCGCGATTGCGATGAGAATGAGGAGAGGGCGCAATGGATAGTCGGATATCCACTCTTGAGTTGGAGATGACATCGTCAGAACAATATGGAAAAATATCGTTGAAAGGGAAGCTAGTTTACAATACGCAGCAACTTGCGAGGCAAATGATTGAAATGGCGCTGTCCGAAATGAAAGGGGACGTCGTCGTGATGGACGTCAGCAATCTCCTGTTTATTGATAGTACCGGTTTGGCGCTATTAATCCATTTTTTAAAAAAGGAAGTTTCCAAACAAAAGAAAGTGATCTTTACTGTTTCTTCGAATAAAACGATAGAAAAGCTATTGATGATCGCGAAATTTCATAAATTATTTCCAATCGTAGAGAGCGAACAAGATGTCATTCCGTTTTTCGCTTCTTCGTATGGAGCGATTGTAGATCAAAAAACGTTGATGCAAATTTGGACTGAAGCGCGGAAACGGGATTGACCATTTGTGCGATTTTCACCAACAAAACACATGGAAAATGATTGTCTGAGACATCTCCCCCGGCAATTCGCTTTGAGGAGTATCGGAAAATTGTAAAATATGTTTTTTGCAAGTAGAATAAAAGTTACATCATAGGCGCGGGGGAGTGAAAGAATGCAGCAAGTGTTATCTTACTTAAAACCGTATCGCAAATGGATGATCGCTGCTTGGTCGCTTATGTTCATTGAGCTGTTAGTGGAATTATGGCAGCCGTTGTTGATGGAGAAAATTATTGACAATGGGGTGATGACGAAAAACCTTTCTGTTGTTTGGATGTGGGGAGCGGTCATGCTCGGCACTTCGTTTTTGGCGCTTGCTTCGGGGATTGCCAATTCATTTGCCGCTGCCTATGTTGGCCAAGAGTACGGGTTTTTGCTTCGCAAGCATTTGTTTGAAAAAATTCAATCGTTTTCGTTTGCCGATTTGGAACGCTTTCCGACCGCTTCGCTCATCACAAGAATGACGAACGATGTGACGCAAATGCAAAATATGGTGTTTATGAGTTTGCGTATTGCTTTGCGGGCGCCGCTTCTTGTTTTATTTGGGGTAGTTATGTCTTTTGTCGTTCATGTTCAGTTGGCGCTTGTATTTGCCGTTGCCGTTCCGATATTGGTCGCGTTTCTTTTATGGATGATGACAAAAGCGGCAGCATCTTTTTCGATCGTGCAGCAAGCGCTCGACCGCGTCAATAGTGTGATGCGCGAAAATTTGGCGGGGATGCGCCTCATTAAGGCATGGATGAGGGGAACATACGAGCAAAAGCGGTTTATGAAGGAGAACGAAACGTTGATGGAACGAACGATCAGCGTGTTGCGTTTAGTAGAAACGATTACTCCCGCATTATTATTTGTCATGAATATGGCGATGATCGTCATTCTTTTTGTCGGCCGCATTGACGTTCAATCAGGAAGTGCGACAGCGGGGCAAGTAGTGGCAATTGTTAATTATGCGACTCGCATTACTGCAGCGTTATCGATGTTTACATTTATTATAATGGCATTTTCGCGCGCTAAAGCATCGGCTGGTCGTGTTGCCGACGTGTTAAGCGTGAAAGTGGATATCGAAGATGAGAAACAGGCAAGCGATAAAGTCTCCGGACAAGGAGAAGTCCGCTTTGAACACGTGTCATTCCGTTATCCAAATAGCCGCGCTCTCGTTTTAAAAGATATTTCATTTGTTGTTCGTCCTCATGAAACAGTGGCGATTTTAGGTGCAACCGGTTCAGGAAAATCGTCGCTGCTTCAGTTGATTCCCCGTCTATATGATCCGGTGGGCGGGCGGGTGATGATCGATGGCGTCGATGTTCGGCAAATGAAGCAAGAACAATTGCGTGCATTCATCCGTGTTGTTCCACAGGAAGTATTGCTGTTTTCCGGCACGATTGCCGAAAACATCCGTCTCGGAAACGAGCGCGCTTCGATGGAAGAGATTATCCAAGCGGCGAAACATGCGCAAATCCATGATACGATTATGAAGTTTCCGGATGGATATGACACAGTGATTGGGCAAAAAGGAGTGAACTTGTCCGGAGGGCAGAAACAGCGTCTTTCGATCGCGAGGGCGCTCGTTGGAATGCCAAAAATTTTATTGCTTGATGACAGCACAAGCGCTTTAGATTTAAAAACGGAGGCAAAATTGCTACAGGCGTTAAAGGCGTATACGTGCACGACATTCATTGTGACGCAAAAAATTCAAACAGCGATGAAAGCAGATACGATTTTCTTGCTGGATGACGGAAAGCTTTTAGCAAAAGGCAGCCATGATGAGCTGCTAGAGAAAAGCGAGCTGTACCGGAAAATCGTAGAATCACAGTTTGGAAAGAAGGGAACATAATGTTGCGACTGCGACATGGCACAATGGCAACGGTGGGGCAAAAGCAGCAAGCAAAAGACAACATCGGAACATTGAAGCGGCTTTGGTCGTTTCTTGCTCCGCAAAAAAAATGGCTTATTGCCGTTATCGCAATGGTGATCGTTAGTTCCTGTTTAAGCCTTCTTGGTCCATACGTAGTAGGAAGGGTGATTGATGCCTATATCGTTGAGAAGCGGGCGGACGGCTTTTTTCTTGTTGTAGCGCTTCTTCTTTTTATTTATGCGTCACTTTCTGTATCCACTTTTTTGCAAGGCTACTGGATGATCAAGGTCGCCCAAAAAACGATTTATGCCATCCGACAGCGGTTGTTCCGTCATTTTCATGAACTGCCGATTTCGTTTTTTGACAAGCGCCAGCAAGGGGAATTAATGAGCCGGATAACGAACGATATCGAAAATATGAGCCAAACGTTTAACAGCACGGCTATTCAAGTGATATCGAGCACGCTTACGCTTGTTGGAGCGATCTGCGTCATGCTTTGGCTAAGTCCGCTTTTAACATTTATCACTTTACTTGTTGTCCCACTGATGTACATTGGGATGAGATGGATTACAAACCGCACGCAAAAACGGTTTCGCGAGCAGCAGCGCTGTTTAGGAGAGATGAATGGATTTATTGAAGAAGTGATTTCCGGGCAAAAAATCGTGAAAATGTTTGCGCAAGAACGGAGAATGATTGACGAATTTTTGCGGAAAAACGAAACATTGAAGCAAGCGGGATTTTGGGCACAAACATATTCTGGATTTATCCCGAAACTAATGAACTTTTTAAACAACTTAAGCTTCGCGCTTATTGCCGGCGTCGGCGGTATTTTAGCACTAAAAGGAATGATCTCCATTGGGGTTATCGTCGTATTTGCCGAATACGCGCGCCAATTTACCCGCCCGTTAAACGATTTGGCGAACCAATGGAATACACTGCTTTCGGCATTGGCCGGAGCGGAACGGGTATTTGAAATTTTGGATATGGAAAAAGAAGAACGGGACGAAACAGGAGCAATCTCGCTTGACCGCATACAAGGAAAAGTAGAATTTGACCATGTCGTGTTTTCCTATGACAAACAACAAAACGCCATTCGCGACGTCAGCTTTTCCGTTTCTCCGGGAGAAACGGCAGCGCTCGTTGGTCCGACTGGTGCGGGGAAAACGACGATTTTGCAACTGCTCGCCCGCTTTTACGATCCGGATCGCGGCCATATTTTCATTGACGGGCACGATAGTCGCTCGATTAAACGTGCAAGTCTGCGCGCCCATATGGCGTTTGTTTTGCAAGATACGTTTTTGTTTGAAGGGACGATTCGCGACAATATTCGCTATGGAAAATTAGACGCGAGCGACGAGGAAGTCGAGCAGGCGGCAAAATGGGCGAACGCGCATTCGTTTATTATGAAGCTGCCAAACGGTTATGACACGGTGTTAAAACAAGATGGCAGCGGCATCAGCCAAGGCCAAAGACAGCTGTTGGCAATCGCCAGGGCGATGGTGGCAAACCCGTCGATTTTAATTTTAGACGAAGCAACAAGCAATATCGATACAGTAACCGAAATGAAAATTCAGGAAGCACTCGAACGGCTGATGAGAGGTCGGACATGTTTTGTCATTGCCCATCGGCTCAATACGATTCAAAACGCGGACCGCATTCTGGTCTTGCATGAAGGGAAAATTATCGAACAAGGCACGCACGAATCGCTGCTAGCAGCAAAAGGGTTTTATTATGATTTGTACCATCATTATTTGCAAAAAGAAGAGGTATCATAAAAACGACTTGTACACATGCGTACAAGTCGTTTATTCATTAGCAATGGCGGAAAGTCTCGTTGTAAACGTTTTGCGCCAGCTTTCCGACAAGGCTGGTTCCGCGATGATTTTTTGCATTGCTTCGACGTTTGTTTTTTCTACATAGTAAATATGGTTGACATATTGTACAGATAAACGTGTTTGGCTGCGTTCAACGAGTGTGAGTTTATCCCCCTGCTGAACGGTTCCTTCTTGTAATACGCGAAAATAAAAACCGGTTCGTCCCGTTTGCTGCACCGCAAGTGGAAGATCCGGAAGACCGTGCCGTTTGGAGAGCTTAAAGCAAGGCTGTCTCGGCTGGGACAGTTGAATGACGGCGGTTCCGACGGAAAAAATATCGCCGATGCATACTTGCTCTTCTGTAAGTCCTTCTAACGTAAGGTTTTCTCCGAACGCGCCAGGGGAAAACGGGCGGTGATACCGTTTTTCCCATTCGGAAAAATGCTCGGATGGATAGGCGCAAATCGCTTTGTCATATCCGCCGTGATGCACTAAATCCGCTTGTCCGTCTCCGACAAAGTTGCGTTTTGTAACGAAGAGCGGTTCGAACACAGTTTTTTTATAAATCCCCGTTGTGAGCGGTTTTCCATCGATCATCACCGTTTGCGGCGCGCCGACGTTGACAGAAATCACTTTCATTTTGTTTCTCTACCCCCATAATTCTTCGGCAATTAATTGGAATGACGTCAATTTATCTTGAAAATCATACGTAATCGTGACTAACATGATTTCGTCTGTTTCGTATGCCTCGCTTAATCGGAAAAGCTGTTCTTTGATTTGTTTCGGCGCGCCGACGATCATTCGTTTGCGGTTTTCGACAATCCGTTTGCGTTCATACGGGCTGTACGGATAAGCCATTGCTTTTTCTGGGCTTGGCGTGCCGTTCGACACCATGCCTTGCTCAATCATCAACAGCGATAAATCAAGGCTTGATGCTACCCATTCCGCTTTTTCTTCCGTTTCGGCGCAAATGGCGAACACAGCGACCATATTGCGCGGCTTGTTCAAATATTTTGATGGAACAAACCGTTCGCGGTACAATTTCGTATAATATTCCCCGCCTTCGCCGTTAATAAATTGGGCAAACACATACGGCAACCCTTTTTGCGCAGCAAGGAGTGCGGTGGATGAACTTGAGCCAAGCAGCCAAACATCAGGCGCTGTCTGAACGTTTGGCGTCGCCTTTAGCCCATGTAATGGATGTTTTTCTGGCAAATCGTTATGCAAATAAGCAAGCAAATCGTCAATCTGCTCTGGATAGCGGTCTATATCTCTTCGCTTTCCTTCCTGCAAGGCGATCGTCGCGATCGGCATGCCGCCTGGCGCCCTTCCGACGCCTAAGTCGACCCGGCCGGGATGAAGACCTTCGAGCACTTTAAAGTTTTCTGCTACTTTGTAGGCGCTATAATGCGGAAGCATGACTCCGCCGGAACCGATGCGAATGCGCGACGTTTTCGCGCCAATATGGCCAAGAAGCACTTCTGGAGACGAACCGGCGAGGCTGTTTGTATCGTGATGCTCCGATACCCAAAAACGTTCATAGCCGAGCTCCTCGACAAATTGCGCGAGCCGAACAGTATTCGCTAACGCTTCTTCCGCGGTCATGCCTTCTGCGATAGGTGATTGGTCTAAAACGCTTAATTTAAGGCGCATTAAAAACATCCTTTCGTTATCTATGCGTTTTTTAGGAAATTCTCCCATAAAACGATAAAATAATTTATTTTCATTATGTTTCAATTTCAAAAAAATGTCTATTGATTTGCCTGCAGGATTTTAGCGTTTTTTGTTGTCGATGATTTCGCGGAAATGTTTTCTTCATTTTCGATATAAATATAACCGAACGCGCGGATGAGCGACGCGAATGGCATGGATGCTATGTACCCCCCTCGTTCATCCATTTAGGCGGGAGATTTGTGATTCACTTTGTTGCTTTGGTATAATAAAACAAACATGGATTTGGAAAGGGTGTGGATGTATGCCGGCAGTTGAATCGAACATGTTCCCGTTAGGAAAAAAAGCGCCATCGTTTGAACTGGTGAATGCGGTTGATGGAAAAACAGTCCGTTTGGAAGACATCAAATCGGATGTCGCAACGGTGATCATGTTTATTTGCAACCATTGCCCGTTTGTCAAACACGTGCAGCATGAACTCGTCCGCCTTGCCAACGATTATCAGCCAAAAGGGGTGACGTTTGTCGCGATTAACTCGAACGATGTCGAAAAATATCCGGAAGACTCGCCGGAAAACATGAAAAAAGTGGCGGAAGAGCTAGGATATCCATTCCCATATTTATTTGATGAAACACAAGAAGTGGCAAAAGCGTATCAAGCGGCGTGCACCCCAGATTTTTATGTGTTTGACCGCGACTTAAAATGTGTCTATCGCGGACAATTGGACGATTCAAGACCAAACAATGGCATCCCAGTTACAGGCGAGTCGATTCGTGCCGCTCTTGATGCATTATTAAACAATGAACCAGTGCCAGAAAAACAAAAGCCAAGCATCGGTTGCAGCATTAAGTGGAAAGAGTAATTGGCTCTTGACATTCCTGCATCGATCGATTGGCATAAAACAAGCATCATGTCTTGCTACGGAACGGTATGGGTGCTCCTTTTTACACTGAAAATAAAAAGTGATATCGCTTTTGGCGGTATCACTTTTGTTTTGCGGCGGTCCGTTTCTGCCGAAAAAGACAAATGGACACTAGCGCAGCTTTAGAGCTGAAAGGATGGGGAAGAGGTAAAGCTTCCATTGTTTTTGTTTTTTCGGCATGGTAAGTAGTAGATATCCAGATATTTAGATATCATTTTCTACTCTCTATTAATAACCATAATATTATTATGTAAATATTGAAGGAGGAAAAGAAATGAGACCGCTGCTGCATCGAGTATTTGTGTACGGAACGCTGCTAGTTGGAGAGGAAAACCATCATGTCGCGGCGCCGTACATCCGCGACATCCAGCCGGGGAAAGTGAAAGGACGTCTTTATCATGTCGGCGAATATCCCGCGCTCGTTATCGAAGAAGAAGGAGAGGTGGTTGGCGAATGGTTGACGGTAACGGAAGAGGGGATGCAAGCGATGGATGAGCTCGAAGGGTATGAAGAAGGCGGGCAAAATAACGAGTACGAACGGGTTTGGATTAAAGATTTGGAACAGCCGCTCGAAGGGTATGTATATGTATATCCGAAAAGCAAAGCCGCACACCTTCCGCTTATTCCATCAGGGTCATGGCGGCAGCGGCAGATGGACTAGCTGCTACGAGAAAGAAGGTGCTTTGATTGAACGAAATCAGTCATACGTCGCTTTTTGTCATATGGCTGTTTATTCTTGTGCCGGTATTTGTATCTTACCGACAGTCATTAAAACTGGAAAAAGACATTATTTGGTCTTCATTGCGCGGATTTGTTCAACTCCTTATATTAGGATATTGCATTTCCTATCTTTTTTCGCTCGAAAAATGGTATGTCATTATTGGTTATGTGCTATTGATGGTTGCTGTCGCTTCATTCAACGTTTCAAGGCGGGGAAATGATACAAAACGAACGTTTTTTCTTGTTTTTTTCAGCATGATCGTTTCTGTCGGGATTCCGATTATGTTATGGCTGATTTGCCGTATTATTCCGTTTCAGGCGCGATACATAATCCCGGTTGCCGGCATGTTTTCCGGAACAGCAATGGTCGCTGCAAGCGTCGTATTAGAAACGATGAAGCAGGGGAAACATGACAATATAAAACAGTACGCGGTCAAAATCGCGATGATTCCGACGATCGATTCTTTAAAAACAATGGGGCTTGTACAAATTCCCGGAACGATGACGGGAATGATTTTAGCGGGGGCGGAACCGATCGCTGCGGTGAAATATCAAATTTTTATCGTATTTACTCTTCTTGTTGTTGCCGCCATTTCTTCCATTACTGTTTGTTTTCTTAATTATCGCGTTTTCTATCAAACTAACGATCGCCAGGGCGTTGATCTTAACCGTTCGCTTAATAACGATGACGTATATTTATGATGGCCGCTGCCTAAAAGGATGTTGATGAATCCTTTATCAGCGGCTATCTTTTTTATTAGCAAAAAGCATAAATATACAATCACCCAATCATTTATAATATTTTTTGAAAACGTTTTCTTGTTAATGTTTATAAAAATACAGAAAAATTAATAAAAAAAGTATTGCCAAATACAATCTTCTCTCCTATAATAAAGGCATGTTATAAAAATAAACACTATAATGTGAGGTAATGTAACATGTCAAAGGTGATGGTTTCTCCTACAAGCGATCAGGTGGCAATGCTTGAGCAAATCAAAGAAACGATCAAGCAAAAGCATGTTGAGCTTTTGCATCTGCAATTTGTCGACATCGAAGGAATTTTAAAGCACGTTACGGTGACGGCGGAGCAGCTTGATGATGTCGTGGAAGGAAAAATCATGTTTGACGGCTCCTCGATTCAAGGATTTTCCCCTATCAACAAATCCGACCTTTATCTTCTTCCTGACTTAAACACATTTGCTGTATTGCCTTGGACAGTGGAAGAAGGATATGCTGAAGCCCGTTTCCTTTGTTCTGTTCTCAATCCTGATGGAACTCTGTTTGAAGGGGATCCACGCAATGTTTTAAAGAAAACAGTGGAACGTGCCGCGGAAAAAGGATATGCGATTTCTGTCGGCCCAGAATTGGAATTCTTTTTATTCAAAGCGGACGAAAACGGAAAGCCGACGACAGAACTTCATGATAGCGGCGGATATTTCGAGCCGTCTCCAAAAGATCTCGGCGAGCGCGTTCGTTTAGAAATTTACCGCGCGCTGAAGGCGATGGGTTTTACGATCGAAGCATCCCACCACGAAGTTGCAGAAGGACAGCATGAAATCAACTTCAAATATGCCGATGCGCTAGGGGCGGCAGATAATGCAACTACATATAAGTGGGTTGTAAAAACGATCGCTAATAAATATGGGCTGCACGCCACGTTTATGCCAAAGCCGGTGTTCGGCATCAATGGCTCCGGCATGCATGTGAACATGTCGCTATTTAAAGACGGGGAAAATGCGTTTTTTGATCCAAATGATGAAAACCAATTGTCGGAAACGGCTTATCAGTTTATCGCTGGTTTGCTTGCGCATGTCAAAAGCTTTGCCGCCGTCACGAACCCGCTAGTAAACTCGTACAAACGGCTTGTCCCGGGATATGAGGCTCCTTGTTACATTGCGTGGTCGGCGTCAAACCGTTCGGCGTTAATCCGCATCCCGGCCAAACGTGGCATGGCGACCCGTGTCGAGCTCCGCTGTCCAGACCCGTCGGCTAACCCTTACCTTGCGTTTGCCATTATTGCTGCCGCTGGTTTGGATGGAGTGGAAAAAGGATTGCAAGCTCCGGCGCCGATTGATGAAGATATTTTCCATATGACAGAAGAGCGCCGCGCTCTGCTTGGCATTGAAAATCTGCCGGAAAATTTAGGAACGGCAGTGGAAGAGTTTGCAAATGGCACGATCGGTCGCGAAACGCTTGGGGAACATGTATTTCAGGAATATGTTGCCATGAAAAAAGCGGAGTGGGATAGCTATCGTACCGCTGTACACGCTTGGGAAATTGAACAATATCAAGCGAAATTTTAAACAGAAAAGAGGGCACGGAAGAGATTGCTTTAGCAGTCTTCTCCTGTGCCCTTTTTTTATGATTTTATGAATGATGAAATTTAGGTAAAATAGGGTCCGGATGATGATGTTGAACCCCCCTATTTTATTTTTTTTACAATTCAAAGTTGACAACTATGAATACTTGGCATTAATGTATTAATTGATAAAAATATTCGAGCATTTCAGATGGAGGGAGAATAGAGTGAAAAAATTAATCATATTTGTGATTGTCGGATTTATCGCGCAGCTCATTGACGGTTCGCTCGGAATGGCATACGGGGTTACATCAACAACACTGTTGCTCGCATTTGGAATTACTCCTGCGGTCGCCTCTGCCTCGGTGCATTTAGCGGAAGTGGCCACAACCGCAGCTTCGGGCGTGTCGCATATGAAATTCGGAAACGTCGACCGCGACATGGTGATTAAATTAATTATTCCCGGCTCGCTTGGCGCGTTTGTCGGCGCCTGCTTTTTAAGCAATCTTCCAGGAGATCTCATTAAACCATATGTTTCTTTATTTTTGTTGGCGCTTGGATTTTACATCATGTACCGGTTTTTGTTCCTTTCTGCTAGACAAGATCAACAACCGCCACGAAAGTTTTCGAATAAGCAACTTGTCCCTCTTGGTTTAGTGGCTGGATTTCTCGATGCGACCGGCGGGGGAGGATGGGGCCCGATTTCCACCCCTGTTCTTCTCGCCAACAAAGGAATGGAAGCGAGAAAAGTCGTTGGGACGGTCGATACATCGGAGTTTGCCGTTGCTTTATCCGCTACCATTGGATTTGTCATTTCGTTAGGTTGGGAGCAAGTCAATTGGTTTTGGGTAGGGACACTCATGTTAGGAGGCATTATCGCCGCGCCAATCGCCGCGTGGCTCGTCCGCAAGCTACCATCCCATTTGCTTGGGGTATTAGTTGGAGGATTAATCATTTTTACTAATGTTCGCACATTGCTTCATGCGTGGGAGGCTCCTGACAAATGGTATCCAGCCATATACGGCGCTATCGTGTTCGGTTGGGCTGTTTCGATATGGTTGGCAGTTCGCAATCATCGGAAAATGTCGCTATCTAATGATCTTGCGTCATAAAAAGAAATGAAATGTCATGGATCGAAAAAGCCAAAACGGATGGATAGAGGATATAAGCGTTCTATAACCTTGAGCTGGGATGGAGAAACAGCCTGTTTAAGTTAATCTTTATGCAAAAACAATACGAGAAGATATAGACGAAATGCTTTGAATGGTAGATCGCATAAGGCATAAACGATGGAAGATGGGTAATCTGAAATCGTTTATGCCTTGTTTATTGTGGAGATTCTCTTTTTTATTTGTTAGAATATTAAAATAAATATAAAAATGGGAGATGACATTATGCAAAAGCCAGTTGATTTAGGACATGGCATTTCCATGATTGATTTGTATGATTTAGGAGTTGCTAAGCGTACCGGTACATATGTGCTTCACGAAGAGGAGCTCACCATTATCGAGACGGGGCCAAGCCCTTCCGTTCCTCATTTATTAAAAGGATTGGAAGCGCTTCATATCGATCCGGCGGATATCCGCTATATTATTGTGACACATATTCATTTGGATCATGCTGGCGGTGTCGGGGTGCTGCTAGAAAAGTGCCCGAACGCCAGTGTCATCGTCCATCCGAAAGGGAAGCGGCATTTGGCGGAACCGTCGCGATTAATCGCTGGGGCGAAAGCGGTGTATGGGGAGAAATTTGATGAATTGTTTTCCCCCGTTTTGCCGGTTCCAGAGGATCGTCTTATCGTAAAAGAAGATGGCGATACACTTACGCTCAGCGACAAGCGCGCGTTGACGTTTTTCGATACGCCTGGCCATGCCAACCATCATTTTTCGATTTACGATTCGCGCAGCCGCGGCGTTTTCACTGGCGATACGATCGGGGTATTTTATCCGCAGTTGCTGAAAAATGGATTGGAATATTGCTTGCCGTCCACTTCTCCGAATCAATTTCGACCAGAGGCGATGCTGCAATCGGCTGAACGTCTCGAACAGCTCCAACCTAAACGCATTTATTTCGGTCATTTTGGCATGCTAGAAAACCCTCGCACGGCGTTCGAACAGCTTCGCTTTTGGCTTCCAAAGTTTGTCGAAGCGGGGGAAAAGGTGATGGCGGAACAATACGGCGCGCCGATGCACGAAAAAGCGGAAGCGGTGTTTCAAGCGTTATATCAAGAGGTCAACGCCTTTTTGCAAGCAAAACATATTCCAGCGGCATCCGAAGCGCACGATATCATCCGCCTCGATCTGCAAGTATGTTCGCTGGGAATTGTCGATTATCTGCAAAAGACAATCAGCCAAGGTTAGTATGCTGTTTCTGATGCAAAGCTGTTTTCAAGGACGGTTCCTCTATTCGAAAATTCTCGGGGGATGAGATACCGATTTGAACAAGCGGTCATCCATGAAAATGGTTCAAAATAATGGGCTTGGTGATATCACCAAGCTGTTTTTTTGTGAAAAAACCGTACGTTAGGCAACGTCAAAAAAATGTTGTATGATAAAGAAATAAAGGCAAAAAGAAAGGATGATTGCATGCGACGCGGTATTGTAGGCACTATCACGATTGTATCCGCGCTAGCGGGAATATTATGGCTTGGCGGCCTTGCCATGACCATTCAAGACCAATTTTTTTCTGCTGCAGCACCGCCGGCAGGCACGACAAAATATACAAAAGAGCAAAAAACGGACAACCGTGAAATTTATATTGTCGCCCTCGGTGACTCGTTGACAAGAGGAACGGGAGACGAAAGCGGAAAAGGATATGTCGGCTATATGGTTGATCATCTTCGCAAAAAAACAACGAAGCCGATTCGTGTCACAAACTTGGCCATTAAGGGGCAGCGGTCGGCCGGACTTCTTAAACAATTAGGACAAGCCGAAATCGAGCGGCAGCTAAAACTAGCCGACATTATTGTCATGACGATCGGCGGCAACGATTTATTTCAAGGCGGGGAAGCGCTTAAACTTGCGTCAAAGCAGATCGAGCAAGCAAAAGTTTCGTATTTGCGCAATTTAGATCGCATTTTTCAAACGATTCGCCGCGTCAACAAAGATGCCGTCATTTTTTACATCGGGCTTTACAATCCGTTTAGCGACCTCGGCGCTGCGAAGCAAACGTCAGCGATCGTAAGGCAGTGGAATTTTGCTTCGGCAGAAACGGCGGCTCGCTATTCCAATATTATCGCTGTTCCAACGTTCGATTTGTTTGCGCTTCATGTCAATGATTATTTGTACAGCGATCATTTCCATCCGAATAAGGAAGGCTACAAGCGGATTGGCGAACGCGTCGCTTCCTTAATTACATTCACAGAGGGGGACGAAAAGTGACGAAGCAGGCGACATTAATCGTTGAAAATTTGCGCAAAACGATTCGCCGCAAAGAAATCATTAAAGGCATTTCCTTTGAGCTAAAGGAAGGGGAAGTGTTCGGCTTTTTAGGGCCAAACGGCGCAGGAAAAACGACAACGATCCGCATGCTTGTCGGGCTCATCAAGCCGACATCAGGGCGGATTTCCATTTGCGGATATGACCTTGAGCGCCAGTTTACGAAAGCGATTCGCCATATCGGTTGCATCGTCGAAAATCCCGAGTTATATCCGTATTTAAGCGGCTGGGAAAACCTTGAGCATTTCGCGCGCATGGTTCCAGGTATTCCGAAAAAGCGAATGAACGAAGTGGTCGAATTGGTTGGGCTGCAACACCGCATTCATGATCGTGTTAGCACGTATTCGCTTGGAATGCGGCAGCGCCTCGGCATTGCCCAGGCGCTGTTGGGAAAACCGAAAGTGCTGATTTTGGACGAGCCGACCAACGGGCTTGATCCTGTCGGCATTCGCGAGATGCGCGAATTTATCCGTTTTTTGGCAGAAACGGAAGGATTAAGCGTCTTAGTGTCCTCCCATTTATTAAGTGAAATTCAGCTGATGTGTGACCGCGTGGCAATTATGGCGAAAGGGACGATGCTACGGATTGATACGGTGGAACATTTGTTAAAAGAACAAGCGCGTGTCGTCTGGAAGGCCGAGCCGCTGGAGGCGGCAAAAGCGATATTGGCGGCGGAAACGTCGATTTTTCGAACAGATGGGGACACGCTGATCACCCCATACGAACCAAAAAAACTTTCCGTTTGGAACAAGAAGCTTGTCGAAGCAGGGGTTGCCGTCCATGAGATCCAGCCGAAACTGCCGACGCTCGAAGATTTGTTTATCGAATTAACGGGAGGAGAGACAATTGAATAATCTCGTATACAACGAAATGTTAAAAATTGTCCGCAAAAAACGTCTGTTTGTCATTGCTGCGATCGTCGCTGTGCTCGTTTCCCTTTTTACGTACGCGCAATTCAAGCAGGTTAAGGAGTTGCAAGAACGTTTAGGGACGAGTGATTGGCGGACGCAGCTTCAGCAGCAAATTATCGACGCGCAAAATCGGCTGAATTCGAGCAGCATCTCGGAGGAATGGCGGAAATATTTGCAAATCCGCCTCCAACAGCAGCAATACTATTTAGAGCATGACATTAACCCATCCGCCCCTGGCGCGCCGACGTTTATGCGCATGTTTATCGAAAACGCGATCGATTTGTTTCTCCCGCTTTTAGTCATGGTCGTTGCCGCTGATTTAGTATCATCGGAAGCAAGCGGTGGAACGATCAAGCTTTTGTTGACAAGGCCGGTGAAAAGGGGAACGATTTTGCTTAGCAAATACATAGCTCTTCTTTTAGCGATTTCGTTTATTTTGCTAATAGTCGCCTTGCTTTCTTATTTGATTTCAGGAATGGTATTCGGGTATCAAGGATGGCGTCTGCCATTGCTCACCGGTTTCACCATTAACGGGGAAGAGCTAAATACGGAAGGGGTTCATTTGCTTCCGCAATGGAAGTACGTGTTAATCGAACTAGGGCTTGCCTGGTTTGTTTCGATTGTCGTTGGAACATTGACGTTCATGCTTTCTGTATTGATGCGCAGCACCGCCGCGGTAATGGGCATTATGCTTGCGGCATTGATTTCCGGAGCGATTTTGTCCAATATGGTGTCCTCATGGGAATCGGCAAAATATTTGTTTATGGTCAACCTCCGTCTTACGGATTACATCAACGGAACAGCGCCGCCGATTAACGGAATGACGCTTGGCTTTTCCATGACGGTGTTAGCGGTGTGGGGAGTTGCAGCGCTTGCCATCGCGTTTATGGTGTTTACAAAGCGCGACGTATATTAAAAAAGAAAAGGGACGAGGCCCAATAAGCATTGCCCGCTTTAAGGGTTTCGCCCCTCTTTATATTAAGCGCACTTTTCGGCAAAAATATTTTTTATTTTTCTAATAATAAAAAATAAATGAATTTAAGAGTGAACGAAAAAAAGTCGATAAATCTATTGACTTTTTGATTTTTTTCGTTAGAATAATAATTGCCGCAAGCGATAGAAACTATCGGTTGCGGCAAAGATGTCGGGAAGTAGCTCAGCTTGGTAGAGCACATGGTTCGGGTCCATGAGGTCGCAGGTTCAAATCCTGTCTTCCCGATCATTCATGATGGGGCCTTAGCTCAGCTGGGAGAGCGCCTGCCCCGCACGCAGGAGGTCGTCGGTTCGAATCCGATAGGCTCCATCATTGAACTGGAGGAGTACCCAAGTCCGGCTGAAGGGGTCGGTTTCGAAAACCGATAGGGGTGTCACAGCCCGCGGGGGTTCGAATCCCTCCTCCTCCGCCATTACATATGGAAAATAGGTGGAAGCGTACAGCTTGCCGATGCAAAGCGGCAAGCTTTTCTATTTTTTTATGGAAAAATGAATCACGCTCCAATTATTGTGAAAATCTTTCTCGGCACAATGAACTTGGATCACCGGAAAACAACAACGTTTTGCTGTTTTACTTTTACGCAGTTTCTAGACTTAAGCAAAAATGGCCTGTCCCTAATTAAAGGAACAGGCCAAAATGGATCGCGTTAAAAGTTTTTCGCTACTTGTTCTGCGCGTTTGATCGCGTTTTCCTTAATGGATTCGGCCTCATTCGGGAATTGCGCCATTCCCTCGGCGATCACGGATTGTACGTCGGTAATGCCGATGAAGCCGAGCACTGCCCGTAAATAACGGTCCCCAAATTCCATTTCTTTCGTTGGCCCTTCTGAATAAATTCCGCCGCGCGCTTGAATGTGCACCGCTTTTCTTCCTGTTAATAGCCCTACCGAACCATTTTCCGTGTAACGGAACGTTTTTCCCGCAATGCAAATCGTATCAATATAAGCTTTCATTTTCGGCGGGAAACTAAAATTCCACATCGGTGTGACAAACACGTATTTATCCGCGCTGACAAACTGATCGGTGAGTTCGTTAATGCGGCTTATCTTTTGTTTTTCGTCCGCGCTTAATTGCTCAAATGATTGCCCTTGCTGCAGTTTGCCCCAGCCATTCAATACGTCGGCATCGATATAAGGGATATCGGTGCGGTAAAGGTCTAATTCGACAATCTCGTCTTGCGGGTTTTGTTGTTTATAAGCGTTCAGAAACGCTCTACCGATAGATAAGCTGTAAGACTCTTCTTCCCGCTTTGGATTTGCCGTAATGTACAATAATTTTGCCATGTTTTTTTCTCCTTTCATTGCGATGAATTAATGCGTTTGTCAAACACTATGTAAATCGGCATCACATGTGGCATAGTGTTTGAACGTTAATATAATAATGTAACTAACTTACTTTTGTAAAGCAAAATACTTTTTAAAAATTCATATCGGAAGAAAAAGAAGCAAATGATCGAGAAAGATGCAGTAAAAAACATAAAGAGGGCAGAAAAGGAGGGCTTGCCTGCGCGCCAGTCTTTCGCTTTTGCAGGAGATGTTTCACTATCGAAAGACATTCCGATTGATTGCGTTCGAAAATGTGAAAGGCATGATAAAGAAGCGACGAACGACACAACAAATGAAAAAAGCCAATTTTCTATCCGTTTGATATACTAAGAGAAAGATCATGTTAGAGGAGACAAAAAATAAATCGTTTGCATTTATCAGTTCCGTTGGAGTACGATACAAATGAAATTTGTTTGCGAACAAACGGTAAGGAGGAGAAATAAGATGCCGGTACAGCGTCGCATCCGCCGCGTGAAAACGGTGCAAATTGAGACAAACAGCCCGATTCATCGCAGTGGACAAGTGTTAGAGCCAGGAAATTGGCAAGAATACGATCCGTTTCTATTGTTAATGGAGGATATTTTTGAAAGAGGAACGTTTGACTTTCATCCGCATCGCGGAATTGAGACGGTTACGTATGTCATAGACGGACAGCTGGAACATTTTGATAGCAAAGCCGGTTATGGAATGTTAGGACCGGGAGACGTGCAATGGATGACTGCGGGCAGAGGTGTTATTCATAAAGAAGATCCGGCCCGCGACTCGACGGTGCATAGCTTGCAGCTGTGGATCAATTTGCCGAGCGCGAAAAAAATGATTGAGCCGCGTTATCAAAATTTAAAGGCAGAAGACATGCCGGTCCGCAAAGAAGACGGGGCGCTGATCCGCGTGTTTTCCGGGTCGTCGCGAGGGGTAAAAGCACCGACGCTCAACCATGTACCTGTAACGATGGTCGAAATGATATTGGAGCCGGGAGCAAGTGTTGTGCAAGATTTGCCGGGAAGTTACAACGGCTTTTTGTACATTTTAGAAGGAAGCGGGACATTTGGCGCTGATAATACGGAAGGAAAAGCAGGGCAAGTATTGTTTTTAAGCCGTGCCGAAAACGAACCGGAAAGTGAAATTACTGTCACCGCCAAAGAAAAGCTGCGCGTCCTCCTTTATGCCGGCGAGCCAGTCAACGAGCCGGTTGTCGCTTACGGACCGTTTGTGATGAACACGCAAGAGGAAATCCGCCAGGCGATCCGCGATTACCAAGAAGGAAAATTTGCCGAATAACGGTGATAAAAAGCGTTCCGAAATGGGACGCTTTTTTCTATTATCGATATTGCCAAACGTTTTTTTATTTTGGTGGATTATTGACGAAAATCAAAATATTTTCTATCCTGAAATTAAATAATTAGATAATTTTCTAAATAACAAAATAATGATGGTGAAAGTAGTATGAAAATGAACCTTGTTTATAAAGCGCTGGCTGATCCAACGAGAAGAGACATCCTCAACCTGTTAAAGCACAAGGACTTAACAGCAGGGGAAATCGCTGATCATTTCCGTATCTCCAAACCGAGCATTTCCCATCATCTTAATTTGTTAAAGCAGGCGGATTTAGTGCACGCCGAAAAAGAAGGGCAGTACATCTACTATTCTATCAACACGACGGTGTTGCAAGATGTGTTAGCGTGGCTTTTATCTTTGCAGGAAGGAAAGGAGAAAAAGGAATGAAAAGGCATTGGTATTTTCTCTTGTTGATCATCTTTAGTGCGGGATTTTCCTTATGGGCATATCCGCGGCTGCCGGAGGAAGTTCCGGTTCATTGGAACTTTTCGGGGGAAGTGGATGGCTATTCATCAAAGCTTTTCGCCGTTTTATTTGGCCCGATTCTCTTGACATGGATTTATGGGATATTGATTGGAGTGGCGAAAATTGATCCGCGTAAAGAAAATTATAAAAAATTTGCCAGTGCGTATCGTATTTTTGTGAACGCATCGTTGACGTTTTTCGTTTGTATTCACATCGCCGTTATTTTTAGCGGTCTTGGCTACGATGTCAATATGGATTGGATTGTGAATATAGGGTTAGGCCTGCTTTTTATCATTCTCGGAAATTATATGCCAAAAGTTAAAGCGAATTATTTCATGGGCATCCGCACGCCGTGGACGCTGGCGGATGAAACGGTGTGGGCGCGCACGCACCGGTTTGGCGGCAAAGTATTTTTCATTGGCGGAATCATCATCATTGTGTCTGCCTTTGCTCCATCCTCCATTCGCGCTGTGTTTCTCATTGCTTCGATCGCCTGCATCGCCATTGTGCCGATGGTGTATTCTTATGCCGTTTATAAAAAGGTTACTGACAAATAAGAGAAAGCAGTACTCCGTGATTGGCAAGCGGCCTTTTCGGCGTTTTTGGAGAGGTGGCAATCATTTCGTTGTCCGCCTCTTTTTTATTGTCCATTTGTTGTTACGAAACGTTAAGAAATTGGTTGAACGGGGATAAGTAGTGTGCTTGTAATTTCATTGTTGACATGAAACCAAATGGTTTCGTATAATCAAAAACGAAACCAAAAAGTTTCATAACTAAAATGTGGAGGTTGAAACAATGGCGACAAAAAATACAACGAACAGCATGTTGCCAGATATTCGTCACACGATGGTTTTTCAAGCGCCGATTCAAAAAGTTTGGGAGGCGGTTTCCACTTCAGAGGGGCTCGCAGCTTGGTTTATGCCCAATGATCTTCAGCCGATGGTCGGTCATGAGTTTCATTTAAATGCCGGACCTTTTGGAATGTCTCCGTGTAAAGTAATCGAAGTCGATCCACCTCACCGCTTGTCTTTTCGCTGGGGGAAAGATTGGACCGTTACTTTTGAGCTGAAAGAGCTGAATAAGGGGCAAACAGAGTTTACGCTTATCCACTCCGGCTGGGATGTGAATAAGGTGACGGAATTTGGCGAGTCTCACACGATCGTGCGCAATCGGATGGATCAGGGATGGGCCAAGCTTTGCAAATCCTTAGGCGCGTGTGTCGAGGCGTAGTATGGCTGCCTTATCGCACAAGCATGACGTCTTCCAGGCCATCGCTGATCCTACCCGACGCAAGCTGCTGCGATTGTTGGCTGATAAGGAAATGCCCGTTACCGCCATCAGCGGCCATTTTCCAATCAGCCGAACGGCTGTGTCCAAACATTTGCGGATTTTGGCGGATGCCGGACTTGTGAAGGAAAGAAAAGTCGGGCGGGAAACGCGATACCGCCTAGAACCAGCTCCGCTGTTGGAATTAAAGGAATGGTTGTCCTTTTACGAACGCTTTTGGGATAACAAAATGGCGATGCTCAAACATTACGTGGAAAATGGTGAAGAACACATGGTTGATGATGGCGATGATAAATAAACAACTTGGAAAGAGTCAATTATTTTTTGGCTCTTTCTTTTTTTTGGTATTATAAAAAGCAAAGCGATTAATTTACAATAGGGGGCATTTATTATGAATCCAGTCATTGAAACGATTTTGCAGCACCGCTCCATTCGTAAATTTGAAGACCGTCCGTTAACGGACGAGCAAATTCGCACGATCGTCGAATGTGCGCAAGCGGCGTCGACATCAAGCTTTGTGCAAGCATATTCGATCATTGGCGTGAAGGATAAAGAGACGAAACGAAAGCTTGCGGAACTAGCGGGAAATCAGCCTTATGTCGAACATAATGGACATTTCTTCGTGTTTTGTGCCGATCTTCACCGTCATGAAGTGGTCGGTGAAATGGAACAGCAAGATGTGCTGCCATCGCTTGAAAGTACGGAAAAATTTATGGTCGCGCTCATCGATGCGGCATTGGCGGCGCAAAACGCAGCTATCGCCGCCGAATCGATGGGGCTTGGCATTTGCTATATCGGCGGATTGCGCAACAACTTGCCGGAAGTGTGCAAACTGTTGAAAGTGCCGAAACGGGTCATTCCGCTTTTCGGGCTTGCCGTCGGTTACCCGACGCAGCAGCCTGACAAAAAACCGCGCCTGCCGTTTGAACACGTATACCATGAAGAAACATATGAGCAAGACCGCACTAAATTCGAAGCACAGCTGAAACAATATAATGATACCGTTTCCGCGTATTACGAAAAGCGGACAAACGGCAAACGCCGCGATACATGGACCGGGCAGATGGCCAACATGCTCAGCAACCCTGTGCGCATGTATATGAAAGAATTCGTAGAAGGAAAAGGGTTCAATCTTCGTTAATCACGCTCCGGCATAACCAAACACATAGCCGTAATCCCTTACGTATCAAGGGATGCGGCTTTTTGGCTTTTCGCCGGATGTCCCTGTTTGGTGCCCACATTAGCCATGAATTTTCATGTAAATGGTCTCTAATCTGTCCCAATTTCTTTTTATTCAGGCGGAGTAGGTGGTGTGTCGTCATCGAACAAGCTTTTACTCATATTCCAGTGTGCCGGCGGTATTCGCTAACGATGCGAGATAGGGCCTTTCTTGCCGTTTTCTCGCGGAAAAGGTTTTCGCGGTAATATTTATCATTGGTCCGAATCTGTATTCTCTCTTTTCCTATGTTTTACGTGAATAGAAAAGGGTTATTATTTCACTTTTATCGGAATTGCATAAATCGCATTTCCTTCTTCCCAACTAGCATGAATAACGTAAATAAAAGATCCTGATCCTTTCGGAAGTATTACTGTGTTATTCATTACCCTTTCAAAGTGTACACGATCATTTTTCCATATTCCTGCTTCCATATCTGCCGGCTGGTATCTAAAACGAATCAGCAGCTTTGCATCGGCCGGAACTACATTGAAATCCATGTTTTCTACAAGATAAGGAGGGGCAACAGCATTTGCATCAATGGCATGACCATTTTCTGCCCAAGAATATGTTGCGATTTTATAATCCATCTCTTTGCCATCTACAGTTAAAATTGGTTTTGGTGACTCCAATTCCCCTAATTTACACCCTGCCATAAAAACATCATCATGAATAATAATATCCTTCTCATCTATCGATTCCTCCCTAACAAATAAGACGTGTTTCAATGACAAAAGGCAACGAGACAGTCCGATAGTTTAACATGAACATCAATAACATCCTTTAACAGAACTTTTAAAAATGATAAAAAACGGCAGATTGCTTTTGATTAGGTTAGTATCGCAGACAGAATATGTTGAAGCAGGGGAGATTTTTCAGACAAATTTTGTCAAGCATCATTCTGATCGAGATGGTACTTTTGTTTTAAAGGATATATGTTATTCACTTATTGATATTTTTAGAAAAATTTGTTACATCTTGTTATAGATTTATCAGTTGATAAGATAATGTAAGTTTCTTTTTGGGGGGATACAATGTATCTTGGGGTGGTTATTTGTAGTATTGTTAGTTTATTGATGATTTTACTGGGGTATTTAATTTGGGCAAAAAAGAAATTATTCCTTATAGCAGGTTATGATGAGGAAACTTTTGTAGGAGACAAAGAAAAATTAGCAAAAGCAATGGGCATGTTTTCTATATTCATTGGCATACTTACCTTTATTCTTCCATTTACTCTTGAGTATATTGGTTCATTCACAGGGTATATATTTGCAATAATTATCGTGTTGGGGACGATTGTAATGTTTATTTATGTCAATATGCTCAATAGAAAGTGAAAAAAGAGGAATCCTGTAAGGTTGACAAAATTTCAATGCCATATATCTTTTATCTATTCTGAATTTTATGTTGATTTTAGTGTACGATCGTGTTATACTTCACTTCAAAAAAGCACACATTTGTTTCAAAGTTCTAGAAATGAAGATTTATTATCGAGCAAAGAAAACGGGGGGAGTGAGACGATGGCGAAGCATTTTCTATCACATTTAATCCTAGTAAACGAATAGGTATAATAAAGTTTGCTTTAGTGTAACGTGCAATGAAACTGCATCGAATTAAATCTTTTCCAAATTGATAAGGGGGTGTTAATGGATGCATAAAACGAACTTATCTGATGAAAGAGCATTGCCGACTATCCAAAGCGGATGGGCGGAATTCATTCGAAAAGAAGATTGGTGGGCGGTATGGATTGGCCTCTTTCTTGTCATTTTGGCCGTAGTCCTTTGGTCGGCGGGGAATTCGATTAAAGTGCTTACTGCACAAATCCCCAAATGGGGGGGCATTCATACTTTAACGGCTGCATTAAGCCATCATTTTGGATCCATTGTTCTCTTATTTATCACTTTCTTCATTTTGTTTTCTATTGCCGTATTCTTTTTGCGTGTTAAACTTAGTCAATTTGTTTCTGGATTTATCGTTTTATTTATACTTAGTGTATTGATCAATATTTTTAGCTCATGGGAATGGGCGCAACGATATAATTTGGAAGCACCGCTCATTGCCCTTGCTATAGGGCTTGTTATTAGCAATATTATTCCGATTCCTGACTGGTTTGAAGCAGCATTGCGAACAGAGCTTTACGTGAAAGTAGGTATTGTGCTTCTTGGTGCGACACTTCCTTTTGCGCTCATTGTCAAAGCTGGGCCTGTTGCCATTCTACAGGCGACGATCATTGCTGTAGTTACTTTTTTCACCATTTACTTCGTCGGATCCAAGCTAGGTTTGGATAAACGATTTGCAGCTACGTTGGGGGCAGGCGGTTCTATATGCGGTGTCTCTGCTTCGATAGCTGTAGGTAGCTCCATAAAAGCAAAGAAAGAGCACGTTTCCGTTTCGATATCACTTGTTGTGATTTGGGCGATTGTCATGATTTTTGCTCTCTCACTCATGATAAAATGGCTCAAAATACCAGCGGGACCGGCAGGGGCGTGGATCGGCACATCGGAATTTGCCGATGCCGCAGGGATCACGGCAGCCAGTGCATTTGGCGATAAAGCGCTCACGGCGTTTACGCTCATGAAGGTGATTGGCCGCGACATATTTATTGGTGTTTGGTGCTTTATTCTTGCATTCATTTCTATCACTCGGTGGGAAAAGCAGGAAGAAGGAACAAAAGCAGATGCATCTGAAATATGGCGCCGGTTTCCAAAGTTTGTGCTTGGCTTTTTTGCCGCTTCAGCCATTGTGACCATCATTTTTGCCAGCGTTTCAACAGCTGACGCTGATGTGATTAATGCGGATATTGTTGCACCGATCAAAGAATTGCGGACATGGGCTTTTACTTTTTGCTTCTTATCGATCGGATTGACAACCCGCTTCAAACAATTGACATCGGTTGGTTGGAAACCTTTTGTCGCATTCAGTTCAGGGGTTGCGGTGAACGTGGTTTTGGGATACATTCTGTCCATCCTTGTCTTGGGCTCTTACTGGGCAAATCTGTAATACTTATGAAAGAAAGGGCCTATGGAATGCGCCTCGGCATAGGCCCTTCTTTTCCTTAAGGTAAACATGAATGTGACGGAGGAAACGATGAAGAAGAATCAATGGACTTGCAAGCAAAAAATTTGTTTTATTTTTGAGATTTTTCCTCGTCATGCAATGCCTTTTAACAAGTTGCGCCATATTCGCCAAATGAATTCCCGCTCCGTCAGGGAACTCAATGCTTTTTTATCGGCTCGTTTGGAGAGGATTGCCTGCATGATGGACCTTCTGCAGAAAGCACACGATCATTGGATTGTTTACGGCAAAAAGGACAAAATTATAATGGAAACGGATACGTATGATTTTAACGAAGCGCTCAATATTTTGTCCAGCCACGGTTTCAACAAGGATGATTATATATTAAGAGTGGAATACGAACGGAAATGGGGAATGCTTTAATCCTTTTGACTTCTTTGCTATTTCTCTGATCCTGCTCCATTTTAGCAGCAAGCGGATTTTCAAATGGATACACGTTTGGCTAGAAAAAGAAAAGGAAAATTTTAAGCGTTGCACGTCAGCGCCTTTTTGCGTGAATAAGTTCAGAAAAGCGAAAGCCAATAAAACGATGAAAAAGGGAAAGTTTATTTGAGCAACTGCAGAAGGAATTAAAAAATATCGTCCAGTAATAGCCGTTGGTATGCCCTGGCCGTCTTTAAGCCAATTAAAACAAAAAAATCCCTGTCATTAGGCAGGGATTTTTTTGTTTTAAATAGTTCTAAACACCAACTATAATCTTCAAACCATCATTAAAGAGATCGTCAACGGTTCGACCTGAAGCAAAATATTCTTCTATACTTTGAACCATTAAGGGATGTTCCCTTTTAAACTGTTCGAAATCAAAGCCTTTAATTTCTTCTGGAGAAGGAGGAGATGTTTGCTCCTCGATCACATGCCCGAAAGTATAACGGGTCGCTGCCAGAACGATTAAGCGGGCTTCCCGAAGGCTGATGCCGGCACTATGAAGCGATTGGATAGCCACTTCGGATATTTTAGCCATCGTCAATGATAAATGGGCACCAGCGACAACGCGACCACCATCGGTATATGAGAGCATGGCTTTACGCAAACGGTTAAGAGTGTGGATCAGCCAATCTTGCCAAGGCTCACCATCACCCCGCGGCTGTAAGTCCGCAAATTCCGTCTGCAAAATCGCTTCGGCCATTTCGTTAACCAAAGCGGCTTTATTGTTAAAATGCCAATATAAAGCCGGAGCTTGAACTCCCAGCCTTTTAGCCAGTTTTCGCAGTGTTACGCCCTCAAGACCACTTTCATTGAGCAATTGCAGAGCTTCTTCTATAATTTGTTCCTTTCTTAATGCCATTGTATTCTCTCCTCGACAGTTTCATCTTTAAGATTGCTTTTTAGTTCAGCAATCGAAGAGTTCAACTAAATTATCAATTATTCTACTTGACATTGTACCACAAAACATTTGACAAATTAATTTAACACTGTTAAATTTAACAGTGTTAAGTTAACTGCAAACTGAAAGGGGAAATTAATTTCTGTGTGCATTACAATCAAATAAACAGGGGGAGAATGGTTATGTTTAAAAGCTTGTTCCAACAGCGTATTCCAATGAATTGTTTTCTAACATGGGAATGGACATAAGCTTCGTATCCAGTACGATGAAAAACAGCATGTTGGATTCAATTACATATATCCTACTCGCGTGGAGTAGGCTCTTTTTGTCCATAAAAGTAAGAAGGTGAAGTAAAGTTTCCGCTTTTTAATCGTGCTAATCCTGTGTCGAGTTTTAAGCTGCATAAAAAAGTATATCTTGTTCAACCATGGGAGTCGTCGTTCTACGAATAACGGGATAAGCATTTTAGCAATCCACAAATTTCTATCCGCTGTACCAATCCTCACCATTATCTGCTTTTTCCGCTGGTCTCCCAGCTTTCATTCAAAGGGCTAGGGCGTTTTTACAGGAATTGATATATTTTCAGGATCTGCATCATAAATACTGTTATATGACAATATAGAATTCTCTATTCAACAATACTAGTGAAGGGAGCATATCTTATGAAAAAACGCCCAAGGAATCCGGCTTCGTACGAAAATGTGCCGCAGCCGATAAGGGATGATGGTGCCGGCGCAACCGATTTCGGTCCCCGAGACGTTATGAGGGATCTTGAGAACCCTGACATGCTAGTTCCGCCGGCCACCGACGCCGGAACGATCCCCAATTTAAAGTTCTCTTTTTCTGACACCCATATGCAGTTAAAGCATGGTGGTTGGTCGCGGGAAGTAACGGTTAGAGAGCTGCCGATCGCAACCGCTCTTGCGGGGGTAAACATGCGTCTGACGCCGGGCGGCGTGCGCGAGTTGCATTGGCATAAGCAGGCGGAATGGGCCTATATGATTTTAGGCTGTGCACGCATCACTGCAGTCGACCAGGACGGGCGGAACTTTATAGCCGATGTCAGCGCGGGGGATTTGTGGTACTTTCCCGCTGGAATTCCACACTCGATTCAAGGACTGGAGGAAGGCTGTGAATTTCTGCTCGTCTTCGACGACGGCAGCTTCTCTGAGTTCGACACCTTCACTATTACTGACTGGTTTGCGCACACAGCAAAAGACGTGCTAGCAGCGAATTTCGGTGTACCGGAAAGCGCCTTTGCCCACATTCCTACAAAACAACGATACATTTTCCAAGCAAAGGTGCCCGGCCCGCTGAAAAGCCATCATGTGTCGGATCCTTACGGTACTGTGCCAAAGAGCTTCACGCATCGGCTGCTCGCACAGGAGCCGATCATAACTCCGGGCGGGACGGTACGCATAGTTGATTCCACCAACTTCCCTGTTTCGACTACAATTGCGGCGGCGCTGGTAGAAGTCAAGCCAGGCGGGATGAGGGAAATGCACTGGCATCCAAATAGCGATGAGTGGCAGTATTATCTCACGGGCACGGCGCGCATGACGGTGTTCGCGGCGAATGGCACCGCCCGGACTTTCAATTATCGGGCTGGTGACGTAGGATATGTACCGCGCGCCTACGGTCACTATATCCAAAACACCGGTGACCAAAGCCTATGGTTTTTTGAAATATTCAAGAGTGACCGTTACGCCGATGTGTCGCTGAACCAGTGGATGGCGCTGACTCCAAAAGAGCTGGTACAGGACCACTTGCATGTAGGACCGGAGCTGATAAACGCATTGCGGAAGGAAAAATGGCCGATCGTCAAATACAACTGATATCAGACGGCAAGCATGAAGCCACTAAACAGGCGAGAATTACTTTGTGCTCTCGCTTGGCGGCATTACGTGAGAATACACGTCTAACGTCATCGCGGCAGAGGAATGTTTTAAACGTTTGCTGACTATTTTCACTTCGGAAAGGACTTTAGGAAATGGTTGAAAATGAGAAATGGCATAAAAAATGGAGTGCAAACTGTTAACAGTTTTGTCACTCTATTTTTGTTGATAAACTAAGCTTTAAGCTTTTAAAGCAAATTCCTATCATTTAACAGTGTAATTAAACTATTATCTAATTAGATCATAGTTGTATTTGGAGGGATTGTATGGCAGTTAAGCAGGCTTGTTAATTTTTATAAGACTCTAGGTGATCCCAAAAGATTCGTATTATTGCACTATTGCGGCACGGCCCTTTACATGGCCAAGCGATAGCAGGTAAACTTGGCTTAAAGCCACCTACTATTGCACATCATATGGCCAAACTTTGTGAGGTTAATCGATGAAAGACGTAAAAAAATACCATTTATTTTTCATTAAACATCAAAAACCTCGAAGATAGTGCTACAGCAATACTAAATTTAGTTTCTGAACATCAAAAAAGTGTAGAATTAAAAATAAATGAATTCGAACATAATCAGGTTATAAAGAATTTCTTTACTTTTGATGGCAAATTAAAACAAATCCCTGCCCAACGAAAGAAAAAATAATTATACTTGCACATATCGTGAAAGGGTTAAAGATTGGAGTTGCTTATGATGAAAGTGAGATTATGATTATCTAAAACAATTTCATGAAGATTATGCAACATTAAGAAGAGAGTTGGTCATGAACCACTTTATGTATCGGGAAAATAATATTATGAAATGAATCCCCCAGAACTTTGGACTTTAAAATAATTTTTTTTTGCCAATATAATTAGATATGTATCTAATTAGATGTTTGTAAAAAAGTAAATGAGGTGATTTTGTGACTAAGGCAATAAATATATTTCGCCAAGAAAAAAATTACTTAAGGTTATTTTTAGCAGGAATCGTTAATGGTATTGGAGACCGTTTTAGTCAAGTTGCTCTTTTGGCACTGCTGTTAGAGTTAACTGGTTCGGGATTTGCCGTTGGTATCGCTTTGGCCATTCGGGTTGTTCCTTTTTTATTATTCGGCCCTTTGGGAGGGTTCTTAGCTGATCGATTTTCAAGAAAGAGAATACTCATTATAACTGACTTATCAAGAATTGCTTTTGCTATCTCTTTTGTATTTGTCAATAACAAGTCTGATATTTGGATTGTTTATCTGAGCACATTTGTTTTAGCTGCAGGGGAAGCTATCTATGCACCTGCACGAAAGTCATTCATTTCTTTACTCGTCAAGAAAGAAAACATCATAAAAATTAATAGCTTAGAACAGGTCATGCTTGGAGTGGTTTTAATAGCAGGTTCATTTTCTGGAGGTATCGTTACCTTTTTCTTTGGACCAGATATGACATTTTGGTTGAATGGCCTTTCATTTTTAATGGCTGCTATAATCATTTTTCCTATTCCGTTCACAAATAAAAATCGCCATATACAGAAAAATGGTGAATCTAACATCTTCCATTCGCTAAAAATCATTAAAAAATTAATGATTACATCTAGTGCCCTTTATATTGCATTTCTATTTGAGCTAATCGCCCCTCTTTTTAATGGGATTGATAACGTACTCATTAGCATCTATGCCGTTCAAGAATTTAATCTAGGTGATATAGGAGTCGGTCTTTTTTATGGAGCCCTCGGAATTGGTTTAATGCTAAGTTTTATAATAGCTCAACGTGTTCACCAACATCTTTTGTTAATTGGTCTGGCAGCTCTAATATTAGAAGGTTTGTTTCTCATTATCTTAAGTCAAGTTCACTTAGCATTCATTGCTTTTATTATATATATTTCAATCTCTTTTGTATCAGGCATTTGCAATACATGCTTCGATTCCATTGTTATGAAGGAGACGCCTAGCGACCATCAAGGCTTAGTATTTGGCTTATTGACCACCATTTCAAATACATTAATTGGAATATCTATGTTCGGGGCTGGCATCATTTTAGAAGTAGTCAATAATAGAATGCTTGGTTTGATTGGAGGGATGGGGTTTGTATTAACTGGATTATTTCTTATTGTGGCATATTCTTCTATAGATATTGGTCATCAAACCAAATAATTGTGTCATTATTCCCATTTAGTAAAAAAGGTGTGATCAAATGATATCACTAGTACAAACCAAAGTATTTGGCGTTTCTTCTAACGGGGGAAATCCATGTCCCTTAGTGTTAAACAGTGACTCATTAACAAAGAAGCAAATGCAAAGCATTGCCGCTTATTATGGGGTGGAAACAGCCTTTATACTACAGCCTGAAAGTCGAAATGCCCTTTTCAGACTAAGATACTTTGTTCCAAAACATGAAATGGAGATGTGCGTTCATGCCACTGTGGGGGCGGTAAGTTACTGGTGTCAGTCTCATGAAATAAAACAGCTAAATGGAATCATTGAAACTGCGCTGGGAGAAATAGCGGTAAATGCCGAAGAAAAAGATGGAAGATTAAATGTTATCGTAGAACAATTCCCTCCGTCTTTTAGCAATGAAAATCCCAGTCCTTCAGAAGTTGCTCAAGCATTAAAAATAAGTGAAGAAGAACTAGATCTATCCGTGGGACCCATTCAATCCGTTTCCACTTCACGTCCCAAATTGATAATTCCTCTTCGTAATCACGAAATACTTCATCACTTAGCTCCTGACTTTGAATTGCTTTGGGAGCTTTGTGATAGATATAAGACAACCGGCTTTTATCCTTTTACGCTGTCAACCCAGTCTTCGAAATATGATGTTGAAGCACGCCAATTTCCGAAAAGAGCCGGTTATAACGAAGATCCAGCTACAGGTGTAGCGGCATGTGCGCTTGGAGCATATTTAACTTATTATTCAACGCTTCAAGAACCAAAAGAGGGATGGTATGAATACCTGATCGGACAGGGATATGCGATGGGAAGACCAAGTATTATCAAAGCTGCTTCATATATTTCTAAAGAAGGAAATATCACTAAAACACAAGTAGGAGGATATGCGACCATTTTACGAAAGGAAAACCTTGATACTCACTCAATAGTTTAAAAGATGTTCTTGAAATTGGCGGCATCATGTTACATAAAAGAGGAGCGATGCCGTGATTCAAGCATGTTCTGTAACCAGCAAATTGGAAATCATGATAGCGCCCCGTTAGTAGTTTATATGACTTCCAAAGTGGTTAGGCTTTTATGTATCAATGACCAGCTTGTCGGCAATTCGAACCCTGCCGTGAAAATAAACGGCATGAACCTGTGGTGTGGGCAATGCAGAGCTTATTTTAGTGCATTGCTGTGCCAAAAATTGACATAAGTGTCGCCGTTAAAGAATGGTGCTGGTTCTTTTATTGTAATTTACTGGTAGGGTAGCAGCGGAAATGTTATCATTATATTTGTAATATTGTTACTTCTAATTTTTTGGAGGTGTTTAACATCAATAAAAAGGCGAAAGTAGTTATTGGACTAATCAGTAGCCTTGTTCTTTGTCTTTTCGGAGTGTATCGTTTAGTGATTGAAGCTCGATCATCTTATTCATTATTGGTTCCTGCCATATTTGCTGTTACAGGTTTTATTGCACTAATCGGAAACATAATCGAACTGAAAAAAATGAAAATCGACAATGAAATTTAATATATCCTAACAAAAATTGAAGCCCTAAAGTAGCTCGGCGATAAGGGGCGATATTGAGGAAAAGAAGAAAATATCACCCTCGGTTCAGCGCCATCTTTGAACTCCCGAGCCGTTTGGCAGGGCTTTTTTATTTATGGGGCTAGGAATAGACAGGGTTCTTGTTCGAAATAGTCGATCGGTGGCATTAAAATGACAAGGATGTTTGTTTGGAGGTAATGGAAATGACGGTAAATATCCGCCTGGAATTGTTTGTGAAAGATTTGCAAAGGTCTGTTGATTTTTACAAGAATGTCATTCGCTTGGATTTATCTTCTCAAAATGAAAGCAGTGCCATGTTTAAAACAGAAAATCTTAACTTGCTTTTAACTAAAGAAGATGTTATTTCGAGTAACCACTATTTTAGCGAAATAAAAACATCTCGAAAAGGAATGGGAGTTGAAATAATATTAGTGGTTCCAGATGTGCAAAGTTATTATCAACGTATATGTGAAATGCAAATAGAAGTGGAATCAGAACTAAAACAGCAAGAATGGGGAATGACCGATTTTCGCTTAATCGACCCGGATGGTTACTATTTAAGAATCACTTCGCCTAAAATGGAGAATTAAGGGTTTAAGAAAAAACGGGGGGAATTGACCTGCTTCAGCTTGTCACAACATCGGAAGAGGAGCCCTTCCCATCGGAGAGAAGGGCTTTTTTATGTATAAGGTCCTTATCATACACGAGGAAACGAATGTTTATCGTTCACAAGCGATGAAATCTTTGTCTCGATCCAACTTTTTATTAGCATCATAGAGTGCTTTTGAAACGTAAGGTTTGTATTTGGTTTTACCTAAGCAGAGCGGGCGGACGCCGCCTCGATAATCTTTGTTTAACGCTGTACAGTTTTTATACGTTTTCACCTTCGCTGCTGCTTCTGCATAGTTGATAGTTGAAAGAATCAAAAGAAAAACCAAGAACTAGTTCTAAGGAAAGAAAAACAATGATTAATTGTTTTGTCAGCAAAACTTCCTTTTTCTATAGAAATATAAGCAAATCTCCTTCAAGACTTTTCCTAATGCATTAAACGCACACTCGCAAAAATATATCACGGATTATCAAGGACAAACGTAACGGCACAGCAACTGTGCTAAGAAAAAAGCAAGGCGTTCCAATTGATATTTATACCCATTACCGGTATAATGTATATAGAATGATCGAATGAGGTGAAAAACATGAATCACTCTGAAGAGCATCATCTTAATCCTAAAATGGTACCGCGCACGGAAGAAGAAATCGCGAACATTGTCAAGCGTTTAAAGCGCATCGAGGGGCAAGTGCGCGGGGTGCAAAAAATGGTTGAGGATAACCGGTATTGCATTGATATTTTAATCCAAATTTCCGCAATTGAAGCGGCGCTGCATAAAGTCGGATTGCATTTGCTGGAACGGCACGTTCGTCATTGCGTCGCCAAAGCGATCCGCGAAGGCAGCGGCGATGAATCGATTCAGGAGTTAATGACCGTCATCAACCAATTTTCTAAATAGGGAGGGAAGCGCGATGGGCGAGAAAAAGCATGTGACGTTGCATATTACCGGCATGACATGCGCCGCCTGCTCGAGCCGCATCGAGAAAGTGCTCAATAAGATGGACGGAGTCGAAGCGAACGTTAATTTAGCGATGGAAAAAGCGACGATTGAGTATGATCCGGCGAAGCAAAGCGTCCGCGATATTCAAGAGAAAATCGAAAAGCTCGGATACGGTGTTGCAACGGAAAAGGTCATGCTCGATATTGAAGGCATGACGTGCGCTGCTTGTGCGGCGCGCATTGAAAAAGGCTTGCAGCGCATGGAAGGAGTGGAACGCGCTACGGTCAATTTAGCCACAAACAGCGCGGTTGTCGAATATAAGGAAGGCATCATATCGGTTGAAGCGATTTTAGAGAAAATCAAAAAGCTTGGCTACAAAGGACAAGTGCGGAAGGAAGAAGAAAGCACAGGAGTTAAAGAAGAACAGCTGAAGCAAAAACAGCGGCAGCTTATGATTTCCATTGTTTTATCGCTTCCGCTTCTCTATACGATGATCGCGCATCTGCCATTTGACCTTGGTTTGCCGATGCCTGATTGGCTGATGAATCCATGGGTACAGCTTCTGTTCGCGACACCCGTGCAGTTTTATATCGGCGGTCCTTTCTATGTTGGCGCGTATCGCGCGTTAAGAAACAAAAGCGCGAACATGGACGTCCTTGTCGCACTCGGCACTTCCGCCGCCTATTTTTACAGCTTGGCGGAAGCGGTCAAAACGATTGGTAACGCGCACTATATGCCAAACTTATATTTTGAAACAAGCGCGGTGCTCATCACGCTCGTGCTTGTCGGAAAATATTTTGAGGCGCGTGCGAAAGGGCGGACGACCGAAGCGATTTCGAAACTGTTAAGCTTGCAGGCGAAAGAAGCACTCGTTGTCCGCGACGGCAAAGAAGTCAAAGTTCCGCTCGAACAAGTGGTCGTTGGCGACACGATTGTCGTCAAACCGGGAGAAAAAATACCGGTAGACGGTATCGTGATTGCGGGATCATCTGCTGTTGATGAGTCGATGATTACAGGGGAATCGATTCCGGTTGATAAAAAAGAAGGAGACCGCGTCATCGGCGCGACGATCAACACGACAGGCACTCTTACGATTCAGGCGGAAAAGGTCGGAAAAGATACGGCTTTGGCGAATATCGTGAAAATCGTTGAAGAAGCGCAAGGCTCAAAAGCGCCGATTCAGCGGTTGGCCGATGTCATCTCGGGAATTTTCGTTCCAATCGTCGTTGGCATCGCTGTGTTGGCGTTTGTTGTCTGGTACTTTTTTGTCACGCCGGGCGATTTGCCAAAAGCGTTGGAAGTCGGGATCGCTGTGCTTGTTATCGCATGCCCGTGTGCGCTCGGGCTTGCCACGCCGACATCCATCATGGTCGGCACTGGAAAAGGAGCGGAACATGGCATTCTCTTTAAAGGAGGTGAATATTTAGAGGAAACGCATAAAATCAACGCGGTACTGTTGGATAAAACCGGAACGGTGACAAAAGGAAAGCCGGAAGTAACAGATGTCATTGAGTTTCAAGAAGGAATGCTTGATTATGCCGTGTCGGCGGAAAGCGGCTCTGAGCATCCGCTCGCACAGGCGGTTGTCGAATATGGAAAACGACAACAAATTCCGGTAAAGCCGTTGGAGCGCTTTACGGCGCTTGCGGGCCACGGCATTGAAGCGACAGTCGCTGGAAAACGTGTTCTTGTCGGAACGAGAAAACTAATGAAAGAAAACAATGTCGACATGTCGCAACATGAAGCGAAGATGGTACAATTAGAAACAGAAGGAAAAACAGCGATGCTTGTCGCCATCGATGGAGAGCTTGCCGGAATCATCGCCGTCGCTGATACGATCAAAGAAAACGCGAAAGAAGCGATCCGTGCATTAAAACAAATGGGAATTGACGTCTACATGGTCACAGGCGACAATGAACGGACGGCGAAAGCGATCGCCGAACAAGCGGGAATCGACCATGTATACGCTGAGGTGCTTCCGGAAGACAAAGCAAGCATCGTCGAAACGCTGCAGCGGGAAGGCAAACGGGTGGCGATGGTCGGCGATGGCATTAATGACGCTCCGGCGCTAGCGAAAGCAGATATCGGCATGGCTATCGGCACAGGAACCGATGTCGCCATCGAAACGGCCGATGTCACATTAGTCGGCGGCGATTTGGCGCATATTCCGAAAGCGGTCGAATTAAGCCGCAAAACAATGACAAACATTCGGCAAAACTTGTTTTGGGCGCTGTTTTACAATACGATCGGCATTCCGGTTGCCGCCGCGGGGCTGTTGGAGCCGTGGATTGCCGGAGCGGCGATGGCGTTCAGCTCCGTATCGGTAGTGACAAACGCGCTTCGCCTAAAACGCGTGAAACTATAAAAATAAGGAGGAATCCATTATGACAACAACATTACAAGTGCAAGGAATGACATGCAACCATTGCAAAATGGCGGTTACGAATGCTTTGCAAGAGCTAGAAGGAGTCAGCCGCGTCGAAGTGCATCTCGATAAAGGCACGGTCGATGTCGATTACGATGAAACGAAAGTCAGCTTGGACCAATTGAAAGAAGCCATTGAAGAACAAGGGTATGATGTAAAGTAAGCGAGAGCCTCCCTTTTTCTTAAGGGAGGTCTTTATTTTTTCTTGAAAGGTGCATAGCAAAATAGGTGGAATTCATGTAAAAGGGTACCAATATCTTTTGAAGAAATGTGCAAGAGTTGTCGTCGAACTTCATGGACTTGATTGGTACACCGTTGGTATATGTTTGAAGAACCCTGCAATCTGTAGGCAGAAGTGGCTTGCTGTAGATTTTCTTGTGCGCAATCGCGTTGTCCATCAATAATATAAGGGATAATAGTGCTAATTTTTTACAACCTGTAGACATATAAAAATAATGACTAAACACATTTACTAGTCTTAAAGTCCTTCAATTAAAAAGGAAAGGAATCCACCTTTCCTCTCTTTTTGTGGGTATATTTCCATGATATAGTAAATTTGGTTACCTACTAAAAGTAGGAGTTTTATTAATGTAGGAGGACCGTTGTATGACCCTTGCTTACTATTACTCTTTATTGCGCAAGAAGGAAGAAGAATTACAGCGTGTTTACCATTGTGAAGCAAAGTTGTTGAATTCGCAGGCGGAGTTCCAGGCTTATCAGCGTTTTGTAATGGAACCTGAACTATCGTCTAACACGTGGAACGGAAAGAAAGCAGAAAAATTCCAGCAAATAAGAAATGAAGAGATGTTGGAATCCTATCAAGATATGATGGAACAACAGTTTTCCGTAGTGTTCGATCAGCTTTCAGCGAAGGCGAGTGACATCAAGGAAGAAATTAATTTGATTAGACAAATGATTGCGCAACTAGAAGCACAGCAAGCAGAGCAGTAGGAGGCAATTAATTATTGATGTTTTAATGTTTGTTTAAAGCGATGAAGCGGATTGAAAAAGAGGGGGGAGTTGTGAGTGAATGGCGAAATCCATATACGATTTGCACAGGTAGAAAAAAAGCTTCGTCAACTGCAAAACACCACGGAAGCGTTAAATATTTCCTATCTTTCGTCTATAGCCGGAGGAAATGAGCTAGATGTTGTGAGGAAATTGGATGAACTTAATGGCGAACTACGTCATCTTTTAGAAAAATATAAAACGCTCCTGCTTTCTAATATACAATCCACCTTTCGTTCTCTTGACGCCATGAAGGAAACAGACCAAGCGATAAGTTCCTCTATTATCGGAAAGAGCCAAAGGGGAGAGGAATGAGTGAGAGTCTTAGATGTCTCTGATTTAGAAAATGGAATCAAGGAATTAAAAGCCATACTAAAAGCGCAAAAGGAACAAATAAATAACATTAAAGATGATATGCAATCATTTACACATTCCGAGTCTTTTTACGCTGGTGAAGGTGCCAAGGCTATTCGCTTTTTTTATAACGAGTGCCACATTCCGTTTTTACGGTTTCTCGAAAATTTCATCGATAACTATCAAAGATTTCTCGTTAACTTAGGAAAATCACTGAATAATTTAGAACCGGCAAATAACGGATTTATTTGCGAAAGCTTTTTGGAATATGAGATTGCTTCAGCATTACAGCGAATGAAAAACACCGTCAAGGACTTAGTCGACGAGGCCAATGGTTATATGAATGAAGTAAACGATATCGTTTACTTGACAAGATTAGACGATCAGCGTTTTATGCACGGATTAAAAAAAGCGGAAGATTATGCGGCAGAAACAGTGGAAGATTTGCGGAAGTTTGATTCTGAACAGACGAAAGAAATCAGCAGTTTGGAAGCTGACCTTCAAATCATGAAAAATTATACTGCACTTATCGAGTCGATGTTTTGCCAAGGAGATTTTTCGGTTTTATCGTTTAACATGGATAAGCTAAACAGTCATCCAGATTATAGAACGTTGACGGTTAAATTGCGAAAGGATGAAATGAAGGAAAGGGTATATCCTTTCACTGATTTTTTCGCCACAATAAACGAAAAATTAAGTACAGGAGATAATATCATTATTGGCACAAGGCTTGTGGCGTTTCTCGCTTCCATGCAAGTAGCGAAAGGTTTGCAAATAAAATATATTCGTCAAGCACCGACCTTATGGCAAAAAATAAAAGGCGACTATCGATTCGCGGTGAAAGCTCACCCTTCATGGACAAGCGAAACAAAACATGAATCGCCCCTAGCCAAATTTATTATTAAACTGACGAGAAAAGAACCGAATAGTTGGTATGAAAAAGTACTGAAAAAAATTTTTTCTGGTTATCGGAGTCCATCAGACTTTATTAAACATATGGCAGGATACCCTAAAAATATTGAAGGCATATTGACCGGGGAAGAGTTCAGAAATGCATTGATAGACCGGGTATCGGCAGGGGTTAAAGAAACAACTGAAGCTGCAACAAAAACTAAGGGAATGCACAAAACAGCCCGGCATATACCTGTTGTTGGGATGGGTATTACTGTTGTGGCTAATGCAACTGAATATGTAAGTCCGGAAAATCAAAATAAAAGCCCGGCAGAAAGAGTTGGACGTGCTCTTACTGGAGTATTACTGGATGCGTTTGCTATAAACGTAGGCACAAGAGTGGGAATCCTGATTGGCAGTATAGGAGGGCCGCCGGGGATGATTATAGGAGGGGTGGCTGGAGCGTTTGTAGGTGGAACCGCCAGTTCGTTGTTTGGCGATAAAATAAAGGACGCTGGAGGAAAAGTAGTTGACGAGGCGGTGGAGGCCGTTAAAAACGTTGATGACAAGGCGGTGGATGTAATAAAAAAGGCAGAAATTCCGGAATCAATAAAAAAGTGGTTTAGCTAGCGATGTTTTAAGGAGGCATATATTGATGACATCAGATTTAAGGTTTCTATTATCAGATCTATGGTTTCTATTATCGGAACCACATACATGGATTACTCTTCTCGATTATACATTGGGGCTTATTTTCATATCGCAGTTTGGCATTGCTGGCGCTGTCTTTTTAGGTGCTAATTTGGTGGTATATTACTATGACTTAGCCTATACACAACATCCGGAAGCGCTGTGGGAGAAGATACTTAATGTAATATACAATCTGTTTTTTTGGTTTCCTGTTTATCTGTATAAGAAAGTATCGCCTTATCCGTTTTTGATTCGGAAATTGCTGTATGCGGTTTTTACGGTTGTGGGGGCAGCGGTATATGGAATTATATGGATGGCTCTGCACTATTTATTAAAATTGCTGTTGTTGGGGCATCTATAATGGACAGGCCAGGTTTTTGAGCTGGCAGTCAGCAATTGTAAGAAAGCAAAGATACATAGAAAGTCAAAAGTAGAATGGAAAAAGGAAAGAGAGGGAGCAGGATGGAGCTTGTCATGACGTGTACAACGGCAGAATTGATGCTGTTGGTGGGGGTATGTGATTATCCCGGTGTTGCTAAAGGGATAGGAGCAGCAGCGTTTGGAAAAAGGAGCGAAAAAGAATGGAAAGCAATTTTGGAGACAGCGGAGCATCAACTTATTTTAAAGGGGATTATCGATGATGAAAAAGCTGAGCGTGGCGAAGAACCAATATCCGATGAAATGAAAACATTTATCAATCGTTATGTGCAGTCAAAATGGATCATAAGAGGGACGGACATGCCGCGCAAAAGGGCGCTAATGTTCCATCATTACGAAGGGGACGACTGGCTGGCGCATATTATATATAAAGATATTATTCATGAGTTTTATTACGTAACATTTGACGAAATTTTAGATCAAATTCGTGAGTATTATTCATTTTCATCAGGAGATTCCGTGCCTGCAGAACAATTTTTTCTGACCGAGAAAGCGTTCGACTGGCTGAACGAACCGAAAAAAGTAGACAAAGTTAAGAAGAAAAGTGAATTTACGGACGAGGAAAAAAGAAGCTTCGAACATTTCCTTGAGGATCTTGAAGCGAAAAACCGATATTTATACAATCTCACTACCTTTCATTTCCCTAATGGAACGGATAATCTCTCGCCCGATCTCTATATGGAGAATGTGCTTTATCATATGAGAGATCTTTTCTTTTTTCTTCCATCTCAAAACGGAGTGTGGCTTGTCGAGTATACGCCGCATCCGAAAACACCGGTCCGTATTTATTTAGCAACGGTCGGGGAATGGATAGAACGAGCAGCCCGCTTTAAAGAAGTTATTGAAGTGTAACAGAAAACAGCGTGGTCCTTAGAGGAATTTGCAATCGATGCGGATTCATATTTGCCGCTGCTATAGGGCAGGCGCTTCTCCAGTGAGCTTGGCTCCATCAAGCTCATTCTTTAAAACTTAATTTAATAATAATGACTTTCAAGGAATGGATGTAGCCAGAAAGACAGAAATCCCGGCATCAATGAAAGGTGGTTTAGCTAGCTATGGTTTAGGGAGGCATATAAATTTTATGGCGTCAGACCTGTGGTTTCTATTATCTGATCCATACACATGGATTACTCTTCTTGATTATACATTAGGGGCGATATTCGTATCACAGTGGGGGGTAGCTATAGCTGTTTTTTTGGTGCTAATTTAGTGGTGTATTCTTATGACTTGGGCTATGAAAAACATCCAGAAGCACTGTGGGAAAGAATATCCAATGTAATAATTAATTTATTTTTTTGGTTTCCTGTTTATCTATATAAAAGAGTGTCCCCTTTTCCGTTTTTGATTCGGAAATTGCTGTATGCTGTTTTTACAGTGGTTGGGGCAGCGGTATACGGCATTATATGGCTAGTGCTGCGCAATCTATTGAAATTGCTGTTATTGGGGCACATATAATCGACAGAGCAAAGTGGCAGTCAGCAATTTTAGAGAAGACAAGATGCATGGAAGATTGGAAGTAGAAATGGAAAGAGAGAGTTTTATCGCTTATCTGGCAGCGTTGTTATATCATTGAAAGAAATAGAATTCGCTAAGCTCCAAACTATTTTCTAAAAATAGTTTCCATGATGAATAAGGTCAGCGACAGGAAAGTGTTCCATGAAATTGCCGATTTACGGAAAATGTCATTATTCATTCCGCTGGAAAAGCCCCGTAAACGTATTGTTTAGATAAAAAATGGATCTGTCCAAATTGTCAAATAAAGTTGCATCCGACAGCGGAATCACGGCAAGAAGCATCATTCACGTTCTCTTTTCTGTTACTAATTGTGATTGTTTTACCATCTTTTGTGGGTTATCATCTATTCGTGCTTTTAACAAACACTATGGATCTATTGCCATTTTTTATACTTTTGTTGGTCAAAAAGAGCCGCTTGGGGGCAATGATAGAATAGATGGATGGATATTTCCGCTAGATTTATTGTGAAAAGGCCGTAATTCCGGCCTTTTTTTGTTGCCAAGGCGCATGATCATGGCGGCTCGGCATATAGAGATAGGGGAAGTAGACATGTAATAGGAACAATAAGCATATAATTTTATAAATAGGAATAATTACGTTTTAACGCTCTGAATGAAAATGCAAAGGGGGAAGAAGGGGATGTATCGCTGGTTTTCTTCTGCGTTGATTGATGTAACTGGAATTGTCGTGATCGCGATTGCTGCTTATTTCATGTTGGCCAGTCAGTTTATAGGGGCGGCATGGTCGACGAAACTTCCAGCTTCTTTTCAACAATTTAGCACGATTTTTTTAAGCATTATCATTGAAGCGATTCCGTTTGTGCTGATTGGCGTAATCATTGCCGGATGTATCCAAATTTTTGTTACAGAAGAACAAATCCGGCGCTGGATTCCAAAAAATCGGTTTCTCGCCGTCATGATGGGGTGTGTGGTTGGCGCTTTTTTTCCTGCGTGTGAATGCGGAATTGTGCCGATTGTGCGAAGACTGGTAGCAAAAGGAGTGCCATTGCATGCTGCGGTCGGCTTTCTGTTGACGGGGCCGTTGATTAATCCGATCGTTATTTTGTCCACGTATATGGCGTTTGGAAATGATAGCACCATCGCGGCGTTGCGAATGGGGATTGGCTTTGTGGACGCTTTGATCATTGCCTTGATCATTAGCTTCTTATTTCCGTCTAATCAGCTGAAAGCTGCCGCTGTGCCGGATGTACGGGAACATGTTAAACGCGCATCATTGTTTCAGCAATTGGAGGAGGTGCTCAAACATTCGATTGATGAGTTTTTTGATATGGGAAAGTATTTAATTATTGGGGCTTGTCTCGCCGCGTTGATGCAAACATATGTACATACTAAATCTCTGTTTCTTTTTGGCGATGGAGATTTCGGAAAAACCATCGTCATGATGGGACTTGCTTATTTCTTATCATTATGTTCGGAAGCGGATGCGTTTATTGCGGCTTCATTTAAAAATTTATTTCCGGCCACCTCCATACTCGCGTTTTTAGTTTACGGACCGATGATTGACTTGAAAAATACGATTATGCTGTTGAGTGCATTTCGGGCTAGGTTTGTGCTTGTTTTGCTTGTTTTCCTTACATCCGTCGTGTTCATAAGCGTGCATCTAACGAAGATGCTGTAAGGTGGTGGAACGTGATGCGTTTTCATTTTCGGCAGTTTTTGCGGGCGATTATGTTAGCGAGTTTTTCCCTTTTTTTTATTCGCCTTCACGTTACAGAGGAAATAACGAAGTATGTGAATCCAAAGTATACTGTGATGAGCCAAATTGCCGCGGGGATATTTGTGCTGTTGTTGTTCATTCAGATTTTCCGCATATGGGAACCAGACGGTCATCCACATTGTCATGCCGGATGTGGGCACGATCATCACTCGAATGTTGGAGCGGGAAAACGGATTAGTTTTTTCATTATCCTCTTTCCACTGTTGGTTGGATTCGCTTTTCCGCCGGCCGTGCTCGATGCTTCCCTAGCTGAAAATAAAGGAACCGTCCTTCCTCAACCCCGTGAAAGACAGCAACAAGACTCTTTACCAGCCATCGAGCATCAAAAGGTTTTACCTAATGATAACTATCTTTCCCAAGGGGAGTATAATAAAAGAATGGAGCAGCTAAAGAAACAAAATGTAATCGAGATGAAAGAAGAGGTGTTTGCCCCTTATTACGAGGAGATTGAAAATCACCCGAAAAGCTACCGGGGAAAGAAAATCAAAGTAAGCGGGTTTGTATACAAAGAAGCGGGATTGAGTCCTCATCAACTCGTGATCTCGAGATTTCTCATTACTCATTGCCTTGCAGATGCCAGCGTGATTGGAATTTTAACCGAATTTGAAAAAGCAAGCCAATATCAACCAGATACATGGATGGAAATAGAAGGGACTTTACAGATTACAACATACAACGGAGTAGAAGTCCCAGTCATCAAAGCGGATAAATGGAAGGTCATACCGCAGCCTTCACAGCCTTATATTTATCCAGTATTAATAAAAATTTTATAGAGATGGCGGCGCTTTCATCAGCAGCATTTGGCATTTTCCCGGCTTTGCCTAATGTATAATGATGATGGAGGATTTCATCTATGTGGCGAAACATTGCAATGAAGCGAACGGGTTGGATACTCATTGTTCTGTCCATGATTGTATTTCTTGTTCCTTTTGTGATCCCGTTTTTTCTGTTTCTGCAACCATAAAAGTGGCCATTGGCGGGGTGGCCTTGGTAATGGCGGAAGCGTTATTTTGGCTAGGAGTACTGCTAGTCGGCAAAGAAACGATTCAAAACTATACGAAGCGGTTGTTGAAGAAAAGGGAAAAAGAATAGATGGTTATTGAGAGAATGCTATGTAAGTGGTCTATGAAAAATGTTGTAATAATATTAACTTTTTTCGGATATTTTGATTGAATATTCAGTCTATTGTCCGAGTGGTGTTATTGTATTAAATAATATTATTATGTAAACTAAAAAGAAAGATAGCACGAAACAAGTTGCGAAATGAACCGTTATGAACGCAAAAAAGGGTTTACCTATGGAAACAGGCTTGTGGTATCCAGTATTTTAGCTGATATATTGTTTTGGTTGTTCGTAGGAATTAGTAGTTTCTTTCGTTGTGTAACAACAACATTAGTGTGGATGTATTGTTTGGAATAGGGGGAATTATGTCTTTGACAATTCTTATTTCCAAATTATTGAGCATGAACTTCCTTGCTTCGCATAATTCGCTGTCGACTGTTGCGGAATTTGTTGGAGGGGTTCAATTCTTTTTGCGCCCTTGTCAATCATGATGGTTTCTCCTAGCCTATTGGATCCTTTTTATAATTGGCGTGCTCATGGGAACTTACTTTCTGCCTTACGTTTAAAGATATTTGTTTCAAACGATTGCCGCCGTATTTATTGCGCCTTTTTCGGCATTGTCTTTATGGAACTATCTTTTTATATCGGCCCATTTGCCCGCAGCGTTGTATATGGTATGGCGCTATTGCTGCTTATCCAGCAGCATCATGAATCACGCAAGGCACGTTCTCGTTTGAACGTGAAGGGGAAACAAGCGATAAAAATGGATTTGCTCAATAAAACTTTTTCTCTTTTTTTTTGCTTGTCTTCTATTATTTTGGAAAAGAATGATTCATTTAATAATGAAACTAGTTTCTCGTGATATTCGTACTAGTAGTTGTATCAGACTTGGAAAGGCAGGAAATATCATGAATCGCTTGGAGTATCGGCTATGGCTTGGCGAGGAAAATTATCGATTGCTTTATTTTTATGAATCGATAGACTTGCCGCAAATCATTGCCCGGCGCGAATGCGAATTTTTTGTAAAAGAGGGAGTGACGTATCGGCAAGTTTCCTCAGCGCTGGAACATGATAGGTTTGTCATTTACGTCGAGGAGTATGAGCGAGGGCGGAAAGAAGCAGAAGCAGAAAGCAACGGTTTACGGCTGGAAGTTCGTGAGCTTGATGCGGAGAACAAGCACCCCGTGATTGCAACGCTGGAGTTTCCTTCCCATCTCGATGTGATGGCGTATATAGGGAGTTCATTTACGTATTTTCATAGAAAAGAATGGCTTCGTGATAGCGCGGAAATTGACGAGGACCGAAAAGTGTATGTTCTTTATGTGACAGCAACAGGATTTGTTATGGAAGAAGGAGAGACTAACTGATGAACAAGACGAAGAAGATGATGATTGGCGTGCTGTCGACGTTGATGGCCGCTTCACTTACTGCCTGCAGCGATGAAAGTTTGCCGCCGAAACCGAAGGATCGGGATTGCGACGATTGGGAGTGGGATTCTGCGACGGGGACGTATGTTTGTGATGATGAGGACAGCTCCCATTACCGCCATTATTACTATGGTGGGCATTATTATTCGTCCAAACGCAAGCTGCAGCGTTCCGCGGCGTATAAAAGCTATCAACAGAGCGCGGAATTTAAGGCAAGGGCGAAATCGGGAATCGGTTCAGGGACGAAAGGCAGCTTTTTTGGGGGATGACGATGTATTCCATTGAACAACACCGCCAGCGTCGCGCCCGGTTTTACGGGGCAATACCCGATTTTTGGGCTGACTTATACGGTGCAGAATATGCGTTGTTAGACTACCATATGTTAACAGAGGAGGAAGCGGAGCAAATACGAACGGCAACAAGCCGCATCGGTCATCTGTATCGAAAAACTGCGAAGCTGTTGCGCCAATTACCTGACGAAACTCTTCGGCTGTTGGGATTTCATCGAGAAGCGCTTCCGTTTTTGCGCATTCCCGTGCTTCCAGCAGAAACCGTGATCGCTCGGGCTGATCTTGTGCACGTTGGCGGAACGTTTAAGCTGATCGAATTGAACGCGGATACACCGACGTTTATTCGCGAAACATTTGATATCAATGAACGGGCCGCTTCCTTTTTTCATTTACGTTCGCCAAACAAAGGAGAAGTGCGCTATGTCTCTGAAGCGGTTCAGCATGCCATTTTGCAGTCATACCGTTTATTGCATCGCGATGGAGAGCCGTATGTCGTGTTTACTTCCCATGAAGATCATATGGAAGACCGTGAGACGGTTCGGTATTTGCAGCGAATCAGCGGAATGGAGGCTGCTTATGTGCCGCTTCATGAGCTCTACGTTGTTGCTGAGGATGTTCAGCTGCGTGGCGGCGGTGTGCTGCGGCGCGGATTATATGATGGGGAAGGAAGGCGGATCGATGTGCTATATCGGCAAACGTATCCGCTTGAACATTTAGTCGAAGATCGCTCTCCAGACGGAACGAAAGTGGGAATACAGCTGCTGGAACTGTGGAAGGAGCGGGAAGTCGCCCTTATCAATCAGCCATCCGCGTTTTTGCTGCAGTCGAAAGCGGTACAGGCGCTTATTTGGGGACTTTATGAAGAAGGGAATCCGTTTTTCACGGATGAGGAGCGTCAATGGATTTCCGAACATTTTCTTCCGACTTATTTAGACGAAGAGTACTTTCTTGATCAGCAATTAATGTATGTGCAAAAGCCAGCATTCGGGCGCGAAGGCGACACGGTCGTCATCAAAAACGGAAAAGGCGAACCGATCGTCGCCGATATCCAGCAAACATATAAGGACGAAACACCTGTGTACCAGCAATACGTGCCGCTTCCCGAAACAGTGGTCAAAACCATCAACGGCTGTGAAACGGTGAGGTTATTGCATACGTGTTTTTTAATTAACGGCAAAGCGATGGGAATCAGCCTGCGCGCGGGGGGAATGATTACAAACAACTTGTCTTATTATTTACCTGTGATGATGAAAGGATGAAGAAAATGACGTATGTGATGAATTTTCTGCTTTACACCGTGTTAGGACTTGTGCTGATGGGAGTCGGAATCGGCCTATTCAGCTTAACGACGAAATTTTCCGAGCGAGAATTAATCCGCCAAGGCAATATGGCCGTAGCATTGAAATTGTGGGGAAAAGCGTTAGGATTGGCGATTGTTATTTATGCCGCCTGGAGCAACAGCGTCAGTTTGCCTGATGCTCTTCTATGGGGCGTCATTGGCATTATCACGCAAATTCTCGTGTATTTTGCGCTCGAGTACATCTTCACGCCAAAAACAAACTTGGCCAAAAAAGTCGAGGAAGGCAATCTCGCGGTCGGGTTTAGCTTATTTGCCATTTCTATTATTGTCGGCTTGATTGTCGCAGGAAGCATGTCATATTAAAATGGGCCCGTTACGTTGGTTCCGGGCTCTTTTTTACCAATGTCTATCTAAATTTCGTGAGAATAGAAAGATTATATGAATGTAAAACGAAATGTTTGGATAGAAAATGGAGGAAGTGTTTTCGAGGGTGTTTAAAATGATCGAAGCGGTCAAAAGTCAACAGATGGATGGAAACGTTCCCGCTAAAGAATAGACCGGATCTGGGCCGTCGAGTGAAATGAGGGTGAAAAAATAAGGGGAGGTTGTTCGCATGGAGAAAGAGAAAGATAATGGTAAAAGCAGTTATGTTTGATTTGGATGGGACATTGCTCGATCGCGACGCTTCCATCCAAAAGTTTATCGAATATCAGTATGAGCGCTTAAAGCATTTATTAAGCCATATTCCAAAAGAATCGTATATCGCTAGATTCATTGAACTAGATAATCGAGGGTATATTTGGAAAGATACTGTATACAAACAAATGGTGAAAGAATTCGCGATTATTAGCATTACATGGGAAAATTTGCTGGAAGATTATATGAACTATTTCCATAAAAGCTGTGTTCCGTTCCCTTACCTTATTTGGTTGCTGGAAGAGTTAAAAAGAAAATCATTGAAATTGGGGATGATCACAAATGGAAAAGGACAATTTCAAATGCGTTCAATAAAGGCGCTAGGCATTGAAGGCTATTTTGACACAATTCTTATTTCGGAATGGGAGGGAATGAGTAAACCAGATCCCCAGCTATTTCAAAGAGCGCTTGACCAACTGCACGTGTTAGCCAATGAAAGCGTGTTTGTCGGTGATCATCCAATCAACGATGTTCAAGCGGCACGGAATGCAGGGATGAAAACCATTTGGAAAAAAGATGCGATATACGAATCAGCCGATGCGGATTTTGTGATAGAGGAGCTGAAGGAAATTCCGGGCATCATCGAAACACTTCAGCAACAATAAAGGGAGAGAAGAATGAATACAGTCGTTTGGCAGGAAATAACGTTATTGTTCGAGAATTTGTATAGCTGATTTTTTGAAATTATATTTATGGAGAAGCGGATCCTAGTGAAAAAGTGAGATGCGATATATAAGACAGCGAATAAGATAGCGTGGGGGCAAAGATAATAAAAGCAAAAGGGACCAGCGATTTCGTTGGTCCCTTTACGCTCTTTTTAATTTGGTCTGCTTGTGATCGAGCGATTTTGGCTTCATGATGAATGGATATAATACCAACCCTGCCATAAATAGGCCGATTCCTAAGAAAAATGTATGCCAATCTGCAGTTCCCGTTTTGATGACCCAAATCGAGTACGCTAGTGCCGCTGTTGTGATGATGCCGTCTCGGATGCGAATGCGCGTTGCGTTTTCATACGTTTCTCCCGTTATAATTAATTTCAGCTGGTATAATGCCGAGACGAGATACGGAACTAAGTAGGCGAGCGTCGCGACGACAATCGCGAAATTATACGCTTCGTTCACCGTTCCCGATACGGTCGAAAATAGAAAAATTTGCGTCATGAAATTGGTAATAAACAAAGAACGGACAGGGCTGCCGTTTCGGTTCGTTTTCGCAAAGAAAGCGGGAAACAATCCTTCTTTTGCCGCTTGATAAGGAACTTCCGAACTGACGACAATCCAGCCGATCGTCGAGCCGAACAAGGAAATAAGCGCTAAAATTGCCATGATGTAGGCTCCGTTGCTGCCGATAACCGCATGCAGCGCGTCCACGAGCGGCTTTTGCGATTGCTGCAGCTGTTCTTGCGAAAGAGCTCCCATCGTTAACAATGTGATTCCCATGTAAATAAGTACCGAAATAATTAATCCAAGCAATGTCGCCTTTTTTACATCTTTTTGCGATTTCGCGCGGTTTGACAGCATAACAGCCGATTCAATGCCGATAAACGCCCAAAGCATCGTAATTGCCGCTCCGTTGATTTGGCTTGGAACGGATACTGATTGTCCTTTTTCATCCGTGAATGCAAATCCGCTGCCTAAATTCGCGGCGTTAAACACTGAGACGGTAGCAACAATATAAAGGAGAAAGCCGATGACTTTCGCTCCCGTCGCCAAAATATTAATGCTTCCCGCTTGTTGAAAATCGCGGGCGAGAATCCATTGAATTCCCCATAATACGACCGTGCAAACTGCAAACGTGAGCGCTTTTCCTGTTTCTAATTGAAACGTTCCGATGGTAATGAGAACGCGGTCGCTTTGCATAATCGGGAAAAATGCGCTTAAATAGCCGGCAAAAGAAATAATGACAGACGCGGTCGCTGCCCAGTTTGCGGCCCAATATCCCCATGCCATGCTGTAGCCTGCGACATTCCCCGCTTTTGGCGAGGAAAACATCGCCTGCGCGTAGCTTTGCGGCCCCGCTTTCAATTCTGGCTTCCTTGTCACTAAACTGCCGAACACGAGCGCAATCATGAAAACTCCCAATCCGGTTGCCATCCAAGCAAGAGCTGATCCCATTGGGCTTGCGACTTGCGCCAAGCTTGCCGGAATCATAAATATACCACCGCCGATCATGTTGCCGACGACAAAGGCGGTTAAAATCCATAATCCCCATTTTTTCGTTGCCATAGGTATGTCCTCCTTATATAATACCGTCGCTACAGCTAATTTACTTTATCATCATAAACGATCATTTTAATTTGGTAAAGTGATAATATAATAAAGAAGACAAAATAAATCAATTGCGAATAATCGTGATTTTCCGGTGATTGTGACATTTTTTTTGACACAAAAAATTGATATATGATAAAAAGAGACGGGTGTTTCACCTCATGGATAGAAAGGAGAAATGGCCATGGATAAGATAAAGGAATTCGCGCAATGGATTATGGATGCAAAGAAAATTACCGTGTTGACTGGAGCGGGAATGAGCACTGAATCAGGAATTCCAGATTTTCGCAGCGAAAACGGCATTTATTCACAAGAAGAAAATGTCGAGCATTATATTTCTGAATATTACTTTAAGAACCATCCTGTTGATTTTTGGCATAAATTTAAGCGTATTTTTTCATTGAAGTTGATGGGGAATTTTGCGCCAAATCAAGGCCACCTCTTTTTGAAGTGGCTAGAAGATATGGGAAAGAAAGTGGTTATTTTGACACAAAATATTGACGGGTTGCACGAGAAAGCGGGAAGCGCCAATGTGATTGAGTTACACGGTACATTGCAAACGGCGACATGCCCGAAATGCCAAACAAAATATGATTTAGCGTTTGTCAATAGCCACGATGTGCCACGGTGTGTGCGGACATTAAAAAATGGAAAAACATGCAACGAAATTTTAAAACCGGATGTTGTTTTGTTTGGAGGAATGGTCCAACGATTCGAAGAGGCGTTGCAAGCCGCAGATGGCAGCGATTTGTTGGTCGCGATGGGAACGAGTCTGGAAGTCGCTCCAGTCAATTTAATTCCTGCCTATGTTGCCGCGGAAGCTCCCCATATCCGCAAAGTCCTTGTTAATAAAACGCCGACGAAAATGAATGATTTATTTGACATCGTCCTCCATGCAGGAATCGGAGAGACGGTTGCCAAAGTACAGCAATACATTGCGGATGCATGTTGAACATCGCTTCAACTGCATCTGCTTGTTTTTTAACCAATAAAAAATGAAAATATTGTATTTTTTTAAATTTTAGAATATAATAACATTAACATACCAACTGGTTGGTATAATTTTTGGTAATATGCATATGTATGAGTAATAGAAAATTGAATAGAATGGAGGGATCACAATGTATTTGCGTCTTACGGACGAACAGCGGATGGTGCAAAAGGCCATTCGCAAATTCGTTGAAAAAGAATTAATGCCGTTAGAAAATGAGGTGCTGCGAAAAGAGCGGGAAGGGAAGCCAGGGCTTTCTGAGGAAACATTGAAAGAATTGCAGCTAAAGGCGAAGGAAGCGGGGTTTTGGGGGATTAATACACCGGCGGAGTATGGCGGCGCCAACCTTGGGCATGTGATGCAGGCGATTGTGACGATAGAAGTGTCGAAAACGTTTGTTCCATTCCGGTTTGGCGGGTCGGCAGATAATATTCTCTATTACGCGAATGAAAAACAAAAGAAAAAATATTTGCTTCCGACCATTAATGGTGAGAAAAAATCATGCTTTGCCATAACAGAGCCAGGCGCGGGATCGGATACGAGAAACATTAAAATGACAGCAGTAAAAGATGGAAGCGAATGGGTATTAAACGGGGAAAAAACGTTTATCACCGGCGGAAACGAAGCGGATTTTGTGATGGTGATCGCCATTACGGACAAAGAACGCCATCAAGCGACGAACGGGCGGGAAGGAGTTACTTGCTTTATTGTGGACCGCGAAATGGGCTGGCGTTCCGAACCGATACATACGATGGGGCCATCGACGCCGGCTAGTTTAATTTTTGAAAATGTGCGTGTGCCGGAAGAAAACATTTTAGGAGAATTGCATGGCGGCTATAAGCTTGGGTTAGAATGGATCGGATATGCCCGCTGGATTGTCGGTGCCCGTGCGGTCGGGGCAGCGGAACGGCTGCTGCAAATGGCGATTGACTACGCGAAAGAGCGCGTAACGTTTGGCAAGCCGATCGCGGAAAGACAAGCAATTCAATGGATGATCGCCGATTCGGCCGTCGAAATTGAAGCAGCGAAATGGCTTGTGCTAAACGCGGCGTTTACGCTCGACCAAGGTGAAGACAACCGCCATTTAGCCTCGATGGCCAAATTGTTTGGGGCTAACATGGGCAATCGTGTCGTCGACCGTGTGATGCAAATTCACGGTGGCATGGGCTACACGAAAGAAATGCCGATCGAACGCTGGTACCGCGATGCAAGACTTTGGCGCATTTATGACGGCACCGATGAAATTCAGCGCGTGATTATCGCGAGAAACTTGTTAAAAGGACATGTGAAGCTTGGTCAATTTTTATAAAAATGAAAGCGTTATCTTAATATTTGTAAATTTTTCATCAAAAAAGATTTTATGAGGGAGGAATAAACGAATGAGCGCAAGATTTAAAGGGAGAGTGGCGTTCGTTACAGGAGGAAGCCGCGGAATTGGAAAAGCGATTGTCGAACGTTTTGCCGAAGAAGGAGCGAAAGTGGCGTTCATCGACTTAAATGAAGAAGCGCTGCACGCAACAGCAAATGAATTAAAAGCAAAAGGCTATGAAGTATATGCGAAAGTCGCGAGCGTCACCGACCATGAACAAGTCGAAGCAGCGGTAAAAGAAATTGTCGATCAATTCGGGTCGATCGATATTCTCGTCAACAACGCCGGAGTCATTCGCGACAACTTGCTTTTTAAAATGACGGATGATGACTGGAAAACCGTGATGGATGTCCATTTAAAAGGAGCGTTTTATTGCGCCCGCGCCGTTCAAAAATATATGGTAGAAAAACGGTACGGACGCATTATTAACATTTCTTCGACATCCGCCCTCGGCAACCGCGGCCAAGCGAACTATGCCGCAGCGAAAGCTGGAATCCAAGGATTTACAAAAACGTTGGCGATTGAATTGGGCAAATTCGGCATCACAACGAACGCAGTCGCGCCTGGATTTATCGAAACGGATATGACAAAAGCAACGGCGGAAAGATTAGGCATTTCGTTTGAAGAATTGATTCAAGCGAGTGTGGCGAAAATTCCGGTCGGAAGAAGCGGAAAACCGGAAGATGTCGCCCAGGCGGTCGCTTTCTTCGCCGATGAGAAGTCTTCGTTTATTAACGGCCAAGTTCTATACGTGGCCGGAGGTCCAAAAAATTAAATCAGGAGGGAAAACGGTCAGATGTTTGCCGAATATATCGGGAAACGCTCCAATAAAGTAAAAAATGTTGTCGAACGGGGAGCGGTCAAAAAGTTTGCCGAAGCGATCGGCGACCCGCATCCAATTTACTGGGATGAAGAAGCGGGAAAAATATCACGATACAAAGCGAACATCGCTCCTCCGACATTTCCAAGGGTGTTTGACTACGGCGTGATTGAAGGATTGAAGCTTCCAAGCAAAGGGCTGATTCACGGCGAGCAGCGGTTTCATTATGAAAGGCCGCTTTATGTCGGCGAGGAATTATATTGCTATTCAAAAGTGGAAGATTACTATGAAAAGCAAAGCAGCATGGGGAAGCTTGGATTTTTAGTCATCACCAACTACGGAGAAGATTCATCAGGGAATGTCATTTTTACTTCCACATCCACGATTATTATTACGGAAGCGGTAAGAAAGGCGATGATTGTATGATAAAGATGATCGAACTGCAAGTCGGAGATTCGCTAGAAGAAGTGCAGCTTTTCCCTGTTTCGCGGCTTGACTTAATCAAATACGCTGGGGCATCCGGCGACTACAATCCGATTCATACGATAGATGAAGAAGCGAAAAAAGCTGGGCTGCCAGGAATTATTGCGCACGGAATGTGGACGATGGGAAATCTCGCAAAACTGTTTACGCCTTATTATGAAGAAGGATTTATTCAAGATTATTTCGTTCGCTTTAAATCGATGGTTTTTCTGGATGATGCCATTACATTAACAGCGACGGTCAAGGAAAAGGAAGAGAAGAAACTGCGTTTCGATGTTTCTGCCGTCAATCAAAACGGGAAAGAAGTCGTAAAAGGAGAAGTCGTTTTTTCTATCTATTAAAATATGAATCCGAATGACAGAGGAGAATTTTGTAAAAAAATACAGGAGCAGCAGAGAGGAACAGCATGAGTTCTCGCTTAAGAAGACAACAAAAATTATTAAACGAGAAGAAATGGCGAAAGGAATGGACACATGAAGGAAAAAATTATCGAAACAAGCATTGAACTATTTGATCGCAAAGGATTTAAAGAAACGTCCGTGCAAGAAATCGTCGAAGCGATGGGAGTTACCAAAGGCGCATTTTATTATTATTTCAAAAGCAAGGAAGAACTATTAAGAGATATTTGCTTGACGTATATCGAAGATCTTTTACAACAGCAAGAACGCATTTTGCGAGATGAAAATAAAGATTGCACGACAAAGTTATATGAAATCGTTTATATGCTCATCCATAATATTAGAACGAGAAGAAAAAGTGCGCGCATTTTCTTTCGGGAAATGCGGCATCTACATGAAGAGCATTTGCAAGAAATCAAGGCAAAGCGACGGGCGTTTCGCGAAAACTATCAAAAGCTTATTGAAGAAGGAATCGCAGAAGGAGAGTTTAAGCAAACGCATACTCCCCACATGGTTACGTTTGGAATTTTAGGTATTACAAACTGGAGCTATTACTGGTTTAACCCCGATGGAGAAATATCGGAAGAAAAACTAGCGGAAATCTATGTGGATTTGATTTTAAATGGAATAAAAAATCGAGAGGGAAAGTAATTAAATGGTGTATATATAATAGCAAAAAAAGATTTCTCTGCCCGGAAAGCGAATATTCGAAGGTGATTTGAACAGACAATATACGCATATTAGAAAACAATTTGTTGCCATCTTGAAAGACGGTTAAAGGACCGCAGCCATATAGCGGGCCTGAAGTGCAGGCAATACGAGACTTTACACTTGCGCACAATTTTCTAACCACCGTTTTCTACCATTATTTATTCTCCCAGACAATTATTTATTGGCATTTCCAGCAAACGAAAGGACAAGCACAACGCGATTGTCGCCTTGCGTTAAATGTTATCGAAATACTTGTTAGTAAAGCCGACAAAAAACCCGAGTGGCGGCGGTTATAAAGATTGGCTTGTCATTCGATTTAAACGGCTAGGCTGCTCCATATGCCGGAGAACGCCCTGTACCTTTAAAATATTTTTTCGGTTTGGAGCAGAAACAATTCTAAGCCAATGGCCTAATCATAACGGAAAGGCGGTAAAACAGCCTCTTATCTTTGCACGGTGAGAGGCTGTTTTAGTGATTAAACTAATTTATTTAAACTATGTTCTAAATAATCAAAGGAAACAAAGAAAAAACCAATAAACTAAAGCTTACCGCTTCCAAATGAACGGAACATAAACTCTGTCATAGAAACAAACGAACATATGTGCTATAATTAAAATGCCTTTTACGATTTCTCTATGAAATTTGTTCTCTGCTAAAACTCTGTTTGGCTGTTTTAAAAACATCCCTAATATGGCAAACTCTTTTGGTGTTAGAAAAAGCGGAAGTGCAAAAATTTGTATGTATTTATACGTAGGCGCTGTCTAAAAGCGATAATGCGCCGTATGCCAACGTTCCGGGCTTAATGCGCAAAAAAATCGGCATTTCAGATAGAACGGTCATAACATTCTAATTTTTATTAGTGCAAAAAAGGAGAAAAACAACATGGAAGCAACGCGCCAAAAATACGGTCGTGTCATTTTACATGTCGACTGTAATTCATTTTTCGCGAGCTGCGAAATCGCGCGAGATCCATCATTAAAAGAAAAAGCGGTTGTTGTAGCGGGAGACCCGAAAGAACGCAAAGGTGTTGTGCTAGCGGCAAACTATATCGCAAAACAATGCTTTGGCATTTATACGACGATGCCGTTATGGGAAGCGAAGAAAAGATGCCCGCATCTTGTTATATTAAAGCCCGACTTTCACTTATACCGCGATATAAGCGAGAAAGTATTTCAATTTTTGAAGACGTTTACCCCTGTTTTGGAGCCTGCCTCAATTGACGAAGGATATTTAGATATCACTGATTGTTATTCACGCGGTTCACCGTTGGACATCGCAGAGCAAATCCAAAAAGGATTGTTAAAAACGCTGCATATTCCCGTAAGCATTGGCATTGCGCCAAATAAATTTTTGGCAAAAATGGCAAGCGACATAAAAAAACCGTTAGGCATTACCGTTCTGCGCAAGCGCGATGTGCCAAAAATACTTTGGCCTCTCCCTGTTCAGCAGATGCATGGTGTTGGTGACAAAACAGCAAAAAAACTAAATGGCATTGGCATCTTTACTATCGGCGAATTGGCAAAGGCGGAAAAAGCGACATTGCAAAATTTACTTGGTATTACTGGGATTCGCTTAAAAGAGAGAGCGAATGGGATAGATCCCCGTCCAGTTGACCCAGAGGCAGGAGAGAAATGGAAATCAATTGGGAACTCCACAACGCTTTCCCGCAATGTGACAGAGGAGCGGGTTCTCCTTGAAGTGTTGCGCGGTTTGGCGCAATCCGTCAGCAAGCGAATGAAACAGAAGCATGTTGTTTCTTCCACCATCCAAATTATGATCCGCTACAGCAATTTTCAAACAATCACCCGCAGCAAAACATGGGAAAATCCAGTTCAAGAGGCGGAAGAGATCTTTCAGCGTGCCGCTTACTTATTAAAACGTCATTGGAACGGCAATCCGGTAAGGCTGTTAGGAATTACTGCCGTCGACGTGTTTGATAAAAGGGAGGCAGTGAAACAATTAGACTTGTTTCACTTTGAAGAGGAGGCCAAAAAGGAAGAGCTATGGAATACGATTGAGCACCTTCAGCAAAAATTTGGCGATGGTATTATCCAAAAAGGATATGAACTTTTTCGGAGACAAAAACGGTGATAAAATGATTGTTAATGTAAGAAACGAATAAGATAGGGATAGCGCCAGTGCGGAGGCAATTACGCCCCTCGTTGTTTCAAAAACGGAAGCCGATATTTCATTGATCATAGAGAGAATACTTTTAGAAAGTGTGGTTGATGTTTATTTAACAACAATGATAATATTGATGTATATACATCAACAAAAAAGAGGGATGCTATGAAACCAATACCAGCTATCTGTGTTGCCGCCGATGTCAAGAAGTCGAAACAGATGGAAAAAACTCGTTTGCTAAATATCCTGAGCGAATGCGAACAGGCAATCAATAAGCGATTTCATCACGATTTACTCGTTCCGTTTACGATCCGAAACGGGGATGAGCTGATTGGGGTCATCGCGAACTTTGCTAGCGCATACCCGCTTATTGATTATATTGTGCAACAATCTCATTTGCACCGATGCCCGTTTTACCTAGGGATTGGCGTTGGAAAATTAGAAACGACGAATACAACCGATGTCCATGCGATAAATGGAAGCGCGGTATTACATGCATTTGAAGCACGAGACAAACACTTAAAAGGAAACAAGGAGAAAATAAAAATTTGGAACGAAAGAGAAACAGAAACAAGTTTTTATATTTTATCTGAACCACTGCCTTCCGAACCGCTTAATACGCTATTAGGATTTATCTTATCAATAAAGCGAAAATGGACGGATAAGCAAAAGCAAGTCATTTCTTTAATGGAACAATATCCTGAATGGACATATGAAAAAATCGGCAACCATTTGGGATACAAATCGCCTATTTCTACCGTCAGTTATTTGCTGAAACGCGCCGATTATCAAAAAGTGAAGATGGCAGAAGCTAGCCTGACTCAACTGCTGCTTTTGTATCAAACCCTTTTAAAAGCATAAGGAGCGATTGGCATTGTGGATATATTTTTACGCCGCACATTTGCTAGGAGATTTTATGTTCCAACCGGACCGATGCGTCAACGGAAGAAAGGAGAGGCCGATTCTTTTCCTAGGTAAACATGTCGCCATTCATATCGTTCTGATGGCCATCGCCAGCTTTATAGCGATGTCGATGAATAACTCTTTTCATCTTCCTGTTTTTTTATTGTCTGGACAGGCAATTTTGCTTATTTCTATTTGTCATTATCTTATTGACTATGGCAAAATGAAGCTGAACGATAACTTGAAAGGAACAGGCAATCAAGCATTTTTATTTCTTCTTGACCAAATGCTTCACTTTTTGACCATTTGGATCGCTTTTCATGGCCTGCACATTTCAACGCGGCTATTAGACAACGGCGCAGCTTCTTTTTTTAGAGGATGGACCACGGACGAAAAAATCGTCGCTACAGGCTGCGTCTTTATTTTAGCTACGTATGGCGCCGACCGTTTTCTGCAAATTGTGCTGCAAGACATTATGCCGAATCGCGAACTGCAGGAAGGGATTTATCGTTTATCTGATGAAAAAATGGAAGTAAAAATAAGACACAAGAATGACGGGGGACAGGAAGTCGAAATTACTACCGTAAAAACGGAACAATTTTTTCGCGATTCTCCCGCAAAAATCGGTTCCATCATTGGTATGTTGGAACGAATGCTGATCGTCATTTTTATGATAATGGATATGGTGCAAGGGCTTGCGTTTTTGGCGGCGCTAAAAACGTTGGCCCGTTTCAAGCAATTTGAACATAAACAGTTTTCCGAGTATTATCTCATCGGCACTTTGTCAAGCGCCGTTATTGGTATTTTGCTAGGAATAGTTGCTTCACAGATTTGGTGAATCCATTTTGCAGCCATGATCATATCGTGAATAACAAAAGGCTGCATCTTTATGATCCGGGTTATTCTAAAAATGCTGCTTCCAACAAGTTTCGGATGTCCATTTGCTTATTGGACGATGGCACAAACACGTATCATGAACACATGTCGGACAAGGAAATATATACATGGTTTCCATGCAATTACAACTGCCGCTTTGTGTGGCAGAAGCAAAAATCAAAAACGGTGATGTCGAGGACAGAAAGCGTTCTTACCTAGGGGGAACAGCCAATTGAATCAAAAAAAGAAAATGCAGGTCCAAAAAAAAGGTTCCGTTTGGGAAGTGTGGAAAACAGCATTTCGCCTTGGTTTGACTTCGTTCGGCGGCCCTGTTGCCCATTTAGGGTATTTTCGCGAAGAATATGTGCAGCGGCGTCAATGGCTGGATGAAAAAACGTATGCGGACTTAGTGGCATTGTGCCAATTTCTACCCGGTCCAGCGAGCAGCCAAGTAGGAATAGGGATTGGCTTTATGCGAGCGGGCTTTTGGGGCGCTTTTGCCGCATGGCTTGGTTTTACGCTTCCGTCCGCGCTTGCGCTCAGTTTATTCGCTTATTTTTTTCAAGACGCTTCTTCAATTAGTACAGAATGGCTTCACGGACTGTTAGTAGCCGCGGTCGCCGTCGTGGCGCAAGCGGTCTGGGGAATGGCGAAAAACTTTGCCTATGATCGTCCTCGCGCTTCCATTGCCATCGTTGCTGCGGTTTTTACGCTGCTTGTCCCGAGCGTGTTTAGTCAAGTAGGCATCATTGCTGCCGCAGGAATTGCCGGCTCATTTTTGGTGCAAAACACCATAGAGGAAAAGCCGACTCTGATTGCTGTCGGAATCCATAAAAAAACAGCGGTCAGCTTGCTTATTTTGTTTCTTGCTTTGCTAATATTGCTTCCGATGGCGCGCAATCTGACGGACTCCCATTGGATCGCGCTGTTTGATAGCTTCTATCGCTCTGGTGCTTTAGTATTCGGAGGGGGACATGTTGTTCTTCCTTTATTACAAGCGGAAGTCGTCCCAACAGGATGGCTGACTGCCGATGAGTTTCTTGCAGGATATGGCGCCGCGCAGGCGGTACCCGGGCCGTTGTTTACGTTCGCCTCGTATCTGGGAATGGCTAGTTTTGGATGGAGAGGGGCGCTTGTCGCTACTATTGGCATCTTTCTTCCTTCCTTTTTATTAATCATTGGAATGCTTCCATTTTGGCATTGGCTACGTCATCACCCTCGCTTTCAAGCGGCGCTTGGCGGCATTAACGCAGCGGTCGTAGGCATTTTGCTGGCGGCGCTGTACCATCCGGTATGGACGAAGGCGGTAAAAAGCCCTCTTGATTTCTCTTTAGCGCTAGCTGCATTTGCCTTATTAACCATTTGGAAATGGCCGCCTTGGCTGGTGGTCGTATTTTCGTTTGCAGCGGGAGCGATTTTTTCCTTTGTCTCATGATATGTCTTTATTTTGTGCAATTTATAAATATTTACCAACCATTTTTCTATACTTTCCCTTCAAAAATTGCAAGAAACACAAACATTGTTTAGCCTTTGCCACTCACTCAAAGCGGCAAAGGCTTTGCTAGCTATAAGCCGTTTGTTAATTGCTCCAATCTCTCGGCCGATACAGCGACATTGTTGGTGGCATCATTAATATCTGTGACTACATCTACGTATCGCTTCATCTTTTCACGAATCCGTTGATTTTGAGTGCGAATTTGCTGGAGCGACTGTGATAATGTTTCAAAAAACTGGTGGATTTTCTCCATATCGCTTGTCCCACGGTCAATCAATGCATGTGCTGAATTGATTGATTCAGAAATGGCTTTTACCTTCCGGTTCAAGTCATCTAAAATGCTTGTGACGTCAGCGACAGATTTTTTTGTCTGGAAGGCAAGCTTTCGCACTTCGTCAGCAACAACAGCAAACCCCTTGCCGTGTTCTCCCGCACGCGCCGCTTCAATCGAAGCATTTAACGAAAGCATGTTTGTCTGATCGGCAATCTCTGTCACGATACTGTTGATTCCTGCGATATCACGGGCTGACTGTTGTAAGCTGTTGATTTCTGCATCGATCTCTTTCATCATTGTTTGAATATGGCGGATTTCTGATAATTGTTTTTGTAATTTTTCTTGACCTTCGGCAGAATGGCGCTCGCTTTTTTCGGAAATAGAGGAAGCTTCCTTGATTGATTGTAAAATGTTCATCGCTTCTGTCGTCAATTCAGAAACCGAAGCATAGACTTCTCCGGATATGCCGGAAAGTTCTTGCGCTGTCGCTTGCAATTGCAGTTTGAGATCATTTTTTGCTTGTTCCATCTGCATTCGGATTTTTTCATTCACTTTTTCATATTGTTCTAAAACAAGCTGTTGTTCAAAATTTAAAATTTTTGTGATCGATTTTACTGCTTCGATCAACAATAAAGGATCATCGAGATGTGGAACGATTGCTTCGATAAGCGATAGCTGAAGCTGCTGAAATGCGCACATATACCATTTTGGCAGCAGACCAATCTTTAAATGCGTGACCGCAATGCGCGTACGTTTTTCAATAAATGCTTCATCGATGCGCCCTTCAAACATTTCAATCACATGCGTAGTAAGCGTCTGTTTTAGACGTTCAATCGAACTGTGCTGATGGATAATTTGAAATAAAGATGGTTCTTTCTCTAACGTTTCATAAAAGCGTCCGACAATCCAATCAATTTTTTCTTCCACCCACGGTTTTAACTGTGCCAATATGGTTAAATCGCGATGCGTTAGCTCAATCATTTCCAATTGCGTATTAATGACCGCATCTTTTGTCCGGACAGGCTTTCGTTCGCTTGGCAGTTCAAACGCTGTTTTATGAGAAGAATTGCTTTCTGTTTTAATCCAAAGAGAAAAATTCATCGGAAGTCTCTCCTTTTTCTTCACAATATTACAATAATTCATCTTAATGAAGATAGAAAAAAAGTAGAATAAGAAATTAATCCTATTTATGAAAATGAATAATCGTGAGCCGATCTCCTCATAAAGTGTGATCTCCTTCGGCAACTGTCCTTTGTTTAAATCCATTAATTCTGCAAGTTTAGTTTATAAAATAAAATTTATTAGATTATCCAAAGAGATTACGTGGAAAAAGAGGCAGCAAAAAGATGTTTTATTTTCCAGAGATTTAAGTTTGCTGAACTCGGAGTGGTGTTTGGAGAACATTCATTTATAATGATTTAGCCTCATCTCCAATGCGCCAATAAACTCATAAAGCGAATGGACAGAATTAAGAAAGGGAATAAAAATGAGGAAAATTTCGTTTAAATTAGGGTTATTATTTTTTCTGTTTGTATTAGGAATAGAGGCGATTTTATTTGCGTCACTATATGTTACTCTGGTTCATTCTCGAATTAATGAGGAATTTGAACAGCTGTTAGCAAGAGGAAACAGCCACCGCGATGTGTTAGAAAAAAATTATGATCCTTCTACGTTAGAACATGTCACCATGATGGAGTCTGAAGCGGAGACGGACGTCGTTATTACAGATGACAAGGGGAAGATCTTGTATTTTTCGGATCATATTTTACCGTTTGCTAAAAAAATCATAAAAAAAGCAAATAAACAAATTCCCGATGACGGGATGATCGTGCAAAAAAATTGGCAAAAAGCGTCGCATATTTCAACGGTAAGCCCGATTCGAATTGACGGCAAGATCAAAGGGTATGTCTATATGTTCCAAAACACGGATTCCATCCAAAATATGATTGATAAGTTAAAGCATCATTTCATGATGGTCGGAATTCTTTCGGTATTTTTAACGATTATTACGATCGCCCTCTTATCAAGAGTCATTACCATTCCGCTTATTCGCATGAAAGAGGCGACTGAAAAATTGAGTAAAGGGGATTTTTCTGTTCATTTGCAAGTAAAAGGGGAAGATGAATTAGCGGAGCTGGGGAAAGCCATTCAAACATTGGCGAGGGATTTAGAATACTTAAAAAAAGAGAGAAACGAATTTCTTGCCAGCATTTCTCATGAGCTTCGCACCCCTCTCACTTATGTAAAAGGGTATGCGGACATCGCTAGGAGACCAAATATGGAGGAAGAAGAGAGAAATCGGTATTTGTCCATTATCTACGAAGAAGCAGAGCATATGCAAAAGCTGGTGAAGGATCTTTTTGAATTGGCGAAGATGGATCAACATTCCTTTCAAATCCATAAGGAGCCGACAAATTTATATGCTTTCTTGAAAAAATTGCATGACAAAATGCATCCTGCGTTTCAAGCAAACAAAATGTCACTTGTATATCGATGTGAAAAAAGCATTACCGTCCATATCGACCAAAAACGTTTTGAACAAGTGATGATGAATTTGTTGGACAATGCTTTAAAATATTCCGATCAAGGTTCCACCGTCTCTATCGATGTAAGAGCGGAGAAAAACAACATTGTGATGATTGTTTCCGACGAAGGCAGAGGGATCCCTGAAGAGGATTTGCCGCATATTTTTGAGCGTTTTTACCGAGTGGATAAATCAAGATCAAGAACCAGCGGCGGAACAGGACTGGGGCTGGCCATCGCCAAGGAAATTGTGGAAGCGCACGGAGGCTCGATTTACGCCGCCAGTGAATATGGAAAAGGAACAAACATAATCATTACATTGCCGGAGGGATGAGCATGTACACGATTTTGCTCGTTGACGACGAAAAACGAATGTTAGAGTTACTGGATCTTTATCTTTCGCCGAAAGGATATCATTGTGTCAAGTGCGAGTCCGGTTGGGCAGCGCTGCAGTACTTAGAAAATCACAAAGCGGATTTGGTCTTGCTGGACATTATGATGCCGGAACTGGATGGTTGGGAAACGTGTAAACGAATTAGAGAATTTTCCGATGTCCCTATTATTATGGTGACTGCAAGAGATCAAACGTTAGATATCGTCAAAGGGCTCAATATCGGGGCGGATGATTACATCACCAAACCGTTTGACGAAGCCGAGCTTCTTGCCCGCATCGAAGCAGTGTTGCGCCGTTCGGTGGGGAAACGATCGAAAATAGAATTTCAAGGGTTAGTGTGGGATGAAGATGAACATAAAGCCCACTATCAAAACGAACCGATTTTTCTAACGCCAAAAGAGTTTGCCATATTAGGGCTGTTTTTGAAGCATCCAAACAGAGTGTTCAGCAGAGAACAAATCATCGTGTCTTTATGGGGCTATAACGCAAACACAGAAGAGCGCACCATAGACTCTCATGTCAAAAATATCAGAGAAAAGCTGAGACAAGTTGGATTTCCGATCGATCAATTTCTGCAAACCGTTTGGGGAGTAGGATATAAATGGGAGGCATAAGGGAAGAAGAGGGCAAAAAAGGGAAAATCATTGCACTACTCCATAATTATTTGTGTAAAAGCATGTTCAGTTTAAGTTGGATGACCTGCTGATGAGGAATGAACATGGAACTGTGATGAGCTTGCTTAGCGTCGCTTATGGTTTTGAAGTTAGAAAACGAAAACATCGATAATGCAGTACAAGAAATGATTTCAAGAACCGGGAGGGCAAAACTGCATATATTTGCCGCCAGAAAACGTTCATGACGGAAAAAAGGCAAGCGCAGAAAAAATTCCCCTCCAAGTTTTATTTGGAGGGGGAAACGTTATTCAGGATGATTGGTTGTGTCATTCGGATTTGGTGCATAATCCGATTTGTAATCTTTGTATTTTACTTCTGTGACCATTCCGGCTGAGGCGTGGTGCAAGTCATGGCAATGGAACATCCAGTTTCCCGGATTATCCGCTTTAAATGCAATGACATATTCTTCACCCGGATTTAGGTTCAAGGTATCCTTTATCAATGGGGAACCTGTCATTGGCTTGCCGTTTTTGCTTAATACTTGGAAAAAGTGTCCGTGTAAATGCATGGGATGTAAATCTGCCGGTGAATCGTTCACTAGTTTTACTTTGACGAGATCGCCTTTCTTCACATGGACAGGTGTCGTTTCAGGATACGTTTTCCCATTGATCGTGTAGACCATGCCATCTTTGCCCATGGCTGTCCCTAAATTCATCGTGTATTCTACATCGTATTTTTGATCTAACGTAAATTCTCCCAGCTTCTGTTTTCCGTAGCTTGTCATGTCCACGACAGGCAAATCTTCTGTTGCATTCGCTTTATCGGCACTGCCTTTTTCGCCTTCATATTGGATTTTTACTTTCATGCTATCGGCGCCTTTCATATTGCCATGGCATTCTAGTAACCATTCGCCCGGATTATTCGCTGTAAATTCAATATCGTAACGTTCTCCCGGAGCGATATTCAAAAGTTCGTCTTTGATCGGCTGCGGATCGTTTAACGGCTGTCCGTCTGCTGCGACAATTTTAAATTCGTGGCCATGCAGGTGCAGTTGATGGGACATGTATCCTGCGTTTACAAGGCGAAGGCGCACTTTTTCGCCTTTTTTCACTTTTAAAGGTTTTACAGCGGAACCGCTTTTCCCGTTGATGGTGAAAATGTCATACATGCTCATATCATGGCCTATTCTGTTCATGTTCATATGTTGGTGATCGGAGCCATTTCCGTGTTCCATATTGCTATGATCCATCCCATTCATATGCATATTTTCTTCATTGGGATCGCTCACCCATTCATCCAACACAAGCGTATAATCCCGATCCGCTTTTTCCTCGTGTTTAGGCTCTACGATCAGTGTGCCATATAATCCCTTATCCACTTGTTTTGCGCTCTCTTGATGGGAATGATACCAATACGTTCCCGGCACGGTTGCCGTGAATTCATACGTAAAGGTTTCTCCCGGTTTAATCGCGTTCATCGTAACACCTGGTACTCCGTCTTGACTATTTGGAACAGGATAGCCATGCCAATGAATCGTAATCGGTTCTGGTAATTCATTTTTCAAATGGATTTTAACAGTGTCCCCTTGTTTCACACGAATTTGCGGCCCAGGCACTGATCCATTGTATGTGTAGACCGGAAGTTTTACTTTATCATTGATTTGCAATAATGCTTCCTTGGCGGTAAGATGAATCTCTTTACCAGATAAAACTTCTGTGGTTGTGGCCAAAGGCAATTGCCTGCTGGAATGCTTGGCCGTGTTTTCTTCCTTTGACGCATTGTGCCCCTGCATCGAACTATGAGGCGAGGCATTATTGGAGCAGGACGCGCCGAGGGCAACGACTCCCGCTACAATCGTTCCAATCAATAATTTTTTCATATGTTTCCCTCCATCAAACAAACGTGTGATGTTCTAATGTCATCATAGAAAATAAATTTGCAAAATTTATGGAGGAAAAAGTGAATAAGCAATTTTACACTAACTAAAAAGCGGCCATGTGTTCTTCTTCCTCTAAATGAGAGGAAGGGGAGAGAAATCGGCAAGTTTTTCATCAAAAGAACGTATGTTCTATAATAGAACCATCCTATTTAGGGAGAGAAAAAAGAAGGAAATGCTTATGCTTCGTGGCCCAAAGGTGTTCTTCTGGGCATCCAAAGCGGAATTGGACAGGATTCCGACAATGGAAAAAGTACGAACAAGCGACACGTATGTGTTGCTTCATGGTGCCTTCAACCAATAGAACGTACAAAACGAAGCTGACGTATCTACGGATTGCGCAAGCAAGAAGCAGTAAAAAGGGGCTACCCCGGTGTGGTACGATGTTGCTTATGGAATCTAGCGGAAATACTTCCAATGCAGGAGTGTAGAAGGGGTATGAAGCTTCTTCGATAGAAGTGTAAGAAACTCCCACCTCTTCATGGAATGAAAGGTGGGAGAGATTCATTAGATGAAAAAGCAATTGTTCATCATCTGTGGTGCCGCACCGTATTATGGCTGGCTATGGGCTTATTCGGCTTCGGCCGTTTTAAGCATTCGAAACATCGGAAGCATGACCAGAATGCCAATGACAAAGAGTGCGGCAGAGGCCTGATAGATTGCGACTAGGGAGAATTGTTCTTTCAACAGACCAGCCAAGCTCATTGTGATGACCATCGAACCCATGAACAAAGGGGTCAATATGCCGTTAACACGTCCTACGAACGTTTCGTCGGTATTGTTCAGTATAATCGTATTAATGCCGATATGGAGAGCAGGCATGAATAGGCCGATGATAAACTCAGCCAGCAAGGTCAGCCAGAACATGGTAGACCAACCCATCACAAAAATTCCTGCAGCCATGGCACCCATTCCCAGCATCAGCAGAATGTGCGGCGCAATCCGATTGGAAAAGACCATCGCCACAGCGCCGCCGATGATCATAGCTGCTCCATGAGCGGTGAACAGCCATTGCAAGTAATCCTTTTCCAGACCAAGGCGTTCTGTTACCAGAAAGATGGCCAACGGGTGGATTAATCCAAGCCCTAATCCGGCAGCCATGAAGCCGCCTCCCAAAGCCACAAGAATTTTGCGCGACCACACATATTGAAAACCGAGCTTTATTTCATGCCAGAGCGATGTCTCGCTTTCGTCTTTCTTCTCCATTTGGTCAGGAGGCAATAACGTCAATATGAGAGCAGATAATAGAAAAGCTGTACCTACTATCGCCATAGAGATGTAGATACCAAACTGTTGAAAGACGAAGGTGCCTAATATCGGACCGATGATCATAAAAATAGCCATCATTGTTTGGAACAATGACATACCTGCCTGCATCTGCTCTTCCGGAACGTGTACTTTGAACAGCTTCATCCCCGAAGGCTGAGAGAATTGTGATAGGATTGCGGAGACGAATGTGGTGAGAAAGACCACTTTCCATGTGCCGACCAGGAGCGCCATTAATATGACAAATATCGATATAGCGCTTAAGAGGTCGCACCAGATCATCGTTCGTTTCGGTCGCCAACGATCTGCAAACGTACCGCCAATAAAGGAAAAGATAAAAATCGGTGCAAATTCAGCCACCGATATAAGTGAGACGGCAAGTGCATCCCCATTTGTCTTCTCGGTGACAAACAATAGAATCGCAAAGTTACGTACCCAAATGCCGACCTGAATAAACAGGCCAGCCGTCATAATCGTTTGGATGAAACGATTACGTAATAGGGAAGCCATGGACGGATTTGCGTTTGTTGATGACATAAGAATAACCTCTCTATCTTGTATTCGTTTAAAAATTTAGCTTTTTGCAAGGTTTAATTGCCATGAAACACCGTATTTATCTTCAACCCAGCCAAACTTTTTGCTAACTGGAGAAGCAGCTAATGGCATTAGGACTTTGCCATCTTGCGATAACTGCTCAAAAACTCTATTTATTTCTTCTTCGGTATCACATGTTACAAACAGTGACATTGCAGGAGTGAAAGGGTGCTCTTGCTTGTTGCTATTATCAATGGCCATAAACGTTTGTCCTTTTAATGTGAATGTCGCATATAATACTGTTCCATCTTCATGGTAAAAAACACTGTTTATTTCTGATTGATCAAATACAGAGGTGTAAAAATTCATTGCTTCTTCAGCTTTGCCATTGAACATGAAACATGTAGTAATTTTTTGATTTGAATTTTCCATTTAAACTCAGCTCCTTTTATTAACATGTAAGAACGACATTAAATTTTAGTCTCGGCCAACGAGCGAATATATGTTCCTGTTACTTTATTATCTGTGAGCGGAAACAGATTGTCAATAACAGAAATATTCACATACGAAACTGCTTCTTCTTTTAGAGAGTGTAGTTTAGGTTTTAAAAGTAACTTTTGCTTTGGAAAAGCGGCCCAATTGGCGGTAATTTCTTTAACGGAAGAGGCAGGAACATCGCGAAACTATTTTATGGAAGTATGCGGGAGTCGAACAAGACGATTAGCGACCGGAGGATTCCAATTATACATGTATACCGACTATGCATGCAAGCGAAAATAGGCAGCAGGCAGGACAAGGGAAGACGAACGATGGTTGGAGCTGGAAGGGAGGAAATGTTATATTAGAGACATTTCTATTGGGGATGAAAGTTCATCGGGAAAATAATAAACCATGGGTTTTCATCCATAAAAATAATTGGTTGGATAAAATTGCGAAGGTAGTTGAAATAAATTAAAAGGAAACTTGGATGGGCCAAGTTTCCTTTGCTTTATGACAAGTACTTGCTTTTCTGTTCAGCATCATTTGTGAAGACAAGAAAAAGAGCGATGATCAGATGGTTGCCCGGCCAATGCGGTTAGCTTCAGGCACTTCAATCAGTCGGCCGCTTTTCACGTCGTAAATAAAACCATAGATCGTAATGTAGCCCGGAACAAGAGGATGGGAGCGGATCCGTTCGACGTCATCGATAACACTCTGTTCAAGATTGCTGATCGTCAAAAATTCCATGTATTCTCCCGCTCTGGAACCGGGTCCTCTTCCTGTATCGCGCCAATGTTCCCCGTCAAACTCAGCCGGTTCCAGGCTGTTGGCGAGCAAATTGCGGATAATGTCATTGGTAAATGTCTCCATACCACAATCGGTATGATGAATCACAAACCATTCCCGTGTTCCCAACAGCTTATACGAGATTACGAGGGAACGAATCGCATCGTCACTTGCCCGGCCTCCAGCATTTCGGATTACATGAGCATCGCCTTCCGCAAGCCCGGCAAACTTAGCTGGGTCGAGGCGCGCATCCATGCAGGTCAGAATGGCAAATCGGCGCTTCGGCGGCATCGCCAGATTTGCTTTGTCCCCGAAATTAGCAGCATATTCTTTGTTCGCAGCCAATACTTCGTTTAAAATCTCACTCATTTTCCGTCACCCTTTTTAAATTATATAAATCATATATGTTTACTATGATTATAATACGCCGTTATCCTGCCGTCAATGAATTCTTACACGTCTAACGGGGTATAATAACTAAAGGAAGAAGCTTATCATTTGATAATAAATGAAGAATAATTGTAATTTAAAGATAGTTCATCAAAAAATAGTTTATATTTAGGAGCTGGTTATATGAAAGTGTTAACCGTTGTCTCGCATCCCAGAAGAGAATCCCTCACTTTTGCGATTGCCGAGCGTTTCATTCAAGGATTAAAAGATGCTGGACATGAAGTGGAAATTGCGGATTTGTACGGTGAAGAGTTTAATCCGCTGTTATACGAACAAGATGAACCGGATTGGGACAACCCTAATAAGACATATTCTCCGCGTGTTCATGCAGAAATGGAAAGATTGAAAAGAAATGATGGTTTAGCCTTCATCTTCCCGTTGTGGTGGTATTCCTTACCGGCGATGGTAAAAGGATATATAGATCGGGTATGGAACTATGGTTTTGCTTATGGAGGAGCGCATCTTCCACACAAAAAGGTATTGTGGATACCGCTGGTGGGAGAGACAGAAGAAAGTCTGAAAAAAAGAAATTTCGATACGATGATTTCCCATTATTTGAATGTTGGTTTAGCAGGTTATACAGGCATTCCGCAATCGGAAGTGGCCTTTCTGTATAATACGTTAGCTGAAGACATAGAAAATGAAGAAGAAATCAAAAGGCATTACAAGAATCTTTTCAATCAAGCGTATGAGCTAGGGAATACATATAGCCGTTCATTAGCAGAAAAATAACCATGGTACATTGTGTACCCATCTGATTTTTTCGGTTTATGAATACAGGCCAATGTTCAATAGTGAAGTGCGCATACCCACAGTGCAGTAGAAGTAAAAAGCTTACCGCTTCAAGATGCACTCAAAGCTCTCTAAAATAGGTGGCGATAATCAACGGAAACGATTTTATCCTTATGCTGCTAGGCAGAGTCACTGCGATTTTCTTTCGTAGTGCCTCTGTTTTTTTATTGCGCAAAAAGAAGGTAAGAGAGCGCCAACGTAAAAAGGCCACACACGCTTACGAAAGTGGGCAAGTCAACAGGCACGGGGGAAAAAGTATTCAAAGCCATGAAAGAGCCGCAGTACAAACCAAATGCCTTATCAAGTGCGATGATTTCGCAGTGTACGAACAATATTTGGCATGGTCGTACATCATCCACATGCTTCTATCGCTTCACATTGTTTTATGGCAAAATGATTGATGCCATTTTCCATAAAGTGGAAAACCTCAACTATTCCGTATTTGTTGCCACAGACAAAGAAAAATCAGTCGATGATATAGTGGAAAAGGGTAGATGGACTTATTCCCATAAGCGGACTTCTTCAGGAAGCCGCCGATTATATTGACCAATTTCATATTCCTTACGTGACCGGTCCGTATGTCTATTGAAAAAATGTAATTCAGCTTTTTGCCGTTTACAAAATTTTTTATCGAATTCTTGATAAGTTTAAATAGTTACATATGGTTAAAAATAGCAATTTACTATATACTAGCATGTAGATTCGTTGTTATTGTTTACAGGAGTATGGAAATTTATGAAAGGAGAGCGTGGAATAGGAAAAGGAACGAATGCATATGAAAAAAATCATTTATATTTCTTATGACTAAGAATTCTTGCCGCAGCAAATGGTGGCGAAAGTGTATAGCGCTGGCATCGAAGCTCACGGATCAAACCGAAACGAGGTAAAAGAGTTATGAAAGAAGTGGGGATGGCTCTTTCAAAACAGACATCTGACTTATTGATCCTGATATTTTAATAAGGCGGATCTCGTTGGGATATTATTGATCACATTGCCCAGTACCCCCGCCGCATGTGAAACACCTCCAATTGAGTAAAAGATTGATAGAAGAGGAGGGTCGCTTGGTAAAGTATAAATGAGCAAAATGAACAAATGTATATTTTGCGAAATTGTTCACGGTAAGTCTCCCTGCTACGAGATTTATAAAGATGATTACGTAACAGCGTTTCTTGATAAAAATCCGGTAAGCGTTGGTCATACCTTAATTGTCACTAATAAACATATAGAAAGGCTTGATTATATAAAAGAAAAACAAATCGCTAGTGCTTTAATGGATTCCTTGATCATAGTATCCAAAAAATTAATTAAATCCGGAATTTGTGAAGACTTTACAGTACTTCAAGATAACGGATATTGGGCCCAGCAAGATATTAAGCATATTCATTTTCATATTATACCTAGGCACAAGGATGAGAAAATTATTTTGAAATTAGATACTGATGTTGTTGCAGCGGAGAATAAAAATTTACTCAAGACATGGGAGAAAATCAAACAGCACGAGAGTTTATAGGATTGAAAAAGAATAGTTTCGTATATTTTGCATAAAAAGGTATATTTGAGTTGGAAAAAGAAGAGAAAATATGATTTATTAGGTGTTCAGAATTTAAAACATAGGACAGCACCCCGCCGAAGCATTTCTAGATTGGCAAGCTAGAGGGAATATCTACTTTATTTTCATAAGGGTGGTAAAAAACTCCCACCTCTTCATGGAATAAAGGCGGGAGAAGTTCGTTTTTCGTCTATACCATATGACTAAACAAGTTGTTGCGATCGCCCCATGGATTTTTTATGCGATAAAAGAAGGCGATGTGATTAGCTGTCGGATCACTTTCGAAAGACGAAGCATTCCTTTTTCCAAGTCAGCTAAAGAAGCATAAGAATAAGAAAGGCGAAGGTGCTGGGTCGCATGTTGATCATAGACATTTCCCGGATTCAACAGAATTCCCTGCTCTAACGCCTTTGCAAAAAGTTTCCGTATGGAGAGTGAAGGCAATATGCGTAACCATATATAAAAACCGCCCCTAGGAACAGACCAGGTCGCAATGTCGGAAAAATGTCGCTGCAATGAGTCGATCATGACCTCTCTGCGAATTTTCAATTCTTTTCTGACTTTTTCCAGATGTTGATGATAAAACCCACTTGATAGCCATTCCGCAACAGCCCATTGGGACAAGGAGCTTGATCCGTAATCGGTTTGCATTTTAATATCCGCCAATCGTTCAATAACAGGCTTCGGTCCGACTACCCAGCCGATTCTCAAACCTGGGCTCAATGTTTTCGATATGCTACCAAGATATAGAACAAGCCCATTTTTATCGATGGCTTTCAAAGGCGGAGGAGGCGGCGAATCGAGCCAGAGTTCCCGATATACATCATCTTCAATAATCGGCAGCTGCTCTTGCTCGCATACATCAATCAGTTCTTTTCGTCTTTCTTCAGGCATCACGATTCCTGTTGGGTTATGGAAGGACGGGATCGTATAAAGTAATGAAGCATTTTGCCGCTTTTTTTGTTCCGTAATCGCTTTTATTTGAACACCATTTTCATCTAAAGGAAGTCCGAATAACCGCATCCCGGCAGATTGAAACACATGTAGGGAATACAGGTACGACGGTTTTTCCAGAAAAATTGTAGTTCCCCGCTGCAAGAGACCTATTGAAATCAATTGCAATGCTTGCAAAGCTCCCGACACAATTAAAATAGAAGAAGGGGAAGCCTCAATCCCGATGGTTTTCAAATGTCTACTAAGCTGTTCCCTAAGAAAAAGCAATCCTTTCGGTTCTTCGTAACCAAGTGAATCGATACGGTCCGGCAGCCGGTCAATACTTGTTTCATCATCTCACGAGGAAATAAGTCAGGAGAAAGCTCCCCTGTTCCCAACCGGATGATAGTTGGATCAAACTCCGCTTTATTGATTTCCTGTATCGTAGGCAAATTGGGTTGATGAATCCCCGCTTGCACATAGGAGCTCCAATCAGGGGGAGGGGTAGAGGTCATCAAGGACCACGTATTGTTCATCACTTTCGTACCGCTTCCGCTTTTTCCTTCGAGCAATCCCTCTGCGATCAATTCTGCCAAAGCCGCAACGACCGTACTGCGGTTCACTCCCCATGCTTGGGCCAATGTGCGTTGGGGAAGGATTTTCGTTCCTACGGCCCATTCTCCTGTTTCAATCTTTTCTTTTATATATTCTTTGATCTGGATATAGAGAGGCGTTGGCGACGATTTGTCAGGTTTCCAATCCAATTCGATCATGAAAGATTCTCTCCCGTATAAATCCATATATTGAACGAATCTTTAGATAAGGATAAGGTAAGGCATTAAACAAAAAGCTCACCTTTCAAAATCGTGACCGCCTTGCCGGATAATAGGACACGATTGTTTGCAATTTTGACCTTTATCATTCCGCCCCTTGACGAGGCCTGATAGGCAATAAACTCGTCTTTGTTTAATCGGCGCTTCCAGTAAGGTCCCAAACAACAATGTGCTGAACCGGTAATTGCGTCTTCGACAATCCCTTGTGCAGGAGAAAAAAATCGAGAAATGAAATCAAACTTTCCAGAACTTGACCGGCTTGTCACGATTACTCCGCGAATCGGGAGTTGTGCAATGGAATCTATATCGGGTGTGAGATTTTTTACTACATCTTCTGACTCGACTTCGACGATATAATCAAGTTGATTTTTTCCCACGTATTTTGGTACAACTCCCAATGCTTTAATCAGCTTGTCCGGGGCGGTTATTTCGTGATCCGGAGCGGATGGGAAGTCAAGTTCAATCCAACCATTCTTTACAGCGGCGGTGAGTATCCCGCTTTTTGTACTAAAACTTACTGAATGTTCTGCTTTTATGTATCCCATCTCCCATAAAACGTAGGCGCTAGCCAAAGTTCCATGCCCACAGAGCGGTATTTCAGTAGTCGGAGTAAACCAACGCAAGCTGAATCCACCATTTGTATATTCGATAAAAGCAGTTGTTGGCAAATTGATCTCCTTCGCTACTTTTTGCATCCATTCGGCATCCTTTGGTCCCGGTAAAAAACAAACAGCAGCAGGGTTCCCTGTAAATGGTTGATCCGTAAAAGCATTTATTAGAAAAATTTTCATTTCTTCCCCTCCCCATCGTTCTTGTTTCGATTATACAACTTGGTTGGTATAAAATCCATCCAATTGGTCGGAGACAACCATCGATATCCGAGTATAATTGTATTCATAAGTTATACAATCGGAGGGATTGGGATGGTAGCAGCCTTCATTCACGGACTGATTCTTGCGTTTGGACTCATTCTTCCTCTTGGCGTCCAAAACGTTTTTGTTTTTAATCAAGGAGCCCTTCAGAAACGCTTCATCCATGCGCTCCCGGTCGTTCTTACTGCTTCGCTATGCGATACGCTTTTAATCGCCCTTGCTGTTTTCGGGGTATCTCTTGTGATCTTAGGTTCGTTTTGGATTAAAACGATACTACTGAGCGTCGGTATAGTGTTTTTGCTATATATGGGGTGGAGTACCTGGAAAAGTACCCCTGTAAATAACAACAGCGAAGATAGAGCCAAAGAAACTTTTACTCCCCTCAAACAAATTGCGTTTTCAGCATCGGTTTCGCTGCTGAATCCTCATGCGATCATGGACACAGTGGGGGTGATCGGAACTAGTTCACTTCAATACAATGGTGCAGAAAAAATCGCCTTTGCACTTGCCTGCATTCTGGTTTCTTGGGTCTGGTTCACGGGATTGGCTGTGGCAGGCCGGATAATAGGGGAGCTAGATAAATCTGGGCGTTTGATGATGGTCCTTAACAAAATTTCTGCGCTAGTGATGTGGGGAGCAGCGATTTATATTGGAATCACACTGGCGAAATAAAAGTCTTTCGGATTATCGCGTGGAAATGTTAAGGGATAGCGGTTTCATTATTTCCCCGCGAGTGATGTAGCGATGATTGTTTTTCAACTATCGGTAGTATTGCATAACCTTGTAGAGTCATTTAAACATAGTAATAAACTAAAAGGGAAATTGACTGGGAGACCAAGAAGCAGGAGAAACTATTTACGCAGAATCGAAAGGAGGAACCAGGATTGAATCATCCGTATGCCAGTTATCGTTCTTTATTTCCAGTTTTAGCTTCTAAGATCCATCTTGCAAGCTGTTCACAAGGTGCGATATCAAAAACTGTTTTTGAATCTATTGAAGAGTACCTGAATAGTTTACTTACAATGGGGGTTAATTGGAACCAATCAATCCAAGAAGTTGAAAAGGCAAAAAACGGTTTTGCCAAATTAATTGGTGCTGATCCTAATGAAATTGCTGTATTAGGGTCGGTTTCTGACATTTTTTCCACTATTGCTTCCTCTCTTTCTTTTGAAAAAGGGAAAAATAGAATTGTTACTACAGATATGGACTTCCCAACGGTAGGTCATGTATGGCTTGCCCAGGAGAAATTTGGTGCGAACGTGAGTTTTATACCCTCACGCCAAGGAGTCATTCCTATAGAATATTACGAACATTTTGTAACGTCTGATACGCTCATCACATCCATTTCTCATATTTGTTACTACAATGGATTCAAACAAGATATTAAAGCTATTGCAGAAATTGTCCATCGTAAAGGTTCTCTTTTATTTGTTGATGCTTACCAATCAGTAGGGCAGGTGCCCATTGATGTAAAGAAAATGGATATTGACATATTGGCAGCGGGAACTAGGAAATACATGTTAGGTATTCCAGGGATGGCCTTCTTATATGTGAGAACCGAGCTTGCAGAAAAATGGAAGCCACGTGTAACAGGATGGTTTGGACAGGCGAATCATTCGAAATTCGATATCCATCAACTAACACAAGCGCCTGGAGCGCGGCGTTTTGAGACTGGGACACCATCTTTTATCAGCGCTTATGCCGCTGCTGCCGCTATTCGTTTGCTTCTTGAGATAGGAGTGGAGAATATATCTTCTTATCTAAATCAATTAGCTCAATTCGCATTAGATTATGGGCAAGAAAAAGGATTGCAAGTTGTTGGACCTCTATCTGCTGATCAACGAGGCGCCATGACCGCTTTTTATGCAGAAAATGCTAGGCAGATAGAATCCATAATGAAAGAGAGAAATATTATTGTTTCTGCCAGAAACGATGTAATCCGAATCGCTCCCCATTTTTACAATACGCAGGATGATGTTCGGCAGGCAATTGACGAGCTAATAACTGTTCTTAATGCTAAGTAACGGGCAGCTTAATATGAACAGGGTGCCAAAAGAGCCGCAACTTCTTACATATTGCATGGTTTAACGGATAAAAGAAAGATTCTTTTCTTTACGAACAGATGCGAATATTCCATTTAAGAGATGCACTTTCATATTTCCATTGATTCCATCACTAACTTAATTTGTTATAATATTCTTAAAAATAGGAGGTGTAGTGTGAAATGAAAAATATCATAAGCATGAAAAACGTATCTTTGATCAGAGGAAATCGAGTTATTTTAAAGGATATAAATTGGGAAGTAAAAGAAAAAGAACAATGGGTCATATTAGGTTTGAACGGTTCGGGAAAAACGTCCATATTAAATATTGTCACAGGCTATCAATATCCGACAAAAGGGGAAGTTTCTGTTTTAGGCCAGAGGTTCGGACAGACAAACTTGCCGGAGCTTCGGAAGCAAATCGGATTTGTTAGCAGTTCTCTTGACCGTTTTCATCAAACTTTAAAATCAGAAATAGTAGAAGATATCGTGATAAGTGGTAAATTTGCCTCGATAGGGTTATACGAAAACGTGACTAATGAGGATCGTGAACAGGCTGAACAGCTAATGACATTTCTGCGAATCGATCACTTGAAAGGAAAAGCGTACGACACCCTATCGCAAGGTGAAAAAAGAAAAGTACTGATTGGAAGAGCGTTAATGGCAAAACCGGAATTGCTGATATTGGATGAACCGTCTATAGGATTAGACCTTTTAGCAAGGGAAGATATTTTGTCATTAATGAAAGAAATTATTATGCATCAACAATGTCACGTACTATATGTCACGCATTATATTGAAGAAATTATCGAGGAGATGACGCACGTATTGTTGGTAAAAGAAGGGCAAATTGTCGCCGCAGGACGAAAAGAGGATGTGTTGACAGATGAATGGTTGTCAGAGACATTCCAATTGCCGATAAAAGTTCATTGGGAAAATAATAGACCATGGGCTTCTATACATAAAAACATCGGCTCGGCAAAATTTGCGAAGGCAGAATCAAAATAATAAGCAAATAGGCGCATTAAATTTCCATCTGATCATCTCACGAATGCTTCTGGAAAATAAGCAGCTTGAGTCCATCCAAATGTAGAACTCAGGTTGCTTAATTGCCTTTTTATTATACTAAAATTATGAATAAAATGGTAAAAGGATTTATTGACCATCGACAAAGCCGGTTTTCGTGAAATCTTTGTATTTTGAGATGATACGTTAACGGTTTGGGCGGCGGACATATAAGCGATTTTGTAGGAAACAAAAACAGCTTGGGATGAGGGGATTAATATTGGACACGCTGTTTTTCACTCTAATAGGAATAGGAATGATATCTTCTTTTATAGGAACATTAGCGGGTGGTGGAGGATTAATTACTTTGCCAGCCATGATGCTTGTAGGAATACCGGTTCAAATTGGTATTGCGACCAATAAATTTTCATCAGGAATTGCTGCACTGACAAGCGTATCGTACCTATTAAAAAATAAACATCTAAGCGGAAAAACAATCATGATGAATGTCTGTATTGCTCTTGCTGGAGGAGCTAGCGGCGCACTAATTACCTCCAGCATGACAGAACGAACGATGAATATCATCGCTTTAGCCTTACTAATCTTTGCCTTCATTATTACGCTAAAAAACAAGCAGTGGGTCTCTTCTGTTAAGGAAACGGATAAAGATACTGGCATGATTAGTAATATGCTGCCTTTCTTTATAGCTGCTTATGATGGAGGATTTGGACCGGGATCTTCAACCTTTGGAATCTTATACTATATGCATCGAAAAAATGCTTACCCGAAGGCGGTTCAGCTTACGAGAGTTTTGATCCTAGGAAGTTGTCTTGGAGCATTTATGGTATTTTATCAAACAGGATTTGTACAATGGCATTATGCTATTGCGATGGCCATAGGATCAGCAATAGGATCTCAAATGGGCTTGCTTGTATTACCGAAGGTTTCGTTGAAGTTTGCTAAATATTTACTGATTACTATCATTTTTTTATTAATTGGACAAGTATTATTCAAGATTGTTTGACTATGAATAGCCTCCATGTATTAATTTTTCTAAAATGCAATCTTTGAATCTGAAAAAGCAACATTTTCCCAAATATTGTCGAATCGATAAGGAACGAAAAGAAAGCCAAGCGAAATGAATATGCATTGATGCCATTTAATGCTGGGGCGAAATCACGAAACAGCTTCATGAATCCAGCTCAACTTCTCATGGGATGAAAAGTTTTTTAATTGTATTGGGAGGGGAAATGGATGAAAAGATATCCTCTCATCATGATCGGCATCATTTTTCTTTTAATCGGCTGTTCAATGGAAAAACGAGAGGAAAACAGCCGTCAAAATGAACAACAAACAAATTACAACGGCAATATGGAAATCATTGCCCAAGATTTAAGCACACCATGGGCGATCGACTGGGACGGGACATCTTTTTATATTTCAGAGCGGACTGGCTCCATTGTGAAAATTGCAGGAGATGAACAAATTAGGCAGAATCTACATTTAGAAAAGAAGCTTTCAACAGCATCTGAAGCTGGCGTATTAGGCTTTGTGCTCCATCCCGAGAAAAAGAATCACGCTTTTCTTTACTATACATATGAGGATAAAAATGGGCAATTTAACCGTGTTGTCGAAATACGGGAAGAAAATAATGAATGGTTTGAACAAAAAGTGTTGCTTGACCAAATTCCAAGCGGAAATTTTCATCATGGCGGAAGACTAAAAATCGGGCCAGACAAAAAACTGTACATCACCGCTGGGGATGCTACAAATCCGATGATTGCCCAAGACAAGACATCGCTTGGCGGAAAAATTTTGCGAATGAATCTCGACGGCACCATACCGGACGATAATCCTTATCCCGATTCTCTTGTCTATAGCTATGGACACCGCAACCCACAAGGCTTGGCATGGGATGAAACGGGCCAGCTTTATAGCTCTGAACATGGCTCGAGTGCGCATGATGAAATCAATTTAATTAAACCGAAAGGAAACTATGGCTGGCCTTTTATTCAAGGAGATGAAACGCAAAACGGAATGATCACTCCATTGTTCCATTCGGGTGATCATACTTGGGCGCCATCTGGAATTGCCTATCATAATGGAATTTTGTATGTTGCGCAGCTGCGGGGAGAAGGTGTTTTGGCGTTCAATTTAAAAGATAAAACATATAAACAAATCGTTTCCAGCGTAGGGCGCGTGCGGGATATATTCATATTGGGTGATCATTTATTTTTTGTCACCAACAATACGGACGGAAGAGGGGTTCCAGCCAATCATGATGATAAGCTGATCAAAATTGCCGTTCCAAAAGCGTTTTGACGCAATTTCTATATATTATAGTTTTGAGCAAATTCACGGGAGACAATCATGCCACATAGATGCGGTACCATCGGAACTAAAAAATTTCTTCGTTGCAGCCAGACAAGATTGCCAGTGGGGTATCGAGGATAAAATGGTTCAATTTGGGTTGCGATCCAGAATTGACCGATAAAGAGAACTTTCTTAACTTAAAAGGGAAAATGGCGGGATGGTTGAAGAAAAGGAATTATGCTCTTGATTGCATGTGTAACTGTACAGGCCTGTGTTATTGAAGAACGGAAAGATAAATATGTGTGGTTTTTATTATATTATAGACCAATAAGATGAGTAAGCTATGGATTAAGGGATTCGGCGCTTTAAAGGGAATAAAAAATGGACAAAAGGTAAAAGTATGGTATTCAGAAATTTTAGAATCGTACCCGGCCAAAGTCAAAGTTTTAAAGATTGAACCGTATTAATGTGACAGCATCGGGTGTCATTGATGCAAAAATGATGGAATGGCTGGAAGCAGGACACAAGAAAATGGCCAATGATCTCCAGAGCAGATCGCTTTCTTGTTTTTCATCAGCGAAAGTTGTTCTTAAATTGTTGATTTACCCCATAATCCATTTATCACTATTACATATAAAGTAGGAATGACGGATGCGAGTAACAGGAAAATAGGGAACAGTTTATAATAAGAGTTTAATAGGCGAATGGATTTAATATAAAAATAGAGCGCTGCCACTAATGCAGCATAATATGCTGGGAAGAATACCCAAGGATTAAGTTTCTCTTGGCTCCACCCGATTGTCCAACCAATTCCAATCACTAATAGCAATAAGTTGAAGCCAACAACGGATAAAGCAGCCCATTTTAAATCGCCTTTCGTTTTGCATACGCTCGTTATGGCGATGCCTAATGTAATAAGGATTAACATCATTAAAATAGATTTGTACACATCAGGACGATCATGTAATTCCACCATACCAATGATCCAATATAAGATAGTAACCGTACAGCTGCACAAACTAATGACTATCCAACTTATCTTTCTGATTTCAACCACTCCCTTTGACGTAAATGTGAAAATAATCGTTTTTTAGTTCAAAATACATTTTATGAAAAATGAGTTAATTGACAATCGTCAATTTTTCCATTCCCAAACGAATGGTACTTTCCAGTTGATTTTCTCAGTTGGCATTCTTTTGGACATAGGTATGGCTTTCCTTTCTCTGGAATGTTTTTGCAGAAATACTCTTCCTTTTTTTTTTCGGGCTAGTAAAAAATACTTTGCGTAAAATTTATACTGTAAAGTCTGTAAATTATTTTTAATCCAGCTTGTCGACAAAGTCGACAAGCTGAAAGATGCTGAACAAAAAAATCAGCGTCTTTTTTATTTTATGTTATTATTGGATTATATTGTATTAAATAGTGTAAAGAGGAGGAATTGTTCTGTTTAGGTATTTGTCAATGATGTTATGGATATTTAGTATTTTCATGGTCGCGTTTTCTAAAAACCCAGACGGGTGTTTTTGGCAATTAAAAAATGCATGAAATGGCAAATAAGAATATTCAATGATCTGTATAAAATTTCATACCTGTTGTCGCTTGACATGGAGCCTCTGCGGGCATGCTTTCTGGCAAAGGGGGCAAGCCACAGGACTTTGCAAGGCATATAAGCCTATCATACCCGCCACTCCATGTAAAGCGGTGAATATGCAATAAATTATGCATATCCTTAATTGCCAAACACTACAATTCTTAATTGCCACTAACAAAACATCCCCCCTAAATTGGCATGTCCCCACTTGAGTGGTCGAATGCAAGCATTATTATGGGTTAAATCACCCATTTTCATCAAAAATATTTTCTAAACTTTACAAAATAACAAATAAAAACTATAATATATATAAACATATGATCATATATAATAAATAAAGTGAGGGAAATCATCATGAAGATGGAAGACCATTCTTTCTTAAAATCTGAAACTATTGAAAATGTATCGCAAATATTTAAGGTATTATCCGACCCGACACGAATCAAAATTCTTTATTTGTTATCGCAAGAAGAGTGCAACGTCAATCATATAGCAGAAATATTGGAAATGTCTCAATCAGCCGTTTCACATCAGCTGAGTATGTTGCGAAACCTGAGATTGGTGAAGTATCGTCGCGAAGGGAAAACGTTATTTTACTCCTGCGCTGATGAACATGTTATTTCGTTATTAAAACAAGCCATTGACCATTCTGAACATCATTAAGGAGGCGTTTTATCATGCATCATCACCACCATCATTATCATTCTCACGGCCACCGCGGTCACCATCATCACCACGACCACGATAGAGATGGGAACAAAAAAGGGCTTACGATTGCACTTCTCATTACCGCTGGGATTATGTTGTTAGAGTTTTTTGGGGGGGTAATCACCAACAGCCTAGCCCTTCTTTCTGACTCTGGTCATATGCTTAGTGACGCCAGTTCACTTGCTCTCAGTCTAGTTGCAATTTGGTTTACCACCAAACCTGCTTCCCCCAATAAAACGTATGGCTTTTATCGTTTTGAAATCTTAGCAGCTTTATTTAATGGAGTTACCTTGTTTGTTATCGCTGGGTTTATCGTATGGGAAGCAATCCAGCGTTTTTACAACCCACCAACCGTAGCTAGCGCCTCTATGATGCTGATTGCCTCCATTGGTCTTTTTGCCAATCTTTTAAGTGCCTGGGCGTTGATGAGAAAAGGGGATGTGAAAAATAATGTCAATCTTCGTAGTGCCTATCTTCATGTGATTGGTGACGCTTTGGGGTCTGTAGGCGCTATTATCGCTGGGCTTGTCATGTGGCTGTTTGGTTGGTATGTAGCAGATCCCATTATTTCTGTTCTGGTTGCCTTGTTAATTTTGAAAGGCGCTTGGGGAGTAATTAAACATACAGTTCACATTTTAGTAGAAGGAACGCCCATTACCATTGACCTCAATGAAGTGAAAAAAGCTTTAGAAAGCATTGAAGGAGTGATTGATGTTCACGACCTCCATATTTGGACGATTACATCAGGGTTGGATTCATTAAGTTGCCATATTTTGATTGCAGATCATCAAGATAGCCAAAAGGTTTTGCAAGAAGCGATCCATTTTATTGAGGAACACTTTAAAATTCGGCATACAACCATTCAAATTGAAACCTCTCAAATCCGCCACGGGGACATGAAAATCTAACGAAAAGGATGGCCAATATGAAGCGAGTTTTTTGATATATTATATCAAAATATTCAGATTATTTTCTGGCATAGAAACAGAATTTATTTGTAAGATGTTTCTTAGGGTAATAATGACGGCCATCGATGAATTTTACGGAAAGCTTTCAACATATGAAAGGATGGAGGTGCCGACAATTTTCAAATACCTTGCCTTTTCCCGTTTCTATCGTCGTGAAGGCTAGGAAAAGAACGTCAACAGGTGTTGCATATTCCCACGTTTCCGCCATTTATACGTGTCTTCCATTTGTTTTGTGTTTTCAAGGAGCTTAGGATATCAAGCTCCTTTCGTTTTATAATTTTTCATCCATTCATACCATCGTTAACATGAATAAAATGACTTATAAATACTTAAAATAACTTGCGTTTTTATAATTTTTTTACTTATAATTACTTATGAGCTGATTTATTTTCATTTGTTGGAGAGAAGGTGGGGAGATGTATCAAGATGAGCGTTTGCTCTTAATCCTCGACTTTTTAAAGAAAAATAAGCGAATAACAGTTGAGCAAATTTGCTCATTATACAATGTTTCCAGAGATACGGCGCGGCGCGATCTTGTTAAGCTCGAAGAACAAAAGCTGATTATCCGCACGCGCGGAGGTGCGATTTTACCCCCTGTCCACAATGAGATTAAAGGATATTATCACCGACTTCAAACGGTTCCCCATGAGAAAAAAATTATCGGAAAAAAAGCAGCTTCTTTAATTAACAGCGGTGACAGGATCATCTTGGATGCTTCCACTACTGTTCAAGCATGTGCGGAATATCTTGGTGATCAACGTTGCACAATTATTACGAATTCTATTAACCAAGCAGATATTTTATCATCCAAACAGGGAATTCGAATTCATTTGCTTGGTGGAGAACTAGAAAAAGAGCATCGTTTTCTATATGGAGAATCTGTCATTGAACGATTATCTAATTATTATGTTGATAAGGCATTTTTAGGGGTAGTCGGTATTTCAGAGAACGGACTTACGGTTGCACACGAGGAAGATGGAATGGTCAAACGCAAAATATTGCAACAAGCAAAGCAGGTCATAGTTCTAGCAGATCATTCAAAATTAGGGGTTACAGACTTTTACCGTTTTGCTGATTTGAGTGATATTGACCTTTTAATTACAGATAAAACACCACCGAAGCCTTTTAGGGAGCTATTAAAAAAACATTCCGTTGACCTATTGGTTGCAGATGATCATGACGAGGAGGAAGATGAAATTGAAAATGTTAATCGCGATTGATTTAGATGGCACTTTGCTAAATAAGCATAATGAAATTAGTAGAGAAAATATACAAGCGATTAAGGAAGCCCAAAAGAACGGAATCGAGATTGTAGTGGCGACAGGGAGAGCTCATTTTGATGTCCAAGAAATATTTAAACATACAGGTATTCAAACATGGATCATAGGTGCAAACGGAGCTACCATCCATAAACCGAATGGACAGCTGTTTCTTTCCACTCCGTTGGATAAAGATAAGGCGATTGAGATTCTTCAATGGCTAGAACAAGAAGAATATTACTATGAAGTGTTTAGCGATTCTGCCATTTTTACTCCTCAAAAAGGAAGAGAGCTTTTAACCATTGAGATGGATCGTCTGATAAGCGCAAACCCGGAACTAGACACCGAAGAACTAAAATCCGCTGCTCTGAAGCAATATAGCCAATCTGGCTTTGTCTTCATTTCTTCATATAAAGAGCTATTAAAAACATCCATTAACATTTACAATATCCTTGTTTTCTCTTTTGATAAAGAAAAACTTAATAAAGGATGGAAAAAATTCAAGGATTGCAATGACTTAACGCTTGTAACATCTGCAAATTACAACTTTGAATTAGAGCACATCGACGCCTCAAAGGGGAATGCGTTAAAAACACTTGCGAAAGAACTAGGTATCCCCCTTAGCCAGACCATTGCGATTGGGGATAGCATGAATGATTATTCGATGATTTCTGTTGCAGGTAAAGGAATCGCCATGGGAAATGCATGTGAAGAAATTAAAAACATTGCAAAGGAAGTAACATTAACGAACGATGAACATGGAGTTGCCTATGTAATTAACCGTTTATTAAAAAAATAAATATTTTATTATTTATATCAATGTAGCGGCATATTGCATTAATGGGGAATGGAGGTATCCATCGATCACTATCATTTGTTCGAATAATTAACTTCATGGGATGAACGGCCTGAAAAAATTTCCATAAAGTCTTGACTTACTCTCCAATGCCGCTTAATATGTAGAGTGTTCCTGTAAGTAATTGGAATAATAATCAACGGGGAAGGTGAGAAAGATGAAATCCATTTGTGTATTTTGTGGTTCAAACTATGGGAATGACATGGAGTATAGGCAAGCAGCCAGAGAGCTTGGAAAGTTCCTTGCCAATAAAAAAATATCCCTGATTTACGGCGGAGGGAAGGCGGGGCTAATGGGGGAAATTGCAGATGCTGTCTTAAGCCATAAAGGCCATGTTATTGGGATCATACCCAAGTTTTTAAAAGATAAGGAACTAGCACATGAAAATATAAGTGAACTCTTTATTGTAGACACAATGCATACACGCAAAGCGAAAATGTATGAGTTAGCAGATGGATTTATTGTCATGCCTGGAGGTTATGGAACTTATGAAGAACTTTTTGAAGTGCTCTCTTGGTTGCAAATAGGCATACATAATAAGCCAATTGGTCTGCTTAATGTCAATGGTTTCTTCGATCCTCTCATAAAAATGTTAGAACATACTGTCGATAAAGGTTTTGCAAAGCCTGAAAATCTAAAGTTAATTATAAGTGCTGACAATGTGGCTACTCTTTATCAATTGATGGAGAATTTCAAACCTAATTTTGTAAATAAATGGACATGATACCTCAGCTATAAGAATGATCCAATAACTAATTTCTGCAAAAAATCAAGTACATCTTGTGGTGATGAACATTTATGGCTCTTCGCCACAAAATGTACTTGGCCACAATTTTTTTATGATAATAAGATGGTACAAAAAACGTGAATTTCCTGTATGGCAAAGGTGCATCAGCCATGGGGAAAATTTCACGTGCAGCGTGCAATATGTAGGTAAAATTCTGTTATTCTGTAAAATCTGCATCCAACAAAAAGAGAATTCTCTATAAACAAATTTTATTGAGAATATTGCGATAAAGTGCACTTGGCTCGCTGCCATGTTGGATTAGTTATGCGCACAAGCCAGCCGTGCTGATCCCCCCGGTGTTTCAGCCATCCAAAAAACTCGCTTCATCTGGATTCCAATTCAATGTTTCCGATTTGCGGGTGAGAATTTTTCGTTTATTGCTCATTATATTTTTTATTCGTATTCTTGAGAGCCTAACAAACGAGAGAAAATGTGTTATCTCAATGGTAAGGTTCGTTTTCATTTCACTGTCGCGAATTTTTCCTTCGCGTAAATATAAAATTCGATCCTCTAATTTTTTTGCTTCCTCATGATGTGGAGCGCAATTCGTATTTTCCATTCACCTTTTCGTACAATTTAGTTATTTTTAATTGTTGTAAGTTTTGGAGTAGAAGTAATGAAAAAATAAGAATCAGTATACAAACGTTGAGGTGTTTCCGTGGTAGGCAATGAATCGTATACAACAAAGAGCCAAACAAAAAACATGATATAATAAAATAAATATAAACTATTTCATACATAGCTATCTTCTTATCGAATTATCGAAATTATAATTATATATATTTAATTATAATTAAATGTAATTGCTTATAACGAATTTTCTAAATAAAGGAGTAAGTAGTATGGAAAAAAATCATTCTTATACAACCGAGGAAGTTGCACACATATTAAAGGTTTCAAAATTAACCGTATATGATTTAGTGAAAAAAGGCTTATTACCTGCTTATCGTGTCGGGCGGCAAATGAGAATTGATCCTTCCGATCTAGAAGAGTATATAAAAAGGTCAAAAGGAAAGTTGCAGCCAAGCTCCTCACAATCATCAAATAAAGAAACAACGATTGGAGCACAAGGGTATTCACAAGTTAGACAATTAGTCATAAGTGGCCAAGATATAAGTTTAGATATTTTGGCTAACTACTTGGAAAAATCCTCGAAAATGTTTCGGCCGCTACGTTCTTATGTTGGAAGCTTAGAAAGTCTAATTTCAATGTATCAAGGATATTCAGACATTGTAAGTACGCACTTAATCGAAGGAATCTCCGGTGAATATAATGTTCCGTATATAAGTAAGATACTGGTTAATTTTCAGTATATCGTGATCCGTTTACTAACAAGGAAGGCAGGCTTTTATGTCAAAAAAGGAAACCCATTGAATATCAAACATTGGGAAGATTTAAGAAGAAAAGATGTTAAAATTGTGAACCGAGAAAAAGGGGCAGGTGCACGAGTTTTGCTAGATGAAAGTTTGAGAAAGCATCGCATACCTATATCTGAAATTAATGGTTATGACAATGAGGTAACAAATCATGTAAGTGTCGCAAGTGCTGTTGCTAAAGGGGATGCTGATGTCGGAGTAGGAATTGAAAGGGGCGCTAACTTAGTAAGAGATGTTGATTTCATTCCGTTAGTGAACGAAAAGTATGATTTGGTTATTTTAAAGAACGATGAGAATAGAGAATTAATTAGTCAAGTCCTACAAATTTTAAGATCTGATGAATTTAAAGGCGATTTGGAAGCATTAGGTGGTTATGATTTATCACAAACTGGACAGGTGGTTTATGAAACGTGAAATAAAACTAGCAGAGTGGTGAAGTAAATTCATCAAAAGCCAGAGGTTTCTCTTGAAATCTCTGGCTTTTGGTTTTCCACATGGAATTTTGCAACGAAATTCTCGAAAAGACCAAATCCAACCAGTTTTTTCTGTCGGTCGATGAAAAGTATTGAGAAGCACGATATTCATGTTCTAAATGTCGATGTATTATGGATTAAGCCTTATGTTCCGATGTTTGATGCGAGAGAAACATTATATTAAATTATAATTATATCTTATATAATTTAATTATATGATGTACAAAATAGTTATAAATAATTATAATAAGTTTATACTAATTAATACATAATAAGTAAGTAAGAAAGGAAGGAACAGAAGCATGAAGCATTCTATTCGCATCATCATGAGTGTGTTTTTGTGTGCTTCACTCCTCTTTATTTTTGGTTGTGCGAATCAAGCGGAAAAACAGGAATCGAAGAAGACAGTAACATTAACCATTTCAGCAGCCGCCAGTTTACAAGATGCCTTGGCGGAAATTCAGAAAAAGTATGAAAAAGAACATAAAAATATAAAATTAGCATTTAACTTTGGAAGTTCCGGTGCATTGCAACAGCAAATCGAACAAGGGGCGCCAGTAGACCTGTTCTTCTCTGCTGCTGAAAATAAGTTTCGTCCTCTCGTAGACAAAGGATTGATTAACAAGGAAGAGAGTAAGAACTTGTTAGGAAATGAAATCGTTCTAATTGTTCCAAAAGACAAAGCAGGCACCATAAAAGGATTTCCGTCTTTGGCAAACAGCAACATAAAGCAATTGGCGATAGGGAATCCTGAAACTACTCCGGCAGGTCAGTACGGAAAACAAACACTGACCAAGCTAAATCTTTGGACAAAAGTAAAGGGGAAAATCGTGTACACAAAGGATGTGCGTCAAGTATTATCGTATGTAGAAACAAATTCCGTAGATGCAGGGATTGTATTCAAAACCGATGCGCAAATATCCGATAAGGTAAAAATTGTCGACACAGCAGCCGCTAATATGCATGATCCCATTATTTACCCAGTTGGCATCATCAAGAATACGAAGCATAAAACAGAAGCTACGGATTTCTACAAATACCTACAGACAAAAGATTCTCTGCAAATCTTTGAGAAATACGGATTTAAGATTTTAAAATAAGTGATGCGGCACAAGATGTTGGAGTTTTGTACGCTCCTTGTGGGAAATTCAACGTGAACGGGAAAAGGTGGTTATACACTGGCGATGAAGGACGAAGTGGATGGAATATCTAACTGATGTCGGGCCTTATGGATATTTTAGCCGCTGGCGAGGAAGGTAATTTTGTTATATTTGAGTTGAAGCTCTGTAAAGGTCCGGGATGCAGCTATTGGCCAGATTGCCTGATACATGGGGGCGGGAAAAAGCATATAGCAAAAGGAAAGAAGGTTAGCGGAGCAATAGCAGTCAAAAAAGTTGATTGCAGCTTCCGTCATCTTGAGTAATCAACTTAACTTCGCATACATAAAGCAATATATGGATAAAGTTGACACAAAAGGTTGCTGAATCGACCTTTTGTGTCAGTTTATTAATCCGAATGATGAGAGATTGTCAATTTATTGAGAGATTCTCTAATTCCTGAAAGATTTTCGTTCTAATGTCTTCAGGTGAGGTAATGGATAATAAAGGAATTTCCTTTGCAACCGCATTTTTTATTCCCCAGTAACGTTCCCTAGCTTTTTCTAATGGTATACTTGTCCATAAGCCGTTACTTTCAGTAATTTTAAAGAACTTCTCTACCCTGAATGGATCCCAGAAAACCCAATGGTCCGAAACAGTCGGTATTCTCGTCCAGCCGGAATAATCAAAGTTGTATCTAATCAATGAAATAATAGGATACTCATTTTCTCCTAGATCTATCTCAATGCCGTAAAGATATCCATCCTTCATATGCGGAATATTCTTTAAAGGTGGATCCTTTTCTAATTGATACAATTTGATAAAATTGCTTATCAACCAGCCGTCATAATCTAAATCTGATTTCCAACGTAAAAATCTTGGGGTAATTGGAATAAAACCTTCTTTCTCTCCAATTCGATCAAGTTCTGAAAATAACAAATTCAGATTTTTATAGGTTTCTCTTAAGACATAAACAGCATTAGATATATTTTGGCCCATATTAGTCGTTGTTGTAGACATAAAAAACATCCTCCTCAATGATTTTGCCTGGCCAAGCCCAAGTTCCCTCACTTATAGAATCCTCATGATTGAAGGAATACGCTGTTCTCGTAATCGGTTGGTTGAATATTTTTGAGTTGAATCCGTTAAACCGAATAAATCCCTTTTTCGTTAATAATGCTTGTAAATCATTTAATATCAACTGTTGCCCTATCTCTAATCCATCAAGATTCAGGCTTTTTAACGATTCTAAAATATCCTGCCAGCACATAAACCCAAGTTTTACTGAGGGGGAAATAATAGAACGATTATCAATATTTTTCTTGACCGTGTTCATCATCTCGTATGGGGCGAGGAATAACAAGTATGCTTCCCGTCCATTGGAAAGCTTCTCCATCATTCGTGAATAGCGCGCCAACTGATTTAAGCTTTCTGTATAATCTTGAATTCCGTCATCTTGGTCTTCAGATGAAATACCACTTAGATACTTAACTTCTATACCAATGACCGCTTTGTCATTACTGATTAATAAATCAATTTCACCCTCTTCCCCGCGGTGCCAAAACTCCCACTGAACTATGTAACCTTTTTGTTCCTCAATAAATTTCAGCCAATTTTTCTTGATTTGGTCTTGACTGAATTCCACTGTTACGAAAACATGCTTTAAACCAAGTTCAAAAGGCAGATAACGAATAGTTCCAAAGAAATCGCCTGTAAGCTTATCTTCAAGACGATCTGATAAGTTGCTGCCAGTCTGTGAGATTTTATTGTGGATTTCAGCTAACAATTTCATCATCCCAATTCTTTAGTAAAGTGCAAGATGTTTCATTGCATTATGATATTGTGTATTAGTTATCGATGTTAAGCCATTTAAAGATGGAAACTGTATTTTGTCTCACTTTGGAGAAGCAATGCTTATGGAAAAACCTGAAGATAAAATTTTTCCACTTCCCATTGGCAATAGTCGTACATATTTAATGCAATTTATGGATGGAAACTGTCTTGCCACCAATTAAAATACCTCCTTTCACGGTTTTTTCAGTGATTGGATCTCGGTTACTATTATCAACAATGTAGCAAACGTATGTCGCCAATGATGTAGTGAGCATCTTTTTGGCGGCAAAACTGATTTTTGCAAGATTTCTTTAAATATCTTATGTAAACTTCATGAGTTCAGTTTTTGTTTTTACTTTTATTTAAAAACAGCGGAGGAATGACCATGGGAGGGGGGAGTAGCCACTCTTTTTTCATAATGTTTATCTATTTTTATCTTTATGATATATGATACAAGCTTCTTTTATAAACTCTTTTTCGTTATCTGGAATTGTATACAATTTTGGTTTTGCTTGATCTGGTAATGAGTTGAAGTTTTCCCAAATCGTTTTCATGCCTTCCTTAATATCTGAGTCGTCTTGTGAGCGACGATGAATCATCTCCATCAAAAATTTTACAAGTTCCTGCGCTTCAGGACTATCAGGACTGGCACCTTCTTTAACAAGTTTTGTCAACGATTCTCTAAATAATTGGTATTGGTTTATATGCTGGTTATGGTCTTCTTCTGTCCAACCTTTAGCAGTTAATTTTTGTAATGCTTCTTTCGAATATGATTGTTTTACCAATTCTCTTATTGTCTTTTGTTCTTCAGCAGTGAGATATTGATTTACCCACTCAGGTTTCATTTGTATCACTTGGATCGTATTTATTATGGAGTTGTAATCCATTTTATTTGACATTAAAGCATTTTCTACGTTTTCAATTGCTTCAATTATTTTTTCGATTTGAGCGATTTTCCTCTTCATCATTGCTTTCTGTTGCATCAATCGTTTTTGTAGATGTTTAGCATCAACTTTAAGGAAATTTTTAATTTCTTTTAGAGGAAATCCAAGAAACTTTAGAGATAAAATATATTGAAGTTGAATTAGATCTTCATCTGTATAAAGTCGATGACCTAATTGATTATGCTTGGGTACTAACAAGCCTAATTTATCGTAATAGCGCAGCGTTCTAACTGAAACAGAAGCCTTCCGAGCAAACTCGGTGATACGGTAAAAATTCCGATCCAAGTTGTTTCCTCCTTTCTATTTACAAGATAAAGGGTGACGTAATGTCATAGTCAAATAGTTTTTTTATATTCCTATTCAAATAATCTGCCAGTTAGCTTAAGAAGCAGGAATTTTTCTATTTCATTTTCTGCTTTATATGGAAATTTTGGAGAACTTTATAATTCGATTGGTAAATGCGGAAGGTGCTAATGTGATTCATCAAATTATGATGTTAGCCTTTAAATCAAGTGTCACCAAAGACCAAATTAGAACCCTATAGACATCAATTAAGTTTGTATAATGATACGATTAAGTTAATTCAAGAATTAGAAATAGGCAGACAATAACTAGCATAATGCTTGTGCAAAAAAGCCTGCGCTAGAGGCGCAGGTGATCGAAAGTTATTTTATGAAATGTCAAACTGATATACAACCTATTTTTAATCATTCGATCATTCAATGTAAACCTTTCTAACATAGCTCTTTCTTGAGGACTAAGCTAGCAACTATTCCGGCGTGATCGGACGGCCAGAAAGCGGTTGGCGTTCTGTCACGTTGTTCTTTTCCAACCAAATCGGCCACAATCGGCTTCCAACCGTTTTTAAACAAAATCAAGTCTATTCTTCTGTTCAGGGCGGACACAGCATTCAACAGATCAGGATCCTGGCAGCGGATAAAGCCCTGTCCTTTACCTACCTCTATCCAAACATCTTGAAACCCAGCATCGATAAAATTCCTGTATGTTGGTGCGCCTGTGTCGCCAGCATTGGAATTCAGATCTCCCGGTTTACGTAGCAAAGATGAGTGAAAATCTTTTCTGTTTTTGGGAATTTGTTGAAGGTTTATTAGATGCAGATGTTGAATTCATAAGTAGGATGGATAATTTTAGGGAGATTATTTGCGTATGTATTTAAGTTTTAAGCAATAAATACTAATAAAAATGAACAGGAGATGATGGAATTTGCCTTTAAAAAATTATGGAGTTCTAAAAGGGAAACCGGTAGACTCTATGATGGGAAGAGGACAGAATTCTCATTATCAAGTTCTTATCAAGGATGAGGAAGGGATTCAGTACCGAATAGCCATTAATATTAAATCTCAATCTTATCCTTCAGAAGTATTATATTTTGTTGGGGAGGATTTCCATTCAGAAAATATTACAAAGTTACCTGGCTTAGAGTTCGGTTTTACCCCTATAAAAAACAATAATCCAGACATTGGACTTGATTATATAAGAGGAAGTTTATTCGATCCCAGAAAAATGATCCCCCTCCCAGCTGATGTAGAGGGGCCAGATAACGATTTGAACGAAAAGATTCAACATTATATTCAGCAAGCTATTGATAAGAAGGCAATCATATACGCTTTTGGAGAGAGGTGGGGCCCAGAACAAAATAAACCTGATAAGTATTTTGGCTTTTTACCTGGTAATGGTATACATGATATTCATATGAACCAAGGAAACGTAGGGAGATGGAAAAAAGATAACGGAATATGGCAAGATGGGGGAATTCTAATACATTTTGAACAAGAAAAAAGGTGGATAGCAATTTTTCTGGCTTTCCAATCTCAATCTTGGTGTACAGATAAAAAGGGGAATGCAGTCAAAACAGTAGAAGAATGTAACCATAAAAATGTTAATAATCAGTAAGGATGTCTTTATATGATTAAAAAATGGTTCTATACTGGACAATACTATAGTTAGCAGCCAAAAAAGTGTTTACTTTTTTATTAGAGTAAACACTTTTTTGGCGCATTATAAGGTTCCAACTCTTCTTTGCAAAATAAGACACAGTGCTGATAAGCAGCAAATTCTATAACTGAACATTAATGTTTAATAGTTGCCGTTTAATGTCCCAGCCTTTAGGTTTCATATCCGGATTGAACCATTTGGCTCCCTCTTCAATCCATTTTTTACGATATTCCTCAAATGAAAGTCCTTCACTATCATCATCAAATCCAAATTCAAAACCGCAACAATCACATATTTCATAAGAGGGATTACCGTCATGGTCGTAAGGCATTTCTTCTAACCCATCATAACCACAAACAGGGCATATATTTTTCATGTTTATCATCTCCTATTGCCTCTTAAAATACTTAATCCCTTCTTTAGGTTTGAAATAAGTCCTTATAACGCCATCTTTTGTAACTACAGCAAACTCATTAGTCGATTGATTATAAAACAGGATGTCTCCGTTTGAACGAGTTTTTGTTAAGATATTCCCACCTGGTTTTGAATTAATTAATTTCCTTGCCCCTTCCAAGTATTCATCCATTGTGATATTGCCAAATTCCTTTTGTTTAACTACATGCTTGATATAATGGCTTCTCAGAAGTTTTTCTGATGCAAAATTAGCATTTTGAAAATTACCAATACCATGATGAAAATTTTCTTCAGTTTTAGAACTGCAACCAACAGTAAGTATGAATACTAATAAAAATAGTAATAATCCCAAAAGTGTTCTTTTCATCCTTATTCCAACCCCTTGAATAATTTTTTTGGAAAGGAATACGAATTTTCACCATTTGCCGTTCTTTTAGGGGAGGAAAATAAATTCTTTTATCGGTATATTTTGCTGAATAAATAAAGATCAAAAGCATTATGCAGACAAACTCTATCATATTTTAGCGAAAACTAAAAGAGAAAATCAAGCTGCGTCCATTGAGAGCCTGCCGTTTATTTTTTTGTGAAAAACAAGTTCTTTATATGTAGGACATGCAGATAATACAACTAAGCTCCATCATGAGTGGGGGCTTGTTAGCACAGGAATTGGAATTATGTACGTCATTTTAATGATCGATCCATCTTCTTTAATCTTTAGCTTTTTATTCCATAAATAGTAATATTTTTAAAAAAGGTATGGGCGAGTGTCTAACATGGAGAAAGACAAAGAAAAGACAATGGGCATGTAGCCACCTCATATACTTGCCTTATAATCGTTTGCGTATTTTATCAGACATAGTAATATTTCCCCAAAATATAAGATGTTATGTATGCTTGAACTCGCATCAAGCCGGCCAGTATCCATTTAAGACTTGGTGAGCCATAAACTTCCTTGATTAACTTCATTGTCAAAGAAACAAAATAGCATCAGGAGGTGTTTCAATGAAAAAACATTTGTTAAAAAATGCATCTAAAATGCTGCTGATCCCGACGGTAATCTTTGGCGGTTTAACCGCTTGTGCTTATAATAATAATGGAGCCCGTAACAATATGTACGATGGCACAAGACCCACCAGCTATGACAGGAATAACGTAAACAATTACGATGGGGTTAGACGTTATACAACCGATTATAACAATGTATCAACACCTTATAATGGGGTTGGATTTAACCAAAGAGTTGCAGAACGAGTGGCAGATGTAGCTGAGGATGTTCCTGGTGTTAGTCGAGCTACGGCTATTGTCTACGGTAATGATATTGTGGTTGGGATTGACGGAACAAATAATAATAAAGATGTAAGGGCACTGGAACAAAAAGTTCAACGTATTGTCAAAAGCAGGGAACCTGGTTGTAACGTTCATGTGACGGCGGATGGCGATATTCATAAAAGAATCCAATCCGTTTATGCAAATATGAACAATTATGACACAAATCGGGTTACGCCGGGTCATCCTGTACGTGATTTAGGAACGGACGTTACCGATATCATCCGTGATATTGGTCGAACTGCGACTGTTCCTTTTAGATAAAAATTTTTCACTTTTAGGCATCTGTTATATACTCTGTTCTGTTTTAAAATCGGTCATTTTGATACCCCGCTTTTTCTTTATGCGGCTTTCAATTGATTTAGGGGCCAGTATTTTAATGATACTGACCCTTTACTTTTAGATTAGCTTGTGACTGGAGTTGATGTTTATGCTATCATGTAAAACCATGGAAATTGCTTATGATGTATGTCTCCTTTGAATTTGCTTAATAAAAAGGGTAGTAACACAATAAAATTGGATTGGCAATGACAAAAGCTCGGCAAGTAGTGGGCTTTTGCCGTTAGGTTCAATCCTAAAAATTATTCCAAATACTTGATATTAGTCTAAAAATTGGATTAAGGGGGCAGGGAGATTATAATAAACTTAATTACAATAGGTTCAAGGTGTTCAAAGAGATGAAAAAGAGGACATTTGATCAAGGACACAAGAGTTGTTTTGGTTTATGGGAGGCAAAATCGCGAATGGGGGACTACGAAAAAGAATCCCTGAACGAGCGCTGTCGGTATGGCGGATATACGGAGTGATCGGATGGGACGTTTCTTTTATTTGTCTTTGCCGCTGTCAATGCCTTTCTGATCGTTTTTGATGGGATCGAAATGGATTATTTTATTGATCGGAGAAGGATATTTTTATTTCCGCATTGCGTTATCGGAGATGGCGCTATGAAGTGCTCGAGCAGGGATCGAGATTCAAAAAAGATTGTTTGTCGTGAAGCGGACATTGATTCCGGTGATTTGCGTGCAGCATGTAGATTTAAGACAAGGGTCATTGTTGAAAGAATAAAAAAACGGGAGCAATCGAGGACATTCTGCCGCAAGCTGAAAGTTAGGAAATTCTGCTTTAGAAATCTTAATTCCCCAACTTACCTTAACTAGGAATTTACATACTTCTCGTCCCGTCGTTCTGCAAGTTGGGGGATAGAAAGTAGAGTAATCCCTATAACTCCCAATAATCTTGGCTATACTTTCATAAAAAGGAGATTATTAATTGAAAAATAAGGTAAATAGCAATTTTCCTATATCTGGATTTCGTGCAATCAGTGAGATCTGTCTTTTTACGTTGAAATCGGCAATCGGAAGAACCTTAATAATGGATCGGTCTATATTATAGGTGAAAAGTTCCGGAAGAATAGATATGCCTAAATTTGCTGAAATAAACCCTATAATACTTTGGCCAAAGTCAATTTCAAAAGAAATATTCGGTTGCGAATGATGAAGTCTATATGCTTCTTCTATTAGCATGCGAACATCGCATGAAGAAGGGAGAACAACAAGGGGTTCATCTTTGAAATCCTGAAAATAAATTATATCTTCATGCCTAGCCAGTGGATGGAGATGGTTGACAAACAAATAAAAAGGTTCTTTAAAAAGAGGCTTAGACCAGTATGAATGTTGAATTTCTCGATCATCTAATAGTGCAGCATCGATGTCTCCAGTATGTAGGTTATTTAAAATATCATAAAAGCTGTAAGAAATTTTAATACTCACTTCCCGGTTGTGCTCCTTCGCAGTAGCTAATTTATATGGAAGATAAAAGCTGGCGATACTTGGCCATGTTCCAATTTTAATTTCGGATGTTTCTTGTGTAGATAGGATCTTTCTCTGTATAGAACGAATTTTATGTAAAACAGGTTCAATTTCTCTAAATAAAATATCCCCAGCTTCTGTTAATTCTACTCCTTTTGCAGAACGTGTAAATAAAGTTGCTCCCAGCTCTTCTTCTAATTTTCTAATTTGTTTGCTTAATGCTGGCTGTGTCATATGAAGTTGCTCGCTGGCTTTTGTTAAGCTTTTTGTCTTCGCTGTTACCAAGAAAGCCTCTAGCCACTCTGTTCTCATTTTTATCCCCCATAACTTTTTGTTATATCCCTAGTATATAAAGGAAGTACTCCTAATGCAAAAATCATGGTAGTCTGTGGATGAGTTCAAATAACAGCAGTGTATCTAAGGAGGACAATCCTATGTATCCAAACAGAATGTATGTAAATGGACAATGGATTGATGCAAAAGAGACTATTGATGTCATCAATCCAGCTACAAAGGAGATCATCGGAACTATTCCAAACGGCGGTAAGAAAGAAGCGAAAATGGCAGTAGATGCAGCATACTCTGCTTTCAAAGAGTGGTCTAAAAAGACTGCCGAAGAGCGTAGCAAACTTCTATTAAAATGGTATTACTTAATTGAAGAACATACGGATGAACTGGCGGCAATCATCACCACTGAACAAGGAAAACCTCTTTCCGAAGCAAAAGCAGAAATTTCCTATGCCAATAGCTATATCTCTTGGTTTGCTGAAGAAGCAAAACGAATTTATGGAGAAACTATTCCAGCATCTTCTCCTAGCAAACGTATTATAGTAAAAAAACAGCCTGTAGGTGTTATTGCAGCCATCACTCCATGGAATTTTCCAGCAGCTATGATTACACGAAAAATTGCCCCAGCTCTTGCGGCTGGTTGTACAACTGTTTTGAAGCCATCTGAACAGACACCTTTCACGGCTTTGAAACTGGCGGAACTCGCTGAACAAGCCGGGATTCCAAAAGGGGTCATTAATATTGTAACAGGCGATGCTGAACCGATTGTAGATGTATGGCAAAAGGATGAACGTGTACGCAAGCTCACTTTTACCGGTTCTACGCGCGTAGGGAAAATTTTAATGCGCGGGGCTGCTGACACTGTGAAAAAATTATCTCTCGAATTAGGAGGGCATGCTCCGTTCATTGTAACAGCTAATGCAGATATAGAGAAAGCTGTAGAGGGCGTAATAGCTTCTAAATTTAGAAATGCCGGCCAAACATGTATATGTGCAAACCGTATTTTTGTAGAAGAAGAGATTGCTGAAGAATTTTCTAAAAAACTGGCAGAAAAAGTGGCAAAATTGAAAGTGGGCAATGGATTTGAAGAAGGGGTCGATATAGGTCCACTCATTAACGAGGCAGCGGTTCGCAAAGTACAGGCACAAATTGAAGACGCAAAGCAAAAAGGAGCTAAAATCCTTGTAGGAGGCAACTCCATAAAAGAAGAAGAAGGCTTTTTTATGGAACCAACGGTGATTATGAATGCTACTGACGATATGCATTGCATGCACGAGGAAACATTTGGGCCGCTTGCCCCTATCACCACATTTAAAACAGTAGAAGAAGCTATTGAACGTGCTAACAATAGCCCTTATGGATTGGCTGCTTACGTATTTACAGAGAATATGAAAGAGGCAGTTTATATAACAGAGGCATTAGAATATGGAATTATAGGTTTAAATGATGGTTCTCCTTCGGCCGCCCAAGCACCATTCGGTGGATTTAAAGAGAGTGGGATTGGCCGTGAAGGTAGCCGCTATGGAATTGAAGACTATCTCGAAATTAAGTATATTTCACTCGGGTTGGAATAATTTACCTAGTAATAACGGGGAAAGACCCATGAACACCAAAGGATTCGTAAAGCATTTTATCGAATCACCTTATAAACTTTTGAAAGTCGCTAGCAGCAGGAATTTCATTGGCTAGCGGCTTTAATTTGTAGGGAAGCAAATGCAGCATAGTGGCTAACAGATGCGATTTGCACATAACCCTGTCAAGTAGACATTGAAAAAAGAGTATATGAAGCTGTGGCTTTTTCTCGATATTCCACCGGGGAAAGGCCGTTCAGTTTTTCTTGGAAACGACTGTGATTGTAAAAAGAAATATACTCTTCTATCGCCTGATACGCCTGTTCGATCGTTTTTGGACACACTAAATACAATGATGTTAGTCTAGATTATAAACACAGCGAATAGAGAAATGTATAGTAAATCTATCAATCATAGGGAGTGTCTATAATGGCTAGACGTTTTGATAAAGAATTCAAAATATACTCAGTAAAATTGGTGATCGAGGAAGGAAAAGCAGTCGCTCAAACCGCAAGGCAACTGGATATTTCTCCCAACACCCTTCATAAATGGGTGGCGGATTACAAAAAAGATGCTGAACATAGCTTTGTCGGGAGCGGAAACCTCAAGCCAGAAGATCGTGAAAAGCGTGAACTTCAAAAACGCATTCGGGATCTGGAGGAGGGAAACGCGATCTTAAAAAAGGCCATGAGCATCTTCGCCAAAAACCAGCAGAAGTAATTTATGAATTCATTCATACACATAGAAAGAAGTTTCGTGTGGCGAAGATGTGTGAAGCCTTGGGCGTTTCAAGAAGTGGATACTATGCCTGGATCAAACGGCCGGAAAGCCAACAAAAGAAAAGACAGGAAGCGTTGAAAAAGCAAATCAAAAAGATCCATATCGAGTCACGAACATATATGGCAGTCCAAAAATCACAAAAATCCTTCAGAAGCAAGGGATCGAGGTATCTCAAAAAACGGGCCGCCAGAATCATGAAAGACAGCGATATTCGTTCAAAAACAAAGAAAAAATATAAGGCAACCACGAACTCGAAGCATCATTGGCCTGTATATCCCAACTTATTAAATCAGCAGTTTGAAGTCAATGAGCCGAACCAAGTCTGGGTGGCGGATATCACATATATTTGAACGAAAGAAGGCTGGCTGTATTTAGCTTCGATCATGGATTTGTTTTCTCATAAAATTGTAGGCTGGTATCTTTCCGAGCGTATGACAAAGGAGCTCGTGATCAAAGCATTCAACCGGGCCATCCATCAGCGAATCCTCAACCCGGTCTGATTCACCATTCCGATCAAGGGAGCCAGTATGCATCGAATGAATATCAAGCGGTGTTGAGGCAATACGGAATCCAGACGAGCATGAGCTGAAAAGGAATTGTTACGACAATGCATGTGCCGAATCGTTTCACAGCATCCTCAAAAAGGAACTCATTTTCCACGAAACCTTTACAACAAGAGAAGAAGCCAAACAGCGAATTTTCGAATACATTGAATGCTTTTATAATGCCCAGCGAATTCATTCGGCAAACGAGTACATGTCGCCGATGGAGTATGAGAAGATGCATCAGCAAGGACAAAAGCCGCAATGCATCTCTCCACAAGTCACGATATAAGGGGCATCTTTCCTCTTGAGAAGGGGAAGGGTTTACCAAACCGTTCTCCTTCTCAAGAGGCCACCAAACGAAGTGCGGTAGTAGGATTTTTAAATTTTTCTCGATTTCACGTGTCTATTTTCTTGACATAATACCATCCTTCTCTGGATAATGCCCTTGTCATTCGTTTATATCCGAAGTATGGATGAATCTTATGAATAGCGAGTAAATGTTTTTTCAACAGAAGAGCTTCTTCCAGACGCAACGCCCTTTTGGATCGGTTTTTGCGCCATTTGTAGTATCCAGCTTTGGAAACTTCGCCAATTTGGAGCAGCCATACAAGTGGATGCTTTTTCCGCAGTTCCTCAATAATGAGAAACCTTTCCGCTTTTAAGATCACTCCTTCCCGTGTAGATTTGGATGGCGCTTTTTTAGGTATTCCACCTGTGCTTTCCAATACGCGTTTTCCTCTTCCAAACTGGAAAAATGTTTGCGATTCCACACTCCCCGTTGATCTTTCAATGACTCGCCGCGTTGAACTTTCTTGTCCCATTGCGCAATCTGGGCATCGCTCTTGATTCCAAAATGTTCGTGGAGCTGCCGATAAGACCATTCCTTCTCCAATTCAAACGAACGACTTCCCGTTTCAGCTCTTCGAAATAAGTGCTAAACGTTTACGTTTGTCCTTTTTTCGCCATCAAAAATCCCTTCCCAAGTAGACTCTTCCTATAACTTTAGGAAAATAATTAATTTTTGTTCTTGTACGAGCGACATTATAATAGCAAGTGAAGAGCGAAACTATTACTTCGCTTAAATATATAAGCATTTACACACAAAATAATTCGAACTATTTATAGGTATTACACTACTAGATTGGGGGGGAAGTTTTGGAAATTACATCATTAATAAATGAAGAACTTATTGTTCTTGACCTAGAAGCGTCAAATCAATTAGAAGTAATTGAACATTTAGCTTCATTACTTGAAAAACAGGAAAGAATTGAATCTAAATCTGCGTTTATCCAAGGGGTACTTGATAGAGAAGCGGAGTTTACAACTGGTTTTGGCAATGGTATAGCAATTCCACATTGCAAAAACTCTACAGTCAAAAAAGCAAGCATTGTAATAGGGAGAACAATTAAAGGAATTGATTGGAATTCATTAGATGGCCTTGAAGTTTCATTTGTAATTATGCTTGCTATACCTTCTTCTGAAGGTGGTACAACTCATCTACAAATTCTATCAACTCTTTCAAGTAAATTAATAGATCCTGATTTCCGTTCAAGGTTGATGAATGCTAAAGACAAACAAGAAATTTTAAAATTGTTAGAAGAATGTGTTACTGATAAAACTATCTAAAAGAGGAGGATTTTAATGAAAATTATAGCAATAACAGCTTGTCCAGCAGGTGTGGCACATACAAACATGGCAGCTGCTGCATTAGAAGCTACTGCTAAAAAAATGGGAATTCAAATTAAAGTGGAAAAGCAAGGCGCTATGGGAATTGAAAATGAAATAAAAGAGAAAGAAGTAGCCGAGGCTGATGTCTTAATTTTGGCGGTAGATACAGCTATTGCCAAATCCGATCGTTTTAAAGATGTTCCAACTCTCAAGGTCCCTGTAGCTGAAGCTGTGAAAAATCCTCAAGGATTAATTAACCAAGCTTTAGAATTAGTTCAAAAGTGATTGACTAAAGAATCATAAGGGGAGTAGGAACGAATGACTCCGTGTGATATAAGGAGGGTACACCACCATGAGTAAAAGTGAAGATCCATATGTGTGATCATAGGGTGAATACCCTCCATTTTTTTAAAATGGAATGATAAAGTTTTTCCCCTTATCCTTATATCATAAAATCTACGGTCGTGAAAATCATTATTTTATAAGGGAGGAATATATATGAAAGAAACATTTGAACATGCGAAAACACATTTAATGACAGGTGTTTCATATATGTTACCATTCGTTGTAGCAGGTGGAATGTTACTAACCATTGGATTATTACTCGGTGGAGGAGAACAAGAAACTGGTTTTGCTAAAAAAACGGTTGATACTGGAGTTCTCATATTCTCATTAATGGTTCCAGTTATGGCGGGATATATGTCTTACTCAATTGCTGATCGTCCTGGTCTTGCTCCAGGTATGATAGGTGGATTGATTGCCAATAAAATTGGTGCAGGATTCCTTGGCGGCATTGTTGCAGGATTTCTTGCGGGGATTATTGTAAACGCACTCAAGAAACTTCCTATGCACAGATATTTGGTTCAATTGAAACCCATCATTATAATCCCATTATTGGGAGCAGGCAGTATTGCATTATTAATGTACATTATTGGACAACCAATTGCAGTGCTTTCAGAAGGTTTAAAAGCTTGGTTAAAAACGTTAAGTGGAGGAAATTTATTAATTCTCGGATTTATTATTGGCGCTATGATGGCATTTGATATGGGTGGGCCTGTTAACAAAGTTGCGTTTGCATTTTGTGTAGGAATGTTGAACGAAGGTGTTTATGCGCCAATGGCAGCTTGCTGGATTGGAATCATGACACCACCTATTGGTTTGGCACTTGCAACAAGACTAGCACCAAAAAAATTCACGCTGGCTGAAAGACAAAGTGCGCTTACAAGCACGATTATGGGAGCAACAGGGATTACTGAAGGAGCAATTCCATTTGCCGTTGCTGATCCGTTGCGTGTTATTCCTTCCATAGTGATTGGTTCGGCTGTAGGTGGTGCATTAGCGCTTTGGTTAGGTGCAGAAGCTCCGGTTCCAAGTGGCGGAGTGTTCGTCATACCATTCTTCATCAAACCTTTTATGTTCTTAATTGCTTTCGTAGTAGGAATCATTGTAACAGCAGTAATGACAGTTCTACTAAAAAAGAATATTGAAGACGAAATGCCAACCACATAGGAAACTGTAAGTTAAAAGTTTTGTGATCGTGGGGGACTAAGAGACTAGTTCCCTCATGATTATTACGGACATTAAACAAGATTATTATAACGGGGGAATTAATATGCGTTTTCATGTCATTTCTCATACGCACTGGGATCGGGAATGGCACAAAACTTACCAGCAATATCGAGTAAAACTGGTTCGCTTTATGGATGAATTAATCGAATTACTAGAGGCAAATCCCTCCTATACTTCGTTCATGTTAGATGGTCAAACAGTTATATTAGAGGATTATTTAGAAATAAAACCTGCAAATCGCAATCGAATCGCTCGGCTTGTACAAGAAGGACGATTAATCATTGGTCCATGGTATGTCCAACCAGATGAATTTATACCAAGCGGAGAATCGTTGATAAGAAATTTATTAATTGGTCAACAAATTGCTAATGAGTTTGGACCTGCAATGCAGATCGGGTATCTTCCTGATTCGTTCGGACAAGCTGCTCAAATACCTCAAATTTTAAATGGTTTTGGAATTAAAAATGCTGTGTTTTGGCGAGGTATTACAAACGAGGAAACTGAAAACACAGAATTTTGGTGGGAAGGACCGGATGGCTCAAAGGTTTTAACTACTCATTTATCACTTGGCTATGGTAATGGCAGAATGCTATCAACGAATCTAGAACAAAGTGTGAGTGTAATTAATGAGAACTATGAAAAACTAAAAGATATGGTTACTTCTCCAAATATTTTAATAATGTGTGGTTTTGATCAAAGAAATGCTACAAAAGAGCTTCCAGAAATCGTAGAAAAACTCAATCGTTATTATGCTTCGATTGACAGTAAGTTTCAAGTTAAGATAAGTAAGTTAAAAGATTACTTTGATGCTGTAAGTCAGGAAGCTAAAAACCTTAAAACTATCTCAGGTGAATTTAGAAAAGGAAAAAATATGCGGGTGCATATTAGTATAGCATCCACTCGTTTGGACTTAAAAAAGGAAAACTTTAACGTTCAGAATTTATATGAAAAATATGTAGAACCTTTGAATACAATGTCATACCTTATGGGGAATCAATATGATAATGCCATAATCAATAAAGGTTGGAAATATATATTACAAAACCATGCCCATGATTCAATTTGTAATGTTTGTACAGATGATACCCATAAGGAAATGGAAATGAGGTATAAATTTGCAAAACAAATAGGACAGACCATCTTGTCTGATACAATAAATGAATTGATTGATAAAATTAAATTCGAAGACTCAAAAGGGATTCCGCTTGTCGTCTTTAATACACTTGGCCATAAAAGAAAAAATGTAGTAGAAGCAACGCTACATTTAAAAACAAAACAATTTACCATAAGGGATTCTTCAGGAAATCTAATCCCTTATCAAATTGTCGATGTTACAGAAGAAAACTTAAATGATAAACAAATCGAAATAGGTGTAAAGAATGAAGATCAATTTGTTCTGGCAGTTAAAATCAAATTTTTAGCAGAAGTAGACGGTTTTGGATATAAAACCTTCTATATCAAGGAAAATGAATCCGTTCCTGAAAATTCTTGTTATGTATATTCTGACGGAGTTTTCACTAACGATTTTTTTCAAGTAAATATTGAATCAAATGGTTCTTTAACAATTTCAGATTCTATCACAGGAAAAACATTCAAGAATCTCAATATATTCGAAGAGAGTGGAAATGCTGGAGATGAATATGACTTTTCTCCACCAAGAGAGGATGAAATCATTACAACAAAGGATTCTTCTCCGGAAATAAAGGTCATTCATAACGGACCTATTTTTGCAACTGTGAAAATCACCTATACTATGAAATTTCCTGAAGATACTGATGAAAACAGACGTTCGACACATTACAAAACATCAACAATTGAATCTTATGTAACTGTCAATAGATATGAAGATCGTGTTGATATTAAAACCGTGATAGATAATACAGTAAAAAATCATAGAATCCGTGCTCTTTTTGAAACCGGCTTGAAAACGAGCACTCATATTGCTGACCAACATTTTGGTACAATTCGTCGAGACAACTATTTGAAACAAGTAGAATATTGGGAAAAGGAAAATTGGGAAGAAAGATATTATCCAATCTATCCGCAACAAAAATTTGTAGATGTTTCAGATTCTGAAAGAGGAGTTTCCATTCTGAATAAAGGGTTGCCACAATATGAAATATTAAATGGAAACAAACCAGTAATTGCACTTACTCTTCTTTCGGGAACAGATTATATGGGCAAACAAGATTTACTTTATCGTCCGGGAAGACGTTCAGGTCTTCATGTTGAAACACCTGATAGTATTATGTATGGAAAATATGAAATGGAATATTCTATTGTTCCGCATAGCGGAAATGATATTGATTCCAAAATCAGTCAAAAATCTAATGAGTATACTTCACCAATGTATGCTGTTCCAGTTTATAATAAGCCTGAAGATGGACTATTCGATGATGAGTATACGTTCATCAAACTGTTTGACCATCGGATAGCAATTAGCGCTGTAAAAAAATGCGAAAATGATAATGGAATTATTGTACGAATATATAACACTACAAATCAAAACATCCGCTTTGCAAAGATTTATTTCAACTCTGAAATATTCCAAAAAGTAGAAATAGCTGATTTGAATGAAATGTTACTTACTCAGAAAGATGATCGGATTCATATTAATCATAATGAAATAGAAATAAAGAATATTGCTAGTAACGAAATTTTCAACTTGAAATTTAGTTCACATATGTGAACCAAATCTCGAATTGAGGGTGGGGATTATCAGGTGATGCAGTTAAATAACCGTCTAAAAGAAATCATTAAAGAATTAGTATCAAACGATGGACCGGTTACAAGTGATTACTTATCAAAGATGGTAGGAGTTACCCCCCGAACAATTAGAAATGATATTAGAGCCCTCAATTTGGAGTTTAAAAAAATCGGCATGAAAATTGAAGCCGTAAGAGGTGTGGGTTACTTTATATCTCCCAAGCTTGATCATAAAGACAAAGAATTAATTGAAGAATTATTTCAGTTAAATGAACAACAAGGATCACATGTACCTGTTTCGCCAGAGGAACGAGTTATTTATATTTTAAAAAGCATCATAATGGCGGATGATTATATTACGATTGAACAACTAGCCAACCAATTATTCGTTAGCAAGTCGACTGTTGATAACGATCTTAAGCAAGTTGAAGAATTATTGAATAAGTATGAGGTTACATTAGTGAAAAAGCCTAATTTTGGAATAAAGGTAATTGGAGATGAGATGAAAATTCGTTTCTGTCTATCAAATTGTTTATCTAATATGAAAAATGCACAATCTCAACAAGAAATAGGGTTTGACAATCCAACTATTTTAAATGGAATAGACATTGATTTCATTAAATCGATTACAAGAAAGCAAATTGAGTACCTGCCCTTCAAATTAGCTGAATTATCTTTCAACAATTTGATTATACACATTGCCATTGCAATTCAACGAATTAAAAAAGGGAAGTATATTGAGTTTGATTCATTTGAATTAAGCCGCATAAAAGAACAACAAGAATACAGCATTGCACAGAATATCGTTCAATCATTAGAAGAGGCATTTTCTATCAAAATTCCAAAACAGGAAATAGCCTATATTGCCATTCATTTGCTTGGGGCAAAACAATTTCATGATAGAAAGTTATTGCAGGATGATTTTATCAAGCTAATAGGAGAGACAAATTTCCAATTGGTGAAAGATATTCTATCTGAAATCAATAGAGTCTATCAAATCAATTTAAATTATGACAATGAATTGATTTACGGATTGGGATTGCATTTAAGATCTGCCATGAATCGCATGAGATATAAAATGAATCTTCGAAATCCAATGCTTAATGAAATAAAGAACAATTTTCCGTTTTCTTTCGAGTTAGCGATTGTCGCCTCTGAAGTTATTCAACGAAAATACGCAATTACAATTAATGAGGATGAAATCGGATATATAGCAATTCATTTGGCAGCGGCGATTGAGCGAATAAAAAATGTAAAAAGGCGTAAAGTAAAACGAGTCGCTGTTGTTTGTGCATCAGGTATGGGCACTGCAAAATTATTGGCAGCAAGCATTGAAAGTAAGTTCCCTGGATTAGAAATTGTGGGCACCTACCCATCATTTTCAATAAAGGAAATTGAAAACGATGATGTTGATTTAATTTTAAGCACCGTTCCAATAAAAGAGGAGAGAACCACCCCAATCTTGCATATCCATTCGCTTTTAACAGATAAAGATGTAGAGAAAGTTAATGAGTATATATCAAGAAAATATTTAAATGATGAAAAATCGTTTAAGAAACTGCAAAACTTATTTAGTGAAGAGTTGTTTTTTCCAGAAATCGATAAGAAGGATCCTATCGATATTATTAAATCTATGACGTATATATTGAATATAAAAGGATATGTTGATGATTCATTTTTAGATTCAGTATTAGAGCGTGAAGAGATTTCACCAACTTCAATTGGAAATTTAGTTGCTATCCCCCACCCCGTAAAACCAAATGCACTAAATTCTTGCGTTGCGATTGGGATTATGAAAAAACCCGTAAAATGGGGGGAACATCATGTTCAACTGGTGTTACTACTAGCTTTAAATGAAAAAGACAAGGATAAATATAGCGACCTTTTTAATCAATTGTGGTTATTAGTACAAGATAAGAAGCTAGTTGCGGATCTTTGCAAATCCTCTGATTTTGCTCGATTTATAAAAAGATTAGAAAAAAGTAAAATAACCCAAAAATAGGAAAAGCGGGGGTTATTCATGAGAATTGTTGGGAGGAAAATTTCTTGATTCTAATGGGAATCGAGTTCCTGGTATTGGAGGTGCCTTGCACAAAATTGAAAGTGTGGACTTTTCTGAAATAAATCCATTGCTTAAAGAATGTGAATCAATCGTTGCGAGCGATGTTGAGAATGTACTTTGTACATCGTATGTTTTTGGTCCACAAAAAGGAGTGAAAGAAATGGATCTATTTACGGTAAAGTTCCTGTATACGCCGCAAAGATTGCGAAGAAATATGGTGTGAAGACCATCCCGCTTTCCGGAGCATTAGGAAGGGGTTACCAACAGTACTTTATAAGTTATCATTCGATTTCAATGATCCGGGAAGATTCTTCAATAAAAAATTGCGGATCCATTGCTTTTTGCTTCAGTAAGATTAATAAAACATATTCATTAATTTTTCAGTATTGAATGAGTTTGCTATTTCTAAGGAGTTGGAGGTTGTACTCAATGACAAAAGTAGCAATCGGTCAAATTACCCCAAAAACCGGGCAGAAACACAAAAACCTTGAAAAAATGAAACAACAGACGTTGGAAGCGGTTAAAAATGGTACAAAATTAGTTGTATTTCCTGAGCTTGCTCTAACCGGCTACAATTGCGGAGATCATTTTTTTGACGTTGCTGAATCTATTCCAGATGGAGATTCTGTAAAATTTTTTGAGGAATTAGCGGCAAAACATGAGATTTATATTATCTGGGGTATGCCAGAAAAGGGGATAAATGGTGTCCTTTATAATTCGGCTGTTTTAGTTGGACCTGAAGGATTTGTAGGAAAATGGAGAAAAAATACGCTTCCTGGACATGCTACTGATCAAACTGGGCCTGGGGCATTTCCAGATAGAAGATATTTCAAGGCTGGTGAGGACTTGCCTGTTTTCGATACTTCTATTGGAAAAATCGGAGTTTTAATTTGTTACGATATTTTCTTCCCTGAATTATGCCGTCTTTTAACGCTAAAGGGCGCTGATATTATCGTTGGAATTTCAGGTTCTCCATCCTTTGAAAAAGACATTTTTGAACCAATCGTCAAAGTTAGAGCTATGGAAAATTCTGTTAATTTTGTTTATACAAACTTAGTAGGAGTAGAAGGGGAAACCACATATTGGGGAGGTGGCTGCATCATAGGTGCAGGAGATAAAGAAACAAAAGTACCAGGAAGTCCAGTTCTATGTAAAGCGCCTTATGAAGGGGAATGTATTACAATAGGAGAAATCGACATACAACGTAATAGTCAAATTCGACAATACTTTCCAGTATTAAGAGATATAACAACAAAAATGTACGAAAATCTTGCAGAGGTACATCGGAAATTAACATAATTATCTCTAAGTCAAACACAATTAGCTTTTTTCTTTTGTTCGAAATCGACATGCATATAAATAATTGAGAAAAGGCTTTAAGCAATTATTTCAGACGACGATATCTGATTTTGTGCTGGAAGAAAAGATACAGAAGGGAAAATACTGGCTTGAGGAGACAGATATGACCATAGCAGAATTGCTGAGGTGTTAGGCTATATCAAAATCCGGGCAAGTTTTCGAGCTTATTTAAGAAACGTTACGGACTGACGCCGCGGGAATGGCGGAACCGGCTAGTAAATATGACACCCTCAAAGTGCTTTGAGGGTGTTTTTTGTTTCAGCAGGGACTGATATTTATTCTCAATTACAAGTAAAATGAAGCGTAGAAGGCGGGGGAAGGAAGAGAATGAAGCAAAAACGGCGGCTGTCAATCACTTGAACAGCTGCTGGCCGCCGCCCGCCATGATCGCTTCGGCTTTCGCTGACCCAGACAATGATGCGAAAATTCAACAGGCGTTCAGCGAATTAATGAAGGGAAAAACGGTGATCGTGATCGCCCATCGGCTAAGCACGATTACAAATTGTGATCCAATCATCGCGCTTAATGATTCAAAAGAGGAAGCAAACTCTCCGTAGGTCAAAGACAATGTATATCCTTGCCAGAGCTCTTTTGAAAGATGCCCCTATTCTGCTGCTCGATGAAGCCACAGCTTCATTAGATCCGGAGAATGAGCTTTATATCCAGCAGGCTATCCAAGAGCTGGTGCCGATAAAACGGTTATTGTCATTGCCCACAAATTGCAAACGATCAAACGATCAAAAATGCAGATCAGATTCTTGTGCTGAATAAAGGGAGATTGGTAGAGACGGGCGTTCATGATGAGCTTCTTGAAAAGAACGGGTTGTATGCATCGTTTTGGAGGGAACAGCAGCTGGCGAAAGGATGGAAAATGAATGGTAATCTCACAGCTGCACGAACTGTATTGGAAGGAAAATAAAAGAAAAGGGGAGAAGAAAAATGACTATTAAATATTGATGAAACAGGATGACCGATTGTTGTTATTTCTATGGGAGAAGAGCATACAATGGAAACGCTTCATCAATATATGGCTTATTAGGAAAGATGGCTGTCCCGGAAAGCTACATTTGGAGTTTTGATGATTCAATCGTCGGAAAAGAAGGCAAAACCGTCAAAGGAAGTCGCCCAAGCATACTTGCAATGGTGCAAAGAGAATCGCTCATCTATTGCGGAGTATTGCATTGGGATAGCAATGGTAGTTCCAACTGAACATTTATTGGTGTTATATAAACCAGTAGCTGCTTTATCGACGCGGAAAATGTACGGTTGTCCTGGAAATATATTAAAAAATAGGATGAATATGTAAAATGGCTGAAGGGTTTATATCATAAGCAGAAAATCGCAAAGTAAAATTGCCGCAGCGATGCTTTTGAAATAAAGCAGCCGTCACCTTATGACAAAACGGGGCGTCGCTCCCAAATCTCCGGGGATTGACGACACCTTGTTTTTCAGAAGAAACAGCACAACAACAGGCGATTGCATAAACATATCAAAAATCAACGATCTATTCACTTCCAGAAAAACATAACAGCATCAATGGTATTTGGCGTTTTTATCTTGACTCTGAGTAACTAAGACAAACAAGAATTCCCCGCTTTCATCGGCGTTAGCCGGTAAGCGGGGGAGTTTTCAATATGCGAAACTTTTTTACGGCTTAAAAGGCGAGTAATGAAAAAGCAATGTCCGTTTACACCATTGCTTTTTCATCGATTAATTGATTACACGTACTGCTTTCACCAAGCGTTCTTTCCAATAAGAAGAGCCAATCGATGCATAAGAAACGCCTTTGGAAGTTGAAACATTTAGCATTTGGCCGTTGCCCGCATAAATTCCAACGTGATTGATCGTTCCATTGAAGTCTGTATCAAAGAAGACTAGATCTCCTTTTTGAAGCTGATTGAAAGAGATCGGTGTGCCAACTTGTGATTGTGCCGCTGAACTGCGAGGTAAAGAAATTCCAACTTCACTAAATACCCGCATAGTAAAGGATGAGCAATCAAATGCATCTGTGCGAGATGGACTAGCGCCATATAAATATTTAGCACCTAAATATTTTTCTCCAATTTGAATGACGCGATCAGCCAAAGAAGCATTCACAGCTTTTGTGCTGTTTTCAGCAGGAGTGGCAGATACCGCTGTCGTTTGTTTTTGAGCAGGAGCTGCGGCCGATCCAGGCAAATAAATGGTTTGGCCGACCTTGATGAAATTTGGATTGGAAATTTCAGGATTCATCTTTAATAATGCATCAACAGTCGTATTAAATTGTTTTGCAATTTTGCTTAATGTATCACCAGCATTCACTATATATGCATCTTTTTTTTCGTCAACTTTTAATATTTGTCCAGGAAAAATAAGATCAGAAGTTAAATTATTCATTTGTTTTAATGTTTCTACAGTAGTGTTGTATTTTTTCGATATTCCCCAAAGTGTATCGCCTTTTTGGACGGTATAACTGCTAGCGAAAGCAGTTTGGCCTGCTAATAAAGAACTTATAATTGTGCCTGTCAGAATAAATGATTTTTTCATGCTGTGCTCCCCCTAGGTGTATTTTGGATAATTCTTTCTATTGACAAAACCATTATATTTAAAAAAAATATAGATAATCTATAACAAGAAGATAAAAAATGGTTACAAGTATATTACTATATTACAGTTACATTACAGATTAAAAGTTTTGTTTACAGTACTTTTTTTGATTGAATAGAAGTTTCAGACGACATCCACTTCTAAATGGAGCGAAGCGTAGTCAAGTCCATATAATTACGATAGAAAAAGAGCCATGTTGCTTCCCCTTTGGTAGAATCAACAATCGACCAAAAGCACCAAACGTAAGGAGGAATGCAACAATGGCTCAATATCATATTGTGAAATACCAATGGGGAAGGCTAGTTGAAAAGGGATTTGCTTTTAAAGTTGTAGAAATTATTGGTATAGAAGTAGTTTTTTAGAAAGGAAGGAAATAAGATGCGACAGATCATTGCTTTAGGCGGCGGAGGTTTCTCAATGGAACCGGATAACTCGTTATTAGATTTATACATATTGAAACAAGCAAAGAAAACTATGCCGAAGATTTGCTTTATCCCCACGGCCAGCGGGGATTCAGAGCATTATATATCAAGGTATTATAACTTCTTTCATAAACAAAATTGCAAACCCTCTCATCTGTCTTTATTTAAACCGCCGACAAGAGATTTAGAGGGGTTTATACTGGAGAAAGATATTATATATGTTGGTGGAGGAAATACAAGAAACTTATTAGTTTTATGGAAGGAGTGGGGGGTAGATCATATTTTGAGAAAAGCTTGGAACGAAGGGATTGTTTTAGCCGGCATTAGTGCTGGTTCTATATGTTGGTTCGAGGAAGGAGTCACAGATTCATTTGGAGAGGGATTAGAACCAATGAAATGCTTAGGCTTTCTAAAAGGCAGTCATTGTCCGCATTATGATGGAGAGTCAGACAGAAGGCATTCATATCATAAACTAATGTATTCTCGAGCCATACAAGCTGGTATTGCAGCAGATGACGGAGTTGCCATCCATTATATTGAACAAAACATAAGTAATATAGTTAGTTCTAGACCAAAAGCAAAGGCTTATAAAGTTTATTTGGATAACAAGGTGATGAAGGTGATAGAGGAAGAGCTTCCGACGAATTTTTTGGGTTCCTATTAAGCCTCTAGGCAGAACTTAGTTCTTATCTGTCAATCACATGTGCTTAGACCCCAACAATTATTATAGAGCTTTTATTTTATATAAAAATCGCTTCTCTTGAATGAAGATAAAGAAGCGATTTTTTTATTTCTGCGGAATCTGCTGTTATTGTTAGATAGTATTTTTCTTCGATGGTTGCAAGCTGAATGTACATAGCATCATGTTATCAATAAACATTATTAATGAATGGAAATGAGTTGAGACGTAATTTTAAAAATATTAGAAATATATGTAAAAACGAGTTCATCGCTTCTTCAATGGAAGAACGTGTCGGATGAAACCAATTGGCAATGACCATCTCTTTTAGCCATCTCCATAATCGATCAATGGAATTTAAATCAGGTGAATAGGGCGGTAGATAAATCAAAAGGATCCATCCGTTCTTGGCGATAAAATCCTGAATGAGTGGAGAACGATGAATTTTTGCATTGTCCACCACCATGGCAATCAGCTGATCTTTGTAATGGTTTGCTACCAACTGAAGGAACGACAAAAAATCCTCCTGTTTACAAGAGGAGGTTGGGTGCCACACTTCTCCTGTCATTACGTGCAGAGTGCCGAACAATGTAATGCCGGCATGATGCCCATACGTCGGCACTTGTTTCTGTTTGCCCGCTTTTTACCATGTGTCGTGAAGGCTCTGATACGCACGAACATAAGTCTCATCTTGATATAAGAGCACGGTATCGTTATTCAAAAGTTTTTTAATCCGGGTTTCCTGTTCAAACGCCTGTTGTTTTTCTGGATCGGCTTTTGCCAGCACATAAGTGGGGCGAGTATAGCTTAAACGCAACTGCCAAAGCATGCGCAAAATTCCTGTGCAGTTCATCTCCACGTGACGTGATATATTCACGAATGATCGGTGTGGTCCATGATGCGGCACATCATAACCCGTAATCAGAAGGAGAACTCGTTAAAATGAATTGCTTGAGCTTGTTTTTGTTGTTCGGTGGTGAAAAAGGATGGACGTCCCGGTCCGCATTTTCGTTCTATAAGGCTTCCATAAACATTTCTACAGAAATTCATCCTAAAGTTTCTCCACATCTACGCGACCAGAAAAGAAAGTTGCTCCACCGCCCATATCGGCTACTCGGTCTGGGGTAAGTGAGTTTACCAGATGTTTCGTGCCCGGGGAATCTGCCCAGAGCCCTTGCGTGACAACGACGCCTGGAAGTACATTTTCTCCAACAGAAACTTTCAAAATACATTCTCCGCGATTGTTCCACACTCGGACTTTATCTCCATCCTTAATACCTTTCGATAAAGCATCTTTAACATTCATATGCAAGCAAGGCTCTTTTTCAAGAGAGACATGTTTTTCATTGTTTGAAAAGGTTGTGTTTAAGAAATGGTGATTGGGACCGGGCACAAACAAAAACGGAAAGTCTCCATCGTTAACAAGCGGCGTATAGGTTGGCAAAGGAGGGTAGCCATCTTGTTCCATTTTCTTTGAATAAAGTTCAATTTTTCCGCTAGGAGTTAGCAGTTTTCCTGGCAGCAATGGTTTTACATTTGCTTTTATATACTGCTTTTCCACCAATGTTTCATAATCGATTCCTTCCAGGCAAGGATTGTTTGGGTTATCCAGGGCTTGCGAAATCATTTCTTCTTCTGTCTCATATAAACACGAATCCTCAAAGCCCATTTTTTTCGCAAGCAATTGGAACACTTCGACATTTGACTTGGACTCTCCATATCGTTCAATAACTGGCTGCTGAATTTGAACATAGTGGTGCCAGTATGATGTATAAAGATCCGTATTTTCGAATGAAGATGTTGCAGGAAGCACGATATCTGCGTATTTTGCTGTTTCTGTTAAAAATAAGTCATGCACGACGACAAAGAGATCTTCCCTTGCCAATCCTTTTCTTACTTTATTGCTATCCGGTGCAACAACTGCAGGATTTGTGCCGTACACGAATAAGGATTTTATCGGTGGGTCTAATTCCAATAATGCCTGGCCAAGCAGGTTCATGTTTATGACTCGTGTATGTTTATTTTGCAACAAATCCGGGCGTTGCAAGCTCATTGTATTAAGGGCCAAATAACCGCTATTTGACTTGATGGCTCCGCCGCCTTTTACAAGCCATTGCCCGGTCAGGGCAGGAAGGCAAGCAATGGTCCGGATACACATGCCCCCATTGTCATGATGCTGAAGACCGTTGCCGATTCGAATAAAGGAAGGCGTGGTTTGCCCATACAATCTGGCAAGTTTATAAATGTCTTCAACTGGAACACCTGTAATTCCGGAAACAGTGATAGGATCGTACTGGACAACGTGCTCACGCAGCTCTTCATGTCCGACTGTATATTTCTCCAAAAAATCATTGTCTACCATGTTTTCGGTAAATAAAATATGCATCATGCCCAAAGCGAGAGCAGCATCGGTACCCGGCAATATTGGAATGAACCAATCTGCGAATTGACCGGTTTGATTTTTATGAACATCAATACAAATGATCTTTGTACCATTTTTTCGGGCTTTTTGGGCAAGGACAATTTGATGCATGTTTGTGCTAACAGCATTGATTCCCCAGAAGATGATTAATTTTGCATGAATCGTATCTTCCGGGTCTGTTCCAAAGCCGCCTCCCATTGTATATTTAAGCCCTTCCGCCCCAGCTGACGAACAAATGGTCCGGTCAAGCAAGGAGGCGCCCAACCGATGGAAAAACCGCCGGTCCATTCCTTCGGCGCTGAGTCTTCCCATGTTGCCATAAAAGCTATACGGAAGAATGCTTTCAGGTCCTTCTGTTTCGATCAGCTCTTTCCATTTGTCAGTAATTGTATCAATCGCTTCGTCCCAGCTTATCCGCGCAAATTTCCCTTCACCTTTAGCTCCCGTCCGTTTCATTGGATATTTTAAGCGCTTTGGATCGTAAATTCGTTCAGTCATATTCCGTACTTTATTGCATATACTTCCTTTTGTCACAGGATGATTCGGATCTCCTTGTATTTTTACAATTTTTCCATCTTGCTTATGTACCAGTAACCCACATTGATCGGGGCAATCTAGAGGACAAACGGATGGAAATATACCTGTTGGCTGGTGCACAAATGAGTACATATTTTTCTCCTTTCATTATCAGGTTAATCCTTATATTCATTTAGATGGTTAATATGATAAAATAATTTGAAAAGTAAGGCAATAATGATATATAGTTAGTTCTAGGCCAAAGGAGTAAAGTTGTGAAGGTCATAAAGAGTTTCAGATGATTTTTTTTGGCTCCATTAAGCCGCTAAAAAACGAGTTGAATAACGAGACAGATAAACAAAAATACTTTATGCAAATAGGAAAAAACAGGAGAATGCAATCTGTTTTTAAAAAAGGGCAACGATTGGCGTAACTGCACTTTCTTCAGGTGTAAAGGCAGAATTACATCATATGTTTAAACAAACATGTAAAAAATATGGAAATAAAGGGTATAAAGTGGTTTGCGGAGAAACGGTTTGGGCACAAGAGAAAGCGAAGTCTGCTAGTGCCAAAAAGAGAACAAATAAATTTATTGAGCAATATTTGTTCATATTTATTTTTGAGCTGATAAGCGCAAAGGTCAATGGGAGTTGTTTTCTTTCTGCGGCTCCTTTTTCTTATTAGTTTAAGAAGGAAAAATTGAAGCTCTAAGAGAAGTTTGATTTGTAAAAAGAAGAGAGTGTTATGTTAAGAAAATAGAAACGTCAAATTCAGTGAATTAGATGATTCAGATTCAATACAGATGCAGTAATTCGTTTGGTAATTACTTATTGCTGTAGCTGCTGGATGAACGGCCTATTGTAGAAGCCATGAACAAGAATCAAAATGTATAAATTCTCTGAACTAGCTAATAGGAAAGAAAAGGATGATATATGTGAAAATGAGAACGGAACAAGAAATGTTAGACTTAATCATTACATTTGCTAAGCAAGATTATCGTATACGTGGATTACTAATGAACGGTTCACGTGTAAATCCAAATATAAAAAAAGATATATTTCAAGATTATGATATTGTGTATTTAGTTACAGATGTCGAGCCATTTAAAAATGAAAACTATATTTTGTCTCATTTTGGGGAAGTAATGTTCATGGAAAAACCAGAAGATAAAATTTTTCCACCTCCCATTGGCGATGACCGTTATACATATTTGATGCAATTTATGGATGGAAACCGGATAGATATGCATTTTATTCACATAAGTAAAGTGGATGAACTAATTAAGGATAGTTTAACCAAAGTTTTACTAGACAAAGACCACAATATTCCAGATATCCCGCCTCCAAGTGAACAAAGTTATCTTATTAAAAAACCGACGGAAAAATTATATAACGATTGTTGTAATAGTTTCATATGGGGATTAGGATCTCATATCCCAAAAACAATTTGGAGACAAGAATTACCATTGTTAATGCGTTTAATAGATATTGTTTTACGCGAACCATTAATTCAAATGCTTGAATGGCATATAGGAATTAAAACAGATTATAAATACTCAATTGGCAAAGGGGGAAGGCATTTAAAAAAGTTCTTAGATCCTGAAATTTGGAATGACTTTGAGAAGACGTATACAAATGCGAATTACGATAATATTTGGGATTCGTTATTTTTATTTCATGACTTATTCAAAAAAACGGCTGAACATGTTGGGCAAGTGCATGGTTTTCGCTTTCCTGAAGAAGAATGCAAAAGAGCATTAGAGTTTCTAAAACACGTAAAAGACTTGCCGCAAGATGCCAAATCAATCTTTTAAATAAAGATACGATGGAGGGGAAAAGAGATGGGAGATGTAGCGATAAGAACAGCGAATCAAGAAAATATTCCGCAGCTTTGCAATTATACAGATAATTGTTTTTGGCAGTTAAAAAATGAATGTATCAAATGACAAATGAGAGTATCCGTTTCATTGAATATTAACTCATACGCCACATTACTTGATATGGAGCCTCTGCGGTCATGATTCTATGTAAAAGGGGGAATAAATTATATATAGTTTCACAGGCAAGATAGTCTATCATGACCGCCTATCAAGTTATAAATTTATAACAGAAGTAGATGCATATGCTTAATTGCTAAATTGTGCTCCTTATCCCGCAGAAAACATCTCTTTTGATGAGAGTTTAATGTTTTCATATTTAGAAAATCCAGAAATTCTTTAATTTCTGGTCCTTTCAAGAGCACACTGCTATTTTTTTAACACGCCGGTTTGCGGTTTCTTTTTCTTTATGAGTCTCGTTCTTTGCGAATACGTTACGATAGAAGTAGCGTTCACCGTTTTTATCTTCAGTTTCCGTCGTTAGATAATGAAAAGGGATTTGAGCGCATGGATGGAACGCAGCTCACTATCATGAGTACGTCCCGATTTTATTCATCATCATCTTTAAAATAATAATCAAAAATGCTTTTTAATACACTAAATAACGTATACCAACCACCAAGAAACGGATGTACTTTTCAAAATTTCCTTCTCTCCTTTTCAAAAACAATAAATTGCAATCAGACTAAGAATAGTGATTTGATTATTGGTACAAGTGCCACAATTATTCCTGGAAGAAAGAATTCAAACTTAGATTTCATCTTTGAATGGGCCTCCCTAAAACCAGTAAAAGATACTCTGTAAAAAAATCGTTTTTCACTAGTCCTTTGAACATATTTATGAATCTGCAGACGTTGTCTCAGCCGGCCATCCAAAAACAATTTACCGAATTATCTTTTGTTTTTCAATCATTTTCAATATTTAAATACTCTTATCAATACAAAATTTTTCCATTTCTACACCGACATAGATTTATAATTGGTTGGTGACAGAATTTTCTTTGGTAGTTGCCTCATAATTCGATATTTTGTTCTCTCATAAAAAATGTTGGTGGAAGTCTTATTTAGCTATAAAGATTACCATTTAATTGCATCGAGAGTGTAAAACCCCTTTTCTAAAAGCAACAATCTTAGAAAAGAATCTATAAAAGATAAAGGTTCCTTTTAAGCTTAATTTCTATTTGTTGAAGTTAAGTTAACAGCTTAATACAACAGGCTCCCTTGATTTGTCTTTTTCAAAAACTTCATAAAAACCCCTTTTTTCTATTGATCAATTTTTGTTTCCTGTATATAATGAATCGGTTCATACAGTTGTCTTATACATAGTAAACCAACAATTGTAAATGTTAATAAACCAAGTAAAATAACGGTCCAATGAAACCCTATCCAATCAAATAATGCTCCTGTGCACAATACAGAAGTCTGTTGAACAAAACTTTCCAGCATCCTTCTCAAAGAGAAAAACCTTCCTAGGTATTCGTCTGGAATTAATTCTTGGCATACCGTATTGGATAAGGGCATGAAAATACCAACAACATAACCGAATAGAGCAAAGGAAACAATAGGAAGCCATCCCCATTCTGCTAAGAATAAAGACATTTGGGTAACACCAATGAGAAGGCATGATATCAATAATAATGCGACGGAATTTTTGCCTTTCTTGAGCCGACTCACGGTTAAACCAGCAATAAAAATGGATAAACCTTCTGCTCCGTACAACAACCCTTTAATCAAAGATGAATCTTGCAATTGACTTATATTGATCACCATCAGATTAAATCCGCCAATAAAAATAAATGGAAAAACCGTTAAGATCAGAATCATCTTAATTATAGGGAGACGATTAATTACCGACAATATTTCACGAAATGATCGATGACCTTTTATATTGTGACTTGTTTGTTCTGATGAATGACGACTGGTTATGGAAGGTTCCTCTATACGTAAAAATAATGTAGACATTAGTAAGAGGAAATAGGCAATAATGGCGATTATAAACAAAGTAGCTACAGAAACATATGCAAGCAAAATTCCGGCTAGAACAGCCCCAAATGTTCTTGCTAGCGTGACAAGGTTAAAGTTTAGTGCATTTGCCTTTACTAAGTGTTCTGGTTGTGTAACTTTTGGAATCGAAGATTGAACAGCGGGAAAATAAAAGGCTGCCGCTCCTCCAATCAATATACTGTACATAAAAACCCACATAAAATTTTCTTGCCAAATTGCAATAAACATTGCACATACCGCGATAATCCGCATAATAGATACCCAAAATATAACAGTTTTTTGGATGTCTGGTCGACCACTTTTCCGGCAAAAGGGCCAATAACTATGCTGAACAAAATTCCGGAAACTAAAATTACTGATTGAAGAAAAAATGAATGAACGTGCTGTTGTAAAAACTCCAGCATTCCTATAACGCCAAACCAGATACCAAGTTCAGCAATAAATAACCCCCCAAGAAGAATAAGTAAATTTTGATTTTTCCACACAGAAAATCCTCTCCCTAAAAATTTGTATGGATTAATTGGAATAAATAGCTGTTAAGAATATTAATGTAAACAAAAGAAATGCATTTATGCTTCTAACTCGAAAATAAATTTTTCTGTTTTGACAATAAGGACTAATTATGTGTAACTATACTTGCCTCGATTTCTACATCTCATCCTCAAATTCCTTCTTTAATGAAGAGGGTGTCCTAAAAGTGGTCTTTCGGGCCCCTCTTGTTACTGTAGATTAAAAAGCCGCTCCTATGCTCCAATTGTTCGATACTCTTCCTCTGATAATCAAAGACCGATGATATAATGATAATTCGCAGACACAAAATAAATACCAAAGCTTAAATGTTGCGAATTAACAGGAATGATGTTCATTTACACTTGATTGGGGATTTATGTAAAATAAAACTATGTTCTAAATAATCGATCAAAAATAGCACATACCAACATTCAAAGGACTTTCAGATGAAAATAGCGAAAGAAGAAGCTAGGAGTGAAAAATAAGATATTACTAGAGGTGGGGATATTTTCTTTTATTTAAGTAACGAAGTAGAATAGTCGGAATAAAGGTGAATTTTGTCATTATAACATAATAGAAGGGAATTAATTAGCCCAAACACTATTTGGAAGCTTGACAGCTTTAATTAGTTATTTTTTAGTGCAGTTCATTTATTTGGTTGTTTTAATTCTAAAAGATAATGCTATGGGAGCCCTTGCTCGTTTTTTTTCAAATTACTCCAATAGCAGCTCTCCTTACATAAGAATTTACTTTTCGATAGAAACCGTTGCATAAAGAAGTTGGCTTTTTAAAATAGTCCCTTGTTATCGTTTGTTGTTGATTTTCGACCAAAAGAAAAAACGCTCTATAATAAGAGCGGTTAGTTGAACTATCGAACCCCATAGTGAAGCAACAAAAAATATCGTCGAACTATAATTTTTACTGTGAACCGTAAACTCCATCTCTCCGCCTCCATATTTTTAACTAAAGTCCTAGCATCCTATCTTTTCCATAGCCGTTTTGCCACCATCCGCTCCCACCACTTCCACGGCAGCATATTTTTTAAGACAATTCCTAACTTCACGCCTTTGCCAACCGGATACCGCAATTTCGGTGAGGGTGACTTTGCCACTTGCACAATCTGTCGGATCACTTCATCCGGAGCAGGTGCCGTATCGGCAATCTGGTTGACATATTTCAAAATTGCCTCCATCTCTTTCACATAAGGAGAATTCGGATGGATCGTTACCGCTCCCAGCCCTTTTGACCAGATATCCGTTTTATAGGATCCAGGTTCAATCAAAACTACATGAACGCCATACGGCATCATCTCTAAACGCAAAGATTCGCTGAATCCTTCCACCGCAAACTTGGATGCCACATACGGTCCCATAGAAGGGAATCCGATTCGTCCGCTGATACTGCTTATATTCACAATCTTGCCGCTTCTGCGTTCCCGCATCGACGGCAAAACAGCTTTCGTTACTGCCACCAAACCGAAAAAATTCGTTTCAAATTGCCGCCGCCATTCTTCAATAGCAAGTTCCTCCGTGAAGCCACCCGCTGCATAACCTGCATTGTTCACCAACAGATCAATTCGTCCGTAACGGCGAATCACATCCTGAATCACAGTTTCCACGGTAGAAAAATCGGTTACATCCAATTGGATAATCTCAATCCGATCCGTGACACCCGCTTCTTTAGCCGCCGCTTCCAGCCGCCCTCTGTTCTTCAAGTTTCTCATTGAGGCCAGCACGCGGTAGCCTTCGCCGGCAAGTGCCACACTTGTCAGCAAGCCAAAGCCGCTTGAAGCTCCTGTAACAAATGCAACAGGTTGTTTGTCAAAAGTCTGATTCACAAGATTCCCTCCGATTAATTAATTATTTCTAGCAAATCAATGGTTATTAAAATCCGCTATATTGTTGTATAAAGAGCTCTCAAAAAGATGAAGAGTCCGCTAACCACAGTAGTGGATTCTTTTTCAACGATGGTGACTTTCAGAAGCGTTCTCCATTTGTAAAGAAAAAATACTCGTTGCGCTTGATCACGAATGCTTATTATCACACAGAATTACAGGCGGATTTCCTAAAGAAACTGTTCCTGTTCAGCCTTTTTTGGTGTTTTGCAACAGATACTTCATGTAGAATGGATGGTTAATAAGGTTTTATTTTTAACAATAATGTTCCAGCCTTCAAGCATTGTTAAAATTTTATTGCCGCTGTTTGATGAATCCGTTGGAATCTCCGTTTTCGCCAAATCGTTAATCAATGCCGTCATTATCGTTGATAGGGCATATAGCCAAAAAGTCAACCAAAATAAACCAATCGAATGGAGGAAAGCTGCTAAAATACCCCCTACAGCCCAACCGCCTAATTGAACGCATTGGCTTAAAGTTGATAGAAGGCTGTTCGCCTTCGTCAGCTTGTCATCAGGAACTAGTATCGGCAACAATGCACCGCTAGCAGGGTTTGCCCAACCATCTAAAAAACAAATAGATAGATAATATGAATGGTTTGGTCTGACATGAAATATGAAGCATAAAGTGTAATTATTAAAAGTATCATCGTTTTGCATAACTGAGAATAAACTTAGTATTCTTTTTAAGTTATATTTATCAATTATGAAAGGAGCCAATATACTACTAATTGTTCCAGAAACCATATTGATAAGAGGGACAAACGAGATGTAAAAAACGGATTGTGTTTCTTTGTAAATAATGGAGATCAGAACTAGGATATAAAAACATCACCTGCATTTGCCAACGTCTGTCCAGTCGCTAATAAGTAAAAGGACTTATTTTTCAATGAAGTAACTCCCTTTTATTTAGTTTTTTAATCGGCAAAAAAAGGGGAGTATCACATTGGCTCCACTCCTTATTAAAGATTATTTAATTATGTATTTCAGTTAATTTGCGAAATATTAATAATATTCGTTTATTTGCAGGAGGTGAGAATTCATGTCTGATATTTAGAAACATTAAACGTTTTGTCGAGAACCGTTTTGATGTGGGCAGACCAAAAATAAATTTAAGTTCCATAAAAGTAAATATAATCCACATACCAATATAAATTATCTTTCCTTATAAGGCTTGACATGGAGCCTCTGCGTGTATGAATTCTTTTGCGAAGGACGCATCACAAAAAGAGTTCGCAGAGGCAACCAGCTATCATGCACGCCACTCCATGTAAAGCTGTGTCTCTAAAATTATATTTTATGAGAAAACTGACCTGTTTTGTTTCCAGTTTAGTGCATAATTTTTATCTTGTATTTTGCATTAAACAAAAATAAAATTCAGTTGTTGGTTTGGATGTTCCAAAAGTGGAAGTCAGATTCAAGCATTTTTAGATAAGATAAAGTCGAAGTTCACAGCTTGTTTAATGCTTTTTCAACAGGTCTGTATCTTTTACTCTTTGAAACAATATATAGCCATAGCCACGAACCGATAACAAATATTTTGGTTTTTTAGGGTTATCTTCCAGCCGATTTCTAATACGATTGATGTATACATATAATTCGTCTTTGCTTACTAGTGAATGTGGCCCCCATGCATATGCAATTATTTCTTCGCTTGAAACGGGTCTGCAAATATCCTGAGCAAGACGTTCTAAAATGCGAAATTGAATTCTTGAAAAATGGATACGTAATCCTCTTTTAACTAGTACTTCTTGGCTGACGTCTAAATAACAATCTTTATCTAAGTAGATATAGTGTTGTTTGTAACCAAATTTATCCAAATGAATCGCATCCCTTTTTGAGGTATATAGAGAAAAGGGGTTTTTCTAACTTAAAATTGCAACTTATTGGCACATGAGTTTTTACTTTAACTCCTATTGATTTGAGTCTCCAGATTTATAAACATTTCATATTTAGGTATGTTTTTTTAATATCTAACATCTTTGTGCTTTAACTCTTTGTGCCGGCCATCTCATAAACAGCTCTTCTTTTGGAAATTTGTTACAAACTTCACGCCCTCTTTTTTTAAGAGTTTCAATGATCTCTTGACGTGCTCGCCAAGGAAGTTCTCCTAGTTCTTCTTGAAACCAGCCTAACCCTTGCACATAGTGCTGAACTACTTTTTCAGGCTGATAAAAAGGTGCAGGTGAGATAATCTCCTCGTGCTGTACTTGCTTAAGACCTACCCTTCTAAAGTGTTCAGGTACTTCTTCAGGATGAAACAGGAAATCTTTAGGCGGCTCTTTTCTTTTGGCAGCAAGTTCCAAAATCGGGGAAAACCATTCTTGGAAAAAAGGTACATTCAAGTTTACTTTCAGTGGATGAAAGCTCGCTATTGTTCCACCATAACGTGTGACTCTACGCATTTCTTCTAGAGCAGATTTGCAATCTGTAAAATGTAAAAAAGCAAAACCAATTACTGCATCAAAACTTTCATCTTCAAACGGTAATTCTTCTGCTTTTCCCTGATAAAATTCTACCCAATCAATGCCTAATTCTTTACGCTTCGCTTCCGCTCTTGCAATCATAGCAGGCGAAGGATCAATGGATATGACTCGGCCTTCAGGTCCAACACGGTCGGCTAATCCACCTTCAAAAGTAAGTAAGCCGTTTGCACAACCAAGTTCCAGTACTTTCATGCCTGGTTTGATCCCGGCAAAGTCGATGAAACTCCTTCTTAGCATCATAGATTCTGGCCATAGTTCCTCAGCTAACTTCTCGAAATCATCAAAAAGATTGAATTGAAAGAGATGCAGCATGTCCAAACGATGAGCAAGAAACCCAGATTCTTTTAATATTTTTTTTGTATTTTTGAGATTTTCTTGTCCTTGGTCAGTCAACTTCACATAACGGCGGCCTTCTTTGATCACAATTTGATAGTTTCCCATTAAAACACCAAGCAACAATTCATCAGATAAGTTGTAATCAATCCAAGGTCTGTGCCAACTTCCAAGTAAAAACTCTCTTTCGGGCATCAAGCCGTAATAAGCTAAAGCATTTTGGTTTTCGTAACTCGTTACGAGCCCATAAATTTGCAGGAGAGTGGCAAAATCGTATTTCTGAATAAAATTGTTGACCATTTGGATAGCTGTTTTCGCATGTTCCTCATTTACTTCTAATTGTCCTGTTTGTTCATGTGCTAATAATACTGCGGTAGATGACATGATTTCATAAAGCGCTGTTCGAAACAATCTCTCAGGGATTGGAAGGGTTCCAAAAATTTTAATTCTGTCTTTTTCAAAAATATTTGAGGCGGCGTATTCCCGTGCTTCTAAATCTAAAATTTCAAAAATTGCTGGATCAAATCGATCACCTGTTTCGATTAACCAGGGACTTATCGCTAATCTAGATTTACAAAAATCTCGAAGTTCAACTGTTAAATCTGGGAAAAAATTCACTTGCTTCTCACCTTCCTGAAACTTTTGATTAATCAGTAATTCCTCAACTTAATTTTAATTTCCAGATTGTAGACATGGCAAGTATATAATTTACATATAAATGAATTGTTTCAAAAAATAGGCTTTAGTCTGTGTAAAAAAGAACTATTTGTTTTATCTATACAGTAGATCATAAATAGGTATAAAGTCCTGGTTATCTTAATGAACTGTAAGGTTTTCGACGATAAAAATTTGATAATTTTTTATTGAAAGATAATTCTGGATTAGGGGAACAAGAGATGAAACTAATAGCGATTGATATGGATGGAACATTACTAAATGAGAATTTAGTTATTAGTAAGAAAACAGTTAAAGCAATTAAGAGGGTCCAGAGAAAAGGCCATATTGTGATCATTGCAACTGGAAGAGCTTATTTAGATGCTTTAAAGATTATTCAGGAGTCAGGACTCCGATGTCCTATTTTAAGTGTTAACGGTGCAATTCTATACAACGAGGATGGGGAACGTATTTTTGATTGTACTATGAATTGTTCGACAGTGGAACAGATTATATCGTTGCTACAAGAGGAGGATTTATATTGTGAAATTTATACTAATGTAGCAACATATCGTCTTAATGGAGGAAAGGATAAATTGTTAATTGAGCTAGATAGACTAAAAAAATCAGTACTGCAAATAAATGAAGATCATTTGTGGAATATTGCACAGAAACAGTTTCTTCAAGCGGGTGTTGTAAATATTGACAATTTCTCATCTGTTTTTGTTAACAAAGATCACAGATATTACAAAATTTTAGCTTTCTCATTTGATCAAAACAAATTGAGCAAAGTGAAATCAAAACTGAAAGCTTTGAATGGGATAGCGATTAGCGGATCTTCTGATTACAACATCGAAGTGACAAATGAGTTAGCTCAAAAAGGAGCGAGTTTAATTAAAGCTGCAGAATACTATCAAATACCTATGTCAGAAACTGTTGCGATTGGTGATAGTTATAATGACGTTTCTATGTTTAGAGTCGCTGGTGTCAGTATTGCAATGGGAAACGCTGAAGAGATAATTAAAAGCCAGTGCATGTTTACCACTAAATCAAATGATGAAGATGGAGTCGCTTACGCTTTAGATTCATTTCTGGATTTTAAAGAAGGTGAAAAAAGATGTAATTTCAACAATGTTTAGGATAATTTTATTCTGTTTAGTCTATTTTTAATTTTTAAAAAAGAGGAGGTTTTAATATGGAAAATATCCTTGCAATTAATATTAATGACATGATTGATGTTCAGGCTATTGTAGAATCATCAATTAATGTGAAAGATCCAATCATTTTTAACGTAAGTAAGGCTGCAATTAAGTTCGCTGGGCTGGAGTACTTAGTAAGCCTTTTTGAGGTAGCAAAAAAGAAGAAGCCAAATATTCTTTTGCAATTGGATCATGCAACTGAGCTTGATTATATTCAAAAGTGTGTAGAAATGGCTCCGTTTGATATTGTTATGGCAGATGGGTCAAAAAAAGATTTAGAAGAGAACATAAAATTTACAAAACAAGTGGTTGAACTTGGGAAAAAAATTGGTTTTCAAGTAGAAGGTGAAATTGGGATCGTTCCAGATAGTTTACAGGAATGGAATGAAACATGTTACACAAATGTGGAAGATGCTAAATATTTTGTTCAGGAAACGGATGTAGATTATCTAGCTGTATCAGTCGGAAATGTTCATGGCTTTGGTGAAAAGCAAAAACTCAATCAAGCATTAATAAAGGAATTATCTAAAGCTACTGGCAAGCCTCTTGTGCTGCATGGAGCTGATTTCCTTAATGATGAAGAGCTCATACAAGCTATGAAAAATGGTATCCGTAAAATAAATATTGGACCGGATATTCGTGTACCTTATTATGACACTTTAGTTAACTTTAAAGGTCATTCAAATGTGGATCATAGAAAAGCTTTATTGGACGCGAAAGAAGCAATGAAACGGGTGCTTGAACATAAATTAAAGATCGTGTATAGGGGAGAGAAAATTTCGATATGAAAATCGGCATCATTACCAGTGGTGGAGATGCGCCAGGAATGAATGCAGTTCTTTACCACTTGTGGGCAAGGCTGTCAAAAGATCATCATATCACCTTCTACAAAAATGGAGTTGCAGGATTATTTAATGGTGAAATAGTGCAGCTTACTGCAGATGATCTATACAGTAATTTACGAGCAGGAGGTACGATCATAGGTACTTCTAGAGTTAAGGATGAGGAGTTTAGAGCAAAATTGAAAACATTTGCACCCGAAATTGATGTGTTAATTGTATTAGGTGGAGATGGTTCTCTACGATATATCTGTAGAGAACTTAACCAATACGTTTCTGTCATTGGAATACCATGTACTATTGACAATGATGTGCCCGGTACCGACTATTCTATAGGTTTTGATTCAGCTTGTAATTTTTACTTAACAATGTATGATTATCTTCTAAAAACAGGAACTTCATTGAGAGAACGAATTTTTATTTTGGAAACTCTGGGAGGTTCTACGGGTTTTTTAGCAACTGCTGTTGGTAGCAGTTTAAATGCTGATATTGTTCTAATTCCCGAATTACCTTTTAAAACTATAGAAGTAGCTGCAAAATTGGAAAGAGTAGTTTGCTCAAAAGGCTTTGCAATAGCTGTAGTTAGTGAGGGGATTGAGTCGGAAAAAACAGTACATCAGTTAGAAGAGTTTTGTAATCACCGGATACGCTTTTGTAGACCAGGACATATTGCACGTGGTTGTACACCGACATTTCGGGATATAGAGATGGCACGTAGGTTTTCCGAATATGTCGAAAAAAGCATCAATGAAAGAAATTTCGGGATCTCGGTTGTTAAACAAGGCAATAATTTTTCCCATTTATCTTTTGAAACGCTTAATTTATTACCTCACAAGATCCCAGAAATAACCGAAAATGTGCAGAGAGGTGAATATAATTGAAGCACAGACTTGATAACTCTGCGTTACTTGATGTTCTTGACCCATCCGGAATGTTATCAACTATACAAAGGCTAGATGAACAATGTACCCAGGCAGTTGAAATTGGCCGAAATGCCACACTTAATTTTGATGGTTCCACCATTAGTAATGTAGTTTTTGCGGGAGTAGGTGGTTCTGCTATTGGAGGAGAGCTATTGCGTACATACTTATCTAGCAAATCTACTGTACCGCTTTTTACTTGTCGAGATTATTCCTTGCCTCGCTTCGTTAGTAAGGAAACTCTCGTATGTATTAGTAGTAATTCCGGAAATACAGAAGAACAGCTAGCTATCTATGATCAGGCAAAGGAAATCGGCGCCAAAATAGTAGTTGTTTCCGGAGGGGGAGATCTTATTAAAAAGGCACATGAAGACGGACAAGTGGTGCTTCAATATGAAGGACGGACGCCGTTAGCTCCAACGGCTAGGGCATCGATAGGGTTTCTTTTCTTCCCAATATTAATAGTTTTACAACGACTTGGGCTAATTTCAAATATTGATGATGATATTCAGGATGCTATCACAACGTTAAGTATTATGCGAAAAAAGCTAGGGAAAGATGTACCTATCGAGCAAAACAAGGCCAAGCAGCTGGCGGATTCGTTATATGGTCATGTTCCATTAATATGGGGAACTACAGGTACAACTGAAGCAATTGCAATGAGATGGAAACAGCAGTTTAACGAGAACGCAAAGTCAGCTGCTTTTTGGAACTCGTTCCCAGAACTGAATCACAATGAAATCGTTGGGTTTGAAGCTCCGGTTAATGCTGTAAAACAAATGCATATAGTTATACTACGTTCAACTAAAGACCATCCACAGGTTCAAAAAAGAATGACTATTACCCAGGATATTCTCGCAGGTCGTGTTCAAGGAATTACTGAAGTTAATCCAGTGGGCAATACCTTACTTGGAGAGATATTCTCACTACTCACTTTAGGAGATCATGTTAGTGTTTACCTTGCTTGTATGTACGGAGTTGATCCTACGCCAATCAAATATATCCGGTATTTAAAGAGAAAACACTAGTCTAGTTTGGAGGAAGTTTCATTGAAACACTGTTTGGATAATCCCGATCTTTTAAATGTTCTTGATCCACTTGGAATGATTTCTATTATTGAAAATATGGATAAACAATGCGAGCATGCCATTGAAATAGGATATGCTACTGAATTAAAAGTAGACCCAAGCAAGGTTAAGAATATTTTGTTCTCAGGAGTCGGTGGGTCGGCCATTGTTGGAGATTTGGTAAAAGATTTTATGTTGGATCTTTCCTCAACCCCTGTTTTAACTAATCGTGATTATTCTCTTCCAAAATTTGTAGGTCCTGAAACATTGGTATTTGCTATCAGCTATTCTGGAAACTCAGAGGAAACATTGAGTGTTTACAATCGAGCTAAATCAATCGGTGCCCAAATTATTACGCTTTCTTCGGGGGGACAACTGAAGAAAATGTCTGAAGAAGATGGAAATACGACTTGTATAATACCTGCCAACTTACAGCCTAGAGCAGCTATCGGGTATATGTTTTTTCCTTTGTTAGTCTTGATGGAAAGACTAGGCTTTTTGCCTTATATGCACGATCAATACACCGATGCGATTGCCACTTTGAGAAAGTTGAAAAATCAGCTTGGATTTAACATACCTTACAAACAAAATCCAGCAAAACAGGTTGCATTTGAAATTTACGGGCATGTCCCGATGTTCTTGACCAGTACGAAAAAGCTAGAATCAGTGACTCTTCGTTGGAAGCAACAAATTAATGAGAACAGTAAAGCTTTAGCATATTGGAACTCATTTCCAGAACTCAATCTTTATGAAGTTACAGGCTTAGAGATGCCGGATGAGTTCCTGAAGAATATTCATGTAATTCATCTTCTAGAAGGAAATGAATCATCTCACATACTGGAACAAATATCTAAGATTCATGAGCTCTACGACTTTTCCGTAAACAGTGTTACAAAGATTACCGCTCAAGGCAACACTAGTCTGGGGAAACTAATATCATTACTTTCGTTCAGCGATTTTGCATCAGCCTATTTGGCTATTCTATACGGATTTGATCCAACAGAGATTAAATATATTCATTATATCAAAAAGCAATTGATTACTTGACTCATATACTTGTTGTGAATGACTTTGGAGGGCCAAAGATGGAAAAAATCAAATTTGGCAACTTCGATAATAAAGTTTCTCGTATAGGCTTAGGTACTTGGGCTATCGGAGGTTGGATGTGGGGGGGAACAGATGAAACCAGATCTATACACACACTTCGCACTGCCTTCGACTTAGGAATTAATCTCGTAGATACTGCACCACAATATGGATTTGGGCTTGCAGAAGAAATTGTAGGAAGAGCCATCGCTGAACACGGTAATCGAGAAAAGCTGATTATTGCAACGAAAGTGGGCTTAGAATGGGAAAGCCCACATAAAATATGGCGTAATTCAACCCGTAAACGAATATTTCAGGAAATAGACGATAGTTTAAGACGTTTACGTACAGAATATATTGATCTTTACCAAGTTCACTGGCCAGATCCTGATACTCCTTTAGAAGAAACAGCCGAAGCTTTATACGATCTGTATGAACAAGGGAAGATTCGAGCTATTGGAGTAAGTAACTTCAATGCAGAACAAATGGAAAGATGGAGAAAAGTTGCACCTTTACATTCCAATCAGCTACAGCTCAATTTATTCCAACAGCATTTACTCAATACTGACTTTGCCTATTGCTATGAACATAAAATCGATACCATAACATATGGAACGCTGGCATATGGTTTGTTAACAGGAAAGTTCAACTCTGAAACTACATTTCCAGAAGATGATCATCGCTTTTATAAGCCAATGTTCCGCGGAGAATATTTTCTTCAATTTTTAGCTGCTGTTGATGAACTAAAAAAACTAGCTGCCTCAAGAGATAAGTCTGTTGCTCAACTGGCAGTACGATGGGCTTTACAACAAAAAGGTGTAACCATTGTCTTGTGGGGAGCTCGGCGTCCGGAACAGTTGAATGATATATTAGGAACTGAAGGATGGGAGCTCTCAAAAGAAGAGCTAGAAAAAATACAGCAGATTATAAATGAAAAAGTAACTAAGCCTTTGCCGCCGAAAAAGAATCCAGGACCACCTGCCCGTTCTTCTTTAAGATAATCATTAAGAGAACGTAAACTAGTCATCTCCTTGTGAGCTAACTAAAAGCAATTAATATGGTATAATTTCATCAACTACATAATATAACTCCATAAGAATCCTCGTTATCATGTTTTAAAGCTCATGATTGTAGGGGAGGTGATTAGGACTTTGAAACGTTTGGAGTGGGTAGCAATCTTCTCTTATTTATTAGTTGGGTTTGCGACAGTTATTTTTGGTGCTCTGTTACCAGAATTGCTTAGATTTTATGGACAAAATTATAGCGATGGCGGAAAGCTTGTTTTTTTACAATTTGCTGGCTTCTTAATTGGTGTGTTAATCACACCGTCATTGTCACAACGGTTAGGTTACTGGAAAACGATTTTATTTGCCTTCATTATTTTGTTTTTTGTCCATAGCTTGTTCTTTTTGCGCCCTCTTTGGTATCTTGTTTTAATGTTTGCGGCCTTTAACGGATTTGGATTCGGGGTGACACAAACTGCAGTCGGAACGATGCTGCTCGAATCTAAAGAAGATCAAAAGGCAGTTATAATGAGCCGGCTTGAGGTTTCGTTTGGCATTGGTGCTTTATTGATGCCAATATTATCAAGTGTTTTAATAGTAAAAGGAGCATGGTCTGCTTCATTTATGATAGTTGGTTTTTTTGCACTTATTATGACTATAATTTGGAGTCACGAATCTTTTCGGAAAGTCGATACTTTAGTTCCAACTCCTAAAAACAAGGATGGATTTCCTACGGTAAACTCTTATGATAAGAGGGCGATTTTTCGCCTTATGTTTTTCATGTGTTTCCTGTTCCTTTATGTCGGCATTGAGACAAGTATTATTAATTTTCTTCCATCTATATTAATCAAACAAATAGAGATAAGTAGTTACGTAGCAGGGCTCAGTGTTACTTTATTTTGGGTTGCTATGGTCATTGGACGAATTTTTGCTGGTGTCCTTGCTGAAAAGATTAAGTATTACCGGTTTCTTTTTTTTAGCAATTTAGGAGCTCTTATCTTTATTGCTAATATTTCTGTGGTAAAAAATACCTTGATTATTTTTCTTCTTGTTTTTCTGGTTGGACTTTTCTTGTCTGGGATTTTTTCCATAACGCTTGTTTTTGCGGATAAGGTGTTTCCTGGAACTACGAAGCGAACAACAAGTAATCTAATTGCTTCAGGCGGAATTGGGGGAGCAGTTCTTCCTTTACTCATGGGATGGAGTATGGATCGTTTAGAATCCGAGTATAGTATATGGGTTTTAATAGGATTTACATCCGTTATGTTTCTCATTCTTACTGCTATGGGTCTTTTAAAATTTAAGGATAATAAAGCCAATGAAACCGTTAATCACCAAAAACAATTGTAACAAGCGGGGTTAACCATAATAATGGGAAAGTCAAACCTTGCCAATGTCTGTTTTTTATAGCCTCTAAATGAAATTTACTTTTTTAGGTATTCGGATTACATGTTGGAATACAATTTAGGTTTAGTGTCTTCAAATGGTATTTTGTTGCACTGTTGTCTGCTTTTCATCACTTTAATAGCGAAAAATCACCTTTATTTTTCGATGATTACAAAAATTTTTTTGGTACGTTGCATACGGTTTTATATTCTCCAAAGGATTTGAGCGTCATCATTGGTGCAGGAACAAATAGTAATCCTTTTATCTTTTCCTTTAAAGAAAGGTCACAGGGATCACTAAGACTTCCTAAAACGATAAGTGGGACAATCGTGCAAGGAGAATAACTTTGGAATATTCCGCAATTGAAACCAGAGGATTATCTCCTGTACTGTTTGAGGAAGAAACCGCTTATTAACAAGCAATTATACAATTACATATAGAAGTATGCACTGAGCTGCTTTCATTTTAACAGCTTAGCATCTGTATAAGCTTAATAAGGAGCCGGCTTGACTAACACGAAATATCGGTGATGATATTTCAGGATTTACTGATCTTCGTTCTACATCACTTTTAAAACAAAAGTTCGTTCAGTTTCTACTAATATGAACGGGGCAGGTTCATTGAAGAAGGTAACCTTTAATGTGAAATAAAGGAAAATGGTGATATAATGATACGCATGTTTAAATTAGAGGACGCAGATTACATAATTAACTCACATTATAAGATATACAATAGAGAATACCAGTACGACTTGTCTTTCCGGGATTTCATTGCAGAAAGTGTGAATGGTTTTATAAAAAGGTCTGACAGCAAAGAAAATATTTGGATTTTAGAAATTGAAGGAGAGCCAAAAGGTTCAATAAGTATTAAAAAAGTGAATGACAAAGTTGCTCAGTTAGGATTATTTCTTGTTGAACCTGATCTAAGAGGTTCTGGTTATGGAAAGCAATTGTTACAAACCGCAATTGCTTTTTGTAAAGAAAAAGGCTACCAGGCTGTCATACTTTGGACAAATAGTGAACTTAAAACAGCAAGACGTATTTATGAGAAAAATGGGTTCCAACTAAAAGAGACTCGAATACGAAATTTGTCTAACAAAGAACTTATAGAAGAAAAATGGGAATTATCTATTTAGGTTAGAAAATGAATTTACTAATTCAACTGTCCCGAAAATTTGTGTTTTCATCATTTGTTGGTGTCATATCATGGCATGGAGGTCTATCATGAAAATTTCTAAACCCAAAATGGCAATACTAAACGCTCTTTGACTTAAGCCATAAGAACAGTATCGACATATATTTTATTTTCATCCTTCTGATGGGGTGAGCATAGATGCGATATGGTTGTCTCTCATGGAAGAACGAATGAACTCCCATCATCTGTGGTGAAACTTGTTTCATGTTTGGCTAAGGGAAGGGTAGTTGAAGAATTATATTGGAAGAAGGAACTTTTGGTGACAGAAACAGTTGTACCAATTACAACAGATAATTTGAAACAATGTATCGAATTTAAAGTTTTTAATAGTGAGCCTTGGAATGAAAGTTGGACGTATGAAACTGCTAAAGAAAGGCTTACGGATTTGTTTCATGCTCCTAAATTTGCGGGATTTTTTTGGAAAAACAATGAAACTCCAATTGGTTTCATAGCAGGAAACAGCAAAACAACATATCCAAGGAATAACTTTGTATTTGGAAGAATTAAGACCACCTATAAAAAGACGCTAATTAACTCCTAAATTATACTATTGTATCTTTTGCGGATTTGCCCAGATTAAATAAAGATATCCCAAGAATGCACGTTCATGCTTGTTAATTATCAAATTGGATTGCTTGACTATATCTAAGATATCCCGATTTTGATGGCATCCAATAGCTTTAACGGCAAAATTATCAAGTTTCTTTTGGAGCCAAGCCAGTGCAGGGACAGAAAATAATCCATGCTCCATAAGTAATATCTGGCCGTCTTCCTTACACCATTGATTAAAAAGATTTAGAACATGGACTGGATCTTCATAACTACATAAAGAACCCGATGATACAATGGTATCAAAGGAATTCTCAGGGAAGTTAAGACTTTCCACATCAGATATGATAAATTTAGCATTAATCCCATATTCTCTTGCTGCTTCTTTAGCTTGTTCAATCATTTGGGGGCTGAAATCTACACCTATGTACTCAATGTCTTTAGGATAAAAGGCGAAATTCATCCCCGCTCCAACAGCCACCTCTAGAGTTTTTCCTTTAACTGACTGGAAAATTTGCTTTCTCCATTTATTTTGTTCTTGTTTTTTACGTTTTTTTGCATATTTGGCAGCCTGTTTATTGAATTTTTGTATCAATTGCGTTTTCTCCATGAACCAATTACCTCCTGATCCTTATACTTATTACTACCTTTCAATACGGTATAATGAACGAATTGTTTCTATTTTTTGTTACACTCCGGGAATCGATAATGAAAATGTTCCTCCAAATGATATACAAAAGCCCGGCTTTCTTATTGTACCGGAATCTGTTTTTTGAAAAAATTTTGTTAGTATTTGTAAATCCGCGTTTTTCTGGCACTCCCTTTTATTGAGGTAACAGGTAGAGATAATGTAAAACGGCATCCCTTTTTCTCTTGTTTGGTACAAACTAGAAATCCAGAAGCAAACGGTAGCCATGATGGGGATGGAATCAATGATGCCCCGGCACCTACGCAAGCAGATATCGGAAATGTCAATTGACACCAATACGGATCGGATGTAGCCATTGAAGACAGTGATATTACATTGGTAATGCAGGCGATTCAAAATGTGGGTAAGGTATCCTTTTTTCATTATGCTAACAGACAGCATTAGTTGAAGAAGGAAAAGGTGTAATATATGGCGTAATATATCTTAAGGGTAAAATGGCTGGTTTAATTAAGCTGACTAACATTGATTGGATTGGCCGATCGTGTGAAACGACAATTGTAATTAAAGAGGGGGAATATCGCAGATAAGGATTATAAATCCGATGCTATTCGAACTTCTCTTAGAGTAGCTTTTGATACTCTAAACTTACATCAAGAAGTCTTCCTTTTATATATAAAAAACAATTTAGAATCCATTTTAGAGGAGGTTTTTAATGAGTCGATTCTTGATGAATTTATTCGGTCGGCCATCTGGTTTTTTAGGAAACATCGGTGGGAGGATTATGGCAGCTACCAATAAAGAAATCAACGAATGGACCGTGTCATTATTGGATATACGAAGCAATGATACGGTATTAGAGATTGGATTTGGTCCCGGAATCGCAGCTGAGAAGATAAGCAGCATCATTAAGGAGGGGATGTTCGTAGGAATTGACCCCTCAGAAGTAATGCTTTCACAAGCACAAAAAAGAAATGAGGCCGCTATACGGGAAGGAAGAGTAAAGCTACAGCTTGCGGCTATTGAGGATATTCCTGTGTTTAACGAAACGTTTGATAAAATCTTTTCGATCAATTCGATTATATTCTGGGAGCAACCTATTGAACGATTAAAAGAGTTACGGAATTTGCTGAAGCCAAACGGGCTGATTGCAATTACACTCCAGCCTCGCTCCAAGGGTGCAACTAATGAAATGGCACGCCAAGAAGGGGAAAAATTAGTACAGTATCTCAAAGCGGCAGGGTTCACATCAATTCGACTTGAAGTGAAAAAAATGAAGCCGGTTTCAGCTGTATGTGCTATCGGTGTTAATCCATCGAGTGGCAAATAGTTTTATTTCCTTGGTCTTAGTGAAAATCCAGCTATAACTCACTCAATAATAAATTAGCTTTTCTAAGAAGTAAGAAACTAATTAAACAAAATGTGAATTAAATTGTTCCTTGATTGACATTTTATTTCTTACACAATCGAGAATTGTTTCTGCAATATGTTGAATTAGAAATGTGGGGGGTGTCCCAAAAGCAATCATTTTTGGGACACCCTCTTTTACTTTTACATATGCATATGATGGGAATGGTTGCCGCCAATCGATGGGTCGAGCATTCCAAAAATCATGGCAATATGGGCTACTACTAAAAATATACCAACGAAAGTGGAATGATATTTCAATTTTTGTTCCTCGCTCCATCTTCGCCCGACTATGCCTAAATCGATTAGACTTAATCCCAATAATGGAAGGACTCCCATTAAATAAAATCCTACTGCAATGATATCAATCCATCCGCGCCATTCCCCATTCAATGTAAATGGAATGACGGCATTGACAAATAAGTAAATAAAAATTCCTAAAAAATAGACACCAGCAAGGATACTGCATATTTTGTTGACTTTACGGATCATTCCATCGAAACGTCGAGTAAAAAGAATGGCTAGTTCCGTTATCGCGATCGTTTCGGCAAGAGCAACGGGAATAGCCATAAATAAAATCAAATTCCAAGGTTGATTCACTGCTAACAGTTCCATGTAATGCGTCATGTTCATCCAATCACCCCCTGTATTTGTTTACACATCTACTAACATTAATCACAATTTGTGCATTTTCTTTGGAAATTTTAAGAATGATTTGTGACAAGATTCACTGAATATAATTTTCTTTTGCCGCAGACGTAAATGAATAAATATATGATGAAGCAACGAGAAGCAGTGATATTGGTGTGATTACCTCCTAGATGCCCCGTATTAAACAACTTGGATATGGACGGCGGCTGCCTTGGTGGTGCCATCATACGTTCAAGCATGATATGTAGGGTTCACTTAATTAAGAACTTCGTAAACAAATGAAAGAGGATGGTTTCATTTGTTTGGTCCAAGATTGTATTAAAATTATTATTACATGGAAAGAAAGCAGTAATGGCAGGTGATGATAATCAATTATCCTTGAAAGTATTAGAATGGATTTTATACGAAATTCATTAACGAGGCAGCACTAGTTCGAAAAAGGGTTAAAACAATTTGTTTAGAATATATTTCTTATAAATTTTTGTGTTGGGGGGAGATTGGCAAAACATTGGAGTGAGGAAGAACAGATTCATCTGCTTAACTTCATTCCTTCTTACCGTCTTAGCTATGTATTTTGGATGAAGTGCAGAATGTTTTTAAGTTGGAATTTGTACTGCGTATGTGGAGAATGATGTTTCACTAACGAGAGGCGTTAAATAAAAGCAAGGCAATGTTTGAATGGCGGTAAGTCATAAATTTGTAACAACAATGCCTTAATAACAACATGCTGAGTCTTGAAATGTCTCCTGTATTTTCCCAAATGGAAGTACAAGTGCTGCGGAACATTGCCCGAATGTTTGGTTACGATGAACAGAGTGGGGGAGTAATGATAAGCGGCGGAAGTCTTGCAAATTTACAAGCTCTTGCAGTGGCGCGTAATCACTGCTTTTCAGTTAAAGAGGAAGGATTAACTAGGTTAATGGAACAACCAGTTATCTTGGCTTCAGAAGCTAGCCACACTTCCCTTCATAAAGCTGCAATGTTACTTGGTTTAGGAACATCTAGTGTAATCGCGGTTAAAACTAATCAAAATTCTCAGATGGATACTTCAGATTTAGAGAAAAAGATTAATAAAATGATTGAAGAAGGAAAAGCAGGAGGGATTTGATGACTAGTGATTTAGAAAGATCCAAGGTGATTCAACTCTTTGAGTATTAGTATTTATTGGCAGTAAAAAGTGAGGAAAAAGCCGTTCCTTATTATTAACTTTTTCATATATTTGGATTGTTTTATTGTTAAAATCAACCTTCTCCCGCTTCAAATCAACAACTTCCTGTCTGTGCATTCCAGTCGCAGCAAGCAATTAAAAAGCAGATGATATCGCCAGCTTTAACATGGTGTATTGCAATGAGTTCTTTGGATGCCTACGAGGGAAGATGGTGTACCTTCTATATGTGCTGTATTAGCAGGTATATAGTGTCCTCCGTAAGGGACACTTTGGACATCCCTATATGGCTACTTCTCTTGTTGAACAGAGGAGGGCGGCTTGTTTCCTTTGAGCAACAACGGCCAAAGGAAACAAGCAAGAATCCCCCACTTCCATCGTCCATTAGCCGGTAAGTGGAGGTAGTTCAATCCTTTTTGTACAGGAGGTATTTGAATAATTAATGCGTTCCTAAAAACCCGTACATAAATAGAAAAGTAAAGATAAAGGTTAATACGGCACCTAGTATTGTTTGATTAAGTATGTTTCCATTACTGTGTAAATTTTTTAAAAAGCTTGTTAAATTTAAAAACCACAAAACACCTATTATTGGTAAAACAAGTAAGTATATATATTCTATTTAAAGAACTCCCTTTTACTTGTTAAGTATAGATTAATACAAAAGTTATTAAAATATTTTAATTTTTATTCTTTTCTCTAACAAGATAACAAATGTAGGAAGTATAAGATCTACTAATAAGTTAGTGTTAAAGCGTAAGAAGCAGTATCTACTGAAGATGGAAGAAGAACAGTTTATTATTCCAGAGTAGGGGAGCGATAACAATGTAGGGCGCGGATTTTAAAGGAAAATCAAAAATCAAGTGTCACCAAAGCTCGAATATGAATTAGCTGAAAATCAAGCTGATCTTGGAATCAGTATACTTCCTGAAATGTTTTTGTTTCGTGTATCAAATATTTGTAGTACGAGATCTTTATCATAACCATAGGGATGGCGGCAATATTTCTGAAAAAAATCTCTTCAGCTGTCAAAAAGTCATTTCCCCTGTATTTATTACTGATAAGGACTAAGGACGGTTTCATTAGTGATCACATTTTTTAGTGAAAAGAGAGGAGAAGTAAAATGATAAAAGGGCAAGTGAAAATGGAAAAAACAAAACAGGTAATGGAAGTTCAAAAAGAGCAGATAAGACAATTTTCTTCATATTGCAAATGAGATTGTTGAACTATCTTTTATCTTTCTCCTTGTCGCATATGTCGAACGAAATGAATCAGCAGGTTAGTCGTGCTTTATAACAAAGAACGATTCCAAAGGAAGAACAACCTTTCCCCGATATTCCACCGGAGAAAGGTTGTATAGACTTTTTTATTTTGTCTATTTGTCTACTTGACAGAGATAAGACCGGTCCTTGTTTCTTTATCTTTTTAGATGTTCTATAAGCTCTAACAAATTTGTAAATGTATAGTTAGGAGTAACATCAAGAAAGTCCATTACGTTGTTCGTGCGATTGATCCACGCGGTTTGAAAACCAAATTTGCTTGCTCCAGCAATATCCCAAGTATTCGAGGATAAAAACAATACTTCCTCTCGATTTACGTTCAGTCGGCTTACCGCATGTTGATAAGCTAATGGTGAAGGCTTGTATTGTTTTACTTCATCAACACTAATGATGTAATCAAAATACTTTCCCAGCCCTGTATTGTCCAACAAAGGAAGCAGCATATCAGGAGAACCGTTTGAAAAGACGACGAGTGTTTCGTCTTTTAACGCTTGTAACACTTCTTCTACCTCTGGATAAGGGGATAAGAAATGATAAGCGTTTAATAAATCTTCCGCTGTTTCATTGGTTAAAGAAACTTGTAATGATTCACACGCAAATTGCAGTGCCTGTTTCGTAACTTCATGAAACGGAATATACGCGCCCATCAGTTGCCGCAAGAAACAATATTCCAATTGCTTTTGCCGCCATAATCGGCTTATGTAATCGCTATGATCTGCAAAATATTTAGAGCATGCCTTCGAAACGGAGTAAACATCAAATAATGTACCATAAACGTCAAATATATATGCCTTATACTTCATTTCAACATCCCTCCGTTAATCTTGTTTGTAAATTAAATTACTGCCTCTAAAGAATCACAATAGTTAAAATAATAACGGTGGAAAAGATTTATATTGAAATTAGGATGAAATATTAACTAACTTAACAAGTGAATATCCTTCTTTAGGTTAATAGTCATAGTCACTCTTTCAGCAGGGAATAATGAAACATTGTTGATTTACGCACAACGTTATTATAGAAAGCTCGCTTGGAAAATATTCACCAAAATTTTATAAAAAACAGTAAATAATTAGTGATAAAAGCTCGCTGCATAATGACAGCGAGCTTTTATGATGCTTTTGCCCAATTGACTTCTAATTCAATTCCAGCAGCTTTTAAGGTTGTAAATACCGGACAACGTTGATCCGTGATCTTTTGCAACTCATTTACTCGTTCTTGTGTTTCCGATGTTTTTACTTTCGCATGAATGAGCACTTTTTCAAAATACGGTTTCACATTCGGATCTCCCATAAACCCTCTCGGATCAAGAATTCCAGTAATATCAAATTCAATTCCTTGAAGATCAAAATTGATTTCTTTTGCGACAAGGTTCGCAATCACATTCTCACATCCAGCCAATGCAGAAAGGAGAGTGGATAATGGGTTGGCTCCTTCATCTTTACCGCCCATATTTACTGGTTCATCAACGATGACTGTATGCTTTCCCGCTTTTGCCACTGTTTGTATTCCGTTTGTTTCAGCCGTAATATGAATTTTCATTTTATTTTCCATTTTTATCCCTCCTTATTTTATTTACGCTGTTAGTATACTTATTTTATGGATGTGTTTCTGTAATCTATCTTACATATTCCACTACATGAAAGCTGTAATGCTTCTTACAGAATGACTGTTGTGTGCAACCTTTATAAAAAAATTGGTGAACTTGATTTGTTCAGCAAAATAGATATTGGACTGATTTGCTGATTCATTTCTTACTCGATATGTCTGATCATGAAAAAAGAAAGCTCTACGATCTCGTTCTATATTTTTGACCCTCCATTATCTTTTTCCCATTTCGCTTACCTTCTTCTCTCTTTCGTTACTGATAAAATTTTATCCCCAACCAAAACATCCTCGCCGGCAATTAACACTGGTGTAACGATGTTCTGGATCTTTTCTTTTAGCTCTTTTGCAGCGGTATGATTTTTTAATATGTTGATTTCTTGAAAGGGAATTTGTTCTTTTATTAAATGTGTGCGTGCTTGCTGGCATTTATGACATCCATCTATAATGTAAAGAATGTAATTCATTCATAAAACCTCCTAACGATTACTAACATACTGCTTTTTTCATTTCTATTCGGTAAGATGGATTACAGTAATAGAACAAAGAATGTCTATAATGTATAGAGGAAAGGCTGCTTTTAGGAGGTGTGCTTGATTGGATAAGTTATCTTTATTATCGCAAATTAATTTATTGGATGAATTGCCGATGAAAGACTTGCAAGTTATTGATCGAATGAGTGAAATGAAGCCTGTAAAAAAGGGGACAATCATATTATCTCCAGATAAACCGATTGAAGCATTATTTTTACTAAAAAAAGGGCAAGTGCGTTTATATCGAATGAACAAAAACGGAAAACAATTTACAGTCGACATTTTAGTGGATGGAAATATTTTTGGTGAAACATCTACGTTATCATTAACGGACGATCAAATTTACGCCGAAGCGATGACAGATTCGTATTTATGCATTTTAGGTAAATCTGAATTTGAAAAGTTCATTGAAAAAAATCCGAAAATCGCATTAAAATTTATCAATATTTTATCAACACGGTTAAAAGAACTTTACAGCTTAAGCGAGAAAATCGCTCTTGGTGATGTGAAATACCGAATTTTATACTTGTTATTAAAGCTCAGCGAAAAGACAGGTAGACGAAAAAATGAGTGGCAAACAATTGATATGAAACTCACACATCAAGATATCGCCAGCATGATCGGATCAACACGCGAAACAGTAAGTGCCATCATCAGCCAGCTAAAGAAAGAAGGATTCATTAAAAAAGGGGAACAATTCGCTATAAACGTTGCAAAAGCGAGTGAAGTGATTGAAGAAAATATTTAATTCCCCCCACAGTTCTAAAATAGTGGGGTATATAAATAGACACAATAAACTGCAAATAAAGCTTTACTGCACATCCAGAGACGCTTTTATCTCCTTATAGTAGAACAGGAAAAAGCAAGGATGATCCTGTTTGATCAGCCCTTTTATTATAAATCAGTTATTGATATTTATTCATAAACCCAATATTTGGAAAAGATTTGGATAATTTCATACGTTAGGAAGTGGTTTTGTGCTTTCGGAAAGTCATGTTCAGGAACAACCAACAAAACAAAAGATCTTAACGATCTTTTCTTTGGCTGTTCCAGCAATGATTGAAAATACTCTTCAAACTGTGGTTGGTTTTGTAGATACTCTTTTTGTTTCTAAACTTGGACTAAATGAAGTTACCGCAGTTGGTGTGGCTAATGCTGTCTTAGCTGTATATATCGCGTTTTTTATGGCAATCGGAGTAGGTACTTCCTCACTTGTTGCTCGTTATATAGGAGCCGGGGATTTTGAAAAGGCAAAGGCTGTAGCAAAACAATCAACTTGGATTTCTTCTATAGCAGGTTTATTATTCGGTATTATTACTTTATTGTTTGCTGAACCACTGCTCCGAATAATGGGTGCAGAACCCAAGGTTTGGGCTGATGGAGCCGTTTATTTTCGTATTGTCGGGGGAACGTCCCTTTTTATTTCTCTCATGTTTATTTTCGGTAGTATTCTGAGAGCAGCAGGAGATACAAAAACACCAATGAAAGTCAGTTGGTGGATTAACTTTATTCATATTGCGTTAGATTACATCCTCATATTCGGACTAGGGTTTAATGGGTTTGGGGTTGCTGGTGCAGCTTGGGCAACCGTAATTGTACGTATTCTAGGTACAATCGCTCTTTATTATTACATTAAAAAGTCCAAAGTTTCTTTCTCGATTTTTGGCGGTACGTCAAGTAAATCATTTACTTCTCCAATTATAAAGTTATCCGGGCCAGCAGCAGCAGAAAGGCTTATTATGCGTTTGGGTCAGGTACTCTATTTTGGATTGATTGTCCGTATCGGTACCGAAACCTATGCGGCTCATACGATTGCAGGAAATATTGAAACCTTCTCTTATATGCCGGGTTACGGGTTAGCTGTAGCTGCTACGACATTGGTAGGACAAAGCATTGGAGCAAAACTTGAAAAAGAAGCTTATAAATACGGAATGTTAACCACAGGAATTGCCGTAGGAGTTATGTCCTTCGTTGGAATTATATTGTTTTTCTTATCTCCTTGGTTCGCAGCTTGGTTTACCACGGATAAACACGCAATCGATATGGTGACAACAGCATTAAGAATTGATGCATTTGCTCAACCAGCGTTGGCTGTTGGCTTAGTTTTAGCAGGTGCTTTACAGGGGGCAGGAGATACAAAAAGTCCAATGTACAGTACAGCTATAGGAATGTGGGGCATTCGTGCCGTGGGTGTTTATGTTTTAGGGATTCAACTAGGAATGGGGATAGCTGGTGTTTGGTTATCTATTGCGTTTGATTTGTATATTCGTGCCTTATTTTTATTCTTTTGTTTTAGAAAGAAAATGCTATTTAAAACCTAAAAATTGTCGGGAGTATATGAAAAAACTATTTTTGTTACATACCTTTTTAAAAATCCGATTTCCTTACGCTAAGGAAATCGGGTTTTTACTTTCTAATAATGTTGCGCTATGTCGACCTGACATGAGTAGGATATGCAGCCAAAGTCCTCAACCATCGCTTCTCTCCGTATGGTGCAATTAGAAAAAAGGATAGTGCTGGGATGGATTGGGGATCAATCATTTTTCAACTGGTCATATTTGCTTTTGCAAATGGGTGTTCTGGAAGCTTGGCAGCTATCTCTCCTTGAAAGTTGGGAATGTGGTAGAAATTCCCTTGAAATTATGATGTGATGAAAAGGATAGTTCCAGAATTTAAAAGAGTCCATAAAAATCTTTGTCATAAGCTCGGAATCGAAGAAAATCCTGAATTGAATGGGTTAATGGAATTATTGATGTGGTTATTTGAGCAGAAACACCCGCAAAAAGTGCGGGTGTTTTGCTTACAACCATTTCTTTTTCAACTGTCTTGAAAGTGAATATTTTTCTCCTTCTGGTGGTACTGCAATTATACGGCATGGGTGGCCAATGGGTAGGTTAGTCGAAAAAGGATTTGATTTTAATTTGTAGAAATTACTGGTATGAAAAGTAGTTCTTTTTAGAAAGAAAGGAATAAGATGCGACAGATTATTGCTTTAGGCGGCGGAGGCTTCTCAATGGAACGGGATAACTCGTTATTAGATTTGTACATATTGAAACAAGCAAAGAAAACTACGCCAACGATTTGTTTTATCCCCACGGCCAGCGGGGATTCAGATCATTATATATCAAGGTATTATAATTTCTTTCATAAACAAAATTGCAAACCTTCTCACTGTCTTTATTTAAACCGCCGACAAGAGATTTAGAGGGAGTTATACTGGAGAAGGATATTATATATGTTGGTGGGGGAAATACAAGAAACTTATTAGTTTTATGGAAGGAGTGGGGGTTAGATCATATTTTAGGATTGTTTTAGCTGGCATCAGTGCTGGTTCTATATGTTGGTTCGAGGAAGGAGTCACAGATTCATTTGGAGGGGGATTAGAACCAATTACTTAGGTTTTCTAAAGGGTAGTAATTGTCCGCATTATGATGGAGAGCTAGACAGAAGACCTTCGTATCATAAACTAATTTATTCTGGAGACGTACAAGCTGGTATTGCAGCGGATGACGGGGTTGCCATCCATTATATCGAACAAAACATAAGTAATATAGTTAGTTCTAGACCAAAAGCAAAGGCTTATAAAGTTTATTTGGATAACAAGGTGAGGAAGGTTATAGAGGAAGAGCTTCAAACGAATTTTTTGGGTTCCTATTAAGCCCCTATGGAAGAACGAATTAACTCCAACATCTGTGGTGAAGCCCACTTTATGGGTAGCCAACGGAGCAGTATAGTTCTACGATAGAATTTTCGGAATGTTTTAGAGAATATGGGTTGAATCATATACAATAGAAAATGTTGTCGGTCATATTAAAGATTTAGATTTGTTTGCTGAGAGATTGAACGGAGGAATCTGGAGTTTTTGTAGGTAGCTAGACCATTTACAAGAAGGGGATATTTTATGAAAGAATTAAGAAAAATTTTAATGAGTGATCCATTAGTTTCCTCAATGAATGTACATCCTTTTCAAGAACCATTTGTTGACCTTGTTCACTTTGATCCAGATATCGCTGTGGATCCATCTCTTTCTAACAGGAGTCGTTACTTTTCTTTTGTCCGTCTTTCAGTAGCTAATAAACTTTCCTTAGCTAAACAATTTCTTCCAAAAGGTATCCGTTTTCTCATTAAGGAAGGATACAGGCCTTTACATATTCAACAGCGAGCCTTTGAGCGGGCATTACAACGGGTAAAAGAAAATTCTTCAAATCAAGATTTAGATCATTTAATGGCTGAGGCATCCAAATACGTAGCACCTCCTGATGTAGCACCTCATCCAACAGGTGGTGCAGTAGACTTAACCCTGATTGACTCCAATGGTAGCGAATTGGATCTTGGCACACCATATGATGCCATACCACAAGAAACGGACAACGCAACTTTTTTTGATGCAACCAACATCAGCGTACAAGCAATGCAAAATCGCCAGATCCTCGCACACGCTCTTCAGTCTGTTGGTTTTGTTAACTACTTCACGGAATGGTGGCACTGGTCATACGGTGACAGATACTGGGCTGTAATGACTAATGCGGATCATGCCCTTTATCATCCCGTTTCAGAACAAGAATTGTTGAATCTGTTACAAAAGGCATGACTAGAACATAATCAACCTTTTTATGAATAAACGATTCCATTGGGGTTGCTGTGGCAACTCTTTACTTCTCAAGCTAACGAGGCAGGAATGTTTAAAAGAAATTTATAAAGATACAATGGAGGGGAAAAGAGATGGGGGATTTAGCTATCAGAACAGCTAATCAAGAAGATATTCCGCAACTTTTAAATTTAATGTATCAATACATTGTTGATTTTTATAAAAGACCTAGACCGACTGAAGAGTCACTTAAAGGATTGATACAGCATTTATTGGATAACCCCGCGAATGGAATACAATTTGTTGCAGAACAAGATGGAAAATTATTAGGTTTTACAACCCTGTATTTCTCCTTTAGCACTCTTCAGGTGAAAAGAATAGCTATTTTAAATGACTTGTTTGTGATACCAGAAGCAAGAGGGCAAAAACTAGGCGAGAAACTGTTTCAAACATGCTTGTCTTATATAAGAGAGAATGATTTTGCCTACATGACATGGGAAACTGCAAAGGATAATTTAGTTGCTCAATCTCTTTACAACAAAATGGGTGGCCAATTGTCTGAATGGTTAGTTTATGAAATCAGTTAGTGTATCCAATAGTTTTTTATTAAGCTATCCTGAAATTAATATTTTCATTCTTTTGATGGTGCCGCATAGATGCGGCATGGTTGTCTCTCATGGAAGAACGAATGAACTTCCATCATCTGTAGTGCCGCGAAATGCGGCATGAGTGGTTATGATTCAAAAAGTTATTATCAACAAAAAGGGGGGTTATAGTGTTAGACAAGAAAAAAGTAGGAAATATATTAGGTGTCACGTCTTTGTTGCCTGTAATCATAAGTATCATTATTTTCTATGTTGAAAGAGGTCCAAATGCTGATGTTTATTTCGTGATTACAATTTATGGCATCTTATCAATTATTGGTATTTTATTCGCGGTGTTCTCGTGGTTGATGACGAAACGTTTCTTTCTGCCAATTATCAGCTTGATAGGAAATGGAGCGGTTTTGGCCATTGCTTTTCTTTTGCTATTGGCAATGGGGATTAGTGAACCAAAAAAATATTCTTATTCAAAGATTCTGCCCGTAGTTGCAATCTTTCTTTTTCTCCTGTAAATACACGAAAGTAGGTGGCATATAAAAATGGAAATGAGTAAGTTTATACTTCATGGCGATATATTGATTATGAAAGTAAAGATTGATGGTGGTGATTATACATTTAGCATTAGGTGGAAAGCACCGAAGAAACCTTATGATGAAACTTGAGAACTTGTATCATATGCGAAAAATTCGACTGGTGAAAAAGATTTTAGTGAAGAACAAATTAAGAAGTTTATGGATACAGTTAATCCTAAAATGAATTGGAATATAGCAGATTTTCAAAAGTAAACTTCTTGAACTAACGGGTGTTTAGTTTAGTAAAAGATTAAAAGGAGCATACATATTATACATGACTAATATGTACGTTCCTTTATTTTTTAAGGCTTTTTATAATTTAGGTCTTGATAAGCAATGGGTTCTTTTTTATTTGCTAAATTATCAACATTATTGTTTAACAGAGCTTAAATTTTAAATTAAGTCTTAAATATTATAAGTGAGCCACAAATGTAAATAAGTTTAGATTGAAAAACAGACATATAAGTAGCTTAAAATTTTGCAAAACATGCTTGCTCCCTCGAATACACTCCTCATTTCATACGAATCAAAATCCTCTTTATTTAATCGCTTCACTAATAAAAAATAACCTTATCCAGTGTCCAAGAGGGCTATCATAAAAGTCTAGCGGTAACCGCTTTATATAGAAGTAATTAAAGTATGTAATGGATGCTGTTTCAAAATGATGTCCAATGATCCTTCTGATTAATGCATATGTTTCATAAAAAATTTTGGAAAAACAGAAACATTTTTGTTTTTTATGCGTCTTTTATAGCGGAAGGAGGGTGGAAACCATTGCCAATAAATTTGAATTGGATATACTTATGCGCTTATATTCCAAATGCCTTTTTCGCTATCTACACAAATTAACCAATGATTATCATTTGGCTGAGGATCTCCTGCAGGAAACATTTTATAAGGTTTATTTACATGTAAGCAGCATAAGCGACATAGTACAAATAAAGTCATGGCTTTACCGGATCGCTTATAATACCTTCATCGACCACTGCAGAAAAGCAAAAAAGATGCAGCTTGTACAAGTGGATGATTTCTTTGCGTCGTTAAAGCTAGATCCATTATTAGAAACGGAAAACGCGTTTTTGCAAAAATATGAGCTGGAGTTGATTTATAAACATTTGTCTAACATGAAAGAACTGCAACAAAAAGCCATTATGCTCGTCGATTTAAGAGGATTTAGCTACAAAGAAGCGGCGAAGCTGTTAAACGTAAAACTCCCTTATTTAAAAAGCCTTGTGTTTCGGGGCAGGCGGGAATTAGAAAAACGATTACGCAATGAGGTGAAGGGATGAGAAAAGACGAGTTAAAACAATTATTGCAGAAATATCAAAATGGCACACTAAGCAAAGAGGAAGAACAGAAAATAGAGGAGCTTCTAGAAAGTTTTGACGTATACAATGAATTTCTCCATGAAACCCTTCATGATGAAGGAATGAAGGAAGCCGATCTTGCAAAAATGATGAAAAAGGCCCAACAAAAATTCTTTTTTAGAAATACGCTGCTTGTTGTATCGTTTATACTCACGATTGTTCCCTTATTGACTATGTTTACTTTTGTTTATTACGGCTGGGGGCGAGATCATAACAGAGGGAACGAATTTATTGAAACCATTCGAACGGTGAGTGAAATGACAGCGCCAAATGTGTATGTAGATTACGATACGGTGGATGTTGAGATCAAGCCCTTTACTATGACTGTCACGACCGACAAATATAAATGGATGGATGATAAAAGAAGTTATATAGGCAAGGATACTTACAAACTATTTTTCAATGATGTGTTTGCTAAAGAATCGAATTATCGAGCGATTGGGTATTCGATTCATCACATTGGAACCAACTTTATTCATCCGAAAACCAAGTACTTTTTACCTGACGAACGAAGAAAAATTGAATCTCTCCCGAGCGATTGGCCGGTTGAAATCTATATTTCCCTGAATCGGTCCTATTCCTTAAAAGAAATAAATGAAAAATTCAAAGGATATAATATAACATGGCTTGCGTTAGACACAGGTGTAGAGGAACAGATGAGGAATGATTTAGATTTCATCCAAACACCAGCAATTGGCTTTCCATACAAAAAAGTGCATGTAGATTCTGTATTCAATCGCTCGTTTACTGATTACGAAGAAGTGGTCAAAGGGTTCGAGCTATTGAACAAAAACGAAAAATGGGCAACACAACTAACGGAATATAAAGACTTAAAGATGTCTGAGCGACTAAAATGGATAAAAAAACATAAAGAATTGAAGATTTATGGAATCGCTATAACAGGAACCGCCAAAGATGTTTTGTCTCTAGAAAAGATGAAGGAAGTCAACGTGATTCGATTAGGTCAGATCAATTTACCATAGCAAAAGGGAGGAATAGTCGAAAATGAGAATGGTAAGAATCAATATGCTAAATACATTGGTGGCTATATTTTTGCTTATTTTGTTAAATGTACAAATTATAGCGGAGATCCCTGTTTTTGATATCAGTTACATTTGGATTTCATTGTTCGGAATGCTCATATGCTTGCTTGGCCTCCTAAAAGAAGATCGATTCTACTCCTATTTAGGTGGCATCCTTCATTTCATCCTAATCGTTTCTTGTATGGGAATGATTTGGTTTGGTATAGGCATTAACTACAAGCCGTAACTTTACTGCTGCAAAAGCGAAAAGGACAGTCCAAATTAAGGCTGTCCTTTTTCAATATAGGAACGTGTTGCAAAAGACATAGATGCATACATATAAAACAAATACCAAATATCCCAAATTTATCTTGATATATTTTATTAGAACATTTAGAGTATTCTATGGATACAAAAGTGAAATTAAATTCGTTAATCGAGCGAAAGCAACCGTGTTATGTTCATAATGAGGAAAGGTGCTTGAAATGACAAGTTTAAATGAAATTGTTGTAGTTTTGAAAGGGTTTATTTTACACAAAGGTAAGGTGTTAACGGTACAACGTGCTCATGATGATGAAGTGGGCGGCGGAACGTGGGAGTTAGTCGGAGGGCAAATACACTTTGGAGAAGATTTAGAAGCGGCGCTGTTGCGAGAAATCCAAGAAGAAGTTGGATTGGATGTGACGGTGGAGCGGATTTTATATGCGACGACGTTTCAAACGCATGCAACGCGACAAGTTGTCATTCTTACATACTTATGCAAAAGCGATCATCATGAGGTCGTTCTTTCGCAAGAACATATCGATTATCGTTGGTCAACTAAAGAACAATCGCGAAAACTGCTACCTCCGGCCATTTCACGTGTTTTCGTTGGAAGAATGGGTATAGAGTAGAGATGGAAGATAGCTAAATGAGTTCAGTTCATGCCGTAAGATCTGCGGACCGCACTATCCAAACAAATGAAAAGGAATTTGTGAAGTGTGAATTTTCATTTATCATGTATTTAAATGATTCAGGTTAATGACTATGAGTTTATTGGCAACATAATCTTTTCTGAGTAAACCTTGTAGTTAAGAATGCCAAATTTGGCATTCTTATTTTTTCAGTTTATGATGCACTTAATGATAAATAGCAATTTAATTAACAAAGATATTATTAGTGAAAGCATACAATGGGCATCACACTATAAGCTTTTTGTATGCACTCATGTAGTCATGCTGCGAGCACCTTTTAAGCAGTATAGAATCATTGGGTTCGGAGACTAATAAATGAGCATTAAGAGCTTGCTTATTTAACTAAACATCCAGACCAACAACTGGATTCATTCTAACATCTTTTCCTCCAAAAATGAAATGGCCGGTACCCCTTCATTCCTCTTTGTAGTATCATAGGTTCGCTTGTTTACGAGATCACAAGTCCCAACCAGCCTGAATCATGTTTCTATAGCAGGGGATAAACTGTTTTAGCCGACGGGGTTTATGACCCACGAACAGGGACGTTCTGCCCCGTCTGCCGTAATAATTAAAACCATATAAAAAATGGTCAACCAGAAATATCTGACTTTATAATACGAACGGGCAGTATAAAGAAGGAATCAAATGTTAAATATCTAATATATAAAATCAATATGGATTTATATTCTAAAAAATATAAAAAATAAAAATAAATATATTTAGAGGAGTTGTTATTCAATGTGTGGGATTTGTAACTAGGCACCGAGAAAGAGATTTAGAAATTCCAAAGCATCGTCAAGATTTAATGACTGCAATCGAAAAAGATTTGTTAAACGACAATGATGTATTAGCAGTTTTTTATGGTGGTTCAATCGGAAATGAAAGCATGGATTTGTATTCCGATATTGACCTCCGCATCGTTGTATTACCTGAAAAATTTCAAGGTATTACCTGAAAAATTTCAAGAATTTATCTCGAACAAAAAAAGGCGTCCTAAAAAATGGGGAAATGTTCTTTATTTTGAGGATTTAGGTCCGTTTGTAACTTATTCAATCGCTCACTATGATTGTTTCGTTAAGGTGGATACATTTTATTATAAACCTGAAGACATTCAGCCTTCCGTATGGTTGAAAAATATAAAAATTGTAAAAGATACGGACGGAATGTTGGCAGATATTTTAGATAAATCCATGGCTTTATCCTATGAACCAACAATTGAAGAATTTGAGTTTTGGCGAACAAAGTTTTTTGCGTATTTTCATGAAGCTTATCGTAGAGTAATGAGAAAAGAGTATTATTATGCTTTGAAATGTATTGACAACTTACGTTTATCAATGGCAACAGCTTGGTATATGGAAGTAGGAATCCAACCAAATACGTTTGGCGATTGGGCAAAATACGAAGGTGAAAGAAGTAAACTAGAAGCTTGGCAACTATTCCTCCTTGAAAGTTGGGAATGTGGTAGAAATCCCCTTGAAATTATGAATGTGATGAAAAGTATAGTTTCAGAATTTAAAAGAGTTCATAAAAATCTTTGTAATAAGCTCGGAGTCGAAGAAAATACTGAATGGATAAATGAAATTATTGATATGGTTATTTAAGCAAAACACCCGTGCATTTTGCGGGTGTTTTGCTTACAACAAAACTAAATCAAAAAAACTTTAGGATAACGCATGCAAGGAGAATTTCTTTAGACATGTTAAGTTAGAGGATGCTTTCAACTTTGCACCTTCCTCACCGCTGAAGAGGTGAAGATGGCTTTACGTCGATATATATTATAAACTGCAGTTCGGATTATGTGCATTTATCGTATGGCTGATTTAATTAATTATCATATCGTACGAGGAGTTATCGTTTAAAAATTTAAATTCATGAAAATTCATTCGTTTGGAGGTTCAGTATCCATAGTCAGCTATTCCTCGAAATTGTTTCATTTTCTACATGCGTGCAAAATGGCATAAAGAGGTCGGTAAACTGTCAATGATGGCATGTTGGTATAATCATCCCAAATCAAATCCCCTTATGAAAGTATTTTAACATATTATGAAAATTCATGTTGCTACAAATTCGTTTATAAACTCCTGTTTGATCTCTCGATGTTAGGACGAGTATATCTTTTGTGACATCGTATCTAATGAGAATTTCATTCATAAATTTTCTCCTTTAAGGCTTTATTATCCATGAAGTACTATTACCCATGTTGTGTTTAGTAAGCCTTTTTTTATGATATCTGGTATTGTTTTAGGTAACTTAATAGCTATGATTTTCTCATTGCTGGCATAGGAGCTCTATTTCTAACTTATCCAACCCTTTATGATGTAATAAAATTAGTTGGAGCAACTTATCTTGTATACCTTGGTGTTCAAATGTGGGCTAAAACAGGTAAACCGATACAAACCAATAAGGACTCTATTTCTAAACAACCTACATTTCAAACCTTCTGGGTTACCGTTTTAAATCCAAGAAGTTTCTTCTTTTTTGTCTCGTTCATGCCTCAATTTATAAGTAAAAGGGAGCCGTTTTATTATCAGATTTTAATTTTAGGTTTAACATTTCTTAGCTTAGTTATATTCACAGGTATCATTTATATTATAGTTGCCGACAGAGTGTCCCAATTTCTAAATAATAACTTTCAAAAATGGATATACCGAATCGGTGCGATCAATTTAATTGTCACAGGAATCGCTGTTCTTGATCTGAAACATTTTTAGGTAGATGGCGACTAAGATAAGTTGTTACTCATCCCTCAATAAAAAACGGCCTCCGAGAAAATAGGAAGACCGTTTTTTGTCTTTTATCCTCATTATTTTTGATACTGGTTCGTATTGTTCGAATCAAGGTTATAAGACAGTGGTAAAATCCTCGTTAGAGTGCGGAAATACTGGCAAAAGAAAAGGAGGGGAATCATTGCCGACCTATGAGTTGTTGTCACCAGCACGACGTGCGTTTAAGATTTCTTTTACTTCTAGTGTATCCCATTGACTAAAAACGGTAGAAATATTGCATTGATTTATGATTTGGAGCCGTGATTCTTTTTTAACCCTGCCTCTGCTTTGGGGAGCAGCAGCTTCCGAAAAGCTTCATCATGCTCGATGGAGAAGCAGGTTTCAAATTCTTTTTGCTTGCTGCTCGTCATAAATGATTTTAAATAAAGCAACGTATCATTTGGGGCTTCTAATATGGTCTCGGCCAGTTCTATAGCACGATCTAAAATGTTCTTATCTATGACAATTTCATTTGTCAAACCGATGCGTAAAGCTTCATTTGCATCAATTGTACGGCCCGTCAGGCATAGTTCTCTCGCTATGCCCTCTCCCACAATCCATCGAAGTGGTGTGATGAGCGGGGGTGCCCCAAATTTAACTTCAGGATGGCCGAATAAAGCGGACTCCGTACAAATTCTAAAGTCGCAAAAGGCCGCCAAATCAAATCCGCCTCCGAGTGCAACGCCGTTGACCGCCGCAATGGTTGGTTTGGGAAATAACCAGATATCCTTATGGTATTGTGACGATGATTGTAATAAACGGCCAAATTGCTCAGGATTGTTAAATTCGGATAAATCAAATCCGGCGGAAAATGCAGAAGATGAACCCGTAATGATCACAGCCATCACATCGTCGCTTGTTTTCCAAGCATTTAGGCATTCTGAGATTTCCTCTCTCATTTGCATGGATATGGCATTCTTTTTTTCGGGACGATTTAATGTAATAATGCCGACCCTGTTATTTATTTCTGCGATAATATGGTTGAATTCCAATTCCATTCCCTCCATTCGAAGGTCATATCTGGCACCTTTTCCAGATTTCCATTGTAACGGATACCACCTGTGCCCATGACAATTTCAAATCCGCAATTAACGTGCGAAATCCGCATTTTGTTGGCGGTACCCCTATTATTCGACGAGAACAGGTTACTGTATACCCTTGACTCTTTGCATAGGACACCGCTTTTTCCCTGCTCCATTGATAGAAAACAAATATCGTTAATCTCTCTTCACTGGGATGCTAACCATTGACAAAGAGATGCATACCAAAATGATTTCAATTTAGTATTTATTTTTTATAATATAATATAACATAAGAATTGATTCAGAAAAGGGGGAATATTCTGTTGTTTAGAGCTAAAATTTTTCAAAATTTCCTCGATTTTACCGAAGCGTCTGGATTCGATTTATTGGTGAAATGGTTAATAGTATCACTTTTGCTATGTTGATGCCTTTCTTAGCAATCTACATGAATGAAAAAATGGAAACCGCTTGGCAAGTAGGAGTGATGATGTCTCTATCTCCTCTTGCAATGATTATAGGCTCATTTGTTGGAGGAAGGATTTCAGATTCCATTGGGAGAAAACCCGTCATGGTTTTATCCATGGTCGGAAATGGCCTTTTTCTGTTTGGATATGTCATTTCTTGCCTATTGTTTTATTTCTTTTGGTGCAGGATTCTTCAATTCTTTTTTTCATCCGGCAGCGTCTGCTATGGTAGCTGACGTAACACCAGACAACCAGCAAACTGAAAGTATTCGGTTTTTTGAGAATGGGCATGAATATTGGAGTTGCGGTTGGTCCTATGTTTGGTACCACGGTCTTGCTTTTTTCTTTTTCATTCTTGCAGCTACTTCTCTAATTCTATATGGTATTACGCTGGCTTTCCTACTTGAAGAAACCCTTCATAGAAATTTCAAAGCAGAAGAGACGAAGAAGACCATTACCGAAGGAGCATCAAAAACTTTCATCACCTTGTTAAGCGACAGAATTCTGATCACCTTTATTATCGCTAGATTACCTATCGTTTTAGTATTTTCACAAACTGAAGGGATGCTTCCACTCTATTTTGATAAGGAAATGCCTTGGTTTAAGGGACCTGAAAATCCTTATCCGTATCTTATGGCTTATAACGGTCTTCTTGTAGCTACTCTGCAATATGTAGTTTCCAAATGGGCTTCCCCACGACCAATGGGCTCTATGATGATGGTGGGAAGCATCATGTTTGGGTTGGGTATAATCGAGATTGCTTGCGTAACGCATTATTTTCGCAGCTTGATATCAAACTGGTCCGTCATGATGGCATTTCTGCTAATTGGATATACCCTTTATACCTTTGGAGAAATGATTTTGCTTCCCGTTCAATCCACGTTCATTCTACGTTTAGCTCCAAAAAGTTTACGCGGTACCTACTCGGTTGTTTCCAATCTACACATGATATTGGGAGTCATGATTGGTCCTGCTCTTTCCGGATACTTTTTTGATATGAGACAGGGATTCTAATTTCTACTACTAATGGGTTTCGCATGTATATTTTCTGGGCTTGCATATGCTCTAATCAGCCGGTCAGTGGAGTCAAGAAAGTCATTTTCCCTCTAAGCTTTGTTAAAGAACAATGTTGATTTTCTTATTCAACTTCCATCATCTGTGGTGAAGATCGCTTTATGTCTGTCTCACAGGACAGGTTGATTAAGTAAAAGGATTAAGATTTAGAGGAGGGTATTTAATGGAAATTGCAATTGTAGCTTTTGATGATTTTACCGATATTGATGTGTTTTTGCCTTGGGATTTATTAAATCGCGTTAAAGAACGTGGATGGACCGTCAAAATTTACGGAACGAAAGATTTTCATCGGTCTGTAACAGGCTTGACAGTACCAGTCCACTCTAAAATTGATGAATTAGGAAATGCAGATGCCATTCTGTTTGCGAGTGGTCCGGGAACAAGGAAGCTTTATAAAGATGAAAATTACCTCAAAAGACTTAAATTAAATAGTTCGGAGCAATTAATAGGTTCTTATGTGTTCAGGAGCTCTCATCATAGCAGCTCTTGGTTTATTAGACGGTAAGACTGCAACCACTTATCCAACAGCAAAAAAGGAATTAGAAAAGTTTAATGTTAACGTTGTTGAAGAATCATTTGTGGTTGAAGGTAATATTGCAACCGCAGCTGGTTGCCTTGCTGCTCAAGATTTAGTTGGCTGGTTTATTGAAAGGTTAGTTAGTAAGAAAGTTAGACATGCGGTATTAAATTCGATTCAGCCTGTTGGTCAAGGTTTAACTTTTAATAAGTTATTGAGCTAACGGATGATTTATTTCAAACTTCAATAAGGAGTAAAGCCTTTTTGTTGTACTAAACTAACGGGTAGTAACATTCAATAATACCATCATTCTGATTAGTTGAATTTATATACTTATCTAAAAAAGGGGATGAATGTTTTATGAAATATCGTGACTTTACATTGAATGATTTTGATTCAGTAATTGATTTATGGAAAAGAGCAGGTTTAATTTTATCACGTTCTGATACGATAAAAGGATTTGAAAAAAAATTAAAAAGAGATCCTGAATTGTTTTTTGTGGTAGAGGAAGATGGACGAATTATAGGTGCAGTAATGGGTTGTTACGATGGTAGAAGAGGATGGATAAATCATTTAGCTGTTGACCCAGAATATCAAGGGCGAAATATAGGCAAGGAAATCATGATGGAACTTGAAAAACGGTTTAAGAAACTTGGGTGTGAGAAAGTAAATCTATTGATTGAGAAGGATAATTGTAAAGTTCAAGGATTTTATGAAAAATTGGGTTTTAAAACGAATGAGTTAATATTCATGGAAAAGTGGATTTAGTTATCTTTTGTGAAAGTATGTTTATTCCGCTAATGGGGTTCTGTAGTTGAATAGTGGCAATGACTTTAAAAGTTTGAGGAAAAATTCCACAAGCTTTTTTGCAAGATAAGAAAATAATATAAAAAATGTTCTTGTTCAACTTCCATGGAAGAACGAATGAACTTCCATCTTTTGTATATTTGGTATATTTATTTATAAAGCTTAGTTCAGATTAGTTTAAGAAAGGTGAGTGGAGATGAGTAAAGTTGAGTCAGTTAACAAGTGGGGTTTGAATCGCATTGTCTTTATTGGTAGGATTTGGGATGAATACATGCGGATGTTTGGCCTTACCAAAGAAGAATTAGTGGGGCGTAAGATTCTTGATTGCCCTGCTGGAGCATGTTCCTTTACGGCAGTATCCAATCAACTTGGAATGGATGTTACAGCATGTGATATTGCTTATTATCTTCCTATTGAACAATTAGAGCAAAAAGGTTTACAAGATATTGAAACCACCATGTCTAACATGGAAAGGGCTGATATTCAAAAAAATTTTTTGTGGGATTATTTTAAATCAGTTGATGAGTTGAAACAGATAAGAACACAAGCAATGAATCAATGTATCTCAGACATGAAACGGAATAAAAATCGTTACATTCCTGCCGTTTTACCGACCTTACCGTTTGATGATAAGCAGTTTGACTTGACACTTTCAGCAAATTTTCTATTTCTTTATGAAGATAAACTGGACTATGAATTTCATTTACAGACTATAAAAGAACTTATGCGTGTAACCAAAGATGAAATAAGGATTTTTCCTACAACTAACTTTGCTTGTGAGAGATATAAATACTTGGATGAACTAATCCGTGATATACACAATTTAGGATGGATGACAGAAGAAATTAAAGTTCCTTATGAATTTCAAAAGAACACCAATACTATGTTAAAAATTATGAGGTGAAAATAACTAAAAGGGGGTGTCCTGAAAGGGATTGCTTTTGGGACACCCTCAGTTTTATACTTTACAAAATCAACATTAAACATTGACAGAGACACTCATGCCAATTTTTTGGTACAACGATGCATTAAAATAAGCTGTTTCGTCCATACTATCAGGTTCATATCTTTGTATACCGTTTATTTTCAGGGTAGCCTTTTATTAAGAAAAAACTCCAAGCGGTCTTGAAAAGACCACTCGGGGTTTCTTTTGTATATCCAAGTCTCAGCGAAATTTCATTGTTTATTTTTGACACCGATTGAGTATAAAGGTGATCCATATTATGTTTTTGCCAAATTTCGAGATAGTCTTTATTTCATTTGATTTTTCATGTTTTTTCTCGCTTGCCCACGCTTTCTTTTGATGACACAATCCTCCATTGTCCCAGTAAGGCCACTAATATTAGACAACCGGCAGCAAACGGAAGTCGGGAAGGTGACAATCCGGCTAGCATCACCATCCCCCCAAGTGCGGAACCTATCGCACTGCCTAAATAATTAGCGGAACTGTTTAACGCAACGACAGCTGCGCCGTGATTAGGTTGTAAGCGAAATAATTCATGTTGTTGCGGAGCCTGCGAGGCCCACCCCATCGCTCCCCATAGGATAAAAGGCAGGAATGATAGCATCGGAAATGAAAGTGTGAATGGTAAGCTGAACATGGCTAAAGCCATTATGGCTAAAATGCCAGCCATGAGCAAATCTGGTCGTCCCGTTCGATCAATCAGAGTTCCAATGGAAAAGCTCCCAAATACGCCACCAATGCCCCATGCCCAAAGATAAGGTGTAATGATAGGAATGCCTGCCAGATTATCCAAAATGGTTGCGATGTATGTATATAGACCCAAACTGGCAACACTGGTCATAAAAGTGATGCCAACAATTGCTGCAACCCGCCCATTGGTCATCATGGCAACACGTTGGCGTAATGAAGGTGGCGCCGAAGCTGGAAAATTTGGAAACCATATGACAATTCCTACCATGGCGATAAGACCTAGTGCGGTGATGAACCAGAGAGTTGCGTGCCAATCTAGATGTTCAGCAATGATCAATCCAAGTGGAACCCCTATGACCGTTCCCGTGCTCATGCCACCTAGCGTCATACTAAGAGCGCGGCCGCGTTTCTTTTTGGAAACAAGGGATGCGGCAGCTGCAGCGGCCAACGGGGAATAAAGCCCGGCTCCGATGCCTGCAATTGCACGAGCCATAAGCAGCATGGAGAAACTCGAAGCTAGTGCACTAGCTCCATTGCCTACTGAGAATACAGCAAGTGCCAGCACTAAAATCCTCCGCATTGGCTTTCCAGCCAACAATGTCGCAAAAATTGGAGCTGCCAGTGCATAACAAAGGGTGAAGACACTTACTGCTTGCCCCGTTTGCGAAGCGCTTATTTTGAACGTTGCCCCTATATTCGGCAATAAACCAGCAATCACATAGGCATCAAACCCAAGAGCGAACATGCCTATCGTGAGGAGAAGAACTTTTCGCATGATAACCTCCATTTTTACCGAATCATTTGTTATGGAAGAGCTCTTCTATTTCCACTTTACAAAACTCATTGTAATATGTCTAATATATATTTATATCGGTATTAATATATAATAAGTATTAAAAAGGGAGGCAACGCGTTGGAACTGCGTCATTTGAAATATTTCATAACAGTAGCTGAAGAATTACATTTTGGTAAAGCGGCAGCTCGTTTAAACATGGCACAGCCACCATTAAGTCTTCAAATTCGCCAATTAGAAGAAGAAATAGGGGTGCCTCTTTTCCATCGAACGAAAAGGAAGGTAGAGTTAACAAAAGAAGGACAAGTGTTTTTAGAAAAAGCTTATCAGATTTTGAAGAATCTAGAGGAAGCAATCGAAACAGTAAGAATGATAAACCGTGGGGAGGCTGGGGAAATAGCGATCGGTTTCATAGCCTCAGCAGCCTATGATATTCTTCCAACCATTATAGAGCACTATCGAAAGGAATACCCTAATATTCATATAGATTTGCAACAGTTAACAACAGCGGAACAAGTGAAAGCTTTACACGAAGGCCATATTGATGTAGGAATACTTTGCCATCCTATAAAAATAAAAAATGACACCATTCAGGTTGAAGTGATTCGACAAGAACCAATGGTGGTTGCTTTACCAAAGGATCATCCTTTAGCTTCCGAAACATCCCCAATTGATCTTATGGATTTATCCAACGATCCATTCATTTTAACGGGAAGAAAGGCAAATCAAAGCCATTATGATACAGTGATGAATGGTTGTTATCAGGCAGGATTCTATCCAAAGGTAGTGCAAGAAACACAAGAATTACCTACTGTCATCTCTCTTGTTTCAGCAGGAATGGGCGTAGCTCTTGTACCAGCTTCGATACAATATGTATTCAAAAATAAAGTTGTTTATCGTGACATTCAGAATAACCCATTTACCACTACGACGGCCCTTGCTTGGAAAAGTGACAATCTATCACCAACTGTACATGCGTTTATTGATCTAATGAAAAGATCTGTCATCCCACTTTTTAATCAGCATAATTGAAAATGATCTCTTTTTATATAAATTCAGTTTGAAATTCCGACACGTTTAATCAACCTGTATTCTTGTCTATACTGCTCCTAAACGAGTCAATCAAAGGAGCGGATGAAGAATGAAGAAAAAAGGATTACAAATTACGAACGATCATGGTTGGACCATCGAACGTCTTCAAGAACAGGAACGCAGAATGAAAAATGCCAACATGGCGAAACGAATTGCAGCGATTCGTCTCATTATACAAGGCTACTTAGGAATCCAAGTCGCTGAGCTTTTGAACCTCCATCGCGAAACCGTTTCGATTTACGTTCAAAAGTTTAATCAAGGTGGCATGGATGCGCTATTAGAACGCCATTATGCCCCGGGCAGAAAGCCGTATCTGTCTCCGGACGAAGAACGCGAATTAAGAAAGATGCTGGAAGAAAGCACCCCTGCCGATGAAGGATACGGCATCGAAACGGGCTGGAATACACGAATCATTCAACATGTATTAGAAGAGAAATTCTCCGTTACCATGTCCCGTGGCGGGATTTGTGATATGCTCCATCGATGGGGATTTCGTTATACACGCCCTACGTATACCCTCAAACGGGCCAATCCTCAAAAACAAAAAGAGTTTCAACAGGAGATGGAACTCATAAAAAAAACTTGTCCGACAACATGGTCATAATTTATGAAGATGAAAGCCACATTCGGGACTACCAAGCTCTTCGTGCCACATGGAGTATCAAAGGGCGCCAAAAACAAATCCCTACGTATGGGCATCACGCGACCGTTAGGTTATTAGGTGGTGTGAATATCGAAACGGGTGAATTTCTCGTATGGAAACGAATCAATGCAATGCGCATGCTTTTCTGCAATTTCTCCAATACACATTGGACCAGTATCCAGACAAACATGTCGTGAGGGTCTTAGATAACGCAAAAATTCATCGCGCCAAAGTTCTTCAGCTTTTTTTCCATGAGCACGAAGAACGGTTGACTTTGGTATTCTTACCCCCGTATTCGCCGAATTTAAATTTGGTCGAACGAATTTGGGGATGGCTGAAAGAAAGTGTGATTGCCAATCGGTTTCATGCTAATCGAAAAGAGTTGCGAGAATCGATTGTTTCGTTCTTGGATTATCTCGCTCAATTTCCTGAAAAAGTACTTCAACGTATCGGACAGATAGCTATGTCGGAAAATTAATCTGAATCTATATAAATAATCGATCTAACCAAACCAAAGAAAATTACATAAGAGAACTCGTGATGTTAAATGATAATGAACGGTAGTTAATTATGTATTTTCCACATGTCGTGATCGCATAGAAAAAGAGGAAACTGTTTGAACGTAACAAAATTATGCCTCCAACTAGCAACACAGTTTTTTAAATTATTCTCGTGCAATCACGCCTGACTTCTACAAGAAGTTAATTTATAATGATTGATATTCCTTAGAGAAACATGTAAGCACAAAGTATGATTATGATGACAGAGCCATTAGAAATTCTAACCGGTTTTTGAAAATATCTAATTACCTAAATGATAACCCACGACAAAAATTTGTAAATTTTTATGAACACTTTCTCCATACTTCTCCTTTATTCTAAAACCAGAAAAAGATGGAGGTGTTGAAAATGAAAAAACTTATTTCAGGGTTGTTCGTACTTGTTTCAGCTTTTGTGCTAGCTACAGCTGTTTTTGCAGTAAATAAAAATGACAATAAGGATTGGAAAGAAATGTTACCAATGATGAAACAAATGCATCCAAATTTATCAGAGGAACAATTACAAAAAATGTATGAACAGTGTCGAAATAATGGAGATAAAGTGATGGAACATATGATGAATTATGACAGAATGAATCAACAAATGATGAAACAAGGGCATATGAACAATCATATGATGTAACAACGCTTAATCAGTTATATTTAAGCACTGTAGGCTTTAAAACTACGGTGCTTTTTTCATACGTAAATATAGCGGAGATCCCTGTTTTTGATATCAGTTTCATTTGGATTTCATTGTTCGGAATGCTCATATGCTTGCTTGGCCTCCTAAAAGAAGATGGATTCCACTCCTATTTAGGCGGCATCCTTCACTTCATCCTAATCGTTTCTTGTATGGGAATGATTTGGTTTGGCTTAGGAATTAACTATCAGCCATAAGAAAACTCATGGAAATCACCAACTGAACTGTCACCTTGCAAATTCACATGTTAAAATTCATATTTCCATCTGGTAAAATAAAAAATTTCGATATTTTATTTTGTCTACTTGACAGGGGTAAGACCAAGTAAAAGAAATCCTTTTGTGATTCAAAATTCCTATTATTCCCTTTTTTACACAATTATTAAACTCGATTAAACAAGACTTAACATTTCTCCAATACAATTGTTCTTGAAAATTTTTGAGGAGGGTTTAAAATTGTTCAGAAAAAAAATCTTACCCTTGGCAGTTGTTTCTACCATTGCTTTAGGAAGTTTATTAGGAATGGGAAGCGTCACAGAAACAGATGCAAAAGAAAAGAAAGATCATGACCATGGAAAAGTAAAAAATATCATTTTTATGATTGGTGACGGAATGGGTGTATCTTATACTTCCGCATATCGTTATTTAAAAGACAACCCAAACACAAAATTCGTTGAGCGAACAGAGTTTGACAAATATCTTGTCGGTCAACAGATGACTTATCCTGAAGACCCTGCAGAAAATATAACTGATTCTGCTTCCGCTGCGACAGCGATGGCAGCTGGAATTAAAACATATAATGCAGCCATTGCTGTGGATAATGATGGTTCAGAAGTAAAAACCGTACTTGAAGCTGCAAAAGCAGCAGGTAAAGCAACTGGTCTTGTAGCCACTTCTGAAATTACACACGCAACTCCTGCAGCATTCGGTGCTCATGATGAACATCGTAAAAATATGAATGCTATTGCCAATGACTACTATGATGAATTAATCAATGGCGAGCATAAAGTCGATGTTTTGCTAGGGGGAGGAACCGATCTATTTATCCGTGAGGATCGTAACCTTGTGGAAGAATTCAAAAAAGACGGATACAGCTATGTGACGAATCGCAATGAATTATTAAAAGATCAAAACGAACAAGTTCTTGGTTTGTTTGCGGCAAGAGGACTTCCGAAAATGATCGACCGAACTGAAGACATTCCTTCCCTGGAAGAAATGACAAAATCGGCGATTAAGCGTTTAAGCAAAGATAAAGATGGTTTCTTCTTGATGGTGGAAGGAAGCCAGATTGACTGGGCGGGACACGACAACGATATTGTTTCTGCGATGAGTGAAATGGAGGATTTTGAAAAAGCATTCAAAGCGGCTATAGAGTTTGCAAAAAAGGACAAGCATACGCTTGTTATCGCTACAGCTGACCACTCTACCGGTGGTTACTCCATTGGAGCAGACGGCATTTATAATTGGTTCGGTGCGCCAATTAAAGCGGCAAAACGCACGCCCGACTTTATGGCACAAGAGATTGCCAATGGCGCCGATGTTGAAGAGACGTTGAAAAAGTATATCGATTTGGAATTGACAGCTGAAGAAATACAATCTGTGAAAGATGCCGCTGAACAAGGGAAAGCGGACAAGGATAAAGGTGTAAAAAGAGTCGATGATGCGATCGAACATATTTTTGACAAACGTTCACATACTGGCTGGACAACAAGCGGCCATACCGGGGAAGACGTTCCTGTTTATGCATATGGTTCGGGAAGTGAACGTTTCGTTGGACAAATAGAGAACACGGATCATGCCAAAATCATCTTTGATATTTTAGGAAAAGGAAAACAAAACATTGTCATTGAAGATAAGTAGTGATCAAAAAAGTATTGAAAAAGAACACCCATCCCGTTGCCCACTCAAGCAACGGGAACTTTTTTGATATGCATATGGAGGTTCAAACGATGATGAAAAAACTATTTTTGCTTACAAGTCTGATAACTTTGCTTGTCGGATGCGGCCAACATATAGATCACGGAAACAAGGCTCCTCATTCAGATACTCAACAGCAAACAAAAAACGAACTAATGGATAAGTCGACCAAAGATACAAAGCAAGATAAGCTACCAAAAGAGACAAACGAATATATTTCAAACCCGCAGGTAACAGATGACCAGAATTTACAAAGACCAGGTGATTATTATGTAGATGAAAAGGGAGAAGCTACTTTAAAGAAAATAAAAATCGTAAACAAGACATACAATGTTGGACCAATTCAACTTACAGTTAAAGACGTGAAAGTGATTCATTTAATTCCTGATTACAGCCTTATTGATTATTTTCACGCCTTAACGCATGAGGAACAGTTCGACTTTATCAAAGTATTCGTAGAGATCAAAAATACATCTTCACAGAAAGTAAATTTCGCGCCGGTAGCTTTATTGGAATCAAGCACAGGCGAGAAGTTTGATTGGGAAAAAGATATTTATCTTGAAAACTTACATGGGGAAATTGAAGGAAACGGCACGAAACAAGGTAATCTAGGGTTTATTCTAAAAGAGCCGAACGGGGAAGATGTGCAATGGGTGAAAATGATTACGAGCGACGTCGTTGACCCAAACAAGAAAATCATCAGTAAAGCAAAAGAAATAAGATTGGAATTTTAAATGAATTCCTTACTACCATGAACACCAATCTTCAACAGAGGCATCAAGGCTACGAAACAGGCGATTACAGATGCAGAAACAGCTTGGTTGAAGCTTTGGATTTTTGGCGGTATTAGAGAATCATTTAAAAGCTCGAGGATTTGAAGTGTACTTAACCAAAAACGAAAAACATATTCGTTTATATATGAGCGGCAGAAAAACCATTAAGGAATTTTCGACTGGATTTATCATGATAAAGGATTATGTTTAAAACGCAAAATGGTTAAAGCGTGACAAATCATTTAGCGAAGAATTTAAAGAAGAAAGGGAGGTTAAGTAGCCAATAACTACTTTATATTTTTTGGATTTAAGTTTACATAATATAAATTATAGGAAGTTTTAAAAAATATGTTTCAAAAAATAAGTAAACTAGATATATTGAGACAAAAATAAAAACAATGATTCAAAGATTCAAATTCGAACTAGATATATTTGTGTGTTTGTTGTATTTCAAAATTTAATTTAATGATAAGCAAAATTACAGCTAACAGCATTTTGTTTTAATTGAGCTCTGAAAGCCTTGTTCCGGAATTAAAAAAGCGTTAATCGCTTTTTTTATGTATAAATATAACTGTTTTTGCGGATGTTTTTTATCCCATATCCGTTATCAGTATTATCGGCGGTCTTCGGTGATTTGGTACAATCTCTTTTTTACTTCCGAGCAACTGGAAAATAATAGATTTTATTTCAATAATCAAGTATATACTGGAAATAATAATAAAACATGCAGCGGCTGCTTTGATGTTGGCGAACCGCTGCATGTTACCAATTGTGATACATTATGAAGAAACACATCGTACCATCCTTCCATGTTTGTTACGCAATATCTGTATAACGATATAAAACTCCTTTGTATTGAACGCGGATTGGTACACCTTTCTCTCGTTTATATTTTTTCATGAGCGCCTTTACTTTTGAAAAGGCTTCCATCATGCCAGACGCCAAAATGGTTTCTTCCCACACGACTGGTTTCGTCTGGTCTGTGTAAAAAGAAAAAACATACTGTTTCATATTTTTCACCTCCCCATTCATAATTATAATATAAATCTGTGTCAATTAAACATTTTAACTGTTACAATTATGTTAACATTTTCTGAAAATCTGTAATATGGTTTATTGTTCTTAAATAATCAAAAAAATTGCTTATCAGTTTGATATAGTATGACAGAAGTTACGTAAAAATGTCAAAAAACCGACACCTATTTTTGGTATCGGTTTTGCAGTTTGTATTGTTGCAAGACATTCACATACTCATTTGCAATCGTTTCTTTTTCCATGGACAACTGTTGTTGCAAGTAATCGATCACCGCTTGATCGTCCGCCAATCCCGCTGCAAACTGGCGCTTGATAAACCGTTCCGCCTCTTCTTGGCTGGAAAATTGTTTTTCTTTTTCTTCATAATAAACAAGCCAATTTTCATTGTTTGGAAGGAAGAAAAACCATTGCCCCTGATTGTTGGTAAAAAAGAATCCTTCTTTTTGTGTTTTCGTGTTAAGCTGGTTCTGCTCCGCATCATGATATATCGGCGGCAGCGGGAAAACGTCTACCACGAAAAGCGGGAACGTTTTTTCATCGACAAAGCATCCGGATGCTTTTGGATGGCCGCCTCCACCGAACTGTTTCGCAAACTCCGCGACATTCACTGTGTCGTGAATTGTCCGAAATCCAATGTGTTTTGTGCCAAGGTTCACCATTGCGATAAAATCCAAATGTGGGCAGCGCTTGGATAAGGCATTCCCCAATTCAGACATATGCCGTTCAGCAAAGACGATGCCGACACAGTAATCATCAAACCAGCGCTGGACAAGCTGCTTTTGCTTCATGCGGATGTAGCGCTGGATTTTCTTTTCTTCCATATCCAAAATAAGTTCTTCTGTTTCCGTTAACGCAAAGGGACCACCTTCCATTAATCGTTCACTCATGCGATCCCAAAATTCATCCAAGCCTAAAATCGTCAGCAAATCGTTTAGCCGCTTTGCACGCATGTTGCCCGTTGCTTCCCATTCCCACGTATCGTATTGGCGGACGAGTTCGACAAATTCATCGAGCGTTTCATTTCGTTCGAGTTTTTGCGTGCGGATTAAATATTCGTAAAACAGCGAGGTTGCGCACGTTTTCCTTCCCTGTTCATCCGCCGGTTGCACCCACCCCCAAGGATACTTATTGAAATGGAGGGCGGTGACGTGATGGTCGATGACTTGAACGTGTTTTCCCGCCTCAAACCATTCTGCCAGCTTTTTTTCCACTTCTTCGCCGACCGCTAAATCGGTAATAAAAATGCTTGCTTCATTATGCTGTTCATCTTCCATAAATTGTTTCACTCGTTCGTCTAAATTACGGTAGGAGCAAAAGGATATGTTTACTTGTTCAAACGCGATTTTCGCTAACAATCCGCATCCGATTCCGTCTAAATCACTATCCGTAAACAGTTTGATCATCGCCAATCCATCCTTTTTCATAAACTTTTGTACAATAGCTTTTTTAATAACGGGAAGAGAAAATCCGGAAGCTGTTCTACATTTGGAACAACAATGCTATGTTTTCCATAAATATTTTGCACCGTCTCCCTCTGCCCTTCGTCAATTTCCCCGTTGGCCAAAAAGACGTTAATCACTTCGATATGATGTTTGCGGGCTTCTAATACTGCCTCATGCGTATTGATGATGCCGTTTTGTTCATAGCCAAGTGCTGCTGGTTCCCCGTCGGAAAAAACTAATAAAAATTTTTGCTTTTCCGGCCGCTTAAGAAGCTGCTCTGTCATGACGCGGATCGCAAATCCGTCGCGGTTATCTTCTTGCGCCTCCAGCTGCATGATTGCTGGGCCGCTTTCTTTTTTTCGTGATTGCGCGAATGAAATCACCGTTTGAAAATAATTTGGCTGTTTCGTTTCTGTTGCCTCGTTCGGATCTTCCCAAAATCCAACGATTTGATGGGGCACCAACAACGCTTTTAGCGCTTCATGAAACAGGATAACACCTCGTTTTGTTTCCTCCATTTTGTCATACATCGACGCCGAGCAATCGACTAACAGCGTAAAGACAGCATCAATGCGGGAAGACGGCTGGTGTTTTTTGTAAAATAGGCGCGGCTGCTCATCTGTCCATAGGCGAAGCAGTTTTTTATGCAGCCGGCCAAAATGCAAATCAGTCCGCGGAAGTGTTTTTTGATGCTCCAACGTTTTTTCGATCATCTGTTTTAATTTCTTTTGGTATGACAAAATATCAGCTTTCTTTTGTTCATATTGAGCAACTTGTTGGGGTGAAGGGGAAGCGGGAAGAAGAAAAATCGCTTCCGCATACCGGTTGTCTTTTCCGTAGCGATCCCCTCTGCCTGCTTGATTGCTTTCCCGTTTTTGTTCGTAAGCGCTTTGTTTTATATAGTCGTTCCGGTTCGATTTTCGAGCGGAACCTTGCACAATCGCAAACGCTTGATCTCCGTCTTCGCCTTCACGCTCCCCTTCTCCTAGTAAATCGGTCCGCGAGCCTTGCTCCAGTTCGAAACGCAAGAAACTTTTTGTCATGTCGCTCGTTTCGCGGTGCCACGTAGGCAATTCTTGTTCATGGACATCTTCGTCTCCGCCTTTTTCTTTATCCAAAATATCGCAATTATTCAGCGGGTCGGTTCGCTTTAAGTCTTTCAGCGTCAACCCTATTTTCTCCACGTTGTTATAACTTTGCTCTGGCAAATAAAAATACGTGTTTAACATATCGCTGGTTAATACGTCATCAAGCGCTTCGGCAATCATCGACGTGATATGGGCCACGTCTTTTGTCGAAGCAGCGTCAAAAAACTGAGGAAGCGTTTGGCGAAGCCAAGGCATCATCCGGTCAATTGGCTCGTGAATAGCCGGAACGTCCTCTAGCGGTGAGTCGGATGTTAATAATAAATAGACAACAGAAAACAACGCATCTGTATACATGCTTCTTATCAAATTGGCGTTCGCTTGGCTTTGAAAATAACGGCGGTATACATCGCGGCGGATGCGAAACCACTTTTTCGTGCCAGGACGTTCTCTTTTGCAAATCTCTTCAAGGCGTAAATCTTCGGCTAGTACAAATAACTGCTTGGCAAAACTAGGGATCGAGCTGTTTTTGATATTGCCGAGAAATGCGGTGACTTCAGAAAAATCGGTATGGAAAAGCGTCCCGACCGCCCGCAAACAGACGTCGCTTTTTAGGCCGTTTTCTTTTTCTTCTTTTGGGCGGTTGTCCCAAAAGTGGCTAACATATAATTTTCGATTGGGAAAATCGACATAAGATTGAAAGCCGAACTCTATTTCCCAATCGCTATGTTTCGCCAGCGTTTTCGCCAAATCAGAAAGCTGCATAAACAAAAAGGAATCAATCTTTTTATCGTTAAATTGGATAAACCGTTCCATATTGCATCCCTCATTCTTCGAACAACGTTTCCGCGATGTTGCGTACCGCCGCTTTTTCTCGGTCATCTTCAAGCTTTTCGATAATTCCGCGCTGAATAGCGCGAAGCGGCGGCAAATATACGGCTAAATCGCACGTATCGATGAGCGCCCGAATCGAAGCGGCTTCTTCGGAAATCTGCCCATTTTTCACTTGTGTAATTAAATCAGCGGATAACGCGACGAAGCGGTCGATAAGCGTTTCATCCGTTAATGTAGTTTGCGCAAGCAGCACGGATTTTAATGTATCTCCTTGAATATACGGTACATCGATGACAACAAAACGGTTTTTTAACGCCTCATTGAGCGGCACAGTGCCAACGTACCCTTCGTTGATGGCAGCGATGACACCAAACGTTTCTTTTGCTTTGACGACTTCGCCGGTAAATGGATTGGTAATCATTTTGCGATAATCGAGGACGCCGTTTAAAATTGGCAATGTTTCCGGCTTTGCCATGTTGATTTCATCAATATATAACAAATGCCCTTTTGTCATTGCTTGGATGACAGGACCCGGAACAAACTCGATTTCCGCTTTTCCGCCACGGTTTTGGATCGTTTTAAAGCCAAGCAGCGCTTCTGCATCTAAATCAACGGAGCAGTTCACACTATGCATCGGCTGGCCGAATATGGATGACAGCGTTTCCGCTAATTTCGTTTTTCCGGCCCCCGTCGGCCCCTTTAGCAAGATGTTTTTCCCGAGCGCAAGCGCAATGATCGCATCATATATAATCGACTCGTCAGAAGCGGTATAACCGCCTTTTCCGATAAGATGGGCGTCTTCATCGTTAGAAAATAGCTGGTTGCGATATTGAATCATTTGTTCAATTTTCTCTGGTAGTTTCACTTGTTGTCGTCCTTTCTTTTTTTGCATTACGGTTACTATTCTACTAAATGTCCTGTTCTAGCGCAAAAAGGATTATATATTTACTGTAAAAATGTTATGTAAAATAAGACGCGAGAAAAACGGAGAGCCACCATTGTTTTATATTGCTCCCCGTCAGCTGAAATTATCCTCAATCGCCTTACGAATCAGCGCGGCGCAGCGATCCAATTCCGCTTTTAATTGCCGTTTGTACAGCTTTGCTTTTTCATACCCGCCATCGGCAAAACGATAATAGACGACTTCTTGGTATTTCATGCCTTCTTTTTTCCGTTTCACTTGTTGCAAGATCCCGTCTTCGATGAGGTCATGCAGCGCTTTATACACTTCTGAGTGATTCGGGCGGTAGCCGTACGGCTTAAATTCCTGACGCAGCAAGTCTAATATTTTTAACCCGTATAAACGTTCTTGTTCGGTCAATGTGATTAAATATAATTTTAAAAACGCACGCTGTTTTAATAGAAAACCGCTTGGCGTTCTTTTTTCACCCATGCATTCTCCCTTCTTTCTTCTTTTTCTTCATTATAACTAATTCCACTTGTTGTTTGGAAATCCTGCTAATTTTCATTTTCAATCCTTTATTTTGAACATAGATTTATTAGGATTCAATGAAGAAGGAGGCGCGTCTGCCTCCTTTTTTGCTCATGTTTAATAAAAAACAATCGTTTTGTTTTCGTGGATGATGACACGATCTTCTAAATGCCATTTTAGCGCGCGGGCAAGCACTGTTTTTTCAATAATCCGTCCTATTCGCTTTAAATCGTCGGGATGGTGGCGGTGGTCAACGCGGGCGACGTCTTGCTCGATAATCGGTCCTTCATCTAAATCGTCGGTGACGTAATGCGATGTCGCGCCGATTAGCTTTACGCCGCGTTCATATGCCCTTTCGTATGGTCTTGCCCCGACGAACGCCGGTAAAAACGAATGGTGGATATTAATGATTCTTCCTGGAAATTCGGCGACAAATGCCGGCGATAAAATTTGCATGTAGCGGGCGAGCACAATCGTGTCAACATCATGTTTTTTAAGCAATTGAATTTGTTTTTGCTCGGCTTCCGCTTTTGTTTCTTTCGTAACTGGAATATAGAAATATGGAATGCCGACCGATTCCACTGTGCTTTTGAGATATTCATGATTGCTTACAACAAGCGCAATATCGGCGATTAATTCGCCGGCTTGCCACTGCCACAGTAACTCGAGCAAACAATGTTCCGCTTTGGAGACAAATATCGCGATTCGTTTGACATCGTTATGTAAGCGGAGGCGCCAATCCATATGAAACGACTCGGCGATCGGCCGAAAAGCGGATTCGATCTCTTGCTTTCGCGCCGCGATATTTGGACAATCAAATTCGATTCTTAAGAAAAAGGTGCCTCCTTCAGGATCGGTGGAATATTGACTTGATTCCACAATATTTGCGCCTTGTTCATATAAAAACGATGTTACCGCTGCAACAATACCCGGTTTGTCCGGGCATGAAATTAACAAACGCGCCCGGTTTTCATAGTTTTGCAGAAACGATTGCCAGCGATGTTCGCGAAATGTTTGCATAGACTGTTTCCTCCTGTATATCTATTTAACCTTCATCATATAAAAAAACGGTCGGAATGCCAACCGTTTTTTATTGATTTGCCGCATCGTCTTCCGCAAATAAGGATAAATATTCCCCGTATCCTTCTTTTTCTAAATCTTCTTTTGGAATAAAGCGTAATGCGGCGGAATTAATGCAATAGCGGAGACCAGTTGGCTCCGGACCGTCGTTAAAGACGTGACCTAAGTGGGAATCCGCTTTGCGGCTCCGCACTTCCGTCCGAATCATCCCGTGGCTTAAATCGAGCTCTGTTTTAATATTTTCTGGATGAAGCGGCTTTGTAAAGCTTGGCCAGCCGCAGCCGGCGTCATATTGGTCTTTTGTGCTGAAAAGCGGCTCGCCGGAGACAATGTCGACATAAATTCCTTCCCGCGTATTGTTCCAATACGGGTTGTCAAACGGCGGCTCCGTCCCGTTACGCTGCGTTACCTCAAATTGAAGCGGGGTCAATTTTTTTCGCAGCATCGCTTCCCGCTCGGGGTCGCGCCAATGCTCTTTCAAAAACGCATCGCGCCCTGAACCGATCCGGTACAATTTATAGCGGAGCGGATTTTTCTTATGGTAATCTTGGTGGTACTCCTCCGCTGGATAAAACGTAGATGCCGGCAAGATTTTCGTCACGATCGGTTTCGAGAAACGGCCGCTTTCTTCAAGTTCCCGCTTCGATTTTTCAGCGAGAAGACGTTGTTTTTCATTATGGTAAAAAATCGCTGTGCGATATTGCGGACCGCGATCGTGAAACTGTCCGCCGTCATCGGTCGGATCGATTTGCCGCCAGTAGATGTCAAGCAGTTTCTCATATGGAAACACGTCGGGGTCAAACGTAATTTGCACTGCTTCGTAATGCCCCGTTGTTTTCGAACATACTTCTTCATACGTTGGGTTTTCTTTATGGCCGCCGGTATACCCAGATATGACACGGATAATTCCCGGCTGCTCTTCAAACGGCGAAACCATGCACCAAAAACAACCGCCTGCAAATGTTGCCAACTCGTATCCCATCCATTACTTCCCTCCTTCTTACTTATTAATCATATCAAAATAAGGCACCTTCCTCCAAACGGAAAGGTGCCTTTAATGCAATTATTTATTACTTCGTTAAATCACCGGCTGGTCCGAAAAATTCATAATGGATATTTTCATCGGCGACGCCCCATTCTTTTAGGGAACGATAGACGGTTTTCATAAACGGAATCGGCCCGCAGAAGTAGAAATCTGCCTCTTTGTTCGGAATCACCGTTTGCATCCATGGCAAATCAATAAATCCTTCCTTCCCGAAATAAGGGTGTTTACGGTCTTCTACAGAAGGAGACTGATAACAAACGTGATATGAAAATGCCGGATGTTCTGCCAAGCGGCGCAACTCTTGATCGAACGCGTGGACGTTTCCGTTGACTGCCGCATGGATAAACGTTGTTTGGCGATTAGGCTGGCGCGAAACAACCGTGCTGGCCATACTGAAGAGCGGCGTAATGCCCACGCCACCGCTGATGAACACGACCGGTGTTTCTTTTGTCATATCGAGCGTGAAAACACCAGCTGGCGCGCTTAATTCAAGCACGTCCCCTTCTTGAACATGATCGTGTAAATAGTTGGATACAATTCCGGCCGGTTTGTCTGCCGTTGCCGCTTCCCTTTTCACACTAATGCGGTAATAACCTTTTCCAGGCGCATCGGATAAGCTGTATTGGCGAATATGGGTATATTTCTCCCCCGGAATAGACACTTTGACACTGACATATTGCCCTGGCAAATATTCGCTAATTTCCCCGCCGTCTTCAGGAATGAAATAAAACGATGTAATGACATCGCTTTCTTTTACCTTCTTCTGAACGATGAAGCGGCGGAAATCTTTCCATCCCCCGCGTTTGGATGCGGCTTCTTCATACAATTGTGCTTCCACTTGAATAAATACATTCGCGATTACTTCATACGCTTCCGCCCATGCGTTGATGATTTCGTCTGTCGCTGCCTCTTGAAGTACATCTTTTATCGCAAGCAGCAAATGTTTGCCGACAATCGGGTAATGCTCCGGTTTGATTCCTAAGCTCCGATGCTTATGGGCGATTGGTTGGACGACAGGCAAAATGATTTCTAAATGATCGATATGTTTCGCCGCAGCGTAAACCGCTGCCGCAAGCGCTCTTTGTTGACGGCCTTGTTTTTGGTTGGCATGGTTAAAAATATTAAGCAGTTCTGGATGGTTGGTGAACATTAATTGATAAAACCGTTTCGTAATTTGTTCGCCGTGTTTTTCAAGCACTGGCACCGTAGACTTTATAATTTCTATTGTTTTTTGACTTAATGCTGTTGTTGTTCCCATTGCTCTTATCCTCCAAAACATGTATTTTAAATACATCTTTATTGAAACATAGCGGTGTTTTAAAAGCAATATTTTAAATACATCTTTAACAAATTGTTCACATTTTTTTTGCAACATTTATTATGATAAAATCGTATTGAAATCCGCTTTTAAAGGTGTGAAACAAATGCAGCTGACAAACTATACCGAATACGCTTTGCGCGTTCTTCTCTTTTTAGGAGCGCTTGAGCCTGGTGCGAAAACGAACATTAAAGAAATTTCCAAAACATTTTCGATTTCGGAAAACCATTTAAGCAAAATCGTGTATGAACTTGGAAAATTAGGCTATATTGAAACGATACGGGGGCGAAACGGAGGCATTCGGCTCGCTAAACAGCCGGAAGAGATTTGCATCGGTACTGTCGTCCGCGAAACGGAAGAAAACTTGTCGCTTGTGGAATGCTTCGCCAGCCACGGCAATCATTGTGTTCTGACCCCTGTTTGCCAGTTAAAAAGCGTGCTGCATGAGGCGTTAGAAGCGTTTTTGCGCGTGTTGGATTCATATACGCTGTCTGATTTGCTTGCAAATAAACAAAGCTTACAGGCAATTTTTCGCGAAGAAAAGCGGTAGCTTTGCAGGCAATCGTCTTTTCAAAAATAGCTGTTGAAGGCGAAATGCAACACGCCGCTGTGAGAATGCGGAATTGGTTCAGCTCCATCGCAGGATTTGTCACATTTCGCAAAATATATTAATATTAGAAAGGTGTGAGAAAACAAGCAGGATTAAAAGGAGGTCGCAATGAAGCACGTGCATAATTCATTACCACCTTATGTAAAAGTCGAAAACGGTGAACTTTGGCTAACGGAAGATGACCGTGAAAACTTGAAAATCAGCTACCGTATTAAAGACGTTATTTTCTCCGAACAATCTGACTTTCAACATGTCATGATTTTGGATTCTTACGATTTCGGACGCATGCTCGTCCTCGACGGAGTCGTGCAAACAACATCCATCGACGGCCATATTTATAATGAAATGATTTCTCATGTACCGCTGCAGTTCCACCCGTCGGCGAAAAAAGTGCTCATCATCGGCGGCGGAGATTGTGGTGCGGCTAGAGAAGTAGCGAAATATAAACATGTTGAAGAAATTCATATGGTTGAAATCGATGAAAAAGTAGTGCTCTCGTGTAAAGCACATTTGCAAGAAGTATCGGGAAATTTATCCGATCCGCGAGTACAGTTTATTTATGATGACGGAGTTGCTTTCGTGAAAGGACACGAAAACGAGTATGATGTGATTATTATTGATTCGTCCGATCCTGTCGGCCCAGCAGAGGCGCTCTTTTCGCGCGACTTTTATGCCAATGTCCGCCGTGCTTTAAAAGATGACGGACTAATGGTTTGCCAAAGCCAATCTCCGATTTTCCATTTGGACATTTTACGTCAAACATATACAAACATTCGCGAATTATTCCCGCATGTTCAAGTTTATACCGCCACTGTACCTACATATCCAGGCGGATTATGGAGCTTTACCATCGGCTCGACAAAACCTCTTTCTCTTCCAGAAACTTTAACGATTCCTTCGGATACGAAATACGTTAACGAAGGAATATTAAAACAATGCTTCCAACTTCCGCAGTTTTTGAAAAAGGCGCTTGAAAAGTAAAGAAAGAGCAGTTGTTTTGTTATCAGAACCTAAATCATAAAAAAGGAGAGCACATATTATACTTGATTATATGTGTTCTCCTTTTTCTTTTATCCGCCCATGCGGCACTTCGCAATACCATAGATGATGGGAGTTAATTCGTTCTTCTATGATGCATGATAGTGGAGTAAAAAAATCAGCAACATTCTGTAGCATAACCTAAAACAAATGGGAGGTTACTGAACGTCCACTACAATCTGCCCAAACAACTCTTTTCCTATATAAGCATTTAGAACCCACTTCCCCTTATTGGGCAACATCATATTAGCAGGGATATCCGTATGACCGTTAACCGCTTTTGGTACACTACCATAAGGAGATACCCACATATGACTTCCTCTATCGTCTGTAAGTGCTTTGCTCACTTTATTTGTGCCTTCTTGAACTGCGATGACTGTCAGTTTTCCAGATGGGATGTTATCGCCAAAGAAGTGCCACATATACTTGTTATTTACTCCTGCCTTCCAAGGAGTGGACAATATCCCTACCTTTCCTGGAATACCACGAAGTTCTAGTCCTTCATAAGTGAAAACCTCACTTTCTTTCCAATCTACATTTTTTATTACAGACAGATTAAAGAATGAAGGTACATCATCACTTTGACTCTCAGACTGCGTTACATTTTTGGGGATATTTGTATCTTTTGAACATGCGACAAGCATGGTTGCAAGGATAAGTAGAATAAAAAACTTCATCAACATCCCTCCGGCAAACATAAAATGTCCTTCAATAAATGTAGCGCGTCTCATCGGAAGTTGTGTCTCTTTTCTCTATTACTGCATTCATGTTTAGTTAGGTATGTTGCTCCGTTCAATAACCCTCTACAATATATTAACATAAAATTCTATATAATTTTTAAAAAAATCATCCTATTTTGACAACAGGATGATTTATCTGGGGCAAATAATATCTCTCACTAAAATAACAATCATTTTAGCAGATAATCTTGAACCTCGCCATTCAAGTCGATGAATACACCTTGTTTTTATCGCTTCCTCGAAGGCTTACGAATAATTAGCGCATCGCAGGGCGTTTTAGGAGAGGCGTATGGCAATAGTTCAAACGGTTAAAATATCTACACCTTAACATTTTGACTGCATAGTTTTGCTCTTTTACTTTGAATTTAAAGCGCGATCCGCCACGATCGAAACGGTAATATCGTCGGACGGCGGATTATGCAATCCGGCTCGGACATCGCGATAATACCGCTGCAATGGATTCTCGGCAAATAAACTTTGCCCGCCGACGATGCGCATTGCCAAATCAACGACGTTGACAGCGGCATTCGTTGCAAGATATTTTACAGTTGCCAATTCTTCTTTCATTTCTGCCCGTTTCTCCGGATAGCGGTCCCATTGATCAGCAATCGAATACATAAAATGCCGGGCTGCCATCAAATGTATATCCATTTGCGCAATTTTTCGCCGTACTTCCGGCACTTCGGCAATTGGATGGGAAAGGCTGTTTGGCTGATATGTTTTCGCAAATGCAATCGCCTCATTGCGTGCGGCGATGGCGATTCCTAAATAACAAGCAGGAATATGTAAAAGCCAGCCTTGGGCCTGACTTTTTGCTTTTGGCGAACTAAGCATTTCGACAAGCGCTTCTTCTTCCACTTCTACATTTTCTAAAATAACATCGTCACTTCGCGTCGCTCTCATGCCGAGCGTATTCCATGTTTTTTCAATTTTTAAACCAGCCGCTGTTTTCGGGATGAGGAAGTTTCCAACTTCCCCTGTTTCTTTAATGGTTGCTGATACGATAAAGTAATCAAGCGCCGGAGCTAGCGAAGCGAACGTTTTTCGTCCGGAAATTACCCAGCGGCCGTTGCGGTGTTCCGCAGTTGTTTCCGGTTTTCCGCCGCGTGCTGGACTTCCGGTCGCTGTTTCGGAATGGGCGCTGTTTAATAAAACTTGCTTTTCCGCTACTTCGCGGCAAATTCGTTCAAAAATGGACAGCGGCCATTTTTTCGTCTCCGCGAGGTTCAGCAAAATGCCTAAATGCCAACCGAGTGATAGCGCCGTCGCTCCGTCCCCTTGGGCGATCGTTTCTTGAATGAGCAAAAATTCATAAAGGGAAATTTCTTCGCCCCCGTATAATTTAGGCACAGTAAGAGAAAGGAAGCGCGCTTCTTTTAAATCACTGAAATTCTCAAATGGAAATTCCGCATGTTCATCGTACCATCCAGCGCGCTTATGAAATTGATCAGCAAGCTTCCGCGCTCGCTCGTACAAAATTCGCTCCCGCTCTGTGCGAAGAAATAAATGATATAGCTCGTTCATATGTCTCCCCTCTTTTTTCATTATGGTTTTATTGTACACGTTGGGAAGCGGAGATGGAAACGATATGTTGCTAGAGAGTAAATAAGTGGCGAACGTCGCGGTCATCGTTGCGATGCTGAAATTCATTTTTTTTGTGATCATATATATACTCTTGCTTCCACTTTTCTTCGTGACGCACAATATGGCGGATCGCCCGAATGATATGATATATATCTTCGTTTGTCATAATTGGATGAAGCGAAATACGCACCCATCCCGGTTTTGGCAGCAAGTTTCCTTGTTCCACTTGCGTCATAATTTCTTTCGATTGTTTTTTGTCAATTCCAAGCAAGTAGTGACCGTACGGGCCAGCGCATGAACAGCCGCCGCGCGTTTGGATGCCAAAGCGGTCGTTCAAAAGCTTTACAACTAAATTGTAATGCATTCCTTCAATTATAAATGATACAATGCCAAGCCTGTCTTCCCGTTGGCCTTCTAAAATATGAACGCGCGGTATTTGCTTTAACTGAGATAAAAAAAGCGCTGTTAATTCTTTTTCCCGCTTCAGCATGCGTTCAATCCCCATTTTTTCTTTTAATTGGATGGCAAGCGCTGCTTTAATCGTTTGTAAAACCGGCGGTGTTCCCCCGTCTTCCCGTGTTTCAATGTCGTTGATGTATTTATAATTTCCCCAAGGATCCGTCCATATGACCGTCCCTCCTCCCGGATGATCAGGGATGCGGTTTTGGTACAGATGAGAGTCAAAAATAAGTACACCTGCGCTTCCAGGGCCTCCTAAAAATTTATGCGGCGAAAAATAAATACCATCTAATTTTTTTAGCGGATCATCAGGGTGCATGTTGATGGAAACATACGGAGCGGAGGCGGCAAAGTCGACGAAGCAAATTCCTTCGTGTTCATGCATTATTTTCGCTAGTTGATGGTATGGTGTCTGGATGCCTGTTACATTCGAGCATGCGGTAAAAGCGCCGATTTTTAGCGGGCGCTGTGCATACGTTCGCAATAATTCCTGCAAATGGCCGACATCAACATCACCGTTTGCGGCCGGGCGAATCGTCACTACTTCTCCAATCGTTTCCGCCCACGATAATAAATTGGAATGGTGTTCCATATGTGTGACGAAAATAACGGGGCGTTTTTCATCGGGAAGCTTGAGATGTGATTTCCATTGTTCCGGCACTCTTAAGCCAAGCAGCCGCTGCAGTTTATTTACCGCGCTTGTCATCCCTGCTCCTTCCATAATGATAACGTCATCTCGTCCTGCGTTGACATGACGTTTAATCAACTCTTTTGCGTATTGGTACGCCAATGTCATTTTCGTGCTCGTTATATTCGATTCAGTGTGTGTGTTGGCGACAAATGGGCCAAGTTCTTCGGTTATTTTTCGTTCAATCGGCGCATATAAACGACCGCTTGCTGTCCAATCTGCATAAATCATTCGCTGTTGTCCAAACGGGGTGGAAAATGTCATATTCGCTCCAATCGTTGCCTCACGAAACGGTTGAAAATACGCTTCCAACTCTCCCCGGCATGTAAATGTCGCATCTCCGATGGTTGCTCTAATTTCCATTGTTGTCCCCCCTTCTTGTGCTTTTTATTCATACAGTATGTGGAAAACGGAAAAATGGTCAATATAAAAGCGAGGAATTCATTAAGCCGTATATTGGAGAAGCGAAAGATCGAGTTTTAAAATTCCACTTTCAGCCCAGTAAACTTTAGTTCCAGAAAAATGTTGCTTTTACACCGTTTCCGGGATTCATTTAGGTGAGATTGGAAGGTATAAAAAAGTAGCTACTTCTTTTTACATTTTGGTGTTGGAAGTTGTTTTTTGATTATTTAGCACATAGTTTTGTTTATTAAAAAATGGATAGTCATAGCCAATATCCATACAACTAAAAATAAAACGTAACGATATCGGTCAGTATAATACACCGATGTCGTTACGCGAAAAAGATCGGCGCGATTAAATAAGCGACCATCGATAATATTGCGAACAATAATGAAATACGTAATTTGTATTTCGCATAACTCATTAAATCTAAATCCATCATCGACGCGGTTGTAATCGTTGTATCGCCTAGCGGAGAAGCGAAAGCGCCGAACGTTCCGCTCGCAAATACCGCCCCGATCGTCATTGGCAGCGGCGCTCCCGTTGCCGCCGCTAACGTGATGCCAAGCGGCATAAAAATCCCCCACGTTCCCCATGATGTGCCGATAAAATAAGAAATAAACGAACCGGCGGCAAATACGGCAGCGGGGACGACTTCTTTTGGAAGCCATGTCCCAAGTGTCGACGAAACATACGTGGAAAACCCTAGTTCATCTGCGACAAGCGATACCGCCCAAACGAGAAGGAGCATCCCGATCGGCGCCATCAATTGATTGCCGCCGTCAAAAAAATGATAAATCAGTTCATGCAACGGTTGCCGCCTGATAAGATAAAATACCGTCGTTGCAATGATCGTAACAAACAATGCCATTAACATCGCCATCGTCGCATCGGCTTTCGAAAAAGCATCGATAATGGTGACGGCTCCATTTTTCGTCCCGCTGTACCAAAAGAAAAAAAATGTCAGCACAAGCACAAGAAAAAGCGGAAAAAACAAGTGAAGCGGTTCCCCTGACACTAGCGCCAATTCTTTGCGCAGGCCCAATTGATGAAACGGGTTCGTTTTTTCTTTTTCTCTTTTTCTTTCTTTTCTTCCAATCCGTACGTTCATAAATGTCGTCATCAATCCGATAAAAAGCGCGATGACTGCAAAAAAGTTATACGGCAAGCTCGCTAAAAAAAGCTCGTAAGCTGATGTATTGATTTGATTTTGTTCGAGTGCTCCCGCTACTACCGACTCCATAAACCCGACAAACGCTGTTGCAGCAGGAAGAAGGACGATAATCGGTTCCGTTGATACATCTATCATGTATGCTATTCTCCGCCGGTCAATGCGAAATTTTCCGAGAATGGATTTCATCACAGGGCCAAGTAACATAATGCGAAACATCGGCATAAAAAAAGTAAACGGAACAGTAAGCCATATAAACAACAATAGCCTCCGCTTCGAATGAAGCCGTCCGTCGATCCATTGCACAAATCCTTTCACTCCGCCGGCAATTTGCATCATGCCAATTAATGAACCAAATAAATATAAAAATGCAACTACTTTCATATGTTCTAAATTATTCATCGTTTTTAACAGCGTGTCTACCGCTCGCTCAATCGTGGCAAGCACGCTTCCTTCTTCCAAGCAAAACGCTCCGACGATCAATCCGATGACAAGCCCAGGAACAATCTCTTTCAGCCAAATCGCCAGCGGAATGACTACAAGAAACGGCAATAAAGACAACCATGTTCCTTCCAACCAATTCACCCCTTTACCGTTACAAGGATTGCCATAATGATGGGGATTTATGATATCTTTTTTTGTTGATTATTTAGCACATAGTTTTATCAGATGTGAATGAAACGAAAAATGATCAATTCCTAATTCAGTCCATTAAACTTGGACCATCAAAATTGGGGATTTAACCAAAAAAAAAGAAACGAACACTTGCGCGGGGACAAGTGTTCGTTCACTTTCGTCTCGCGAAATCGACAAAACGGAATTTATCGAGGCGGTGGCGCGACTCCGTATACTGGAATAGCGTCGCATCATCTAAATAAACGAAATTTTTTACGACAACGATGTGGTCATAACCGTTTAAATCCAAATATTTTCGATCCTCGTCATTGACTTTTTCAACGGTCATTTCTTTTTTCGCAAAACTGATTTTTAATTTTAACCGTTTCTCTAAATACTCATAAATGGAATCTTCGCATATTTCCCGCGTCAATGTCGGAACATATTTCTTATAGAAAAAATCTTTATCTAAAATGATCCGTTCTCCTTCAATTTCGCGGGAACGAATAACTTTCCATATTTCGTCTTTGTTTGTCGCGTGCAAATACCGCTTTAAATACGGATCCGGTTTAATGATTTCCAGTTCGTTGACGATCGTTTTTACAGGCTGTTTCATGTTTTGCGCCAATTCTTTAAAGCTAACTAACCCGGAAACCGGAAAGTCGTATTTGCCAACATCCAAAACGATCGAACCTTTTCCTTTCATTTTTTGGATATAGCCATGTTCGGATAGTAAATTTAGCGCTTTGCGAATCGTTTCTCTCGATGTGTGATACCGTTCGACAAGTTCGTTTTCCGACGGTAGTTTGTCATACGGCTTCCAATGCCCTTGACGGATTTTTTCGGCAAGATCGTGATAAATAGTTAAATATTTATTTTCATACATATCGCTCACCGATAGTATTGTATCACGATCTTGCCAAGTAATAAACAATCGATTCGTACGGGCGAAGCGTTATTTTCCGAAAATTGCTTGGTGAGTCATCATAGTTAGAAATCAATATTTCGCCCGTATAGCCGCTTACATCGACATCATCTGGCAAGACGAATGTCGTTTCTCTTCCGTAAAAATTGTTCACGACAAGCAACTTTTCGTTCTCCCCATTTCGCAAATATGCAAAAATATCCGGATGATCTTCAAGCAATAGCTGATAATCTCCCGTCGTGATAATATCGTATTGTTTGCGCAATTGAATGAGCCGCTGATAATGATAGAAAACCGATGTCGGATCTTCCAGCGCTTTTTTCACGTTAATTTGTTGATAGTTCGGCGCAACGCGAATCCAAGGCGTGCCTGTCGTAAATCCGGCGTTTTCGCTATCGTCCCATTGCATCGGCGTCCGTGAATTATCGCGCGATTTCCGTTTTAAAATTTCAAGCACTTCTTGCTCGCTTTTTCCTTGTTCTCGCAAAATGCGATACATATTGAGCGATTCCACGTCTCGGTAATCGTCAATCCGCTCGAATTTCGGATCGGTCATACCGATTTCTTCGCCTTGATAAATATACGGAGTCCCTTGCATCATATGAATGACGGTCGCAAGCATTTTCGCCGATTCTTTATGATATTTCCCATCATCGCCGTAGCGCGATACAATTCGCGGCTGGTCATGGTTGCACCAAAACAGCGCATTCCAGCCGCCTCCTTTGTGCATCTCCACTTGCCATTTCGATAAAATTCGCTTCAAGGCAAGAAAATCAAAATCGGCGACCGCCCATTTTTCTCCGTTCGGGTAATCGACCTTTAAATGATGGAAATTAAAAACCATATTTAACTCATGGCGTTCTGGATTGGTATATTTAATGCAATGGTCAATTGTGGTGGATGACATTTCCCCGACCGTCATAACATCGTATTTTGAAAACACTTCCCGGTTCATCTCATGCAAAAATTCATGGATGCGCGGCCCATCCGTGTAAAACTTGCGGCCGTCGCCCGGCGGCACCGAACCGTCATCATCGAGAAAACGTTGATCTTTGGACAACAAATTGACGACATCTAAACGGAAGCCGTCCACTCCTTTTTGAAACCAAAAATGCATCATGTCATAAACGCGGCGGCGCAATTCTTCGTTTTCCCAGTTTAAATCCGCTTGCGTCACGTCAAATAAGTGCAAATAATATTGCCCTGTTTTCTCATCGTACTCCCACGCCGAACCGCCAAACTTCGACTGCCAATTCGTCGGAGCGCTTCCGTCCGGCTTTGGATCACGCCAAATGTAAAAATTACGATACGGATTGTCTTTTGATGTCCGCGCCTGCTTAAACCATTCATGTTCCGTAGACGTATGGTTGACAACCATATCCATAATTAATTTCATGCCGCGCCGATGTACTTCTTCCAACAAGCGATCAAAATCCTCCATCGTCCCATACTCATCGTGAATTTGAAAATAGTCGCTAATATCATAGCCATTGTCACGCTGTGGCGACTTGTAAATCGGCGTCAGCCAAATGACGTCCACGCCGAGCTGTTTCAAATAATCGAGCTTTTCGATAATTCCCGCTAAATCGCCGATTCCATCGCCGTTTGTGTCATTAAAGCTTTTTGGATAAATTTGATATACGACCGCTTTTTTCCACCATGGCTGCTGCATTGCATCATCACCTCGTTCGGTTATTATAGAGATATTATGGATAAAAACGATACCATTGGCTGACACTCGCCAATGGCATGTTTAATTGATTATTTAGAACATAGTTTTATACATTCTATATTAGCGATTCTCTTTGCGGAACTTGCCGAATACAAACGTTAAAACAAACGGTACGATGATTGCGATCGCCATTCCGATAAAGAACGGCACCCATTTTTGCGGCACGATCGATAAAAATCCAGGCAACCCGCCAACGCCAATCGATGGCGCGATCACTTTATTCAGCGTTATAAACATTCCGGCAATCGCTGCGCCGGTCATCGCCGAAATAAACGGATAGCGGAAACGCAAATTCACCCCGAACATCGCCGGTTCGGTAATGCCAAGATAAGCCGACACCGCAGACGTGAAAGAAAGGCCTTTTAATTTTTCATCTTTGGCGACAAACATCATCGCCAATGCCGCAGAACCTTGGGCAATGTTTGACATGACAAGGATTGGCCATAAGAACGTACCGCCTGTGTTTGCTATCAACTGCAAGTCGACCGGCAAAAACGTATGATGCATTCCTGTGACGACAAGCGGTGCGTACAACGCGCCATACAAAAAGCCGCCAATCGCCGGAACATTATCAAAAATGCTAACAAATACATGCGTAATCGCGTTTCCGATCGCGAATGTAATCGGACCAATCGCAATGAATGCTAAAAAGCCTGTGATTAATAACGCAATCGGCGCGACAAGCAGCAATTGAAACGCATCCGGTATGCGTTTGCGCAAAAATTGCTCGATTTTCGCCAGGACGTAAGCGGCGACAAGCACCGGCAGCACTTGGCCTTGATACCCGACTTTTTGTACTTCAAATCCGAATAAATTCCAAATAGGAATTTCGCCTTTTTCTTTCGCAGCTCCCCATCCCCATGCATTTAACAAATCTGGATGGACGAGCATCAACCCGAGGACAATTCCTAACAGCGGGCTTCCGCCAAACTTCGTCACCGCTGACCAGCCGATTAAACCAGGCAAGAAAACGAACGCCGTATTGGCAATAAGGTTGATCATATTGGCGAGATCTGCCCATTCTTTGTGCACTTCGACAAACGATTTTCCTTCGTAAAAAATATCCGGACCTGTTAAAATGTTGTTAATCCCCATCAACAAACCGGCTGTCACAATCGCCGGTAAAATCGGAATAAAAATATCCGCTAATATTTTAATGGCGCGCTGCAATGGGTTTAACTTCGCTTCCGCGGCATCTTTAATTTCTTGTTTCGTCGCTCTGCCGATCCCGGTCATTTCCACCATTTCGTTATATACTTTATCGACAAGCCCTTGTCCAATCACCACTTGAAACTGACCGTTCGCAGAAAACGAGCCTTTCACAATATCCACGCTCTCTAACGCTTCTTTGTCGACTTTCCCCTCATCTTTCAACGCGAAGCGCAACCGCGTGACACAGTGGGTAGCGGCGACAATATTTTCTTTTCCGCCAATCGCTTCAACAATTTTGGCGACTGATTGTTCGTAAGCCCCCATCACGAAATCCCCCTAACTCCTTATAATTTAACCGCTTTCAGCAATCGCTTTCAAACTTGTATATACAAGCTATTTTCATTTTAACTTGTATATACAAGTTCGTCAATATGCATTTTCGACATTTTTCAACTTTTTTCGCTATCGATCACTTTTTTTGTTATATTTTGTAATTTAGCAGGAAAATAAACCGTTTGCTTGGAAATAAACATATAACCATTTTGATAGAGAAAGGATGGACAAATTGCGATGAAATCCTATACACTCCGCGAAGCCGCAAAAAAAGTGAAAGTCGCTCCGCGAATCCTAAAACAATGGGAAAAAGAATTTGCGCAATACATTACGGTTCCACGGACAAAACAAGGAGCGCGCATTTACAACGACGCGTTATTGGAACAATTTATAAAAATTAAACAATGGTTCTCTGAGAAAAAAACAAAACATGATATTATTCAATATTTGCAGGAGGAACAGCAAAACACCGGACTGGAGGGAGAAGTGATCGACACGCCGCGTCCTTTGCGTCATGATTCTTACCACATAGCGGAACAATTGGCGAGGACGATGAAAGAAGAAATCGTCGGTGAACTCAAAAAAGAAACGACAGAAGCGGTGCAACAAGCAGTGGCAGAAATGAAAACATACATGGGCGAAATTTGCGAAAACTCCGCATCCACTAAAAGAGAAATCCATCGCTCACTAGCGCGATATACAAAAACACTGCAGGAAGAGACCGAAGAAATTCATGAACATCTCGACAATATCGTTACGTTTTTACAAGAAGAAAAAACGAAGCGGGAAGAAGAACAAAGACGCTATGAAGAACAAATTATAGAGCGCGAAAAAGCGTTTCGCGAACTTGTTCTTTCTTTCCGCCAAGCAGCGTCCAGCGCCAGCGTGAAACGTTCGAATAAATGGTGGAAATTTTGGTAACAAAAACAACTCGGCATATCGCCGAGTTGTTTTTAACGCTGTCGGTGAAGAGCCGCGTGTCGTTTAATCTCACTGATAAGCTTTTCCTCTTGTTCATTCGAAATCAACAGCCGCACCCCGTAATAATACGTTCGCACAAATGGCCTCTCCCATACAACTTTTCCTGAAAAACGAAACGGCACATCATTGAGCATAAATGTTACTTCAATCTCTTTATTATGCTCGCAAGGAATCCGTGATAGGGTTTCCAGTTTCATTCCATGTGGGCTAATATCATGAATATGGGCGCTTTTTTCCTCGATTTCTATATATTTTTCATCATTGTGCACAAGGCGGAATGTGCATGGAAGCGGCTGGCCAAATTGATAGCGAAACGCTTCTTGGCGCCTAAATCTCATTTCGTCTCCTCTTTTCCTAATATGTTGGATGGTTGTTTCCACATATCGATTACGTTTCCAGCCTCATCGTTATCAATCACAAAAGAACCATTGCTGTAACGATCGGCAACGCGCAACGAAGAAACGGAAAGCGTCTCGATCGCTCCTGTTTCTGTGCGAATAAACAACATATCATCGTTTCTATCCGTCAAAACGGAAGCAACGATGCGGTGCGGGTTTGTCTTTAACTCGCGCAGCATGACTACTCCGCGCTTGGCGCGCGACGTTTTCGCAAATTCGCTCAATGGCATTTTTTTCACGGCACCACGTTGAGTTGCGATGACTAAATACCGTTCGCCTTCATCCACGATTGAATGCGCGGAAACGACATGATCCCCTTCTTTTAAATTGATCCCTTTCACTCCAGCAGCACGCACGCCGACCAGACTTATTTCCGCTTCATCAAACCATAATCCGTATCCTTGGTTCGTTATAAGCAATAGGCTTTGTTGCCCATCCGTCGCATACACATGTATGACTTCATCGCCTTCTTTGACATTGATTGCCACAAGCGGCCGCGTATAGCGTTGCACTTTATATTGAGATAGCTCCGTGCGCTTCACCATGCCTTGTTTGGTGACAAAAATAAGGCTTAACGGTTCATCAAACCGTTTGACAGGAACGGCGGCGATAATCTCATCATCGCGGTCAAGCGGGATCAAATTGGAAATATGCTGGCCGACATCCTTCCAACGAATATCCGGCAGCTCATAAACTGGGCAGTACAAGTAGTTGCCTTTTCTCGTAAACAATAATAATACGTCGGTTGTGTTCATTTCCATTTGCGAAAGCAGCCGGTCCGATTCTTTCATGCCGAAATCTTGGCCGTTTGAAGCGCTGTAGGAACGGTAGCTCGTCCGTTTCACATATCCTTCTTTCGTCACGGTGACAATGACGTCTTCTGATGGAATCATCACTTCCAAATTAATTTTTATTTCTTCGATTTCATCTTCAATCACCGTTTTTCGTTCATCGGCATATTGCTTTTTCATCGCTTTTAATTCTTTTTTAATAACAGCAAGCAATTTCTTTTCACTATTTAAAACAGTGGTCAGTTCCTGAATCGTTTTTTCTAGCTGTTCCGCTTCTTGCCGCAACGCGGTAATATCCGTGTTCGTTAACCGATACAACTGCAGCGACATGATCGCTTCCGCTTGCGCTTCCGTAAACTCATATTTGGCGATTAAATTGTCTTTGGCGTCACGCTTATCGCGGGAAGCGCGGATCGTTGCGATCACTTCGTCTAAAATAGATAAAGCTTTCATTAATCCTTCGACAATATGCTGGCGCTCATACGCTTTTTTCAGCTCGTATTGCGAGCGGTTTGTCACCACTTCTTTTCGGTGTTCGATATACGCGTCCAACAATTCCGGAAGGCTCAACAGCTTCGGACGGCGCTGATGAATCGCGACCATATTAAAATTGTACGGCACTTGCAAATCGGTGTTTTTATATAAATAGTTTAAAATTCCTTCCGCATCGGCATCTTTTTTTAGCTCAATGACAATGCGCAGCCCGGTGCGGTCCGTTTCGTCGCGGACGTCGGCAATACCGTCCAGCTTTTTATCAAAGCGAAGCTCATCGATTTTTTTGACGAGATTCGCTTTATTCACCTCATACGGAAGCTCTGTGATGATGATTTGCTTTTTTCCGCCTTTTCCTTGTTCAATCGCCGCTTTGCCGCGGATCATGATTTTGCCTTTTCCTGTTTCATACGCTTTTTTTATGCCGTCTTTCCCTTGAATAATGCCGCCTGTTGGAAAATCCGGGCCTTGAATCACGGTCATCAGCTCATCGACCGTGCAATTTGGCTTGTCAATGCGCATAATCACCGCATCAATGACTTCGCCTAAATGATGTGGCGGAATTTCGGTCGCGTATCCTGCCGAAATGCCAGTAGAACCGTTCACTAGTAAATTTGGAAACATCGCCGGCAGCACGACCGGCTCGTTCGTCGTATCGTCAAAGTTGGGGACAAATTCGACGGTCTGTTTCTCAATATCGCGCAGCAACTCCAAGGCGATTGAAGACAAGCGCGCTTCCGTATAACGCATCGCCGCCGGCGGATCGCCGTCAATGCTTCCGTTATTGCCATGCATTTCAATTAATACATTGCGCAGCTTCCAATCTTGGCTCATCCGCACCATCGCCTCATAGACAGACGAATCTCCGTGCGGATGGAAGTTTCCGATCACATTACCGACCGTTTTCGCCGCTTTGCGGAACGGCTTATCCGCCGTATTTCCGTCGATGTACATCGCATATAAAATGCGGCGCTGCACCGGCTTTAGTCCATCGCGGACATCAGGAAGCGCGCGTTCTTGAATGATATATTTGCTGTAGCGCCCAAAACGGTCGCCAAGCACGTCCTCCAACGGCAAATCTAATAACCTTTCTGCCATCAATAATCCCCTCCTGCGACAAACACGTGCTCATTGTCTAGAATATTTGGATCATCTTCTAATCCGAAGGCGACGTTCGCCTCAATCCATTTGCGGCGCGGTTCGACTTTATCGCCCATCAGCGTCGTAACGCGGCGCTCCGCTCTCGCTGCATCCTCAATCCGCACGCGGATCAGCGTGCGCGTCTCCGGGTTCATCGTCGTTTCCCACAATTGGTCGGCATTCATTTCGCCAAGCCCTTTATAGCGTTGCACCGTATAACCTTTGCCGAATTTCCTCGTAATTTCTTTTAGCTGTGCATCTGTCCATGCGTACTCAACGATTTCTTTTTTGCCGCTGCCTTTGCTTACTTTATAGAGCGGCGGCAGCGCGATATACACCTTTCCCGCTTCGATGAGCGGACGCATATACCGGTAGAAGAATGTTAAAAGCAGCACTTGAATATGAGCGCCGTCCGTGTCCGCATCCGTCATAATAATCACTTTGTCGTAGTTTATGTCCTCAAGTGAAAAATCTGGTCCGACTCCCCCGCCGATCGCATGGATAATCGTGCTGATTTCTTCGTTTTTCAAAATGTCGGCAAGCTTTGCTTTTTCCGTGTTAATCACTTTTCCTCGCAGCGGCAATACCGCTTGGAAACGGCGGTCGCGCCCCTGTTTCGCCGAACCGCCCGCCGAATCCCCTTCCACTAAATACAATTCGTTTTTTTGCGGATTGCGCGATTGCGCCGGCGTCAATTTTCCGCTTAACACCGTCTCTTTTCCTTTTCGCTTTTTCCCGCTTCGCGCTTCCTCGCGCGCTTTTCGCGCCGCTTCCCGCGCTTGGTATGCCCGGATCGCTTTTTTAATCAACATCGTGCTAACGTCTGGGTTTTCTTGCAAAAAGTACGTTAAATGCTCGGATACGACCGCGTCAACAGCGGAACGGGCTTCGCTTGTCCCGAGCTTTCCTTTCGTCTGCCCTTCAAATTGCAGCAAGTTCTCCGGAATTCTCACCGAGACGATTGCCGACAACCCTTCGCGGATATCGGTGCCTTCTAAGTTTTTATCTTTTTCTTTTAACAGCCCGTTTTTGCGCGCATATTCGTTAAAGACGCGCGTCATCGCTGTCTTCGCTCCCGCTTCATGCGTGCCGCCGTCTTTCGTGCGCACATTATTGACAAACGACAGCACGTTTTCCGAATAACCGTCGTTAAACTGAAAGGCAAATTCGACTTCAATGCCGTTTTGCTCTCCTTCGAAATAAACGACAGGATGAAGAACATCTTTATCTTCGTTTAAATATTCGACAAACGCCTTAATCCCGTTTTCGTAATGAAATACGTCGCTCATCCCGGTCCGTTCATCGATGAGCTCGATTTTCAACCCTTTTAACAAAAACGCCGATTCGCGCAAACGCTCGCTTAATGTCTCATAGTTAAACGTTGTCGTGCTGAAAATCGTTGGATCTGGCTTAAATTGAATGATCGTCCCCGTTTTGTTCGTCGTCCCGATCTTTTCCAGCGTCGTTACCGGCTTTCCGCCGTTTTCGAAACGCTGCTGATAAATAAAACCGTCGCGATGAATCGTCACTACGAGCCATTCCGACAGCGCGTTGACGACCGATGCACCGACTCCGTGCAAGCCGCCGCTCGTTTTATAGCCGCCTTGCCCGAACTTCCCGCCGGCGTGAAGCACCGTCAAAATCACTTCCGGCGTCGGCTTGCCGAGCTTATGCATCCCCGTCGGCATGCCGCGCCCTTCGTCAAGCACAGTAACGCTGTTATCTTTATGTATTTTGACAAGAATATAATTTCCGTAACCTGCTAGCGCTTCATCAACAGAATTGTCGACAATTTCATAGACAAGATGATGCAAACCGCGGCTATCAGTGCTGCCGATATACATTCCCGGCCGCTTCCGAACCGCTTCGAGTCCTTCTAACACTTGAATCGCATCATCGTTGTATTCATATACGGATTGTTTTGCCACATACATACCCCTTTCAAATAAAACAAGAACATTTGTTTCTGTTTTATTGTAACATAAAATTCGCGAGCGTCTACGCCTATTTTACCGATTAGGACAAAATACGCAAAATTCCCTCTAAAAATGGAAATGACCATCTAAAAAGATGGTCGATTTCGCTTAATGTTGTTTCGTCAACGCATGCTCCACTTTAATGCAGCGATCCATCACAACCGTATACCCTTTTTCTTTCAAAAATTCATAGGCTTCTTCATTAACGACGCCGAGCTGCGCCCAAAAAACGTCGGCGTCGATTTGCACAAATTCACGGGCGATTTCCGGCAAATGTTCGGAACGGCGAAATACGTTCACAATATCGACATGACCATCAATATCCGTCAGTTTTTTCACCGCTTTGATGCCTTCCCATTCCTCAATCATTGGATTGACAGGAATAATTTCATAGCCGGCGTCTTTCATCGCCTTTGCCACCATGTACGACGTCCGCTCCGGATTGTCCGAGAGCCCAACGACGGCGATGCGCTTTGCTTTTCGCAAAATTTCTCCGATTTCTTCTCTGCTTGGATTGGCAATTGGCATATCCGCTCTCTCCTTCATTTTTGTCTTTGACGTACTTATTCTTCAAGAATGAAAAAAATCCTGCTAACAGTTGCGAACATGGACAAAAGGATCATTCAAACAGCTGCTCGGCAACGGATTCGACATCCGTTGTCGGTTGCTGGCAGGCAAAATTTTCACACACGTACACGGTCGTCTCATCGCCAAGCGGTTCATACTCCGCCGCAAACGGTGCGATGCCCGCAACATCGGCCGGATGTTCCGCCGCCAACAGAAAAACGTTTGGCGCAAAAGTGTGCTGCCACTTTAGAATAAGCTGCTCCCGCTTTTCGTCGCCTTGTTTGCCGAACAGCACGACCTCGGCCGTCGGCGTTTCAAACAATAACAGCCCTTGCAAGAAAAACGTATGGCCGCTTTCGTATGCTTCGACTTGACGCCGGAAGACTTTATACATCGTTTCTGCTTTTTCCAATAACGCCAAATCGCCTGTCAGTCTTGCCAGACGAATCATCTGTACAGCCGCGACGCTATTTCCCGATGGCAGCGCACCATCATAAATTTCTTTTTCCCGAACGATGAGCGCTTCCGCGTCGCTCCCTGTCATAAAAAACGCGCCGCTCTGTTCATCCCAAAAAAGGTCAATCATTCGCTCCGCACATGTTTTCGCCTTTTGCAAATACGCCAAATCCAAGGTCGCTTCATACATTTCGACATACGCCCAGACGAGATAGGCGTAGTCATCAATAATGCCGAGATGTTTCGCTTCCCCGTCGCGGTAGCGCACCATCAGCCGGCCATTTTGCCAAAGGTGCGTTTCGATAAACGAAAGCGCTTGCTTAGCCATCCGTAAATAATCGCGGCGCTCGTATACTTTTGCCGCTTTTGCCAGCGCGGCAATCATTAACGCGTTCCAAGCCGTTAAAATTTTATCATCTACATGCGGATGGACGCGCGATGAACGCTCGGCAAACAGCTGCTTCCTTGCTTCTTCCAGCTTTTCGCGCAATTCTTCTTCCGTCAGACGGTATTGTTTTGCGATGCGTTCCATTTTCGCATGAATGAGGTTTGGCACATTTTTTCCAGAAAAATTTCCTTCTTCGGTAATATCGTAAACGCGGCAATACAGCTCGCCTAGTTCCGTACCGAGCGCGTTCATCACTTCATCGGGCGTCCATACATAATATTTTCCTTCCACGCCTTCGGAATCGGCATCAATCGCTGAATAAAACGCACCGTCTTGCGAAGTCATTTCCCGCTTGACAAATTCGATGATTTGTTCGGCAATCTCTTTATACCGTTCGTTTTTCGTTAATTGATACGCTTCCGTATACGCGATCACTAAAAGCGCGTTATCATACAACATTTTCTCAAAATGCGGCACAAGCCACATCGCATCGGTCGAATAGCGGGCAAACCCATAGCCGATATGGTCATAAATGCCGCCGTTTGCCATACCGTTTAACGTTTTTTCCACCATCAAAAGCGCGCGGTCATCCTGCTTCCATTGATAATACCGCATTAAAAACATCAGCTGATGCGGAATCGGAAATTTCGGCGCGCCGCCAAACCCGCCATATACTGCATCAAAACTGTTTGAAAGCTGCCGGTATGCTTTCTCGATTGCCGCAAAAGGAAGCCGCTCCGCTCCCGAAGCGCGCGCGGACTGCCGAAGCGCCTCTGTCACTTGTTCCGCAACATGAATAATTTCATCTGGATTTTCTTTATATTTGTCATACAACCGCGTCAATATATCGATAAAGCCGGGACGTCCGTATCGGCTCCGTTTTGGAAAATACGTCCCCGCGTAAAACGGCTTCCCTTCCGGAGTCAAAAACACGCTGAGCGGCCAGCCGCCTTGCCCCGTCATCATCTGGCAGACGCGCATATACACGGAATCAATATCCGGTCGTTCTTCCCGGTCCACCTTAATAGATATATATTTTTCATTTAATATTTTCGCCACTTCTTCATCCTCAAAACTTTCGTGCGCCATGACGTGACACCAGTGACAAGTCGAGTAGCCGATCGACAAAAACACTGGCTTGTCTTCCCTTTTTGCTTTTTGAAACGCTTCCGGCGACCATTCCAGCCAGTTGACAGGATTGGTTTCATGCTGCTTCAAATAAGGGCTTTTCGACATCACTAACCAATTATATTTTTCGTTATAACGCTCACGTTCGAGATATTCCTTCATTATTATGTAACACTTCCTTTTATCCAATGATTAGAACGCTGCTTCCATCTTCGCCTGAACGGTTGTCCATCAGACCGTATAAAAGTAAAAGTATTTGCTAGGAAGAGACGTTTACGTATATTTTACCAGTTATTTTTCGCAAAATACACGTAACAAAGTAATCTTAGGAAAATAAAATTATACATTCATTTTTGTTATATATTATTATTAGCAATATAGGTTATATTAGGAAAGGTTAACACATTTTGCAAATAGAAATTAAGGTGTGGAAAGAAACTAATGGACTGAGGACAATGATGAAATTTGACGTTATACATAGGAAAGAGGATACGGTGTCTTGGCAGGTTCGCACCGCGGCAAACCATAGAGGCATGAATTTTGTGTTGCATAATGTTTTTGCCATCTAAAAAACTTGTTACTATCCCTATTATAAAGCCATCATACTCTGCTTACTCTGCATAATAAATTACTCAACTTACCATCTTCAGACAATCGTTAAGATAATCTAGGAAGCCCAATTCGTTCAATCTATAAATTTCCAACCACTAATACTTCCTTGACTACTTGCAGTTTAAATTCCTTGGAATGTTTTCTCCACTTCATATATAAAAAGCCCCTTCGTTTGGTCACTTCGATTATAAAAACACCTTACCGAGTGTCCAAATTCATTAGGGGCTAATGAAATACAAACAAAAGGCACAAGTAGTTGTGCGCAAGGTAGATGCAAGGTTTTAATTCCTTATAGGTAAGATACAAACGCGTTCATGTTCACCAAAAACAACAAGGAAGAAGCGTTTCAATTCCTTATAGGTAAGATACAAACCGTTTACCGTCAAAATAATTCTCACCTTCACGAACGTTTCAATTCCTTATAGGTAAGATACAAACTCGTTCACGTCTATAATTTCTTTGCCGTTTTCCTCAGTTTCAATTCCTTATAGATAAGATACAAACGCTTGCTCTCGTTCTTTTGACAGCCGTTACCGGCAATTGTTTCAATTCCTTATAGGTAAGATACAAACACGCATTGCAAAATCATCTCTCAACAATTCAGAAGAGTTTCAATTCCTTATAGGTAAGATACAAACTGAAGCATATCAAACACTCAAACAAGACCGAAAAAAGTTTCAATTCCTTATAGGTAAGATACAAACCACGACAGCTGAAGCCATCGAGGAAATGCCTCGTGCGTTTCAATTCCTTATAGGTAAGATACAAACCTTTAGACGCTTTATCCGCGCTCAGACCAAAAGCGTTGTTTCAATTCCTTATAGGTAAGATACAAACCGTTTCCTACACGCCACCAGCTGTTCCGATTGTTAGTTTCAATTCCTTATAGGTAAGATACAAACCCCAAAAAACGTTGATGTATCAACATTTTTCCAAAATGGCTACATTCAGTATACGTCATTTAGAAAATTTCGTCAATATGTGGTAATGCTGATAGCTGTAAGGACCAAAAAGAAAAAAGAAGTGTCGTCGATCCCCCGCACTTTTTGCACGATTGGAGGTCGACGACACGGGTTAGCTTTCTAACAACGCCCGAATCGCTTGTACTTTTTCGTATTGTTTTTGCTTACTTGGTTTTACGTTCCATTGTCCAATGCGTTGCCAATAGGCTTTAAGTGCTTGTGCGGCTTGTTTGTTTTGCTGCGCGATGACCTCTTGATACAGCACAGATTTACTTTTTTCTTGATCTTGCTGGCTATTGGTAAGCATTTCGATTTGCTTCACCAGCCGTTCTTCTGGAGGAAGCTGTGCCAAACGTGCTTCTTCCTCTTGTCTTTGGCGTTCTTGTTCTTTCTCTCGTTCTTCGAAAAGCCGTTTCGCCTCCCGCTCTTTTTCTTTTTTGACAAGAGGAAGGAACTCCGATTCCGTAACATCCTGGATATTGGTAAAATACCCGTATCCCGACGAGGTTTTCGATCCGATTCCGAGCTCGGTCAAGGCGCTGATCGTCCATGACGCGGCTTGATCTAACAACCGCTTTGTTTGTTCTATCGTTAGACTAATGGCACGATCACACGTTATATAGATGTCAACATCCGACACTGTTACGGTAAAAAACGCAACTGGTGTCGGAGATTGGTCATCTGTTGCCGCTTGTTTTTTCTCATAATATTTTTTCATATGTACCGTTAACACATCGGGAACGAGCTGTAACCCGTTTGTCAAAAAGATGTCGTGAAATTGAATGACTCCTCGCCGTTCCTGCGTTCCGAACACGAGCGCGCCTGTTTCGTGCGATGACAGGTTTTCTTCCTTTCCATCACAATATGCTTCGATAAACCAGTGGCGGACAACCCCTTTTACGCTGGAGACCGGAATGTACGGAACACCGTATACAGGGTGAATCGTCAATGATGTTTCCCGCACATGACCCGCACCAAGCCCATGAACGATTTTCCCAATTGGATGCGCTTTTAGCTTTTTGACATACCCTGTTTGTGCCCAATGAACAAACGCCTGTTCACGCTGTCGAGCAACATCGTTTGCGATTTCTTTCAAATCACGATTCACAGGAATCGTTTCTATCTTTTTTAATATCTCGTATCTTGTTTTCTGTTCATTCCATGTATGTTCCAAGCAGTAATGCATATGATAAGCAAGGTGGGCGATTTGCCGCTTGTCGGCAAGGCGAACCACCTCTTGCGTATCTTTTGGATGGAGAAGCATCTCCCTCCCTCCTTTATTCTTCTTTCTCCGTTCCGTTCTCTTCTGCCATTCCATCAACAAACTTACGCATCCAATTCAACAGAGCTAACGCTTCCATCGTCCAAAGGCGGTATTCGGCGCTTGGAAGGTTAATGACTACTTGGACGAATTCCTTTTTGTCACCTTGAAACGCATAAGGGTATTTTTCTTGAAACCATTCGTGAAGCGCCTGATAAATCGCTCCATACTCTTTTCTTTGATCTTTTCTTTGATAACAAAATGCCAACGCTTGTCCAAATCCGTTCACTTGAATAAGGGATGGCATTTTTTTGACGTAAGACCGGTAGTTTTCAAAATTGCCGATACGCTTATCTTCTTTTGCTTTTTTCACTCTTTCAAACGCAAAAGCGGCGCGCCCATTTTCAATACCAACACGTTGAATGTTCTTTGCCACGACAACACACCCCTTTTATACCCAAATCGTCCGAAGAATTCCTCGACCTAACGTGCTATTGCCGCCAAGCTGAAATACTTTCGGGAACGTATTTTCCTTAACTAAAAAAGTTTCCACGTCTTCCGCTTTTTGAAGGCCTTCTATTCCTTTTCCGCGCACATTTCCGATGTAAAGGAAGCTATAAAAAATCGTTTCCGGCGGAACGTTTTCTTCGTACCAAAGAGCGCCATTATCTACCGTTCCCTTTTCATGGTCAATTCTGATGCGCGCATTCACTTCTGTCGATAATTTTACAAAATCGGCAAAATCATCATCTGTCAATACAACAAGGCGATCTTGAATGTTGATTTGCACATGGTCAGAAAGCAATTTCGCAAGCCGCTCCGCCAATTGTTTGGCATCATCGGAAACCGTTACTTCAAATGCATATTCCTCCAATACAATATGTTGATTTGCCGCAATTAGGCGATCAGAGCTTACCGTCTTCGGGCTTGGCACTGGAAGCGGATCGATACTATATTCATGAAGTGCGATCTCATAGTTCCACCGTTCTAATACTTGCGGGCATGTAATCCACGCAAACACGCCGCGCAGCGATTTAACTGGGAACAACAATACGCGCGCGTCGCTAAGCGCAATTGCGCTTGCTTGCGTTTCGTTTTCTTCTCCATCTGAGCCAAATACCAATTCTAGTTTTTTGTCTTCCCCTTTTTCTTTTAACGACTGCGTGATATGGTAACGCAACGCTCCTTTTAACGATGAGCTTTCGATTTTTGGAAATCCTGTATGTTTTTCGCGCTGGATCGGCAAATCGACCAACCCGATTTCACTTCCACTTCCCGCGTGAACGGATGTAACCGCATGTAGAAAAAATGGACGTACGATTGAATACATTACAATTCCTCCTCACTTTTACTTGCACCTGCAATGACTGCAAAGCCAAATCCTTCTTCTGCTCCCTCATCGGTAAAATGCATTCCGTTGGCAGCGGATAGTAATTTCGAAATGTCGCCTTCTTCCACTTCTACGTAAATGACCGAACCAGCAGGCACCATCCATTTTCGTGGTTTCGGACGATGACGGACGATATCCCAGCCGCCATATAACTCTGGTCTCCCAATGGCGGCAGTAAGCCATTTTACCGTCACGCCATTCGGCAATGCCACCTTTTCGCCGTCAAAATCGCGCGGGCGTGAACCTCTTTCAAAAATCGCTGGGGATAGGAAAATAATTTTCGCTACTTTCGTTTGCTTTATTTTTTCTGCTAGTTGTTTTTTCTCTTTGTCATCCCATAATGTAAATGTTTCTTCTGACTGCTGAATAATCCACGGGCGATTTTCGCCGCCGATGCGGGCAAATTTCACTTTTGAAAAATCCGGTCCGTTTCCAATGTAAACCGCAAGAGCTCCGTCATCACGAAAACGCCCCTGCGTAACTCGATATAAAAATCCTTTCTGAGCAGTACGCCTTCCTATATCCAACCGAATTCCTACCTTTTCTTCTCGCACGACTAACTTCGACAACGAAATAAGAGATGATATTGGCGCTTCGTGTAAAATGGCATGCTTCCATTCCTGTAGAGAAACATACTGATGTTGGGAGCTTTTCGTTTTTTCTCGTCTTGTAGAAGCAAGCCGCCACTTTCCTTGCAGCGAAGACGGCTTTTCATCGTTTGCAAGCAACAGCGGATACGCTTTTAGAGAATTTTTTTCTTCAATTACTTGATAATCTAATGGCAACGGGAGAAGAATTTCTTGTTTATATGTCAGTGCGCAATATTGTAATTGAAATTCCCCTCGTTGATTTGGTGTCCCCATCCATCTTTTCACATGTTCATCTGTTTCACGAACAAATTCATCAAATGTAGTATGGGCGTGAATATAAGCGGCACGCAAAGCCCCGTAAATCGTGTTCGGCCGAGGAGGGAACATCGACTCCATCACTGTATCTTCTCCTGCTTCCGTAACATGATGGTTTTTGAAAAAAAACGTATCTACCGGCGTCAACGTTAATTTTGTCATTCTTCCGTTCCCTCCTTCCGCTTGAAAAAGGTTAAGATTTTCAATAGATACAAAAAGTCGTATCCGCTTGGTACTATATCATGCAGTTTCATAAGTGTTTCCACATGCGAATCAAGATTATCTATTTTTGCGCCTTCTTTCATCGATCGTTTCAACAATCGACGCAATTCTGTCCGAACCATTTCCTTGTTTTCCCACTTCAGATGATATTTTTCGTGTAAAAGAGGATAAAAAGCTTGTGTAAAATGATGAATGAATGTTGGTGATAGCGATTCCTTTAACAGTGAGAGAAATTGATGTAACTCATCGGTGATTTTTTCCTGTTCCACGGTCCATGGCAATACCGCCTCCGAAATCTCTCCCGAATGAGTGTGAACGGCGATCGCCAACGCATCTTTTTGTTGTTTCGTAGTTTCCGAGTAATAGCTTTTTGCTTTTTGTTCTAGTCTTCGCACCTCATTTAACACTAATTGCAGCGGAGCCTTTTTATGGGCAACGATCAGCCCGACCGAAGCAGTAGCGCCTTTTCCTAATCCTTTTTTTTCATCGCTAAAGGCAAAACGTAATTCCTCAGCTATTTTTAACGCTTCATCTACCGGAACGAAAGCGAGAACATCGTCCCCACCCGCATATACAAGCCGGCCATGATAGTCCGTCTCAACGATGTTCGGTACAACTTTCTGGGAAAAATGCGCAAGCTTTTGGCTGATGCGGCTATAGTCTTCCTTGTTCTCTCCTGAAAACCATTTTCCCATATTGTCGCCGTCCATCATCACGATCGCATAATATTTCCCTGAACCGATTTCCATTACGGATGGAAAAGTCCGGAACTTTGTTCCTGCTGCTTTGAAGATCGGGGTGAAGTAATCACGCGCAACGCGTTTGCCAAGACAAATACCGCACAAAAACTCATTATTTTTTATTCTTCCAACATATTGCTCTTGTTCTGAATTTTCTTCCGGTTCTTTGTATATTCCCGCGCATCGTTCCCATGTTCTTTCCAATTTTTGTTTCATCGTACCGTATCGGTCGAACTCGTCTATATCCTCCAAACATAACGCTTCCCGCTCTTTACAAACGGTACAAACTAAACCGTGTTGAGGAACGGATTCATAGCGCTTTTCGTTTTTCAACGCCCCTAGCCGCCGCTCGGCGCGCTCACGAATTTGTTTAAACGCTGCCGTTTCATCATAAGGTTCGGCAACCCAATAAATTTCCAAAAACGAGCGGATTTGCGCTTCTGTCGTTGTCTTCAGCTTTTCTTTTTCATGATCTAAAAGAAACGGAAACACGTTATCAATCGCTTGAAAACAAAAATCGCAAAATACATTTCGCACGCTTTGTTCCGTTTCTTGCAATATCGCTTTTGCTTTTTCCGTTTCCCCTTCGACAATCGCCGTAAATCGGTTCGGAATGGAAGCGATATGGAGACGGCGCGATGATGGATTTTCCAATTCTTCTTTGGAAACGAGAGGATATACAATTTCGCAATGCGGGTCGGCTTGATACAGCGTTTTCATCGCTTCGCGCACAAGGTAAGATAAGATGTAACTTCCACTCCAAAAATCTTCCGTTTTCCGCGCCGATGCAATAAATGACTGCACTGGTCCGACCGTAAAAATCACCAATTGCCGTTTGCTCATACCCTCACCCCAGCTATTTCCAAAAACAAATCTCGATCTCGTTGATACTGTGGTTGTTTATATACAGAGCTATCTGCCTCTACTTCGGTGATGATTGGGTAATACAAATCCCCGATTTTCCGCACGGTACACCATAGCGGCGAAGCGAATCGTTTCGGACGAACGGCGCCTAACCGTCCATAGCGGTTCGCCCTGTGCGACGCTTCGCCAAAGCGCTTTAACACTTCTTGCGGCGTTTTTTGTCCTTCACCGACCCAAACCGCTGACAACACCGGATGGTAAGTGTGCGTTTCTCCTTTGCGCTTTACAATGCATCCACTGTCGGAAAACTGAAACCTCTCGCGCTGTCCCAAACGAATAAGCACCTCGTGCAAGCTAGCCGCGAAATCCGCGACCGTCTTCCAACGATGTTCTTCCCATTGGACCGCGCCAAATCCACGCCGCGCCCGCTGTCCTATTCCAGCAAGATGAAGCATGTACTGAAAATACAATTCATATGTTTCCAACAGCTGCTCGTGTTTTCGCAATGCCCGCATAACAACAGCTGTTTCTTGTCCTGCTGGAATCGTCTTAACCGCAAACGACGACTTTGTTCGATGCGGAAGGACGCTTTCTCCTTTTGAACCGCTTAATGGGCGTGGTAAAAGCAAGCTCACTGGAGACTTTTGCTTTTTCACCTGTGTTCCGCCAAACCATCCTTCTTCCTGCTCTAGCAACGATGCATGATTTTTTTCCTCCTGAAGCGTTCGCCACCAATAACGCCACACTCCGCGCAATGAGGAAATACGGAATTCCGCCTTTTCCTTCGCGTTGGCGCCATGCATCGCCATCGGTGTTATCAACTTCAACTTGTACGTTGTTTCTACGATCGCTGACGCTTTCAACCGTTCGTTATCAACCATTCACTCTTTCCCCTTTATTCATTTTCATTGTGAAAGTGCCGCCATTTCCTCGAAAAATGGCTTCATCGCATTTAATACCGTTTTTACTCGTTGCGCAAATCGATCTGCCGTGAACGGATTTGCTCTTACACCAGCATGATTCATATCATTGCGCAGTTCCGTCACTTCTCCAAACGGTTTCAACAATTCGCGATACGGAAGCAGCTTTTCTACCATTTCCTCGACAAATGAAACGTTATGTACTTTCCATTCTTCTTTTTTCGTTTTTCGTATGATAATCCGTATGACAGAATGAAGGTCATCTCGGATCATCACATTTGTGACTTCCAGCTGAAACGCGCGGCAGATTGCCGTAACGACATTTTCTGACAACATCGTTAACGCTGACTGAATCAGTCCATTATCTACACACCAGCGCGCTGCTTCCCACCCGTTGATAATCGTGTTGCCGCCAAAATTCAAATATTTCTTTTCCATTTCATCCAGCAACGGAACAAGCGGTTTAATCGCCTCCGCTTGTGAGTGACGGACTTGTTCAAGCTGACGGCGGAATTTTTTCACTTCTTCTTCCACTTGCAGGCTTCGGCACGTACGAATCGACTTTCCGGTTTGGTCCAACTGTTTCGCTAATTTATTCAGCTCTGCCACTTCCTGTTTCAATAGCGGGCTTGCATTGGCATCGCAAAACACTTTTCTATTTTCGCGCTCCGTCAGTTCTTTAATGAGAGAAGCATCTCCCGTTCGCAAAAACTGGTCGACTCCGTTTGTCCAATCAAGCAATTCTGCCATATTCGTCAAATCCACAATTGGCACTAGCCGCTGTTCAGGAGAAAGCTGTTTCACTTCGTTTGGTCTCCCTAGTTTTTCAAACCATCCGTACGCCAGTGTTCCGATCGTCGCTTTTTTTACTAAACGCGCGTAATTTAACACAATTAACGCCACAAATGGAATCGAGCGGAAACTGTGGGTGATATCGAAGTAAATCGTATCCCCTTCGCCAATTTCCGCGATAATGGAATCAAATAGCTTCCAATTGGCGGACTCGTCTTGACCGCTTTCCATTTCAACAAGCTTGACGTTCGCTTCTGGAGCGATCCGTTGGAAAGCAGTTTTGATCCCTTCCACTTGTTGCCCGTCACGAACCTTATCATTCCAGTTGCTTTCTTTTGCCTCTTTCGTCGCAAAGATGATCACATCCATTGGTTCTTCATTTCGAAATAATTCGTAAATGGCTGTTTGCACAAAGCGCGTATAACTGGAGCGCTGACCGCGATATGTGTAAAAACAATATTCATAATCATTGCGGCCTAGAAAAGACAACAGCACATTTCGAGCCATTCGTTTTACTTCACCACCGTCATTAAATCATTCGTAATATCCAAAAATTCCGACCAGTCTTCATAAAGCCCGCGCCCTTGCGAAGCTTCACGTTCATAACGGTCATGATCAAGCCATAAGTAGTTAGCGTACAACCGATCTTCCCGTTCGTCATAGCGGTACGCCAGTCGGAAGACGGTTTGTCCGTTGCTTGCTCCTTTGTATAAATGGTATTTTACTTGTTCTTGACGGATCGTTTTAAATTCCTTTTCATGTTGTAAATCAGACACATTTCCCTCTTTATATTTCAGCTTTTTCACAAGCTCGTGAAGCTGCTGAAAAATAAATAATGATTGATGGCGATTGTGCTCCAAGACATCCGCAATTTGTTTCGACACAAAATAAGCGGTATCAAATAAATGTCTATATTTCTCTTGTTCTAGCAAAAACTCTCCAAAAGCGCTTAAGCAAACGAAACCGTCTTCCTGATAGAACAAGGAAGGGTATTGTTCCACGCATTGTCTTTCTTGATAAGACAGTGCCTGAACCGGAACCACATCTTTTTGACATTTCCGAAGCAAATCTAAATGCTCATAAACGAATTCCTCTTTGATATGAATCGGAACCGGCGGAATTTCATGAAGAACTTGATGGTCTTCATGTAAATAAGCAGTCGGATAATTTAAAAACGCGCCAACAATATAACCGAGTGACGTCATCACTTTATATCCGCCGATAGGCGCAAAACATGTCGATGTTGGTTCCCCTTGGGAAAGGGCGTAACTAAGTTTCGACATGTATTCTCCTAACGTTTCTTGCATGCGTTTTGGATTTTTTACGTCAATGTCTACGTATATCACACGGACATTGGCTTGAAAATGCATTTCCAATAGACTCGTTAAAATGGATTCTACGATCCGACCTCCTACTGTTTGCGTCACAAAAAGGACGATCGTCGGCCGCTCGGCCAGTTTTCCTTTTTTGCGGAGCTCATGCACCGTCGAGTATTCGGCGGAAACACGGTTAGGCCGATGCTCTACTTCATGCGCGAATTGCTTAGCGTACTGAAGCCAACACTCGATCTTCTTTTCCATCTCCTCATTGATTTCTTTTTCATCTAATAGCAGTCGTATTTCCGCCATCGTTTCATCACGGTTTATCGAAAAAACATTCGCTCTGCCAGTCAATAAGGAAACACCGCACGTAATGACGATATGTTGATACATTTCCGTTCCGCAATTACATCATCACCGCTGTTGATTAAGAAACTCTAGGAAACTATCAACAGCAGAAACATGATTTCCAGCGGCGCACCACCTTTCTACTACTTCCAATTTCCTATCCAAATTTTAACTAATTTTTTCTGCATATATCAACAAAAATTTACAACAAAACTAAAAAAACCCCATAATTATGGGGCTTTCACACTATCGGTTCCATATGCTCTAATAAAGACGTAATGATTAAATATCATTACAGTTACGTACATGCAACCTTTAATGTGCTTCCTGTACAGAATTTATTTCTCGTAGTTAAGATGCAAACACAGAGTGTTGAGTGAGCATGCATCTTGGATGGTCAGTTTCAATTCCTCATAGGTAAGATAAAAACTATATTTTGCGCAAATGAATACAATTGAATCAATTGGGGTTTATTCCTTATAGGTACGATACAAACGAATTCATAATAGAAGTCAAAAAACTATCCGAGAAATTATATTTCGATCCCCATAGGTAAGATAAAAACATTTCAATGGTTTCGTCCACTTCCTAGCTTATGAGTTTCAATTCCTTATAGGTAAGATAAAAACGATGAAGCATTGTTTATTGCAAAATTAAAGTGCAGAGATGTGCAAAATTTTTATGCAAATGGTTATGCAGAGGGGCTTTACATGGAGGGGCAGTCATGATAACCTGTTTGGGTTTGTCAAATCTGTTACAGCTGGCCGCTTGGCAAAAGAATCATGGCTGCAGAGGCTCCATGTCAAGCCCTCAATAGCGAGAATTCGGATTGAATTTTTATGCAATATAAACGAATTTATATACTGCAATACTCTGCACTTTTTCCTTGCAAAAAACAACCACCTCCTGAAAGGAGTGGTAATTTGTCTATTAATTTTATTTACACTTGGTTTGCATTGTTTTTTATTTTTGCCATAATGCTTGCTTTTAGTCTAGTGGAATTTGCCAAGCGAACGGTTAATCCAGTGAGTAGAAAGATTTCTCTATCGATATATTTCATTTCCAGTATAGGTATTATAGTCCTTTATGGAACAATCTTCTATCAATTTTTTAAAATTTTTTGGTAAAGAAAAAGAACTACTGCCCTAAAAAAATTTCCCTAGGAAAAACGGGAAGTTTTTTTTATTAGATAAAAAGATGATGATAAGAACTATTATGACAAATTTTTAAAATATTTTTAAAAAATTAGGAATATTTATTGACAATTATAGTAAGAACAAAATATAATCTAATTGTAAAATAAAGGTTAATAGGGGGATTGATGGAATACTGGTAAAACACTGTTTTATTTAGAAATGATTAGCGGATCTTATTGGCTGTTCTGCTTTGGGGGAGTATGATTTTTGTAAGGAGGAAATCAACAATGACTAAAAAATTTCTAAAATCGATACTTGCTTTTTCACTAACTTTTGGTTTGTTATTGGGAGGTAGCATCATCGCTTCCGCAGAAAATGAGAATTCAAATACTGGGTGCTTATTAAGTAATGAAGCAAATGCGACATTGAGTAAAGCTTTAGATGAAGCTAAAGAATCTAAAGTTATTAAATCCCAAAATGGAAACATGGTAGTTGAAATAACGGATCCAGAAGTGCTTAAAGAATTAGAAGCTTCTATTCCTGAGCAAGACGGGAAAAAACTAGTTGGTGTTTCAGTGGCATACACTCAAACAAAAAACTTATCTCTTTCGAAAAATAATTCTGTAGTGACTCCGCAGTGGGCAACTGGTTACTATTTAAAAAACATTCATACTGGTGAAGCATGCGGTGTTTCAATAATAAGACAATCTACTTTTAAGGGACCATCAACTGCTACATTGACTGTGAAAGAAAATGTTTCTGCTACATGGTCATCTAACACAAATATAAGTGCTTCAACGGTTTCAGCAGGATTAGGTTTTAGTGTAACAAGTTCTTACGAGGTTTCGGATACTTATCAAATTAAAGTTCCATCAGGGAAAACATATACCATAGTCGCTAGACCGTATTACCAAACTTATAATTTTGACGTTTGGTATGATCCGATTATTGGAAGTGATTATAAAGCGGGATATGGAAATGCTTCCAAACCAATCGGAGTATGCTTTTATTACTATGAATGATAATTTATAAAGAATTTTTATTGGAGTAAGTTTCTATATGAAACTTACTTCTGTTTTTTTGTGGTTAATTTGGTATAAACTTTAATATAATTAATTTATCTTGTATTGTTTATATGAACAAAAAGGAGGAAGGAGTAAAATGAATTTTTTAAAAGACCCGAACAAAATGAGGTTTATTTCATTAATAGTTGCTGTAATTGGATTGTTTTTAATTTTAAACAGTCCTAGATTAGGGAGTATTTCAACTTCATCATGGCTTCGGTCAGTAGGTGGTAGTGAGGATTCTCAGAAATATTTGCAAATGTTAGAAGGGTATATAGACTCTTATAGAGTGATAGGATCAATTTTCTTATTTACAGGTTTATTTTCCATTCTCAACAAGAATGGCAACAAATAGGATGGAAAAGAAAAATTACGTTCAGATTGTAACACCATAAAATGGGGAGTTGGAAGATGATGATCCAACTCCTTTTTTTATAAAAAACATTTTTCAAAAGTATAATATAAAGAAATTTAAGCTTTAGCTTTTCTAAGGGGGGTGCTTTTGAGCTATATAAGCAACATGGCTTTATTGCAGGAACGAAAAGCTCAAAGGGTAGCCACTGTGATTTTTGAGTTTCATATGAACTCCAAACTTTTCGATAGGCTTGATGCTACAGAAAAGTTAGGAGTTTTATCTGACAAGATTTATGTTTTAAAAACACGGTTTAAAGAAAAACCTTTTGCTCAATTGATTGCCAAATATTTATTATGGACAATTGATGATTATACTAGAGAAAACCTGTTATGTCCAGAATGTTACCACAAAATGTAAATAACGATAAAAACGGCGACTTTATCTATTTTAGAGACATGTTTGAACGATGTTTCAATTCCTCATAGGTAAGATAAAAACGAATATACGGAAGCCCATAACGCTAGTTATTATTTGTTTCAATTCCTCATAGGTAAGATAAAAACTGTACGGTCAAAAATGCTCATATATGAATCAACTCGGTTTCAATTCCTCATAGGTAAGATAAAAACAGAAGTCATCCAACGGAGCAAAGAATTTATTGTGAAGTTTCAATTCCTCATAGGTAAGATAAAAACGAATTTGATGCCAGACGATGTTTATGATCACCTGGAGTTTCAATTCCTCATAGGTAAGATAAAAACAAGGTGTGGCGCGTGGTGAATCACTGCTGAAAATCGCGTTTCAATTCCTCATAGGTAAGATAAAAACCCCAACAAATGCTAATATATCAAGGACAGTGAATAATAGATATGTACAGTATACGCCAGTTTGAAAATTGCGTCAATATGGAAAAAGTGCTGATAGCTGTAGGAGAAAATTAGGAAAATAAATATGTCGTCGATCCCCTGGGGTTTGTGCGCTATTAGAGATCGACGACAAAAATATATGTTGCTATTCAATGAATTCAAACATCTATTTGTTGATTTGAGATTTTTTAACCAACTGAGTATCCATAGGCAAGGAAAGACCGACCGCAGACACCTCCTACGTCCCCCTAGCATGTCTATAAAACAAACGGCTGAGTGCTGGCGATAAGCTGTTTCTGGGCATGTCATCGTTAGTCATTATTCTGGTTCATTTATTGCTATCTGTTTTATGGTTTGCCGTTTCTGCTGTCGTTGTCTATTTCCCTGCTGTTTTGTCTGTTGCATTATAATAGTAACATGTGATAGTGCCCGAAGCGGCATTGTGGCGCGCCTGTTGTCACGCTCTCATATATGTTAATATTTGAGAGTGTTTACAATACTGATTATTTTTACATCACATCATTATGAAATTTTTAACAATTATTTATCATCTACTATATTTTTTATAAAATGCCAAAATCGGTCTTTTTTGTACGTATTTGTTCAATTATCGCAGCCATTCGTTCAGCAAAATCACGCCCCAGCCGTACTTGAACTATCCGAATCGTTATCAGCGACGCCTACGCACAACAAACTTTGTTAGAACTTCGGCAACGCCTCCGCGACATCGACAAGATTACTATAGCTGTCTTTTAAGCAGCGGGACGCCGTGGCGAATATTGCTGTAACCCCAGCGAGCCTTTGAACTTTTTTAATGTCATTTTTGTGGCTTTTAACATCCACTTACGAAATGTATGCCAGAACATATGGGGCGTAAGTTTTTTATTTGGCAAACTATAGCTTTCGATCATTCGCTGAATGCCCCAGACCGAAAACTTCAGCGAGCGCTGGCTGTAAAATACGTATGGTGATTGAGCGACATGCGGCTTTTTTCTTCGTTTGAACATGCGCTTTATTATTGGTCCACCATGCTCGATATTTAAATGCTGAATTTGGTAGCTAATCAGAAATAATTATTTCGATTTCCGAAAATGATAGACTTACAAAATCACCCTTCAGTTCAGTTAGATGGTCGTTTAACGGTTGATATTTACTCATACCCACTTCCTTTTTCTTTTCCTTCCGCTGCCTTTTCGCTAATTCAATCGCTTCTTTGTATTGCTTCCGCACGTATGAATTCCAGCGAAATCCGCAGGATGCCGGCGTTCGCGATAGGCAGCCCTACTTCCTCAATGCGGCGAGCTGAGCTCCCCCTTCGCGAATATAGCGCAATACAACTTCTGCCAACATCAAATCTTCGTCTTGCTTCCATGCATCTTGGCGTACGCTCGTCATAGATTCTAATCTCCAGTTATTTTTTCACTATATGTATGCAGCTAGTAGAAAACATAGATAGAAGAGAGAAATATTATGATTTCTATAAAAAGGTACGCACCGCCTATTCATGTTCTTCCGATTCCCATAATCTTCTTTAACATCAATCTGTTTATTTAGGTATGCCATAAGTTTTTATAGAGCGACTGGATGCAATAATCATCATAAATACAACCTGTCCGTTAAAAAATTATTGAAGAGAAAAAAACGCTTAATCCTTATAAGGACTAAGCGGATTTGATTTTAAATTACAAATGCAAAAAACAATCTAGGCAGGTCCTAAAGTTCCCTTTCCACCTGCACCACCATCATGACTCATTAGCCGTAGATAATAGGTATCTTTCGGTATAGTTACTTCGGCGTAAAGTGATGTCCCCGGATCAATGGTCCAACTTTTAACAACATCATCAATAAATGTGGTTTCCATAATTCGTATGACCATTGGACTATATCCACTTGTATGACTTGCAGTAACTCTTGCTTTACCAGTCAAAATATCAATCTTTGGAGAATCAGCTAATCCAGCAGCAAGGGGAAGAGTGACTGATACACTTGCTTGAGTTTCTACTCCTTCATTGTTCTCTAACTCGTTTGTTGTGTTTTGGTGACTTTGATTTTCTTGTGTCATTTTGGCTTCCTCCTTTTTTAATTAAATTTTTTTCAGCTGATAAGAACTTAACAGCTACACCATATAAAGAAGAAGAAAACCGTATAACTACAACCAATTTATAAAGAGTGTGTATTGAATTAATAGTTCTATCGGTCCAAGAGTACTTTCTTACATAAATAAAAACACTCAGATGACTAAAACTTCTGAGTGTTTTTATTTATTCTCATTTGTGAATCTTAAGTGATTAAAAGTTTAAAGATTTTATACCCAATTAAACCAAACAGTAAATTTAGTAATGCAAGATCGATGATATTGGTAAAGTTCAAACTTTCTTGTAAATTGAGAAAGAATATATGATATAAATATTTACTCGAGCCAAAAGTGGCTAATTCTGCTGAAATATAGAGAAAAATCAATGTAATTGGAATGCTTACGTCACCAAAAACAGCAAATAAAATTAATGAAACAACAACACTGATTAAACATTGTGTAAGTAATAGCATTAAGGTTGGTAAAGCCTTAAATTCATCAAATCTAAATTCAATCGCTATGATTAGAGATAATAAGGGAATAAATAAAATAACAAAAAACATAATTAATATCTTTTCTATATTTCCTTTATAATAAAGCCACATATGCTGAAAATTCCCTGTTCCAAATAAATCATAAAACAGATATAACGCCCAAATACATGCAAGCGGAATGAACGTTAACTGAAGTAACACTATTACTACATTAACATTGTTATTGGGAATTCCAAAAATCAAAAATAACATTACAATAAGAATGACCAACGGTACATATAGCACCCATCCTAATGTTTTACTTTTTAGTTGGAGTAAATTTATCATAATACTACCTCTCCTTTTAGTAGAGATACATAGCTGCCTAAAAATCCAGGTTGAACTGGTTTATATAATTGATGATCCGCAATAGGTTTTCTTGTAATGAATTTTACTTTTACTAACCTATTAGATATTTTATCTATTTTTACTATTTCCCCTATAGCATTTAATTTTTGTAAATCATTCAATTCTATAGTGGCTTCATAGGAAAGATTTTCTGAGCGTTGTATCATTTCGCTTAAGCTACCTTCGAACCTTTTTTGCCCTTTTTCAATTACTACAATATGGTTACAAATATATTCAATGTCTTCAGGCAAATGAGAAGAAATAATTATATCCTCCACCTTCTCACTTATAGTTAAAAGAATATTTCGCAATTTAATACATTCTATTATATCTAATCCAGCAGTTGGCTCATCTATAATTAAATAATTAGGCTTATTTAGAAGGGCTTGAGCTATCCCTACCCTTCGATGCGTTCCACCAGATAATTCCTTCATCTTTTTATTCTTATAATTATCGAGATTAAGTAATTCGATTAGATGTTCTATATGAGCAGAATCAAAATTACCTTTCAAAGTAGCGAGTAGTTTCAATACTTCATAAACTGTTAAATTAGGATAAATAGAAAAATTTTGAGGCAGATATCCTATCCGTATTTGCTCATTATTTGTTTTATCGAAAATAATTTCGCTCCCCTTATCGCCTTTTTCCACGGAAGCAATTATTCTCATTAATGTGGATTTACCAGCACCATTTGGCCCAATTATCCCTGTAATTCCTTTTAGCTGTAGGTTTAAATTATCTAGTATCTTATTTCCTCTAATGGTTTTTGACAAATTTTTTATTGTTATCATTGTATTACCTCCATTTGTGTTGTTTTTAACAACTCCTCAAGTTGTTCCCAGTCATTTTCTTCGTCATCCTCTAAAAGTGACTTCCATTTGATCAGAAATTCATTAGGTAGTTTTGTATTATTGTATTCCAGCAATTTATTATAAATTGGTTTATCTTTTTCACTGATATAAGGTTCAGCAACTAATTGCTGATATTGTTTGAATATAAAAGAAGATTTGTTTTTAAAGTCGTTATCTAAGTTCGCACCTAAAAAACTATTAAAGACTAACCAATTTGCAAATTGTTCAGGTCCCTTAAAATTCTTATTGTTGTTAAAGGCAAATACCATCTGATATGGAATAGTTGTATTTAATGGTCGTTTCTTCGTTAGTTTCACTGGGTCCAATTGGATAATTAATTGTTCTTTCGTGCTCGATGTGAAGGTAAAGATATATGAATCATTTATAGCCATACTAGGCAGCAGAACGATGTTTTTTGGAAGCTTATAATTTGTTTTGAAGAGATTGTTGTAATTACTTATCATCTTTTCAAATTCTAAAAGATATTTATCTAATTCATTTTCATAACTAAACCAAGATTTCGGGTAATAAATGTTATGATCATCCTTTTTTCTTTGCGTTAAATCTCCCCCGATTAATGTTAGTCCAGTCGCTTCTCCTTCATAAACTGAACCATCTATTTGTTTTAAATTTACATAGTCCAGCTTTTCTTTTCCCTCGTATGTTAATTTAAATTTAATCGGTTCTGGATTACTAAGTTTATTTGGTATAACGTGTTCATTGAAAACAAAGTGAGTAGGAGTCATTTTATTGGCAGGTATCCAACTAAAATCAGAAGGCAAAAACACCTTATTCTGTGTGGCCGGATTTGCAAGTGTGCCATTGCCAGTATATTGAATATTAAGTGTTATGGTGCGTTCTATAAAGTTTAATGGTAAGTTAACGATTGTAAAGTCACCCATCTGTTCGAATCGAAGATTTATACCATTAGAATCATTAATTTTAGTTATTCGAAAGCCTTTATACAAAGTGAAAGCAATTTTAGATGTCTTTATATTGTTAACTTCCATTTCAAGATCCACAGAAAATTTTTCGTAATTCTTTACTGCTACCTTAAAGCTTTCAATTTTATAATCAAATAAATCCTTATCTGGAATCTTATGTTGTTTTTCATAAAAATCATATTCGTCTAGGTATCCATCTAGATAATTAATATTATTAGATGAATAAGGTATTAGACTAAAAATAACCAAAGTAAACAAAAGCGATGCAATATTAATCCGCTGTAATCTTCGTTTAGTCGCTGCAAATATAGAAAGGAAACAGATCCCTAACAAAATCAATATATATATCACTTTCTTTGCCCAATATAACTGAAAACCATAGAAAGGTTGATAAGGCGCATTCATATCTTGTACACCAAGATTCAAGTTATGCAATAACGAAAATCCCTCTGTTAACTGAGCGTTGGACAAGAGATTATTCACGAAGTTCTGGTTTGTAGGTGATAATAATGCCCATATGAGTATTAAGTAAGCATATGAAAAGGTACTTCGTGAATTAGCACCAACGATGTATCCGATTAATCCCGCTATAAAATACGGTAATAACAGATTATTTATCAGAAAGGCGCTACTCTCAAAATAAAAATGATTTGATGGATTCAAATGAAAGTAATACAAATTTGTGATAATAATTAATGAGAAAACAAAGACCGTAATAATTAAGAGTAGTAATACAATATTTAAAATAAGTACTTTAATAATACCGCCTTTTATAGTTTTATATAGAACCATCGCTCCTGAATTCTTCCTTGCTATTTGAAAGCCTAAAAGCATAAAAAACAGCATCCCTGATTGTATTAAAAAGCTTGATAACTGCAAAGCATTACCTGCATCTTTTAGTTTAAACAAAATGCTGTACAATAAAAAAACCGAATAAATATATAAGCTGACTAATCCAAGTATAAGTAAATATTTGTGTGACTTTATAGTTAGGATTGATAAAATCTTAAATATCCTCATTATCCCACCTCAATTAAAAAGTAATGAACCATTAAGAAATCTTAACGGTTCATTACTTTCTTTTTTTAATTAGAAATACTTACTCTTGCGTAGATTTTACTTGGTGAATACGCATAAGCGTAGTAGGAAGAAGGCTCAAGAGAAACCCACGTGGAAACACCAGTACCCGGTGGGTCTATACGGAAATATGCATACGGATCCGGCAGAACTGCCAATGATTTTCTAATACTAGCTTCTAAGCGATCCACAGATCTACTTTCATTAAAAGAACTAAAGCTTACACCTCCGTCATGAACAGGGATATTAGGTCCACTTTTGCTAGACTCGTACGATAAAATAGCTGTTGAAGTAGCTGCTTGTGCAGTAGTAGCCAAAATTGCCATAAACAGCATACTGATAATCAGGAAGATTGCCTTAATATTTGATTTACTTGTGGCTAGACTCATAATATTTACCTCCTATTATTTTTAAATGGTTTTATATTACTTTAATTGTAAAAAGAAGCTACTTTTAGGTTATTTAATTTTATTTGTTAGCCGATTGCACTTACTTTTCCGCTTACCGCAAATCGGGATAGACCCATGTGCATAATAGTTACTTGGTTCAAGGGAGACAGTTTCAGGCCAGCTACCTCATGGGGCGCAATCATCTGATGCCATGTATATTTTTTTAATTTTTCTTAGATGATGTTAAGGTATTCATCATAGGTTTCTCTTATTTTTTAAGTTGAGTAATGAATCAAAGAATTGATTCATTACTCATTTTTTATCTACTAACTAACGGTTTAGCAGACGAAACAAAAAATTGCTTCAACAACTGGTGTCATACCATAAAACGGAGCAGCTTGTGCGCAATCACATAGTCTTTGGTCACAATAGCAATTTGGATAGTCAACGTTATTTCTTGCATAACAGCAGTCATGCGACTTACAGCAATTATCTAACTCATTAATACCGTATTTTGAAGATGTGCAAGCAACGGAACCTCCACACTTCATACCGCACCAGATATATCCTCCGGGCAAACAACCATCAAGAAACCCTTCGGAGTCAACTTGATCTAGCAACATCCCTGGATAGTAATTTTCATCAATAGGGAATTCCTCACTTGCCTGAGCGTCAACTTCAGCAGCCGCTTTAATTGCCTCTTCAGTCAATCGAGTTTCAAATGAAGAGATAAATGTGTCATGTCTGGCCTTGAAGTGGGTTATCGTAAACCCTTCTTCATCATCACTATTGCGAGTGATACTTCCAATAAAAAAGTCGTTTGTTGTTTCTTTCTCGCCATTCAGATTACGGATAAGATATTTGATTTTTACATTGTCGTTTACCTTTAGATATAAAGATTTAGCAGAGATAACATCATTACCTTTTGCTACGTCAAACTTCAGAGCTTGGATCACCTCAACTGTATCCTCATTGAAATCGAAATTTTCTTGATGCTTCATTTCACGGATAAGATTTTGAAATTTAGGTTTGTTTTTGAAAGTAGAAATTAGTTCTTTAATCTCTGCTTTGTTTAAATAATTACCAACTACCTGCATTTTGGCACCCTCCTTGTTTTTTCTTGTGTCAGCTGACACTATATATAGAAAAACAAAGAGGTAAAGTTACAACCTAATAAATAAAAAATTTATAAATGTACATGATTTAAAAATTAAACCACATGCATATAATTCCCCCTATATAATGTAAATAGATGAATTTTATTTATTTCCTGTTTACCTTTTACATACATAAACGTCTTATCAGTGGGAGGTTTTACATGAATGATTTCGAATTAGGGAAGAAATTACATGAACAATTGGAGCGAGTAAAGGCCTATCTTTTAAAGATGGGAGCAAGTCTCCAGGATGCTGAGGATATTACCCAAGAAACGGCTTACAAATTTTTAACTTATATAGACTCCGTAAATATTGAAAATGTAGAACGTTGGCTTTTTCGTGTATCAGTTAATCAATATTACGATTTATGCCGTAAACGTAATAGACAAAAAAATATTTCATTGAAATTCAACTACAAAGAGTTATTTGAGGAATTCACCCCTGAAAAAGCAGTCCTTCAAAAAGAATTAGAAAAAGACATTTATATCCTTTTAGACCGACTCAAACCAAAATATGCACAATTTCTAATTTTAAAATACAGCATAGGCTTAAAACTAACAGAAATTGCGGCTTTGTATGATATGAAAGTAGATTCCGTCAAAACTATCATTCACAGAGCACGAAAACAATTCATAGAGGAATACAGGAGGCATCAAAATGAACGAAGAGAATGAATTTCTTCCGAAAGATCCAGATTTTCGGAAATTGGTTAAAAAGGCAAAACGAAATTCTGTTTTAAGGATTGTTATTATATCTCTAATTATAAGCATAATTGTCGTAACAGCTACTTACTTTATTGGTAACTCCATTATGATAAATAAGGTTAATGAAGAAGTGAGAAATGATGCAATATGGCACAATATCCACGGTGCCAATATAGAGGAACAAGGAACAAGTATTAATTATTCGTTGTTTTCAGCAATTTCAAAAACAGAGTTTGTCAAAAAAGTAAATGGCATTCCTGTACCCTGGGTGCCTGTAGAGAAAGTGTATTCCATCTTCGGCCAGTCAAAAATTATCATTTCAGAAGGTGCAAGTGGAACCGGAAATGTAGATCAAAAAAGAATTCCGATGTACTTTAATGGAGAAAGAGTCATTGAATTTATTCATCCAAACGTCAACTCTTCTTTATTTGATGATAGAAGCATTGTTTCCAAAATGGACGATGATAAAGTAGTAGAATTAGCTCTTTCCTTTGATAAAGGCTATAAAGTAACGGATGTCCAAAAAATATTCAATAAAAATATCTCTTGGTTTTGGGTTAATACTTATAGCGAATCAGACATAAAAAATTATAACAACTTCATTAAAGAAACAGGAAAAGATTTTACTATCATTGGTGATGATGCAATTGGTTTTCATTACATCAATCAACCAGAGAGCAAATGGGGAGCAGAATACTTCATCCGTAACCTAAAGGAACTTAAACGGAACAGTTCTTATAAAGATGTAGCCGATAAAATCATTCAAAATATTACGCATAACAACAAAGAGAAATTGTCAGCCGAAAACCTTGAAATTATAGGTGTAGTAATCACCGGAACTCCTAGCGAAATCAGAAAATTTAATAACGTGCCTTTTGTTCGAGCCGCTTCCCTAGGAGTCACTGTTGATCGATATTAAATGAAATGAAGCGTGTTATCCATGTCATTATTTGTTATGCTCCTCTTTCTCCTATTTCTTAATATTTTTCTGGTACTATACGCAGCCATTGGATAGCTTCTGACCTAATCGTCATGCTTTTGTGTTTCCCCACAGTAACGACCATAACCATTTATATTATTGGAACACAATCAGGAGAGGGAATTGGAGCAGGAGTAGCCGGAGTTATCTTTGGTATATCAACCTTTATAAATGAGGGTATTTTTTTGATTAAGGGCCTTCTCACAAGAAAAAACAGTCAGCCCGTTAAAGCCATAACACAACAAGGAGGATTATTATGAATAAAGAAATAAAAATTGCTATCGGTGTATTCGGCATATTCGCATTAGGTATCGGGCTTTTTGTTTTCTCGTTTTTACAAAGCATGAAGGCAGATGAAGATGAAGTCAAAAAGATAAAAACACAAGCACAGGAATATATAAAAAATACATTTAAAGATAAAATTATTATTTATGGCACACTATTTGATAATATGGGTAACTTCTCAACATTTGATTATGCTGCTAAAGCAGAGAACGAAAAAGATCATACACAGTTTTTAATCTATTACAACGAAGAAACAAAACAGATGGAAGACACCTATATTGCGGAGAAATGGGAAATGGAATTAGAAAACAATATACGTCCTTATATTGAGCAAAAGCTTGGGACGTTGGACAAATTTTGGGTAGAATATGATGATAGAACCGGAATAACATATCACGTTAATCCAAATAAGCCAAGTAGTTATAAAGAATACGATGCGACACCTATTATTCACATATCTGTACCTAGAAAGCCGGATAAAAAGGATGAAGAAATTTTAAACGAAATCGTATCATTTATTCAAAAAGATGCTGGATTAAAGCATGGAACGGTTTCCATGAGTTATATTAAAAATGGTGCACCATTAGACGATAAAGAGTGGTTCAAGACCTTTTAATAAGTTCTAATGAGTAAACATTACAAAAAGGGCATGAAAAAAATTAAGCATACATCATGTTTAAATGTACGCACAGCTTGCCGACTTTGTCGACAAGCTGTTTTATTATGGAGACAGGAAAAAGCGAATGAGGGGAAGAACGATGCTTCGGCCACACCAAAAAGACGGGCGCTATACCGAAATGACGGTGAAACTCGATGATCTGGTTCCTGAAGATCACTTGGTAAGAAAACTAAATTCGTCCATTGATTTTTCTTTTATCTATGATGTGGTAAAAGATCTCTATTCTCCCAGCCATGGACGTCCGAGCATTGATCCAGTGATGTTGTTTAAAATATATTTGATTCGGTATGTATTTGGGATTCGCTCGATGCGCGAAACGGTCGAACAAATCCGAACCAACGTCGCCTACCGTTGGTTTTTGGGACTTAGCCTTCATGATCCTGTTCCTCATCATTCGACGCCAAGTAAAAACTATGCGCGCCGTTTCGCCGGAACGGATGTGTTCCATCAAATTTTTTCACGGATCTTAAAAGAAGCCTTTCAACACGGATTAGTAGATCAGAACATCGTATACGTGGACTCCACTCATGTTAAAGCGAGCGCCAATAAAAAGAAGTTTATGATCGAAATGGCAGAAGTCGAAGCCAAGGCCTACCAACAAGAACTCGAAAAAGAAATCGAACGGGACCGGATCGCTCATGGGAAATCACCGTTGCCGCCGGAGACGAAAAAAAACGAGAAGTAAAAGTAAGCAAAACAAATCCAGAGAGCGGACTATTTGTGAAAAATGAACGGGAGCGAATGTTTGCCCTATTTGTATCATATAGCTTGTGATCGCCATGGATGGATTTTACAGCCTTACGTGCTGGCAGCCAATATTCACGACAATCAAGCGTTTTTTGAGCTGTTCGAACGAGTAAAGCGGGAAATCCAACCATGTCCGGAAGCCGCGTGTGTCGATGCAGGATATAAAACTCCTGCCATTGCCAAGTATTTACTCGAGCAAGTAGTAAAGCAAATTTTGACTGTACGCTCGCCCGAAAACCAAAGATGGATTTTTTCGAAAATCGGATTTTGTGTATGACGAATATTTTTGTTGTTGTTTGTGTCCTAATAGTCAAGTTCTATCTTACTCTAACCACGAATCGGAAAAGATATCGGGAATACAAATCGGACCCGTCGGTGTTCCGAAGCTGTCCGTATCTTCCTCCGTGCACACAAAGTAAGAACCACACGAAAGTAGCCACTCGCCACGTATGTCAAGACTACTATGAAGAAGCAGAGCCATTTGCGGTATGTGTCGGAATACCATGAACTCTATGCCCTTCGAAAAGAGACGGTTGAACGGGATTTCGCCGATATGAAAGAGAAACAAACATGGTCTGCGCTGGGCACAAAAAAATCAGGCACAGTCCGATGCTTGTTGGTGCTGCCATGAATTTGAGAAAACTGGTGAATTACCTATGGAAGCCGAAGCACCGTCCTTCCTTTTCACTCGTATTATTTCCTATTCTCCCTACTTTTATTGAAAACATATTCTATTTTGTCAACAGTCTGAAAAGAAGTGGAAAAACTTTTCCCACTCCTTTTGATCGTTATTGGGTTAAGGATGATTTCCGGACGACCAATACAATGCTATTGAGTAATATCATCAGCGGAACTACAATTACACATGCAATGTGAGGATAAATTAAATAGTCAAGTTTTACAACACGATCATATAATATATTTAAAATCCGTTCCCCTGAAAATTGCTTCTCATTAACTCAATACCAATCACATAAAATACACCAATAATTATAACAACAGTCAGTAAAGCATTTTTAAAATTCCCTTTTGGGCCTAATACCGCCAACACAAAAGATATGATAATTCCTAAAATCATGATTACCCTAAATATCGTTGTGAAACAACTAAAACTGAAAACATTGACATAAGGAAAAATAGTGATATTCCGATAGTTACGATTAAAGATAATTTGGGCATAACGGTTTTCAAAAAATCCCCTTCCGTACAATATAATGTTTTTTTTGTGCAACTGAATTTCTTAATAAAAAGGAATGTTTAGAATTGCAATTTCCCATTTCTTCAGTTAATTTCCATTCATTATGAATTATATGTTGGTGTATTGTATTTGTAAACATAATATCAAAAAATTTCTAAATAATATATTTGTACAATTACAAAAAATTTATTTAAGGTTCAGAGGAAGCAATCGTAAGACCGGTATTAAAGTTCAGCACGAATATGATCTCCTAAATAGACAAATAGATGCATACACTTAATTGCCAAACTGTACATTTTCTGATTGCCACTAACAGGTTCTGTATGCTTACACTCCTAGCCATAGTAAACGGTATTGATGGATTTAATTAATTTCATCATCTGTGGTGTAACAAAGCGATACATTGTTGGCTAACGGGAACAAAAACTAACATAAAAAATGGATGGAACTAGCTAAAACATGGAATATGATGAGGAAATGGATGAATTCATCTGTGCTGGGGGAAAGTGCAGTTGAAAACACTGAAATATTTAGATGCGTTGGGGCATGTTCTGTTTCTTTTCGATTTTCAATACGTCCGCCGAAAAGTTATCAAACCATATTTTGTTTGATACTCCTCCGTCATACTCGAATAAAGTTTGAAGTCTATGAAGAAAGCTTTTTAAATTTGCTTTTAGCAATACGACGATAGGCCACATTACTGTACGGGAAGGACAGAGATGGATATTTTTTTTCATAATATTCATTTAGCGGATGAGTTCATCTGTTCCAAAATCGACTTGTGCTTCGTTCTCGAGATGATATAAATCAACATACGTTTCTTTCTCCTTGATCAATTGCTTTCTGCGTTCGGAAACATACTCCGTCACAGTACGAACCCGCCGGTGAAATCACATTCATCACGCAAGCTCTAATATATCGGATCGCTGTTCAAATAATGTACGTAATGGAGTAAATAACTAATGGAGTTTCTAACGATTTCATTGCTGCATCATTCCATCATTTTCAATCTAAAGGGGGAAAGCTATCGATTACGGAAAAGAGGTTCCAACAAGAAAAACAGAAGGATCAATGAGGTCCTTCTGGAGAATTTTAAACCGGCGATTTTTTGAAAAATAATCAGCCTTAACATGTAATTATGTTTGTTATAATTTCTCCGTTCGATGTGTTCCCTTTTTAGACTTAGCATCATTAATTAATTCATCTAGTAACTTTTCCCGATTAAATCCCATAATTTTAGAAACGATAATACCATTTTCTTTTTTAATAGTAAAAGGTGTACCGTACCCACCCAAAGCTTTAAATTCCCGAAAGTATTCCTCATTTTCGTGAATATCCCTTTCTTCAAATTCAATTCCTTTTTCCGTTAGGAATTCTTTTTGTTTTTTGCAATAAATGCAGTTTTTTGTTGAATAAACGATAACTTCCATTACTACTCCTTCCCCTTTCAAGAACGTACATTTTATAAAGAAACATAATCTAAACAACCCTTTTAAGATACATTGGTTCTACCTTTTATTTGGTCTTTTAATTCCCAAAAACCTGGTGTAGAATCGACATCGTATTCTCTAATATACTTAATCAACTTATATCTTAACTCTTGTGCAAGATCTTCTCTTTCTCCATATTTAGTAAGGGATAATGTTTTTTTTAATTTTGGCTCAAACAAATTCATGATTTCTTCTAACGCCTGATTATTGCTTTTAGATGCTTTTAATAATTCATATAACATAGCGGAGTTCACTCCTTTTTTGACTCTTTAATAACTTCACTTAACTGATTAATGACTATCTCTAATCTTTCCAGTTTCTTTTCAAAGCGTAAAAACAAGTAGATGGTAATCGCTATCGGAAATCCAAAGTTGCCTACAATTGTTATCCATTGAGGAACTTCGACTACAGTCATTTTCTAGTTCCCTCCTCTTTTTCTTTGATAAATTTATAAATATTTTCTAATGCTTTTTTGTGCATCTTAGAAATTGCTTGTTGCGATTTGTTTAATAATTTTCCAATTTCTGTGTCTGTAAGGCCTTTCACGTATGCCAAATTAATAACTTCTCTCTGTTTATCCGATAATGTTAGAATAGCCTCATAAAGAACAGGGTCTTCAATATAATCCGTTATATCATCACTTTTTATGATATGTTCTACTTGTATTTCCGTTTGAGAGTCAGCAATCATGTCTTTAAATGACGTATCTTCTTCATCCTTCATTGGCTTATCAAGTGTCAAAATATATCGATTCAACACTTTACGGTACTGTTTATCAAAATTGATTGCGTTAAAATATAAGGTTGAAGAGATAAACGATGTAAATCTTATACCTGAATAAAACTTTTTAAATTCGTTGTCTAATAACTCTTTATTTTCTTTTGTAGGATAACAAATAACTTCCAGAAGCAATTTCTCGTTCTTCTCATCATTTAGAAATGATTTGATTATCGTATTCTCTAAAAATGCCTTGTTCTCTTTCTTGAACTTTTCTACATCTTGAATACAAGCTTCGTCAAATCTGTCTAGATTCATAATCTCTCCCACCTTCCTGAATAGGAGAATGAACGTACGTTCTGTTTTTATGTTCAAAAAAATGACCAACTGAAAACTTAGCCATGAAGGAAAATAATTTTTTTATTTTATTTAAATATTCAAAAATATTATACCATTTATTATCATTTATTTGGATTAATTACACAAATCTCCATAATTTTGTTAGAAATTCTAGCTGATTCTTTTACTAACTCCAAAAGGAACTCCCTTTCCTCTTCTGATGAATTTTCATCTAAGCATTTCGTAAAGAAGGCTTGAGTTTTTCTAGCTTCACAAAAACATTTGAGTAACATATCCCTTTTTAGTGTTTCCATTTTTTATTCCCCTCTATTTCTGAGCATTGTTTTTTCTCCAAATTCAACCAATAAATTTCTTTATTGTGATTTATTTTAATAGGAGTTGTATGTTCCATGAACAATCGATAGGTTTCCATGTCATTTAGTTCCCTTCCGAATAAATCTTCGTATTCCTTGATTAATAAAGCGATGGCTCCGGCTACATGAGGTGCATCCATTGAAATACCAGACAAGGTAGTATAATTGTTATTTAAAAAAGAAGAATAAATATTGATTCCTGGGGCATAAAAAGTTTCGATAGTATTAGAAAAGTCAGCAACCTCATTTAATTTACTGATTGCGCCAACTTCTATTACTTCTTTATAAGCCCCCGGATACCGATATTCATTTGTTTCTAATTTCCATCTCCATCATTACCCGATGCCGCTACGACCAAGATATTATGTGCGATGGCTCTCTTAACTGCTTCATATAGATCAGAGGTAGGTATTTTTGAACTTAAAGATAGTGAAATAATCTTTACCCTCTCACCAGTTGTACCTCTCCAATCAACAGCGTAGCGAATTGCGTCAACTAGTGAGCGTATTGAACCTCCTTCAAATTGATCTAGCACTTTTAAAATGAGTAACTTTACATTTGTAGCCACTCCCATTATCCCCTTACCGTTTCTAGAACCAGCTATTATTCCTGCAACATGGGTTCCATGTCCATTTGTGTCTTCGATAATACTGATATCACCCCCATGTTCTTATGTAAAATTATATCCTCTTGTTATTCTATCTTTTAAATCAGGATGGTTTGTTTCACAACCAGTATCAAGTACGGCAATCACTACCCTTTTTCCTGTGTAACCGTGATTCCATTTATATTGTGAACCGATATCTAAGATATTTGGGGGATATTTCTTCTGAAGGTATATTTTTTGAGGATGAAATAATTTTTTATGGATTGAACGGCAGAAGTTTTACTTCGTTTTCCCTATATCTAAAAACCTCCTATAGCTTTTTTTAGGATGACTCTCTTTATAAAGAAATTCGCAAAAAAATTTCCACAACCATTTTTGCAAAATCAATAAATTTATTGTTAATAGCTAGAAACTTCATTTGTATTGCTACGCTATGTAGAACCAATTATCCAATATAGTTTAAGCCCATATAATTGTGCAAAAAGGAAAATAGAAAAAGAGCCATGTTGCTTCCCATTTGGCAGAATAAACAGTGGATCAAAAACACCAAACAAGGAGAAACGCAACAATGGCCCAATATCACATTACCGTGAACTTTTGCATGGGTTATTAACCAGAGGTGAGGGATCAGCTAAGCTGCTGGAATAAGTCTTAAATCAAATTCTCGAAGCGCAAGTGGAAGAACAGCTGGGGGCTCGCCGTTATGAACGAACGGAAGAACGAAAAGAATATCGCAACAGTTCGTATCCACGCCAGCTGATGACCCGGGTGGACGGTTGTTGATCTTGCGCGTTCCACGGACAAGAGATGGGGAGTTCTCCACTGAACTGTTTCAACGGAGCGAAGAGGCTTTAGTACTCGCACTAATGGAAATGGTTATAAACGGAGTGTCTACCCGAAAAATCACCCAAATCACAGAAGAGTTGTGCGGCACTTCGTTTTCCAAATCCACGGTCTCCCTCACTGTGCAAAGGGCTCGAAAAAATACCACCTTTTAACTAAAATAATGTTGTTTAAATCTTGATGGCTATTTAGCATAAAATTGTTAAATAAACATGTATACGGTTATATGTGATTTTCTAATTAGATAATATTCTTCCATTTCCGTCTAATGAAGCTCTTCGCTTTCCTTTCTTATCTTTTAGTTTCCATTTTCTACCTACATGACGAGCGGTATCTTTTTCAATTATCCAACCGGTTTTAGGCTCTTTATATGCTTGTTTTACCTTTTACTTTTTGCTTAAACTTTCCTAAATCAATACTTCCAAATTGATTCGCCGCATTGTATGAATAGGAAGTTGTTGTACTGCTTCCATCTTTGGTGACAATTTTTCGTGCGGTTTCCAACTGAATCATATTCATAAGTAATGACTGTACCATCCAGCAACGTTTCACGAACTAATTGATTCAGCTCATCATATTGATACGAAATGGTACCATGATTGGTAACAATACTTTCTATATTGTTATTTTGATCGTAGTAATACGTATATGAATGGAACGCTGCACCATTTGCCAGTTTGTTAGTGAGAGTTTTTAAACGATTAGCCTGATCAAACTCTATATTAATGAGTGGACATTTTTAATTGCCATTGATACATTTCCTATTTGCCAAAAACATTCCAAACCTTAATTCAAAATTACTTTACATAACTGCCCATCATTTCAATAAGTCTCTTCCGCAATATGACTCTTTAATGGAGCAATATATCTGGAGTCTTGAAACAACATTTTTGTTACTCAACAATTCAGTAAACATACAAACAAAAAATGATCAAAATTGCGCATAAAGCGGGGATAATTCTGTCATTTACATATTTCATCAAAAAATGGCAGAAATCTACCCACATAAATAAAGATGAGTTTTATGGAGAAACTCTATAGCTTTGGAAGTGCAAATATGTAGCCCTTCTCATTTGAGAAGGTTTTTTATTATTTCCAGGAAGTGTTAAAATGACCGAGATTTTATAAAACAATATTTTAGAAGAACACAAGCAACAGTGAACATGACTTTTTCTGAACCTGTATAGCTTAGTGAACTTTAATTTCATGTTGATTTTAGACCACAGAAAAAGACCGAAATCAATCGGTCTTTTTTTGTATGTCCTGTTCAACTATCGCCAACCGTTAGTTGAACAGCTCATCATTAAACTAACTTCTTCACAAATAAAACTCTATCTTGATTTGGTCCATCATAATCAGCATATACAGAAACTCCGTCCATTTCTTTATCTCCGTTTTTCTCGATTTCAAATCCCATTTTTGTATGAAATGCAATGGAAACTTTGTTCACTGGTGAAGTTACACAACGGACGATATTCCGGCCATTCTTTTTCACAATATGAAAAAATTCATTGTAAAGTCGTTTTCCAATATCTTGTTTCCTATAATCTGGATGAACCCCAACAAAGTGTATATATGCTTCTTATGGATATGTTTGGGATAGAAAACCTATCAAAAATCCAACGATTTTTCCATCTTTTTCGGCAATGAAACTTGTATTTTTAAAATGTTCGAAGAATAATTTTGGCAACTTATCAGACATCTGTCTTCCGCCCCACCACTCATTGATTAGTGGAGATATTACATAGTAGTCTGACCCTTTCACTGAACGAATTTCCATCTTAATCCCCCTAATTGTAAAAGTACGACTATCATAAAGGCAAATTTAGTGTTATTCTTCAACTAATCCGCCCGTTAGCCGACCATGAAGCGAGCTTCACCATAAATGATGGAAGCTAATCTGTTCTTCCGTGCGAGCTGAATGAACTTATCTAGTCCCATCAACAACAAGGTCTGCTCTTTCGTGTGGTTTGTGTTTTTCAACATAAATATCTTCACAAATTATTTTCCCACATATCACGAGCTTTTTCTCCGTCTCTTTGCAAACCTCTCGCAAGCCGTATTTCTCTTGGACAATCAACCCAAATTGTGAAATCGTATTTTTCTGATAATTCTTTGCGAATGGAGTACACACCTTCTATTATCACAATGCCACCAACAGGAACCATACGCCATTCTGCTAAACTGTCAGTTTCCCAATCATATCGTTGATAATACCCCTCTTTATCTTGGCTAATGGGTTCAAGCACTTGATTTAATACACGTTTCCAATCAAAATCTGCACCGACAGGCTTTTTTGTTGGGTGCGTATTTATAATTTGAGCAGAAGGAAGATAAAAATCATCCATATGAACAATCGTTACATTAGAACATTCTTCTTTTAATTTATCAGATAATGTGCTTTTTCCTGAGCCCCCACAACCATCTATTCCGATTAGAAGCGTAGATTGTTTTCTGGGAATTTTGTCTATAGACCTTACCAATTGTTCGAAAGTTTTAAATTTACCTTTTTTTGTTATCAAATTCACTAAATCACCACCTTTCAATCCGCTAAAATATTACGATATTCTATGTTTAAAGCAGGATTACTCGCGTAGCATTACATTAATGTTAATAAATTAGGTAGCAGCAGTAACAAGAACTAAACTTCCCGCAAAAATATTATTGCTTCATTATGTAACAAATAGCTCTGAACGGAAGTTTGGCAAAAAATTTTTCGTGTTTGAAGGGCTTCCTACACAAAATACCAATCAGATTTACATCTGGTGCCAGCTTCGGCGGTTGTTTTCGCCAAGCAGATCAAAACTTTTATAGTTGTCGTTCCCTATTTAAATGATAAGTAATGCATCCCTTTGAATCGTTACATTCACCGGAGTTTTCATGAGAATCTCGCCATCGCCTTGTACAATAACTGGAAATTCAGAGATAACTTCTACTTGTTTTCCTTTGATCATGGTTACACCAGAATGAAAAAGATGTTTGCCTTTATACGCCTTCGGAAAAGTGCGCAACAAATCCCATTTTGTTATGCTGTGTACGATACAAATGTCGAAAAGTCCATCATTATAACAAGCATCCGGACATATTCTAATACCCCCACCATAATTTGGAATATTAGCAATAGCAATTAACCATACATTAAAAAAAACTAGGTTCTCCCCATCAACCTTTAATTGAATGTTGACAGGGCGATATTTTAATAAAACATGCAAGAAACTAAGCCCATAGGAAAGAGCACCCAATCTAATGAAATTTAACCATTTTTTATATTTGGAATCATTATTTACCTCGGCCACTTTGCCATCAAAACCGATCCCCGCTACAGTGATGCAGTATTCTTCGCCAATTCTTCCAATATCGATTTTTCTTTGCTTTCCCATTAAAATACGTTCTAGTGCTTTTTTATAATCCATTGGTATATCAAGAGCTCTTGCAAAATCATTTCCCGATCCTGCAGGAATAACACCTAAAGGTATATTCGAACCGATTAACCCGTTAGCAACATCATGAACTGTACCATCTCCACCTACAGCGACAACCGCATAACATTTTTCAGAAGACAGCTCCTTAGCGATTTCCACTGCATGTTTTGGACGTTCGGTAAAACGGACTTGATAATTTATCCGTTTCTCTTGAAGCAACTTCTCAACTTTTTTCCAAACTTTTAGTCCTTTTCCGTTTCCCGAGATTTTATTGACGATAAAATAATACATAAACAGATCTTTCCTTTTTATTAGAAATCGCAACAATTCGCAGGACATGCGAAAATCGGTTTATTGTGCCATTCCATAACTAGGATTGTTTTCATTAATTTTACCATTTCACCATCTATTTTTTAATAGCAATTTTTCCCCTTTGATCAGGAAAATATGCAAAGTTATCTAACGCGGGACAAATATGAACGGGAATCACTGGAAAATACAAGGGATTGATGTTGCTTTTTCTTTGCCTAAATTTACTGCCATATCCTTAGAAAAATTTATTGTCAACTTATGCATGTATTTCTCTAAGCTCTCTTGAGCGATTCATAACAGCCTCTGCAAGTACAGTATAATTGGAACATTTAAGTTCATCTAAATACATTATTGGCCCAACCACAATTTTTACCGTCTTTCGAAGCCACTTTTTCGTATCCATATAAATAATCGCCACCGGAAGAACAGGTGCCCCTGTTTTTACCCCTAAAAAAGCCACCCCTTTTTTCGGTTTGACAATCTCCCCATTTTTACATCTTTTACCTTCCGGGAAAATTCCAAGCACTCCCCCGTTTTCAATCACCTTTAAGGCACGGCGGACAGGGCGAATGACAATTCCACTTTGTCGGTCCACAGGAATAGCATGAAGTTTTTGAAAAAACCAATTGGCAATACGTCGCTGAAACAGTTCCTTCTTCGCTAAAAAATGAATTTTTCGGTTAAAGATACTGAAAAGAATAACAGGATCATAATTGCTTGTATGGTTTGCTGCTACAATGACTGGACCAGTTTTAGGGAAATTTTTGATGCCAATTACTTCAATTCGAAAAATGAAACATAAGATTATTTTGGAAATCCATTTCATGCTTGTATAGAACATGCTTCTTCACCCATTACCATAAGAAAAACGTTGTTTAAATTCGCTATTATGTATAATTTGCTACTCCAAAGTACACATTATACTTACTAACCAAAATATTCTATACCAGGGGGTGATGTAACAATGAATTCCATTCAATTTGAATACAGCGTGCCTCGGTATGCCTTAAGTAAAATAATGGGTAAAGTTTCAAAGTCTTTTTATTGGAACTCCAAATTATCCTGCGTTCGATTACGCCGTGTTGAAGTACCCAAACTTCCAAACGATGAATGGGTAAAAGTAAAGGTAAAGTACGGAGGAATCTGTGGAAGTGACTTAAATCTCATCCTTTTAAAGGATAGTCCAGTCACTTCTCCGTTTGCGTCTTTTCCATTTACGATTGGACATGAAGTGGTAGGAACGATTGAAGAAGTTGGTTCAAAGGTGGAAAACATGAATGTCGGAGACCGTGTAGTCATTGACCCAATATTATCATGTATAACAAGAGGAATTGCAGACCCTTGTCCTAATTGCCGGCGCGGTGATTACAACCTTTGCCATTTTATGGTCGAGGGAGAAATTTCGCCGGGATTGTTAATAGGCACTTGCCGTGATACCGGCGGAAGCTGGGGATCTTATCTTGTTGCACATAAAAGCCAAGTATTAAAGCTTCCTGATAATGTAAATGATTTAAACGGAGTGCTGGTAGAACCTTTTAGCTGTGCCCTGCATGCTGTTTTGCGAAATCCTCCGAAAAAGGGTGATACGGTACTTGTCATTGGAGCCGGTACAATAGGGATTTGCGTTGTCGCCGCGATTAGAGCGCTTGAATTTCCCTGCCGAATTGTGGTGTTGGCAAAACATGGCTTTCAAGCACAGCTTGCTTCCCACTATGGTGCAGATGAAATTATTTATCTTACAAAAAATAAAAATTATATTTACGAAACGGCCAAATCTCTTCATGCAAGCGTGTTAGAGCCGTTCTTTGGCGATCCGGTTGTACAAGGCGGAGCCGATCTTATTTTTGAATGCGTCGGTAATAAGCAAAGCATAAACGATGCACTCCGTTTTGCTAGAAATGGAGGAAAAGTTGTTCTATTGGGATTGGCAGGGATCATGGACGGCGTCGACTGGACGGCCGTTTGGCTTAATGAGCTGGATATTAAAGGAAGCTTTGCATACAGTACGGAAGAATATAAAGGAAAGAAGATGCGGACGTTACAAATTGCCATTGAATTAATGAGCGATGAAAAGGTGGATTTATCTCCATTAGTAACACATCGTTTTCCTTTGGAAAATTACCGTGATGCCTTGCAAACCGTTATTAACAAAGGAAAAGGTCCCATCATGAAAGTAGTATTCGAACCTTAAATCCTTTTTTAATACAAAAACATAGTTCGGAGGGAAAGATCGTGAGAACTTTCACCATTAGCGGAAACAAGCAAACGCCTTTTTTAAGTTGGCTTGCAGAAGGAATAAAAGAGGAATTTTTGTCAAAAGGTTATACGTTTTATTCCGCTCCTGAAGAAAATATTAAACTTGTGTTTCATTTTATTGATCCTGAAAAACCGCGTCCTTACCGGAGGCAGGCTCAAGCAACATTTGTCGTTTCCGTTATGGAAACATCGGAAAAATCGGAAAACATTCACAAATCGGCCTATCCATATTTAATCAGGTCTTTAGCCAATCATTTGATGTATATCTTACATAATGAGGATGGAACGACGGATATTTATTTTCTTACACCTGAACAAGGGTTTTACAAATTGACGTATCGAAAAGGAGAAGCAGAAACACTTTTCAAGCGTATTTATGAAAGATTAGAACCGCTTGCGGCTTCGCAGCTAGTGATTGACAATGATTTTTATGATGACCTTCCAGAAGAATTGTGGAACGGTGATGAGATTACGAAATCATTAAGCGAATCTGGAAAAAAGCTTGACCGTATGAATTTGCTCCCTGCTCCATTTCCTTTGGAAGAATATCTTACACCTCGCGATATGCGTCATCTAAAAAAGCTTTACGGAATAGGAGGACTAAGCTATGGAAACCTCAGTGCGAGACGGGACAGGGAAAGCTTTTGGATGAGTGCAAGCGGAATTAACAAAGCAAATATGAAAACGGTTGGCGAAGATTTCCTTTTAATAAAGGGGTATGATTCTGATAAAAATGCCATAAAAGTAAGCGTTCCCCCAAATATAACACCAAAAAGGGCATCTGTTGACGCGATTGAACACTGGATGATTTACAAAGAACACCCGGAGGTAGGGGCGATTGTACATGTTCATGCTTGGATGGATGGCGTAAGAGCTACAGAGATTAATTATCCATGCGGAACGATTGAACTTGCAAAAACAGTAGCTGAACTTGTCAGAAATTCGGAGGATCCTTCTAGAGCGATTATTGGGCTTAAAAACCATGGTTTAACGATCACCGGTACGGATTTAGACGACATTTTTGCACGTATCGAAGGCAAAATTATTCCCCAAGTACCAATGTCTTAACCCATTCGTTTCTTAAGATGATGATAAGAGAAAAAACTGTAAACATCATCTGCAATTTTGCTGAAGAAATAAAGCCCGGTACTATATGATGATACCGTCAAAAATTTGGTGTAACGATTAAGATAGATAGGAGAATCTCTGAAATAAACGGAGATAGATCGGGGATTGGTCCTCCCTTGTCAGCAGATGGAATTGTTCAGTCTGATGATAAGGGAAGCAAAGTCCCCTTATTTTGTTTGCATTTTTTCGAATATGATAACCCATTCTTCGCACAACAAGGAAGATATATGCACTGTATGAAACTTGTTTTTTGATGAAATACTGTAAATAAAGCACCTCCCTAAAGGAGTGAATAACGTGAAAAACGATGGAAGCAGAAAAATTCATCTATTTTTACTATTGGTTATTGTTGCCGTTTTTATTTGGTCAGCGATCAAACCAGCCAGTTACCTGACATGGGCGTTGGAAGTTAGCCCTGCTGTTGTCGGTTTGATTATCGTCATCGCGGTATACAATAAATTTCGTTTCACTACTCTCTCTTATGTGATTATGACTATTCTCGCCATTATCATGTTTGTCGGCGGCCATTATATTTATTCCAAAGTCCCTCTTTTCGATTGGATCAAAGACGCTTACGACTTAAAGCGAAACCATTACGACCGATTTGGGCATTTGCTTAAAGGCTTGTTTGCGATTGTGCTGAGAGAAATTTTATTACGAAAAACTCCATTAACGAAAGGTCCTTGGTTATTTACCATTGTTATAAGTATGTCTCTGGCCATCTCTGCCTTGTACGAGATCATCGAATGGTTAGTTTCCAAAATAAGTAAGGGAGGAGAAGCGTCGAAAAACTTTTTAGGAATTCAAGGTGATATTTGGGATACGCAATGGGATATGTTATGTAGCTTGATCGGTTCGATCGCTGCATTGCTTATCTTATCCAAACTGCATGACAAACTGTTAAAAAAAGAAGCAATAACCCCCAAAGCTCGACACTGACTAGGCAAACAACACGTTCACCAGCACTTGCGGCACCAAGGGTGTTGGTGAACGATCGGGCATACTTTACACGTGTATTTAGGAGTTCACAGGAAAGTGGTTGTCAAGCCCTTGACGAAACAGAATGCTCCAGGACTTCAAACTGCCGAACTCCGGTTTTTTCATGTTCCAGAAAACAATAACAAAAAAGTTGTTGAAAATCGGCTGTGGAAACTATTACTGTATGTGTTATGTTGCAACCTTATTCATAACCTCCAGTTTTAGTTTTGCAACGCCTTCATTAACATTAGAAAAAGTATTCTCGAACGATAAAAACTTAACTCACATCTCTTCCCCATAAACTATTTAACAACAACATATAACACGTGAATATTACAGAAACGATTATAAAAACCATCGGTATCCATTTGAATGTTTCCGCTTTTCTAAAAGATATAATAAAAATAATAGTCGCAAAAAATGTAACAATATAAAATACAGAGAATAAAGCATATCGAGTAAAAGGGCCTAAGAACAAACTAAGTACTGAAAATTGAACAAGAAAGGCTAAAATGGAGATAGAAACCCACTTGAGATTCCCCTTTATTTTCCCGATGCTTATGATGGATAAAATGGTTGAATATAAAATCAGTAACGTAAGAAGCCATTCATACAGGAAAAACAAAGATTCGTTATAGACTGCAAATAAATAACCAACAACAGAAAGAGGTATGATCGTAAGTAGCAAAAGGATGTGTATTTTTATATATTTCACTTCTCCCATCTTCTCTCCCCCTTATAACATAACTATATTCACATTTCACTAACCGTACCGTTAGCAACTATGAGCGAGCTTCGCCATCGATGATGGAAACTAATTTATCTTCCATGGGAGTTGGACAATGCTTCATAATTTTCTTTTATTGCTTTAGAAGTATAAGCATAATTTAGCCAATTGGAATCCCAGTGTTTCTTTATTTGCCGTAATTACTTCTATAACATCCATATCTTTTAATACTGTATTCATTGGTTTATACTTACCGTTCACTTTCGCAAAAGACATCCTTTTAGCTGAAGAAGGATTTACAATGAAAGCAAAATCAAGTACTGTTGATCCTTCTGGCAGTAAAAAAATATCCATCTTAGGTGTAAAAACAGCGATTTCTCTTTGAAATAATTCAAATGAAGCCAAATCATAAAATTCAATTGGATTATTGGAGATTGACTTTACAGCATTGATTGAGTTTCTTAATAGCGCCGAACTTAAATTCCTTATTTCTTCTTGGGATAAATCATCTCGCAATAAGTGAAATACCCCTTTTTCACTTGAAGCCCAATCAGCTTCTGTTTGTATAGTGACTTTAACCTCCATTCCATTAATGATTACCTTTGTTTGGAGGTATCTTGAGAAAATGCTTTTTTCGATTGCGATGTTATCTTCAAATTGCCCTTCAATCGGTTTAAATGAATTATGCAGGATTCCCAAAATAGAATAACAGTGAATCGTTGAATCGGTAACAACTTTTACACCAAACAAATCAGATAGCGCATAGCCTTCTTGTAAAAGGGAATAAGCCGTATATAGAGGCATTCTATCCCAATCGATTTTAGCCACAAACGAATAACCGTTATTTTCTAACTTCTCTTTGATTATATCAACCAACTGCATCCCTCCCGGATTTTAAAGTAAATTACAACAAATCATAACAACCGAAATATAAATTTTCAAACATAATTTATATTTTTGTAACAATCAGCCAATTATTATTCGAACAGAAAACCAACACCATTTTTTCACACAATCTTATCAAAGTTATGAAGATATAGATTCCTTAAAAACCAGAGTGGATAAAAATATTTGCTGGAAAGAAACGTTTACAAATATTTTGCAATAATCATATAAAAAGGTACCGTCAAAAATCGGTTGATCCAATATCTATAAAAAAGAAAAAAACGGCGCTGATCCGAACAGTGCAGACCATTCGAATCAGCGCCGATACCAATTGTAATCTGATCGCGCCCCGCTTCACCACGCGATGTTTAAGTTAAGCGGCGGCTTGGAAAGCACGTCGGCCAACTGTTGTTTAATATCAGCCAATGCTTCCGGTGACGCGGCTTCAGCACGCAGTACCAGAATTGGCTGCGTATTCGACGGGCGCACCAATCCCCAGCCGTTTTTGAATTGAATGCGGGCGCCGTCCACATCGACGACTTCATGGCTGTCCGCAAACCGCTGTTTTACCGCAGCGATGGCTTCTGCCTTTTTCTCCTCCGGACAAGGCACGCGCGTCTCCGGAGTAGCATGATAACTTGGGACGTCGGCAAACAGTTGCGACAGTTTGCGGTCATCGTTGGATAGTATGCGCAACAGCCGTCCTGCCGCGTACAAGGCGTCATCATAACCGTAGAATTCGTCATTGAAGAACAGATGGCCAGACATCTCGCCGGCAAATGGAATTTCCGGACGGCTACGCAGCGTCGCTTTAATATGCGAATGGCCAGTGCGATGGAAGAACGGTTTTCCGCCAAGCCGTTCAATTTCCTCCACCAACGCCTGCGAGCATTTGACCTCGACCGGTGCGTCAGCTCCCGGATAGCGGCGGAGAATCTCGCGCCAGAATAAAATCATCAATTGGTCGCCCCAGCGGATGTTTCCTTCTTCATCAACGACTCCCAGCCGGTCTCCGTCGCCGTCGAACGCCAAACCGACATCCGCCTTTTCCCGTCGCACCGTATCAATCAAATCTTTCAAATTCTCCGGCACGACCGGATCTGGATGGTGATTAGGGAACGTCGGGTCGGATTCGCAATACAAAGGCACGACCTCGCATCCCCACGCCTCTAATGCTTTCGGAGCAATGATCGAAGCGGTTCCGTTACCGCAGTCGACCACTACTTTAAGCTTGCGCGCCCCCAGCTTGATCTTGTTTTCCAGCATCTTCAAGTAGGCCGGCTTGATATCGAGCTCCTCCACATATCCTTCTTTCCACGAATCGCTGCGGTTAACTCCTTGTGTTTGGAGACGTTCCATTATCCGCCGCAGTTCTTGGATGCGCTCGCCGTAAATGGTAGTCTTATTCATCGCAATCTTAAATCCGTTTTCATCGCCAGGATTGTGGCTAGCGGTGACGATGATGCCGCACGGCACGTTAGTGTGCTCGAGGCTGTAATAAAACATCGGGGTCGTCACTAGACCGATATCGATCACTCGGCACGATGCCTGGCTAAGCCCTGCAATCAGCGCACGATGCAATGTTGGGGAAGAGATGCGGTTGTCATGGCCGACCACTACCTTCTGCTCACCAGCTTGTTGGACCATCTCCGCAAACGCCAATCCTAGCAAGTAGGCAAAATTCTCGTCCAGATCCTCCCCAGCACGTCCGCGAATATCGTACTCCTTAAACACGTGTGTTGGTAGAGCGGATTGTTGTTGTGCCATTGAAAAATTCATCGTGAAACCACCTCCAATTGCAAGGATTGTGCCATGGCTTCTGTCAATAAGTAGGAAAGTGTCGACTCAGCACCCCTGTTCGGATTCGGACCATCCGAGTTAAGACCGTCACAGCAACTTCCGTCGCTCGGATCGGCAAGAGGAGTGCCGAGATCGTTATCGCCATAAAACCAATTGCGACAGCGACGAACGAGTTCACGGTACGTTTCGTCACCCAACACCCGATAAGCCTCGCGTGCAGCCAAAGCCAGCTTCATCACGTCGACAGGCTGCTGATCCCAATCAGCACGCCGGTCGATGCTGCACCAACCGCGATTGCCGACAGGACGGATGACACCGTTGCTCCCACTCATCTTTGCCGTCAGAAAGTCGAGGCTCTCTTTCGCTACTTTTAACGTTTCGTCACGTCTATGGTACCGATACGCTACAAACAGAGCCCAAGGCAGAAGCCCGTTGGCATAGGTGATTTGTGGTTCAAACCAACGCCAGTCATCCGTCCGATGTGCGCGGTAAGCGGCGAGCAAACGCTGCTCAAAGGCATCCGCCAAATTTGCAAGGTCGGACTCGGTTACGCCAGAAGGCAAAGCCAAACCGTTATTCCGCTTGGACAACATCAGGCAGCAAGCTGCAAGCCCCCAAGCTTGGCCGCGCAAAAACTGCATCTCGCCGCTGGCCGGAAGCGCTCGGCGAAAAATCTCGGCAACCACGCGGCGCCGGGCATCATCATCAAGGCTCACATACGCCGCTGCCGCCGCCCAGATGGATCGTCCCAAGCAATCATCAGAGTGCGCTTCCGCTTCCGGCGTCCGGTCAAAATGAAAGTTGTTTTGAAACGTTCCGTCTTCCCGCTGCGCCCAGAGCAGAAAGGCTAAATACCGGTCTAGCAGCCGGTATAGCCTCCGGCGCTCCCCCGACTCATCATCCTTCAACAAATCAAGCCACTCTACACACGCCCAGAT